>NZ_JBHSBM010000012.1:14424-87888 GCF_042650625.1 Planomonospora corallina
CTGTCGACCCCGGCCCGGCGACCCTCATGGTCACCGGGCCGGGGGACGTGGCCCGCCTCCGGGAGGAGAGAGCGGAAGGGACGGGCGGATCAGCCAGGACGGACCGGCCGGAAACCGATCGGCCGGGATGGATCAGACCAGGCTCAGGAGCGCCCGGCGGAGGCGGGCGGAGGCACGTTCAGCGTCGCGCCGGGCGCGCCGGAGACGCTGGACGCCGGCCGCGCGGCGCTGCTCCTCCGCCTCACGGTAGAGGTCGCGTATTCGGTCCCGCACCAGTTCCTCATGCAGGGATGGCACGTCCAGGCCTCGGCTGGCGAAGTAGGTCATCGGAAGTGGTCCTCTCTGGGAAGTCTCAGAACGTTCGGTTGATCATCGTTTTGGGCTGCGACCGGTCAGGCTGCGACCGGGGTCTTGCGGGGACGGCCGCGCGGACGCTTCCGCGGGACGACGGTCCCCCGCATGATGAGCTCTCCGCCCCAGACGCCCCACGGCTCCTCGCGCTCGAGCGCGCGGGCCAGGCAGGCCTGCTGGATCGGGCAGCCCCCGCAGAGCGCCTTGGCGAACTCCACGTCCTCCGGGGACTCGGCGAACCAGAGGTCGGGGTCGGTACGACAGGGGATCTCGGCTTCGTCGATCAGGTCCATGATCGTCTTGGCCCCCATCTGTGTCACCTCTCTGTTTGTGGTGTTGAACTGCGCTTACCTCGTGGGGTGGGGGTCAGGATGGCGGACAAACAAGAAGGCCGCGGATCCTGTCTGCGGATCCGCGGCCTGAAGGCTCTCCCTCGATCAGGTCAGGTGACCTGAGGGTGGTGCCTCCAGGGTTGCGGACCACGCAGCCCACCGTTTCCGATGTGCTTGGTCTGCTCGGTCTGGCGCGCGTAGTCGTCGGCTTCCGCCACCGGGGCGGCCGGTGCCCCCGCCGGAACGGCGAGCAGGGCGGCCTCACGGCCGGCCTGGACCTGGAAGAGGACGGACTTCTCCTGCCGCTCCTGACGCGGACGGGCAGCCGTGTCGCCCGTGAGGACGACCGGACGGTCGCCCATGACGACGGCCTGACCGCTGAAAGCGGGCAGGGTGGTGCCAGTGCGCTCAGAAGCGCCGGTGCACCTGGTGGTGCCGGTGCATGCGGAAGTGAGCCTCGTCTGGGCCGACATCATGTTGATCTTCACAGCGGACTCACCTCCATTCGTGGATCGCCGGACAGAATGTCCGACTCGCTTGACCAAGACCCTAAACCCGGTGGCCGGGAGGGGGCAACATATTTTCTACCTGCAGTTTTACGGCTCCAGGACGCGGATCATCGCCTCCTGCACCACGGACACCGCCAGTTCGCCGGAGTGGGTGAACATCTGTCCCCGGGCCAGTCCCCGCGCCGCCCCCGACCAGGGCGACTCCTGGGCGTACAGCATCCAGTCGTCGACGCGGAAGGGCCGGTGGAACCACATCGCGTGGTCCAGTGAGGCGCCGGAGACGTTGGAGGCGCCCCAGGCCAGGCCGTGGGTCAGCAGCACCGTGTCGACGAGGGTGAAGTCGGAGGCGTAGGCGGCCAGGACCACGTGGAGCAGCGGGTCGTCGGGCAGGTCCGCGTCGTAGCGGAACCACACGTTCGTCTCCGCTCCGCGCAGCTCGGGGTCGCGGTGGGCCTCCCAGGTGAGCGGGGTCACGTAGCGGGCGTCCACCGGGCGCGGCCGGCTCAGCCACTCCTTCCACTCCGGGGCGTCCCCCAGCACCTCGCGCATCCGCTCCTGGAAGGTGGGCAGCTCCTCCGGCGCCGGCGTCCGCGGCATCAGCGCGGCCTGGTGCTCGACGCCCTTCTCCGCGATGTGGAAGGAGGCGGACATGGTGAAAATGGCCTTGCCGTGCTGGACGGCCACGACCCGGCGCGTGGTGAAGGACCGGCCGTCGCGGACCCGCTCGACGTTGTAGACGATCGGGATCGCCGGGTCGCCCGGCCGGATGAAGTAGGCGTGCAGCGAGTGGACGTTCCGGTCCCCGGGCACCGTGCGGCCCGCCGCGACCAGCGCCTGGGCGGCCACCTGCCCGCCGAAGACGCGCTGGATACGCTCCTTCGGGCTGCGTCCCCGGTAGATGTCCAGCTCGATCTGCTCCAGGTCGAGCAGGTCCAGCAGCTCCTTGAGCGCCTCGTTCACGCGTCCTCCGTCTTCTGTGCGGCCGCACGGCAGAGCGCGAGCACCGCCTCGCCGTATCGCTCCAGTTTGACGCGTCCTATGCCTGTTATCGCCAGCAGGTCCTGTTCGGAGAGGGGGGTGCGCTCCGCGATGGCCTGCAGGGTGACGTCGGTGAAGACCACATAGGGAGGCACCTTGGCCTCCTTGGCGGCGGCCGTGCGCCAGGCCCGCAGGCTCTCCAGCAGGCCCGTGTCGTAGTCGACGGGGCAGGCCGCGCACCGGCCCAGCTTCTGCTCGGCGGCGGCGGTCAGCGTCTTGCCGCAGACCCGGCAGCTCACCGGGGCCGCCACCGTGCGCTGCCGCGGGGAGGCCCCCGCCGTGCCCGCCGTACGGCTCCGCTGGGCCGCCGGCGCACGGCCGGTCAGGCCGTCGAGGAAGCGGGAGGGCCGCCGGGACCGGGCCCCCGGGGAGCGGGCCAGCGCCCACGAGAGCCCCAGGTGGACCCGGGCCCGCGTGATGCCGACGTAGAACAGCCGCCGCTCCTCCTCGACCTGCTCGGGCGTCCTGGCGTGGACGATCGGCAGCGTGCCGTCGGTGAGCCCGGCCAGGAAGACCGCGTCCCACTCCAGGCCCTTGGCCGAGTGCAGGGAGGCCAGTGTCACACCCTCGACCTCCGGCGCGTGCTGCTCGGCGGCCCGCCGCTCCAGCTCCGCGACGAAGCCCGGCAGGTCCGCGCCCTGGGCCGCCAGATCCTCCGCCAGCTCGGCCAGGGCCTTCAGGGACTCCCACTCCTCCCTGGCCCTGCCGCCGGCCGGGGGCTCCGGGGTCAGGCCGACCCCGGACAGGATGTGGTGCACGGCCGGGGCCAGGTCGTCGCCGGCTCCGGCGGAGCGGGCCGCGCCGCGCAGCAGCACGACCGCCTTGCGGACCTCGGGGCGTTCGAAGAACCGGTCGGCGCCGCGCACCAGGTAGGGGATCCCCGCCTCGGCGAGGGCCTGCTCGTAGACCTGCGACTGGGCGTTGATCCGGAAGAGCACGGCCGTCTCGCGGAGCGGGACGCCCGTCTCCGCGAGGGCGCGCACCGCGCGGGCGATGCCCGCGGCCTCGGCGGGCTCGTCGGCGTACTCGGTGAAGGCGGGCTCGGGGCCGTCGGGACGCTGCGCGACGAGGGAGAGCCGGTGCGGGGCGCGCGCCACCTCCAGGACCCGGTTGGCGAGGGAGACGACCTGGGGCGTGGAGCGGTAGTCGCGGACCAGCCTGATCACGGTGGCGCCGGGGTGCTCGACCGGGAAGCCGGTCAGGTACCGGGAGGTCGCGCCGGTGAAGGAGTAGATCGTCTGGTTGGGGTCACCGACCACGCACACGTCGTCGCGCTCGCCCAGCCAGGCGTCGAGCAGCAGCTTCTGCAGCGGGTTGACGTCCTGGTACTCGTCGACGACGAAGTAGCGGTACTGCCCGCGGATCTCCGCGGCCACCTCGCCGTGCTCGGCCATCAGCGCGGCGGTCAGCTCCAGGATGGTCTCGAAGTCCACCACGTGCCGCTCGCGGCGGAGGGCCTCGTAGGCGTCGTAGACGCGGGCCATCTCCTCGGCCGGGATCGGCGGCGTGCGGCCGGTCTTCTTCACCGTCTCGGCGTACTCCTCGGGGTAGATCTGGCCCGCCTTGGCCCACTCGATCTCGGAGGCGAGGTCGCGCGGCTCCGCCTGCGCGGCCTCCCGCCCGACGGAGCGGCACACGGTGCGCAGCAGCGGCACCTTCGACTCGATCACCGCGGGCGGCTCACCGCCGATGACCCGCGGCCAGAAGTAGGTCAGCTGGCGGAGCGCGGCGGCGTGGAAGGTCCGCGCCTGCACCCCCGGCGCGCCGAGCGCGCGCAGCCGCTGCCGCAGCTCTCCGGCGGCCCGGGTGGTGAACGTCACAGCCAGCACGCCCCGGGCGTCGACCACCCCGCTGTGCACGGCGTACGCGATGCGATGGGTGATCGCCCTCGTCTTGCCGGTGCCCGCTCCGGCCAGGACGCAGACCGGGCCCCGTACGGCCTCGGCGACCTCACGCTGCTCGGGATCCAGTCCCGCCAGCACGTCAGCGGGCTCCATGGGGACTCCTTAACACGGCGGTCGGCAGGTCTGCCGGTCCCGTCCTCGCAGGCGGCACCCGGCCCCGCCCATTCTGGCACCACGCCGCGGACCGGTCCGTGCTCCAGCTGAGATGCGCAAACGGACCTTCTTCCGCCACAATGGGATACTCAAGTAAACCCCGGGGGAAAGGAAAGAGGTCCGTGCGATCTGCGGCAGCCGTGAGTGCACTCGCCCTGGCGACGTTGGTGCTCGCCCCCTCCGCTGCGCACGCGTCTCCCGACGCGCCCGGCGCCTCGGCGGCCGGCGCCGCAAGAGCCGCCCTGCCCGCCTCTCCGGGCGGCGGCTCCACCCCGAAGGCCGACCCGACGCCCTCCACCCCGCCGCCCTCACCCTCGCCCTCGCCGACGGAGAGCCCCGACGACCTCGTCATGGGCACCATCGTCGACACCGTCGCGTACGGCAGGCACTCCCGTCAGCGCATGGACGTCTGGCACCAGGCCGACGACCTGAGGCGACCGGGGGTCTTCCTGATCCACGGCGGCTGGTGGTCGTCCGGGGACAAGAAGTACATGACCGAGGTGAGCCGGAGCTACGCCGAGCTCGGATACACGGTCTTCAACATCAACTACCGGCTCTCGGGTGACGCGGCCTGGCCTGCCCAGCGCATCGACGTCCTAGACGCCATCGCCACCGCGCGGCGGCACTCCGCCCTGTGGTCCTTCGACCCGAACAACTACGTGGTCGTGGGCTTCTCCGCGGGCGGCCACCTCGCCACCGCGGTCGGCACCTACAAGAACGGCCTGCCCGGCCTGAAGGGCGTCGTCGGCATCTCGCCGGTGGTCTCCCCGCTCACCGCCTACATCGACGGGGACAAGACCCTGGACGCGAACAAGCGCAAGCTCCGCGCGGCGGCCATCCGGCTCGCCGGCGGCTGCGAGCCCGCGGGCAGGTGCGCCAGGATCTGGCAGAGCATGGAGGTGCCGGAGCACGCGAGCCGCGGCGACGCGCCCGTGCTGAGCGTGCACTCGGCGAACGAGTTCGTGCCGCCGAGCCACAGCGTCCAGCTCCGGGACCGTCTCCGCCAGGTCGGGGTGAAGGTGACGGTGCTGACCGAGCCGGGTGTCAACCACAGCTCGCCGCTCTACCGGATGCCCGGCGTGGCGGAGAAGGTCCAGGAGTGGATCGCGGGCAGGCTCCTCTAGATCACCGGGAAGACTGCGGACACCGCCGGTGTTGCCAATGAGCGCGAACATCACCTGAGGGGATTTTCAACGACATGGCGCTCACCGTTTACACCACCAGCTGGTGCGGTCCCTGCAAGCGGCTGAAGGCTCAGCTGACCCGCGAGGGCATCGCCTACCAGGAGATCGACATCGAGCAGGACCCCGCGGCCGCGGAGTTCGTCATGAGCGTCAACAACGGCAACCAGACCGTGCCCACGGTCGTCGTGGAGTCCCCCGCCGGCCGGGTGGCCCTGACGAACCCCCCGGTCACCGAGGTGAAGCGGCTGCTCGAGAGCGCCGCCTGAGCCGTTTCCCGCCGATCACGTGACGCGCCGGCCCGCCCGTGGAGCACGGTGACCTTCCGGGTGTTCCCCGGGCCGGGCCGCTACAGGCCCGCGCCGCTGGTGGTGCGGTGGATCGTGGCACCGTTGCGGTCGGCCGTGAAGATCAGCTCTTCGAAGAGGACCTTGCCCGAACCGTCGGTGTAGGCCCGCACGACCTTCAGGGTCGCGCCGAGGGCGTTCGCCTGTGCCTGGGTCCGCTCCCAGAGCGCTCCGTCCCCACCGTCCGCCGCGGAGGCCGCAGGAGCCGCAGGGACCGGTGGTGCCGCCGGGACCGCGGTGGCCCCGGCGGCACCGGCGGCGCCGAGGGCGATCGCCGGGGCCACGGCCCCGACGGCGATGAGGCGGCGCACTGTCTTGTTGATCATTTGTTTTCCCTTCACGAGGGCTTGCAGGGATGACGAGAGGCCGTTTCCTCCCGCCGGTGCGGGGGCACGGCACGGTCTCCGCTCACGCGCCACCGGTCACGGTGGAGATCCGTCCGGGATGCGGACGGGGTCCCGCCGGCGCGCAGGCGGATGGTCTTCAGCCGTCAGGCTCCGGCCGGCGGCACGACGGCTCAGTCGACTCCATTGGACGCGCCCTTCGGACCGGCCTTCAGGGACGAATCACTCTGGCTGACGCCGTTGGCGTAGCTGTCCGGTTCCTCCTCGGCATCGCCGTTACGGGTCTGCGCGTCACCGTTACGGGTCTGCGCATCGCCGTTACGGGTCTGCGCGTCACCGTTACGGGTCTGCGCGTCGCCACTCCGGCCACCGCCGTGCTCGCCGCTGTGCTCCTCGCAGGCCATCGCCGCGAACGGAGCCGAGAGCACGACCGTGATGCCGGTGATCCCCGACAGGACGGTGCGGGACAGTGCCTTGTTCATAAGTCTCATCTCCTTCCTCGACTCGATCCCTCGATCCGGGAACAAGGGCGCATCAGGCACCGGCCGCCGTCGGCGGGACGGGCCCGAACGCAAGCACTCAATACCCGCACGCCACCGGCAAAACACGTAGAGTAACGATTCGATCGCCAGAAGTAAACGATGAGTGAGGCGTGCAGTCAGGTGTCACGCTCCGCGGTCGCGGAGCATGAGCGTGCAGGTCAGCGGGGTTCAGGGGCCGCCACGCCGACCGGTCCGCCCGCGGAGTCTCCCGCCCGGTCCGCGGAGCCTCCCGCTCCGGGCTCACCAGTCTCCGTGGAGCTCCTCGCCGTACCAGGCCTCGATCAGCCGGCGCGCGATCGACACCGCCGGCGGCAGACGCACCTCGCCGCGCTCCAGCGCGGCCAGCAGCTCGGAACGGCTGAACCAGCGCGCCTCGGCGATCTCCTCGCGGTCGGGGGCGAGCTCGGTGGAGACGGCCCGGGCGAAGAAGCCGAGCATCAGGCTCCGCGGGAACGGCCAGGGCTGACTGCCGAGGTAGCGGGGGGCGATGACCTGGACGCCGACCTCCTCGGCCACCTCCCTGATCACCGCGTGCTCCAGTGACTCGCCGGGCTCCACGAACCCGGCGAGCACCGAGAGGCGCCCCTCGGGCCACTGCGGGCCTCTGGCCAGCAGGATCCGGCCCTCGTCGTCGTGGACCAGCATGATCACCGCGGGGTCCACCCGGGGGAAGTGCTGGCTGCCGTCCTGCGGGCAGAGGCGCACGTGCCCGCCGGTCCGCACCTCCGTACGGCTCCCGCAGCGCGGGCAGAACTCGTGGGTGGAGTGCCAGGCGTCCAGGGCGACCGCGTAGACCAGCAGCCCGGCGTCCAGGTCCCCCAGGAGCGCGCCGGCCTGGCGTAGTCCGGCGGTGACGGTCTCACCCTCCGGCCAGGAGGCCGGGTCGAGCGGGGCGACGAGCCGACGTGAGGGATCGTCGCGGGCGGCGTCCGCCAGCGGGGCCGCCACCGCGAAGTACGCGGTGCCGTCGGGGCCCACGCCGAGCAGGTAGCGCTCGCCCTCCGGCGCCTCCCGCGCGGAGATCAGGGCCAGCTCGGCCCCCTCGCCCCTCCGCCGGATCCGGGTCTGCCCCGCGTCGACGACCAGGGCCCTGGTCGCGGGGTCGGCCCACGCGGCCTCGATCCACTCGGTGTCGCCGCGGCGCGCGGCCGACCGGTCGATGGCGCCGCGCGCGAGCAGCAGCGGCCCCAGCAGTCCTTCGTCTGTCCTGATGTCCACGCCGTCCCGCCCTCCCCGAACCGCACACATCCTAACGACGGGCGGGCAGGCCGTTTCCCCCCACCCCGCGCGGCCACGGCGGCGAGCGCCCGGGCCAGGATGACGGCGAGGGAAGCGCGGCTCATGATGTCCACCGTGGCGCCGTCCGCGGGGAGCAGGGTGAGACGACGATGAGAAGGCTCTCATCTTCCAACGAAGGGGACATGGGCGACGATTGTCCACTCCAGCCACATGATGATCTCCATGAGGCTAGGATGCTGCTGGTTAGGTTAGCCTTACCTGATATCGGGGGTCCGCATTGCGGCTGTACCTCACCGCGCTCAAACCGACCGACTCCGTCTCCGACGGGTTCCTGCCCGCCGCCCGCGCGCTGGGCTGCGACGTCACCGTCCTGACCGACCGCCCGGAGCAGTACGCGGCGTCCGGGGCCGAGACGATCGCCTGCGACGTACGCGACGCGCGGGCGGTGATCGACGTCATCGCGCACCACCACCCGCCCGCCGCGGTCTTCTCCAACTCCGACCACATCCAGGCCGAGACCGCGCTGGCCGCCGCCTACTTCGGCCTGCCCGGCAAGGACTGGCGGGCGTGCGTGGCGGCCAAGAACAAGGCGCTCACCCGCAGGCGCCTGGCGGAGGCCGGGGTCGAGACCGTCCGCTCGCTCCGGCTGGCGCCGGGGCAGGCCGTGCCCGGCGCGGGCGACGCGCCGCTGCCCGCGGTGGTCAAGCCGAGCCAGGGCGTCGCCAGCGAGGACGTGGTGCTGGTCCGGGACGCCCGCGAACTGGCCGAGGCCGTCCGGGCGATCCGGGCGCGGCGGCCGGGCGAGACCCTGGTCGCCGAGGAGTACCTCGACGGCCCGCTGCACACGCTGGAGACGCTGGGCGACGGCCGGGCCGTCCGGGTGCTCGGCGGGTTCCGGACCACGCTCGGGCCGCTGCCGTACTTCGTCGAGGAGCGCCTGGACTGGGCGCCGCCGCCCGCCGCGGACCACGTGCTGCGGGCTCTGGAAGCCCTGGGCGCCGGGTTCGGAGCATGCCACACCGAGTACGTGATGACGGCGGACGGGCCCCGGATCATCGAGGTCAACTACCGGGTGATCGGCGACCACTGCGACTTCCTCCTCGCGGACCTGCTGGGCGTCCCGCTCTTCGAGCAGATCCTCGCCGTGCACCTCGGGCTGGGCCTGCCGGCGGACGCCGGCGGCCCGGCCGCCGGGCACGGGACCGCACTGAGCCTGGTGGCCGAGCGCTCGGGGACCGTGACCCGGACCCCGCCTGCGGTCGAGCCGTCCCCCGGCGACCGGGTGCGGCTCTGGCACCGGCCGCTGCGCGCGCCGGGCGACCGCGTCGAGCACAGCAACACCAACCGCGACTACCTCGGCATCGTCCGCGCCATCGGGCCCGACCGGGCGAGCGTGGACCGGGCCGTCGACGCCTTCACCACCGCCGATCCCTGGGTGGTCGCATGATCGCCGAGCGGGCCGCCGGCGGGCGGGAGCCGTACCTCGCGGCCAGGGTCCTGGACGCGCTGCTGCGGGAGGACTACGGCGGCCTGGCCGGGCGGGTGACCCGGAGCCGGAACGGCGTCGCCCTCCGCCTGCCGGGCCCGGGCGGGCGTCTCGTCAGTCTGGTGGCGGGCTCGCCGTTCCAGGACTTCACGGTGGCCCCCACCGAGTCGCTGCGCCTGGCGGAGGTGCTCGGCGCCCTGCGGGCGGTCGCGCACCCGGCCGACGCCGCCGGGGTGGAGGCGTTCGCCCGGGAGTGCCACGAGGCGCTGCGCGCCCTCGAGGCGCACGACGCCCGCCGCGAGGAGGTGCTGGCCCGCCTGCCGCGCGCCCCGGGCGGTCCGGCCCGCGCGACCGGTCCCGGGCACGCGGGCGGCCCGGAGCGCGCCTCCGGCCCCGCGGACGGCCCGGACGAGCCGGACGGCACGGCCCTGCGCTACGAGGTGCTGGCCGCGTTCACCGACCACCCGGTGTACCCGACGGCGCGCTCCCGGGCCGGGCTGACGGAGGCCGAACTGCTGGCGTACGCGCCGGAGTTCGCGCCGAGCTTCGAGCTGCGCTGGGCGGCCGTGCCCCGCGAGCGGGTGAGCGGGGCTCCGCTCCCGGCCGCGCCGGAGTTCCCCCGCGTCGGGCTGGCCGGCGGCCTCGCGGACACGCACGTGCTCTTCCCCGTGCACCCGCTCACCCTGCCCGCCGTACGGCAGGTCCCGTGGGCCGTCCCCGCGCCCGAGCCGCACCTGACGGTCCGGCCCACGCTGTCCATGCGCACGGTCGCGGCCGGCACGCGCACCCACCTGAAGCTCCCGCTGCCCACCAGCACGCTGGGCCTGCGCAACCGGCGCTCGATCAAGCCGGGCACGCTGGCCGACGGGGCCGGGGCCGAACTGCTGCTGCGCGGGATCGCCGGGCCCGGCGTCCTGCTGGCCGACGAGCAGACCCACGCCCACGCCGGGCACGAGTACCTGGGCTGGCTCGCCCGCCGCCTGCCGCCGGGCGAGATCGTCCCGGTCGCCGCGCTGCTCGCGCCGCTGCCCGGCGGCGGCACGGTCGTCGAGTCGCTCGCCGGGCGGCGGCACGGCGGGGCCGGCGGGAGCGGCGGGGCCGTCGAGGCCCTGCTCACCGAGTACCTGCGCCTGCTGTTCGCCACCGGCGTGCGGCTCTTCGTCCGGTACGGCGTCGCGCTCGAGGCCCACCAGCAGAACCTCGCCCTCGTCCTGGACGACGGGCCGCTGAAGCTGCTGGTCAAGGACAACGACGGGATGCTGGCCTCGCCGGGGCGGCTGCGCGCCGCGGGGCTCGCCGTGCCGGACTTCACCGACGAGCGCATGCTGAGCGACGACCCGCACGCGCTCGCCGACGTGTTCGTGACCATCACGCTGCACCTGGCCGCCGCCGCGCCGGCCTTCGGGGCGCTGCCGGCCGCACGGGCCGCCCGGCTGCTGAAGGAGACGCTCGCCGAGGCGCTGGAACCGTACGGCGAGGACCCGATGGCCCGGCTGCTGCGGGCCAGGACCCTCGACGCCGCCCGGCTCGTCGGCAAGTCGATGGTCACCGCCGGGACGCTGGTGGACAAGGCGCGCACCGGAGCGCGTGACGTGAACAAGTTCTACGGCGCCAGCGGCCCCAACTACCTCCGCCACCCTCCCGCGGCCATCCGGCCCGTGATCACTCAGGGGATCTCATGACCGGCCTCGCTCTCGACTCCGCCGCTCCCTCCGCCGTCCTGGCCGCCGAGGAGGCGACCCTGGCCGCGCTGCTGCGCTGCTGCGTCCGGGAGGTGGCCGGGCCGCGCGGGCAGGTCTGGCACGACGGGCCGTACGTGCTGCTCCGCCTGGCCGGGACCCTGCTGCGGACCCGCGCGTACGGCGGGCTCGCGCTGCGCTTCGCCGGCCCCGTGGAGCAGCGCCTGGACGGCTCCTGGCGGCCGCTCTCCTCCGCCGGGCTCGTCCGCCTGGTGGAGGCGGAGCTGGGCGGCGGCAACGAGGAGTTCGCCGCCCAGGTGCGCTCCAGCAGGCAGGCCATGGCGGCGCTGCTGGCCGCCCGCCGCCGGGCGGGCGCCCCGGACGACCCGTGGCTCGCCTCCGAGCAGGCGCTGGTCTTCGGGCACCCGTTCCACCCCAGCCCGAAGGCCCGCACCGGTACGGCGGGCGGCCTCGGCGACTGGCTCGCCTACGCGCCCGAGGCGCACGCGGGCTTCCCGCTCCGGCTGCTCGGCGTCCGGCGCGACGTGCTGGCCGAGGCCGGCCGGACGTCGGAGCTGGACGCCCTGGGCGAGGCCCCGCCCGGCTACGCGCTGCTGCCCGCGCACCCCTGGCAGCTCGACCTGCTCTCCGCCGAGCTGGCCGCGCCGCTCGCCGACGGCAGGCTCGTCGACCTGGGGTACGGCCCCCGCCCGGCGGTCCCCACCTCGTCGGTCCGCACGGTCTACGAGCCGGTGACCGACCGGTGCCTGAAGTTCAGCCTGGACGTGCGGATCACCAACTGCGTCCGGAAGAACGCCTGGTACGAGCTGGCCGGGGCGGTCGAGCTGACGGCGCGCCTGGCTCCGGTGTTCCGGCGCCTGGCGGAGGAGTTCCCCGGCACCCGCTGGCTGCCCGAGCCCGGGTACCGCTCGGCCGGCCTGGGCACCCGGCTCCTGGAGGGACTGAGCGTGATCGTCCGGGAGAGCCCCCGGCGGGTCTGCGGCCCCGGGGTGACCCCGCTGCTCAGCGGCGCCCTCGCCGCCCCGTCCGGCATCGGGCGGGGCGCCCTCTCCGACGCGCCGTCCGGCCCCGCGCGCCCCGGCCCCGCGCGCCCCGGCCCCGCACACCCCGGCCCCCTGCTCCCCCCCGCCGCCACGGCCGACCCCGTGCGCTGGTGGCGGGCCTACGTGGAGTGCGTCGCGCCGCCGGTGCTGGAGGCCTATCTGGCCCACGGCGTGGTGCTGGAGCCGCACCTGCAGAACGTCCTGGTCGGCGTGGACGGGACCGGCACCCCGGTGCGGGCCGTCTTCCGCGATCTGGAGGGCACCAAGCTCGTCGCCGGCCGCCACGACCTGTCGGCCCTGCCCGCCCGGGTCGCCGAGGCGCTCACCTACGACGCCGCCGCCGGCTGGAACCGGGTGGTCTACTGCCTGGTCGTCAACCACCTGGCGGAGATCGCCGCCACACTGGCCGGGACCGGGCCGGTGCACGAGCTGTGGGCGGTCGCCGGGCAGGTCCTGGCCCGCTACGCGGCCTCCCGGGGGTGGCCGCCGCTCCTCGCCGGCCTGCTGACGGGCGCGGCGCTGCCGGCCAAGGCGAACCTGGCGGTCCGGTGGTCGCGGGCCGCGGACCGGGCGGCCGGGTACGTGCCGGTGCCCAGCCCGCTGGCGATCCTGCCGGTGGGTCCGGCGGTGGGCCCGGCGGCCGGGCCCGTGCAGGAGACCCCCGCGCGCATGCACCCGGCGGGTGCCCGGTGATCCCCGCGGACCTGCCGGCGTACGTCTACGACCTGGGAGCGCTGGACGCCCACGTGGCGCAGGTGCGGGCGGCGCTGGACGGGATCGAGCTGCACTACGCGGTCAAGGCCAACCCCGACCCGGAGCTGCTGCGGGTGCTCGCCCGGTACGTGGACGGCTTCGAGGTCGCCTCCGGCGGGGAGCTGGAGCACGTGCGGGCGCTGCTCCCCGGCGTGCCGGTCGCGCTGGGCGGCCCGGGCAAGACCGACGCCGAGCTGACCGCCCCCGTCCACCGCCTGCACGTGGAGAGCCCCGGTGAGCTGCGCCGGCTGCTCGCCTCCGGCCGGGCGGCCGACGTCCTGCTCCGCGTCAACCTGGACGTGCCGGTGGCGGGCGCCTCGCTCGCCATGGGGGGCGGGGCGACCCCGTTCGGCATGGACCCCGGCGGGGTCGCCGAGTGCCTCGCCCTGCTCGCGGGCCAGGACCGGGTGCGCTGGCGGGGCGTGCACGCCCATCTGGCCAGCGGGCTGGACGCGCCGCGCCTGCTGGAGCTGGCCCGGGCCGTGCTGGAGTACGCGCGCGGACTCGGCGCGGCCGAGGTCAACCTGGGCGGGGGCATGGGCGTGTCGTACGCCGACCCGGACGCGCGCTTCGACTGGAAGGCGTACGGCGCGGGCCTGGCCGGGCTGCGCCGTGAACTCTTCGGGGACCCCGGCGGCTCCGGGGACGCCCCGCTCCCCGGGACCCGGTTCGCCGAGGATGGCGGGAACAGCGGGGACGGCGGGGAGCGCGCCGGGGGCCCGGTGCTGCGGATCGAGCCGGGCCGGGCGCTGACCGTCTACTGCGGGCGCTACGTCACCCGGGTGATCGACGTCAAGCGCGTGCACGGCACGCTGTTCGCGGTGGTCGCCGGGGGCACCCACCACCTGCGGACCCCGGCCACCAAGGGCCACGACCAGCCGCTGGCCGCCTGGACCTCGGGCGGCGGCCCCGGTGAGCCCGGCGAGCCGGTCACGGTCGTCGGGCAGCTCTGCACCCCGAAGGACGTGCTGGCCCGCGCCGTGCCGGCCCGGCTGGAGCCGGGGGACGTGGTGGAGTTCGCGATGGCCGGGGCCTACGCCTGGAACATCTCCCACCACGACTTCCTGATGCACCCGAAACCGGGCTTCCACTACCTGCGCCCGGTCGGCGGCGATCAGTCACGCTGTGTGGATGAAACTGATACGGTCGGCGACGGGATGTGTGGGGGTCAACGTACGATGCCCGAGTAAGGAGTCCCGAGAGGATGCCGGAATGGTCATGTCCCTGCCTCGATCCCAGACCACCCGCCAGCCGTGCGACCAGGGGGACGCGCCTCCCCGGTCGCGGTATCCCGTATCCGGAGATCAGGTTCTCCGGCTCTGCATGGACGTCAACGAGAAAGGCTATTCCGCAGAGATCGTCCGGGAGCAGGTCATCGTGAGTCCTTGGACCTCCCGGCGAAACGACAGGATCATCGACCGGCTCACCGATCTGCTGTATCGGCTCAAGCGGGAGAGGGGATGGGGGCTCTACCAGAGCTCCGGCATCCACGTCCCGCCCTTCCGGGACATGCGGCTCCCCGATCTGATCGTCGCCCCGCTTGACGCGGAAGACTATGACGAGATGCACATCTACGGGCACTCGACCCTGCTTGTGGTGGAAGTCTGCTCCGGCAGCACCGCGATGACCGACTACCAGGAGAAGCCGATCGACTACGCCAGGGCCGGGGTGCCGCTCTACCTGATCGTCGATCCGACGGCCGAGCCGGAGAAGGTCACTCTGATGAGCGAGCCGGTCGAGGACCTCACCCGGTTCGACGAGCGGGAGCCGTACCTGAAGGTGGTCACCGTGCACCGCGGCGGCACGCTGGAGCTGCCGGAGCCGTTCGGCCTCCCGATCGACGTCGCCGCGCTGTTCGGCTGAGCGGCCGGGCCCGGCGGACCGCCGTCAGCCGGCGGCGGGGACCGACTCGATGAGCGCGACCAGGCCGCGCTCGTCGAGGAGGTCCACCGGGCGGACCGTCTCGCCCTCGCGGACGTAGTGGAAGGCCGCGCCGACCGCCTCGAGAGGCACACCGGCCAGCTGGGACCAGGCCAGCCGGTAGGCGGCGAGCTGGACGGAGGCGGCGGACCTGGCCCGGCCACCGGGACGGCGGCCGGTCTTCCAGTCGACGATCTCGTAGCGGCCGTCGGCGGTCCGGAAGACGGCGTCCATCCGGCCGCGGACCACCCGGTCACCGATCACCGTCTCGAACGGCACCTCGACCTCGACCGGCTCCCGGCCGGCCCACTCGCTCTCCTCGAACTTCCGCTGGAGCTCGGCCAGCCGGGCCTCGGTCTCCTCGATCTCGTCCCCCGCGCCGGGCAGCTCGAACTCGTCCAGCAGGCGCTGCTGCCCCCAGCGGGACTCCAGCCACTGGTGGAAGGAGGTGCCGCGCCGGGCCGTCGGCGCGGGCTTCTTCGGCAGCGGGCGGCGGATCTCGCGGGCCAGGGCCGCGGGGTCGGCGGCGAGGGTGACCAGGGACGAGACCGTCAGGTGCGCCGGCAGCTCGACCAGGCGGTCGCGGCGGCGCCGGTTCAGCTCGCGTTCGCGCAGGAGGAGCTCGGTGTCCCGCTCCCAGGCGCCGGCCCGCTCCCGGTCCCAGCCGCGCAGCTCCGCGAGGAGGGGGTCCTGCCGCTCCTCCTCCGTCCCGCCGGCCCCGGCCGTTCCGCTCTCCTCCGCCCCACCGGCCCGCGCTCCGCCCGGCGCGACAGTCCCGGACACGGCAGTCCCGGACACGGCAGTCCCGGACACGGCAGTCCCGGGCGCGGTCGCCTCCGCGGCGGCGAGACCGGCGAGGGCCTCCTCGACCAGGTAGGCGCCGTCCAGCGCCGCCGCGTAGCGGGCGTCGTCGACGGTGGGCCAGGTCTCCTCCGCGGGCTCGGCCAGCAGGGGGTTGGTCGCGCTCCCGGTGGCCTCCGTCGCCCAGGTGGCCACCCGGCCGCAGGTCTGGCTGATCTCCACCAGGAAGTCCGACGGCGCCAGGGGCTTGGCCGCACTGCCCCACCGGTAGCCCGAGGCGATCAGCAGGTAGTGGGCGCGGGTCACCGCGACGTAGGCGAGCCTCCGCTCCTCCAGCAGGTCGCGCTCGCGGCAGCGCTCGTCGAACTCGTCCAGCTCCTCCCTGGTCAGCCCGGTCAGCCGGGGCAGGTCGGAGGCGTCGCCGCGGAGCGGGTACGGCAGGCGGCGCGCGTTCTCCGTCCACCGGGGGTTGACCGTCGGCCTGGCCGGGAAGACCGTGCCGGTGGTCAGCGCGCCCGACTTCGACAGCGCCTGCGACATGCCCGGCACCACGACGACGGGCCACTCCAGCCCCTTGGAGGCGTGCACGGTCATCAGCTTCACGCTGTTGCTCTCGCCGACCCGCCCGGCGTCCAGCCCGTTCTCCTCCTCGTCGGCCGCCTTGAGAAACGCCAGGAACGCGCCCAGCGTCGGGTCCTCGGAGTCGCCCGCGAAGCGGGAGGCGGCGTCGAGGAAGGCGTCGAGGTCGGCCCGGGCTGCGAAGGTCCCCGCGCCCGCGTGCCGGGCCGCCACCTCGATGTCGAGGCCGAGGCGGCGCTCGATCTCCATGATCAGGTCGGGGAGCGGCTGGCCCGCCCGGGCGCGCAGCGAGCGCAGTTCCTGGGCCAGGGCGACCAGCCGGACCCGCGCCACCGGCGAGAACAGGTCCTGCCACTCGGGGCGGTCGGGCAACTCGTCCAGCGCGTCGATCAGGCTGCCGCGCTCCTCGGCCAGCTCCGCGACGACCTGCTCCAGCGGGTCGGTCACCGGGGTCGCCCCCTCGCGGGCCTCCCTGTTCAGATCCCGGGCCCGCTCGCCCAGCTCCTTCAGGTCCGCCGGGCCGATCCGCCAGCGGGGGCCGGCCAGCAGCCGGACCAGGGCGTCCCCGGCCGTCGGGTCGTACAGCACCCTCAGGGTGGCCACGATGTCGGCGACCTCGGGCACGGTCAGCAGGCCGCCCAGGCCGACCACCTCGACCGGGATGCCGCGCTCCTCCAGGGCCCGGCGGAGCGCGGTGAACTGCGAGCGCTTGCGGGCGAGGATCGCCACGTCGTGCGGTTGCAGGCACTGCGGGCCGCCCCAGGCGCTCTGCTTGGCCTTCTTCCGCTCCCCCTCCCCCCACGGCAGGCCGTCGGGCGCGGACTCGGTGCCCAGCAGGGCGTGGACCTGCCCGGCGATCCAGGCGGCCTCGTCCTCGGCGGTCTCGTGGAAGGCGCAGACCACCCGGCCGCGGTCGACCCGGTTCCCGCCGGGGACGAGCACCGGCACCTCTCTGGCCTGGATCCGGAGCGGGAGCTGGATCCGGGCGGCGACGTCGAGCACCGCGTCCCCGTTGCGGAAGCTGACCGAGAGCTGCCGGACGGGCGCGGGTTCTCCGGAGACGGTCCGGAAGTCGCGGGGGAAGCGGGTGAGGTTCCCCGCCGAGGCCCCGCGCCAGCCGTAGATGGACTGACAGGGGTCGCCGACGGCGGTCACCGGGTGGCCGCCGCCGAACAGGGAGCGGAGCAGGACGAGCTGGGCGTGGCTGGTGTCCTGGTACTCGTCCAGCAGGACGACGGCGAACCGGCTCCGCTCGAGCCCGCCGACCTCGGGGTGCCCGGAGGCGATCTTCGCGGCCAGCGCCATCTGGTCGCCGTGGTCGACGACCTCGCGGGCGCGCTTGAGCCGGGTGTAGGCCTCCACCAGCGGGAGCAGCCGCTCCCTGACCCGCTGGGCGGCCAGCACCTCGCGCTGGATCTTGACCGTGCGGCCGGGCAGCTCGCCGTACCGCTCGTCGATCCAGGCGCCGACCTCCCGCACGTCCTGCGGGGTGCGCAGGTGCTCGGCCAGCTCTCCGGACAGCTCCAGCACCGCGCGGGTGACCGTGGCCGGGCTCCAGTCGATCCCCTCCATCGGCCCGTCGTAGGCGCTGACCACCTGCCCGGCCAGCTGCCAGGCGACGGCGGGCGTGATCAGGCGCATGGTGGGTTCCAGCGCCTCGCGCAGGGCGTGCTCGGTGACCAGCCGGGCGGCGTAGGCGTGGTAGGTCGAGATGGTCGGCTCGCCCGCCAGCAGGTCGGCGGGGACCGTGCCGGCCAGCGCGGCCAGCCGTTCCCGGACGCGGTGGGACAGCTCGCCGGCGGCCTTGCGGGTGAAGGTCAGGCCCAGCACCTGCTCGGGCCGGACGAGGCCGTTGGCGACCAGCCAGACGACCCGCCCCGCCATGGTCTCGCTCTTGCCGGACCCGGCCCCGGCCACCACGACCATCGGCTCCAGCCCGGCCTCGATCACCGCGGCCTGCTCGGGCGTGGGCGGCAGGACGCCCAGCGTCTCGGCGAGTTTGACCGCGCTCAGCACACCTGTCCCCCGCTCTCGTTGACCGGGCAGCTCGCCCGGGCCGCGCAGGTGCGGCAGCCGTCGTTCACCCGGGCCTGGAAGAAGGGGCCGGACATGCCCAGCGCGACGGTGTCCACCATGTCGCGGGCCCAGCCGGGGTCGGGGTCCTCCGACAGGGGGCGCTGGAGCTGCTCGCGCGCCTGCTGCTTGCTCGCCGCCTTGCCGACCTGCACCAGGGCGGCGCCGCCGGGCTCGGTCAGGCCGTGCCGCCGGAAGGCGCCCAGCAGCGCGGCCAGCTGGTAGACGCCGAGCTGCGGGTGGCGCTCGAGGTCACCCTCGGAGGGCTTGGCGCCACCGGTCTTG
Source organism: Planomonospora corallina (assembly GCF_042650625.1). NCBI lineage: Bacteria > Bacillati > Actinomycetota > Actinomycetes > Streptosporangiales > Streptosporangiaceae > Planomonospora > Planomonospora corallina. The sequence goes on from NZ_JBHSBM010000012.1 coordinate 33,005, forward strand.
ATGTCGATGATCACCGCTCGGCCCTGCTCGTCGCGTTCGATCCGGTCCACCCGGCCCTTGATCTGGACGCCCTCGGAGACCGTCGCGACGAAGGACTCCTCCGTGGCGACCAGGTCCCGGGGGTTGTCCCGGTGCCAGCGGACGAACCTGCCGATCATCTCCTCGGCGATCCCGCGCTGCTTGCGGTTGTACCAGACACCGCCGAAGTCCAGTTCGTTCCAGACCTCGTCCAGCCGCTTGGCGAGGGTCTCCTCGGTCGGCAGGCCGTCGGCGGCGAGCACGGCCAGCGCGTGCACGACCGTGCCCAGGCCCCGGGCCGCGTCCGTGCCGCCCGCGCCCACCGAGGTCTCCAGCAGCCAGCGCAGCCCGCACTTGGTGAAGCTCTCCACGGCCGAGGGTGAGATCCGCACGGTGTCGTCGGGCCAGCCGAGAGGGCGGTCGTCGGAGATCGGGGTGAGGGCGTACCACTCGTCCGGGTGGGCGCCGGAGACGCCGGCCGCCGCCAGACGGGCCAGGTGCCCGGCGGCGATCCGGCGCAGCGGCTCGGGCCTGCTCGCGTCGCACACCGCCGCGCGCAGGTCCGCCACCAGGGCGGGCATGCTCAGCCAGCGGGACCGCTCGTCGACGGTCGGCTCCTCGCCCGCCCCCGGTACCAGCTCGGACAGGAACCGCGACGGCCGCTCCTCGACGTCCTCCCCGCCCACGGCGGTGACGACGAGCCTGCGCCGGGCCCGGGTCGCCGCCACGTAGAACAGGCGGCGCTCCTCGTTCAGCAGCTGGGAGGCGAGCGCCGCGGCGACCGCGGCGGGGTTCTCGTGCTCCGACCCGCCCGCGCGGGCGACCATGTCGTCGGTGCTCAGGACGGTCCCGCGCAGCCTCAGGTCGGGCCAGACGCCCTCCTGCACCCCCGCGACGACCACCACGTCCCACTCCAGTCCCTTGGAGCGGTGGGCGGTCATGATGCGGACCGCGTCACCCTCGGGGGCACGCGCGGCCAGCGAGTCACCGGGGATCTCCTGTGCGACGAGGTCCTCCACGAACACCTCGACGCCGGCGTGGGGCAGCCGGTCGGCGAACCTGGCGGCCCGGTCGAACAGCGCCACCACGGCGTCGAGGTCGCGGTCCGCCTGCCGGCCCCGGTGCCCGCCCGCGGCGCTCTGCGCGCTCCACTTCCCGGCCAGGTCGGTGGCCTGCCAGACGGCCCAGAGCACCTCCTCGGCGGTGCCGCCGCGCCGTACGACCTCGGTGGCGGCGGCGATGAGCCGGGCCACCCGCTCGGCGGGGAGCGCCACGTGCGGCTCGATCCGGGTCAGCTCCCGCGCGTCCTTCAGGGCGGCGACGAGCAGCTCGCCGGAGGAGCGGGGCTTCTCCCGGGCGGCCCCGCCGTCCACCGCGACGCCGCTCCCGGCGTCCACAGTGTCCCCAGCGTCCCCGGCGTCCCCGGCGTCCCCGGCGTCCCCGGCGAGGCCGGTCCCACCGTCCACGGCACCCGTCCCGCCGTCCCTCTCCGTGTCCGGTACGGTGCCCGTCCCGCCGTCCGTCCCGCCGTCCGTCACCGTGCCGGGGGCCTGCCCTGCACCGCCCGCCTCACCCTCCTCGCCCGCGAACTCCACGGGGAACGCCAGCGCCTCGTGCTCGGCGACGCGCAGCGCCCGGCGCAGACGGCGCACGCCGATCATGTCGGTGCCGCCGAGCGCGCCGGTCAGCAGCTCCTCCGCCGTGCCCTCGTCGAGCCGCTCGGGGTGGAGCGCCACCTGGATCAGCCGGACCAGCGGGCGCACGCCCGGCTCCTGGATCAGCGGCACCTCTCCCCCGCCCACCACGACCGGCACCCCGGCCGAGACCAGCGCCCGGCGCAGCAGCGGGACCTGCCGGGCCGCCGACCGGACCAGCACGGCCATCCGCGCCCAGGGCACCCCGTCGAGCAGGTGCGCCCGGCGCAGGGCGTCGGCGACGGCCGCCGCCTCCTGGGTGGGGCTCTCGGCCACCACGACCCGCACGTCCCCCTGCTCGGCGTCCGGCAGCGGCACGAGGTCGCGGTGGGCGGCCCGTCCCGGCACGGCGGGCAGCCGGGTGGTCAGCCGCCGGGTGGCGGTCAGCAGGGCGGGCCCGCTCCGGCGGCAGACGCGCAGCGCGACGACCGGCGCCCTCTCCCCGCTCGCGGCGCGGAACCGGTCGGGGAAGTCCATGATCGCGTGCACGTCGGCGCCCCGGAAGGCGTAGATCGACTGGTCGGGGTCGCCGACCGCGATGAGGTCGCGCCCCTCCCCGGCGAGCCGCTGGAGCAACAGCTCCTGGGCGGGGTCGGTGTCCTGGTACTCGTCCACCAGGACGACGTCGTAGGCCGAGCGCTCGCGGAGCCGCACCTCGGGGTCGGCGAGCAGGGCGGCCGCCGCCCGGATCACCTCGGGGTAGTCGAGCACCTCCTCCGGGTCCAGGTCGAAGCGGGCCTGGTAGCGGTCGGCGAAGCGCCCGGCGGCGACCCAGTCGGGGCGGCCGTGCCGGCGGCCCAGCTCCACCAGCTCGGGCCCGTCCAGGCCGCGCTCGGCGGCGCGGGCGAGGAAGTCGCGCAGCTCGGAGGCGAAGCCGCGGGTCTTCAGCGCCTCCCGCATGTCCTGCGGCCACTGCGGCGCGCCCTCCTCCAGCTCGCCGTGGAGCATGCGGCGGATCTCCAGCAGCTGCTCGGGACCGGTCAGCAACCGGGGCGCGGGACGGCCTGCCAGGACGGCCTCACGGCGCAGCAGGGCGTAGGCGTAGCTGTGGAAGGTGAGCGCGAGCGGCGTGCGGGTGGTGCGGCGCATCCGGGCGGTGATGCGCTCGCGCAGCTCGTCGGCCGCCTTGCGGCTGAAGGTCAGGACGAGCACCCGCTCGGGGTCGGTGCCCCGGCGCTCGACCCGGTCCACCACCGTCTCCACGATCGTGGTGGTCTTGCCGGTGCCGGGACCCGCCAGGACGAGCAGCGGACCGCTCTCGTGGGTCACCACCGCCCGCTGGTGCTCGTCCAGCACGGGAGCAACGGCCGCCCCCGCGCCCGCACGGCGCACCAGCCGCCAGCCCTGACCACTCACAGCTCGTCATTCCACCAGATGTCGGGCAGTGATCGTGCCGGGTCCGTCACTCCTGTGGGGGATCCCCAGGCCGGACCCCGCGGATCCACGCCGGGTTGCCGAAGAAACCGCCGGGCCCGCGCCCCAGAGACGATCTGGGACGCGGGCCCGGCGGAAGGCTCGCTCAGGAGACGAAGACGTGGTCGACCAGCCTCGCGGTGGCCTTGCCGTCGTCACGCGGCGCGTAGGTGAGCTTGAACCGCTCGTAGCGCTCGGCGTGCTCGGCCGCCACCGCGTCGATGTCCCGGAGCGCCTCGACCACCTCGGCCCCGGTGGACAGCAGCGGTCCGGGGGCCTCGGCCGCCAGGTCGAGGTAGAGGCCGCGCTTGGCCGAGTAGCGCGGCAGGTCGTAGGTGAACAGGAGAACCGGCCGGCCGGTCGCGACGAAGTCGAACATGACGGACGAGTAGTCCGTGATCAACACGTCGGCGACCAGCAGCAGGTCGGCCATATCAGGGTATGTGGTGACATCCAGTGCCAGGTCCCTCGGCACGTTGGGCGCCGCCTGCATCGAGTGGAACCTGACCAGGAAGCGGTGGCCCGGACCCATCGCCTGCCGGGCCTTCTCCAGGTCGAACCGGATGGAGTTGCTCTTGCGGTCGTAGTCGCGGAAGGTCGGCGCGTACAGCACCAGCTTGACGTCCTCGGGGACGCCGAGCCGGGCCCGCACCCGCGCCGCCGACTCCTGCCGGTCGGGGGAGGACAGCACGTCGTTGCGCGGGAAGCCGCTCTCCAGCACCTCACCCTGGTAGCCGAAGGCCCGGCGCAGGATCGGCGTGGCCCACGGGCTCTGCGAGACCAGCAGGTCCCAGCCGCGCACCTCGACCGCCTGGCGATGCCAGGCCGGCGGGCGCGGGTCGCGGGACATGTGCGGCAGGTCGTTGCCCAGGCGCTTGAGCGGGCTGCCGTGCCAGGTCTGCACGACCACCTGGTCCTCGCGCGCCCGGAACCAGGGCGGCAGGAAGCCGTTGGTCACCACGTGGCGGGAGCGGGCCAGCACCTCGTAGTGCTCCCGGCTGCCCGCGCGGACCACGGTCGGCGCGATCTCCGAGCCGAAGCCGAGCTCCCGCGCCCCCGGCGGGGTGAACGCGCCGTCCTTGACCACCCAGATGTGCTCGCGGTCGTCGCCGCGCCGCACCCGTTCCTCGTAGACCGCGCGGACGTTGCCCTCGTACTGCCGCCCGTCGTAGGCGACGTAGACGGTCGCGTCTGCCAGCTCCTGAGTGCGCTGGGCCGGGTAGAAGGAGCGCTGGAGCAGGTGGAGCCCGCCCGGCCCCTTCTCGTCGTCGGGCCGGCTCTCGGCCACGGCCAGCACCGGCACGTCGAACCGGGTGGAGATCAGCCGGTACTCGCGCCCGGCGAAGGTCTTCGGGCTCTCGTCCAGCTCCGCCAGGGCCGCGTGGTCCATCCGGACCGGGACGACCTCCCCGGACGCCTCGCGGACCGCGATGCTCCAGTTTCCGCTGCCCAGCGGGACGCCCTCCCCGAAGCGGGGCATCGCCGCCGGGGTCAGGCGCGCCCGGAAGCGGGAGCCGTCGCGATCCAGGGGGACGGCGTACAGCAGGCCGGTGCGGTGGCGGAGCGTCAGCTCGGCCGGGCCCGTCTCCGGGCCGCCGTCCGCGGCGGGGTAGGAGCCCTCCAGGACGAGCGCGCCCTCGGGCTCCCAGGCCGCCGAGGAGACGATCGGGCGGATCCGGTGCGCGGAGACGACCACCCGGTCGCGCCGGTCGCCCAGGACCGTGATCTCCCGCTCGCCGATGACGGTGCGGCTCTCCGCCGCGCTCCCGATCATGACCGGGGCCGCCGGGTCGCCCTTGGGCTCGATCCAGAGCCTGCCGCCGTCCCGCTCGGCCAGGAGCGACTCCACGGCCAGCGGCACGACGACCTCGGTGCCGCCCTCCACCGGGGTGAAGTCGGCCGCCACCCGGTGCCCGTCCAGCCGGGCCTGGCCCCGGGTGAACCGCCGGTCCGGCAGGAACACCGTCAGCTCCAGCCGCTCGCCGGCCAGCCGTACCCCGGTCAGCTCGGCCCGGGTGGGCTGCAGCACCACCTGGAAGGCGCGGTCGGAGGTCCAGACCGGCCGGACCCACCAGCGGGGGCGGATCTCGCGGCCCGCGGGCCGCTCGGTGCGGCCGCTGACCGGGCCGCGGAGCAGGCCGACCGCGCGGGCGCCGCGGCTCCAGATCACGATCTCGGCGCGCCAGGTGGTCGTGTCGCGTACGGTGGCCCGCCGGCGGAGCAGCCGCTTGCCGCCCCGGACGACGGCCCGCAGCGCGGCCCGCCAGCGCAGCGCCCGCGGGTCCAGCTCGGCGGTGAAGCCCGCCCAGTCGTAGTTGCAGCCCGCCTCGCGGGCGCCGTGCGTGGCCTCCGGGTGGTGCGTGCGGCGCGTGCGCAGCCGTACCGGCGGCAGCCAGCGCGGGCCGCGCAGCACGACGGTGGCGCGGTTGAACCGGCGGCTGCGCACCGAGAGCCCCGCCAGGTAGGCGTGGCCGCTGACCCGTAGCTTCCCGTCGGCCCAGGAGACGTCCTCGATCTGCGTCACCGGGACGAGGTCGGCGGCGCGCAGCCGGTACAGCGACTCCGGCAGCTCGTCGCGGAGCGGCAGGTCGGCGTACCAGCGCATCTTCTTGCGGATGCGCCGGGACGGCTCCGCGGCGGCCGTGACGAGCTTCTGCAGGGCGTCGCCCTCGGCCAGCTCGTCCACGGAGCGCTGGTCGATCAGGTGGAAGGCGAGCCGCCGGGCGACCGGCAGGTCGAGCTTGACGCGCGGGTGCACGCCGGCCAGATAGGGCTTGACCGCGGTGACGTACTCGCGGCGGCGGGCCGCGCCGCGCTTGGCGGCGATGTCGAGCCGGGTGCCGAGCGGTCCCGCCAGCACCTCGGCGTCGAAGCGCCGGCGCTGCGCCGGGGTCAGGCCTTCCGCGAGCACCGCGCTCATCATCGCGTCGAGCGGCTCTCCCCGGTCGCAGAGATCCTGGACAACTCGCAGACGGTCAGCGACGAGGTCGCCGGTCGCTCGCGCGGGTGAGGCGCCGGTGGCCATGGGGGAGGCACCGCCTTTCGGGCAGACTGCTGTCCGTCCTTCGCCATGTTAGTGGCCCTGGAAGGGAGCAGTTACCGTCCTTTTCCCGACTTATCTGTCAATTTCCTGGCAACCGTCCCAGCGTGCCAGGCGCATGTCCGCACGCGCCCCCCGCAGCGGGGTCCCCTCCTCGCGCCAGGCCTCCAGGCACCGCTGCTCGTGACCCGGGGGCGGGGTGCCGTCGGCGTGCACGACGCGCCACCAGGGGACGCCGCCGCCCCAGACGGACATCACCCTGCCGACCTGGCGCGGGCCGCCCTCGCCGAGGTACTCCGCGACGTCCCCGTAGGACATCACCTTGCCCGGCGGGATGCCCTCGACCAGGTCGAGGACCCGCTCGGCGTACGGGGACGGACGGCCCGCGCCGTCCAGCCGCTCCCGGCCCGCGCCGTCTAGCTGCTCCATACGGCGGGCCCGGCCGCGAGGATCTCGTCGATCTTGCCGAACTCGTAGGCGGCGGAGCCGTTCACCTGCTCGACGACCCCGTCGCGGAGCGTGTAGGACTCGCCGTCCTCCCCCACCAGGTCCGCTCCGAGCAGCGAGGAGACCCGCACCAGCTGCGCCACGTGCCAGTCGGAGCCGGGCGCGCCGGACAGCGCGCCGTCCCAGACGGCGACGGGATGGACCCCGTCACCGTGACGCGCCAGGACCTCGCCCGCCTCCTGCGAACCGCGGAACTCGAACCCCGCCCGCCCCAGCACGTTCGCGAGCTCCGCGAAGGTGAGAGGCGCCGGACGCTCCACCCGCAACTCGTACCCCATGATGCGCGACCCTAGCGAACCTTCACCGGGTCCCGACCCGGAAAGCCCGACATCCGGGCCCGCCGCCGCCGAACAGTGCCCGAATGGTGCCCTAACGGTGTCCGAAACGCGTCCTGAACGGGCCGGGACGGGCCAGGAAGGGGCCGGGACGGCCCTCAGCGCGACGCGGTCCGCCGGCTCAGCACGACGACGGCCCCGGTGAAGGCGAACACGCTGCAGGCCAGGCTCACGCCGTACAGCCAGAGGCGGAGCGGGTCGCCTCCCGGCCGGGGAGGCTCCCCCACCGCCGCGCCCCCGCCGAAGCGGTGGTCCTCGGCCACGGTGACCTGGCGCGCGGCGGCCATCAGCTCCCCGGCCCGCTCGAGCGCCCGGCCCGCGTCCACCACGCCGAACCCGACGTGCTCGTCGTAGCCGGCGGGGACCGGACCGGCCGTCGAGGTGAGGGCCCGGGCGACCATGTCCGGCGGCATCTCCGGATGTCTCGCCTTGATCAGGGCCGCGACCCCGGCCACCAGCGCGGCGGCCGAGCTCGTGCCCTGCGACGACTCGTACTCCCCGCCGGGGAGCACCACCGGCACGTCCACGCCCGGCGCGGCCACCATGACCGAGAGGTTGCCGCTGCTGAACGGGGCGGGCCTGCCCGACCGGTCGACCGCCCCGACCCCGATCACGCCGGAGTATCCCGCCGGGAAGCTCCAGAAGGAGGTGTCCTTCTCCTCGGCGTACCCGCCCTCGCCGTCGTTGCCGGCCGCCGCGACGAGCACGACCCCCCGGCTCAGCGCGTAGGAGACCGCCTCGCGCTCGGCCCGGTGCGGGCCGTAGGCCCCCAGCGACATGCTGACGACGTCGGCCCCGTTGTCGGCCGCGTAGCGGATCGCCCGGGCCAGCGGGCTGTCCCTCCCCGTACGCAGGTCATCGCCCGCGGTGACCGGGAGGTCCTCGTCCAGCGCCATCGGGAGGGAGAGGACCCGCGCCTCGGGCGCCACGCCGAGCAGCCCGCCGCCGCCCTTGCCCGCCCCGGCGATGAGCGAGGCCATCGCCGTGCCGTGCCGCCGCCCGGTCGAGTCCGCCCGCGCGAACGTGTCCGATCCCAGCACCGGCCCGGCGGTGACCCTGCCCCGCAACTCGGCGACCTCGGCGTCCACGGCGCTGTCCACCAGGGCGACCGTGACGCCCGCTCCCCTGCTGGTCTTCCACGCCTCCTCGGCGTTGAGGGCCTCCAGGACCCAGCGCTGGTCCTCGCGGACGTCCGCGGCGCCGGCCGGCGCGGCGGGCACCGCGCAGAACGCGACCAGGAGCGCCGTCAGGCCCGCGACCGGCGCGCTCACCGCCGACCGCCACCGCCGCCTCAGCACACGTTCCCCTCGGTGCAGCGCGGCACGTCGGGCTCGGCGCCCAGGGCGTGCGCGATGCGCCCGGCCACCGCCTGGGCCGCCGGCCACAGCTCGCTGTGCACGATCTCCTCCGGGGCGACCGAGTCGCGGGTGCGCCCGTCGGCGTAGCCCGCGGCGGAGAAGACGACGTACGGCCCGACCCCCAGCCAGGCGTTGCGCTGGCGCTGGGCCGCGCCGAACAGCTCGGTGGCGGTGCCCCGGAACGCCACCGGGCGCACACCCACCCGGTCGTCGCTCGCCAGCTCGCCGGTCGCCGCCGCCCGCCGCTCCGCGTCCTCCATCACGGCGATCCCCACGGTGACCGCGAACGTGGAGCTCTGGTCGACGTAGGTGGCGCGCAGGAGCGTGCGGCACCCGTGCCGCTCCAGGATCTCCCCGACCGCCGCGTCCGTGCCCGACCGGCAGGTGGTCTCGGGGGCGATGCCGACCCTGCGCGCGTACAGCTGCGCCCGGCCGAGGCCGACGTACTCCAGCTCCGGGGGGAAGACCAGGGCCGCCGGCCAGGAGTGCCACCGCCGGGCGATGTCCTCCTCGACGTAGTGCGTCTTCTCCGCCTCGGTCAGCGGGCGTGCCGTGGTCTCGCGGAGCAGCCCGACCAGCCCGGCCAGCGCGCCGAGCGCGGAGACCGCCAGGACCATCCCCAGCAGCAGCGACAGGACGGCGCGGAACCGGACGCCGCGCTCCAGGATCTCCGCCTCTGCGGGTCCGGGCGCCACGCGCTCGCGGAACGCCCTCGGCCAGGGGCGGACCCTGGCGCGCCGCTCGGCGTCCGGCCGGCCGGACGCGCGCCGGGACCGCACGGCCCCCGCCGCTCCGGCACGCCACGTCCCGGAGCCGGCCGGGGGCCGGTCCCGCCGGGCACGCGGCGGCGAGGTTTCCAGATGCCGGTCCGGCTCCTGGGACCTCCCGGGCTGCGACATACTCCGATGCTACGTCGCCCTCTTCCAGCACCCCAGCGGCGGACCGTGTTTTCGCCGTCACGGCCGGTGCCCGCCGGTCTCCCGCCCTCCGGCGGCCGGGAGATCGGGCCTTCGGCCGCCGGAGGCTCCGGGGGCTCCACCGGGCCCCCGCCCTCCCGCGGGCGGGCGGAGATCAGGGCGCGGGCACGGGCTGCCGGGCGCGGGCGGCTCCCGGCCGGTCGTCCGCCCGTCCCCGACCGGCGACGACCGCGATCAGCACGAGGGAGGCGACCGCCCCGAGCCCGGCGGTCCCGGCCACGCCCGCGTAGACGGCGACCGCGCGCCCGTCCCGGCGGACCACCCGCACCGGCGGGGCCGGCCCGCCCAGCGGGCGGGCGGGGTCGGCGGCGGCGGGTCCCGCGGCGGTGTGGGTGTGCCCGGAGATCCGGGCCGCCTCGGCGAGCGCCCGGGCGGCGTTGACCACGCCGAAGCCCGTCCCGGTGTCGTACCCGCCGGCGGGCCGCCGGGTCGCGCCCGCGGTGATCGCCTGCACGACCAGCGCGGGCGACATCTCCGGATACTCGGCCTTGATGAGGGCGGCCACCCCGGAGACCAGCGCGGTCGCCTGGGAGGTGCCGCGGCCGACCCAGTACGCGTCGCCGGGACCCGCCCCGAGGACGTCCACCCCGGGCGCGGCCACCAGGACCGACGGGTTGGCGTTGGAGAACGAGGCCCGGCGCAGGCCCGGCCCGGTCGCCGCCACCGAGACCACCCCCGGGAACGCCGCCGGGTAGGAGTAGGGCGCCTGCCCGCCGGAGCCGCCGTCCGCCCCCTCGTTCCCGGCCGCCGCCACGAGCACCACCCCCCGGGAGACGGCGTAGCGGATCGCCGCCCGCTCCTCGGCGGTCGCCAGCTCCTTCGAGATCGACATGTTGATCACGTCGGCGCCGTGGTCCACGGCGTACCGGATGCCCCTGGCCACCACGTTCTCGTACCGCTCGGCGGAGTTGAACTCCCGGAAACCCGGCTCCTCGTCCTCCAGGATCACCCGCACCGAGAGCACCTCCGCCCGGGGGGCGACGCCGATCACCCCGTCGCCGCCGCCCGGCCCGTGCCCGTGCCCGGCGATGAGCGAGGCCATGTAGGTGCCGTGCAGCTTCGGGGGTCTCACCCCCGGCGGGTTGGCGCCCGCCGTGAAGTCCCTGCCTTCGGTCACCGAGCCCGTCAGGTCGCGATGGCCGGCGTCCACCCCGGAGTCCAGCACCGCGACGGTCACGCCCTGCCCCTTGGAGATCCGCCAGGCGCCGGGCAGGCCCAGCGTCCGCAGCACCTCCCGCTGCCCGTCGCGGACCTCGTCGGCGCGGGCCGGGGCTCCGGGCGCGAGCCCGCAGGCGAGCACGGCCAGCGTCCCGGCGGCGGTCACCCGCCACCCGGTCCGCCACCCGGTCCGTACGCCGGTCCGCTCCTCTGTCCGTACGCCGGTCCGTACGCCGGTCCGTGCGCCGGCCGGGCCGCGGGTCCGCCTCAGCACCGCCACTCCGGCATGGAGCAGTCGGGCCGGGCGGGGGCCGACACGGTCGTCAGTATCCGGTCGGCGATGTCGCCGGTGAAGGCGTACAGGGTCGGCCGCGGCTGCCCCGCGCTCTTCGCGGGCCGCCCGTCCGCCCGCCCGGCGGTGACCATCACCAGGTACGGCCCGCCCGCGCGCGCCACGCTCGCCTGCCGTACGGCCGGCGTGAACCGCTCGGCGACCGTGTCGGGGAAGGCCAGGGCCCTCAGCCCCGGGGAGGGGCGCCCGCCGCGGGGCAGCGCGGTCTCGGCGGAGGCGGCGGAGGCCGGGTCCGGGAAGGCCGCGACGCCGACGGTGAGCACGACGCCCTGGAGCGCGTCGAGATAGGTGGCGCGCAGGATCCCCCGGCAGCCCGAGCGGGCCAGGGGCTCGCGCAGCCGGGCGTCCACGGCGCGGTCGCAGGAGGTCTCCGGCGAGATGCCCACCCGGCGGGCCCGCTCCGTCCCGCCCTGCTCGGCGGAGTAGGGAACCGTCTCGGGGAAGATCCTCCCCGTGGGCCACGCCCGCCAGCGGCGGGCCACCTCCTCGGCGGCCGCCCGTTCCAGTTCCGCCGCGTCCGGGCCCCGGGTGAGCTCGGCCCCCGCGGCGCTGGCGGCCACGCCGGCCACGGCCGCGCAGGTGAGGGCGAGCGCGGACGCCGCGACCAGCGCAGGCCACACCCGCCGCCGACCTGGCACGTCGTTCACGCCCCCGACCTTAGTGCGGTGGAGCGGGTGCCTTCCGCCGGTTCGGCGCAAACGTGTCCCGTTCCGGCCTCCGCTCCGGCCCGCGGGACGGCCCGGCCCGCCGGCCCGGTGGAACGGCCCGATGGGACGGCCCGGCGGAACGGCCCGATGGGACGGCCCGGCGGAACGGCGACGCCCCGCGGAGCCGGGGCTCCGCGGGGCGTACGGGTCCGCCGGCCCGGCGGTGCGGTCCGGTGGACGGCCTAGTAGACCTAATAGGCCTAGTAGACCTAGTAGGACTAGTAGGTCGGCAGGCTCGGGTCGACCGCCTTGATCCAGCTCAGCACGCCGCCGCCGACGTGGACGGCGTCGGAGAAGCCTGCGTTCTTGACGATCGCCAGGCACTCGGCGGACCGGGCGCCGGACTTGCAGTGCAGCACGATCTTCTTGTCCTGCGGGAGCTTCTCCAGCGCGGAGCCGTTGAGGAACTCGCCCTTGGGGATGAGCACGGCGCCCGGGATGGAGACGATCTCGTACTCGTTCGGCTCCCGGACGTCGACCACGTAGATGTTCTCGCCCCGGTCCTGCCAGGCCTTGAGCTCGGTCGCGGTGATGGTGGAGCCGGCCGCGGCCTCCTGCGCCTCCTCGGAGACGGCGCCGCAGAACGCCTCGTAGTCCTCCAGGAGGCTGGTGACCGTCGGGTTCTTGCCGCAGAGCACGCACTCGGGGTCCTTGCGGACCTTGACCGAGCGGTAGGTCATCTCCAGGGCGTCGTAGATCATCAGACGGCCGACCAGCGGCTCGCCGATGCCGGTGAGCAGCTTGATGGCCTCGTTGACCTGGATGGAGCCGATCGAGGCGCACAGCACGCCGAGCACGCCGCCCTCGGCGCAGGAGGGCACCATGCCGGGCGGCGGGGGCTCGGGGTACAGGCAGCGGTAGCAGGGGCCGTGCTCGGCCCAGAACACGCTCACCTGGCCGTCGAAACGGTAGATCGAGCCCCAGACGTACGGCTTGCCGAGCAGGACGGCCGCGTCGTTCACCATGTAGCGGGTGGCGAAGTTGTCGGTGCCGTCGACGATCAGGTCGTAGCCGGAGAAGATCTCCATGATGTTCTCGGTGGTCAGCGCCTCGTTGTGGACGACCACGTCGATCAGGGGGTTGATCTCCCTGACGGAGGCCGCGGCGCTCTCGGCCTTGGGACGGCCGATGTCGGACTGACCGTGGATGACCTGGCGCTGCAGGTTGGACTCGTCGACGACGTCGAAGTCGATGACTCCCAAGGTGCCCACACCCGCGGCCGCGAGGTACAGCAGGGCGGGCGAGCCCAGTCCGCCGGCGCCCACACAGAGCACCTTCGCGTTCTTCAGGCGCTTCTGCCCGGCCATGCCCACGTCGGGGATGATGAGGTGGCGCGAGTAACGGCGCACCTCCTCGACGGTCAGCTCGGCTGCCGGCTCTACCAGCGGTGGCAACGACACGGTTCCACTCCCGTTTCAGGGGTCTTGACGAATGCGGCTAGCGGCTAGCGCACCACTCACAACCTAGCCGGGGCCTTCGCTCATTCCCCAATCGAGACGGGCGCCGTCTCACATATCAGACGGCGTGCCTCACGTGCCACTCTCTCCGGCACCTCCATCTGCGCCACGTGCCCGGCGTCGGGCAGCAGCACCAGGCGCACATCCGGGAACGTACGGCCGGCCCGCGCGGCCGCCCGCGGGTTGACGAGCCGGTCGTGGCGGCCGTGGATGACCAGCGTGGGCGCCTTCACCAGGGCGGCCTGCCGCCAGAGGCTGTCGGCGCCGCGCCGGAAGTACTCCCTGATGTACTCCGCGACGAGGCCGCGCGCCGAGTTGATCACCGACGCCCCCGCGTACGGCAGCGCGTCACGGCGGCGCAGTTCCTCGGCCGCCTCGCGCAGCCGCTCCGGGTGGACCCGGCCGAGGTCGGCGTAGCACAGGCCGAGCGTGGCGTTGAGCCGGCGCTCCGCCGGGAGCAGGCGGAGCCGGTCGAAGGCCCACTCGCCCAGCACCGGCACCGTGGACAGGGCGACGCGGGCCGGGCCGTACCCGGGCGTCAGGTCGGGCAGCGCCGGGGAGATGAGGGTGAGCGAGCGCACCAGGTCGGGGCGGGTGGCGGCCAGCCGTACGGAGACCGCGCCGCCCAGGGAGTTGCCGAACAGGTGGACGGGCCGGTCGGCGGTCCGCTCGACGAACTCCTCGACGGTCCGGGCGTGGGCGGCGATGGAGTAGTCGCCGTCGGCCGGCTCCGGTGAGTGCCCGGCGCCGGGCAGGTCGACCGCGTGGCCGGTCACCACGTCGGCCAGCTCGCCCATCAGGTCCGTCCAGTTGGTCGCCGACCCGGCCAGGCCGTGCACGTAGACGGCGGTCTCGGCCGGACCGGCCGGGGTCGAGCGCACGTGGACGCGGCGCTCCCCCAGATCGACCAGCCTGCCGGGCCAGCACGGGATGGGACCGTCTGTCATGTCTGCCTCCTGCGGTTCGCTCCCTGCCGGGACGATATCCATCGCCGCACTCCTCGGAAACCAGTCCCCCGTGCGTCCCCCGTGCGTCCCCCGTACACCTTCCGTGCACCGCGTGACCCGCGCCCTCGACACACCCTCCAAGCAATATGTCCGTTTTGTCGGAAAATAGCCAAAGGCGCACTATGGTAACTATATGCATTCAGTACATTACTCTTCGTGACCGTTTTTGGCGCATGAATCCGGACATCAAGGCGATAGTCACAACATCGGTAGAGAAGGAGTGACGAATGTTCTCGAAGCGAATCGCCAGTGCTCTCACGGCGGCGGTCATGACCGGCGCCGGCATGGTCGCCCTCACCGCGGTCACCGCGACGCCCGCCCAGGCCCAGGACCGGTGCATGTACATGGTGCGCAACGTCCCGGCCAACGGTGTCGCGAAGGTTCGCAAGAAGCCGGGCAAGACGCCGTACTCCTGGAACAAGAGGCACAAGACCGTCGACGTCCTCTTCGCCGGGCAGACCACCGTCGGCAACTGCAAGCGCTCCCGGGAGAACTGGCGCAAGGTCGTCGGCGCCTCGGGCCAGGAGGGCCACGTGCACAAGAGCCAGCTGAAGAAGGGCCCGCGCATCAGCACCGACGAGACCGCCACCGCCACCACCACCGGGACCTCCGGCTCGTGACCCGGTGACGACGGGAGCCGCGCCCCAGGGCCGGCCCCCGGATACGCCCCGTGTGCCGTGACGCCCGCCCCGGGCGCCACGGCACACGGCCGCGTCCGGCGCCCGGGACCGGCCCGGCGCCTCCCGTCAGGCGGACCGGCGGGGCTTGCGGGGCCTGCCCCCGGAGGCGTCCTGCTCCCCCCGGTCGCGCTTGGCCGCGTCCACGCTGGCCCGCAGCACGGCCATCAGGTCCGGCGGCGGCCCGCCCTCCGCCACCGGGGCCGGCGGCCGGACCGCCTGCCGCCCCGCCACCTTCGCCTCGACGACCTCCAGCAGCGCCTCCCGGTAGGCGTCGCGGTAGGCGGCCGGGTCGAAGTCGCCGCTCATGGCCTCGACGAGGGAGTCGGCCATCCCCGCCTCCTGCTCACGGACCGCCACCTCCTCCTCCAGGAAAGCGAAGGGCGCAGGGCGCACCTCGTCGGGCCAGAGCAGGGTCTCCAGCACGAGGACCCCCTGCCTGACGCGCACCACCGCCAGCGACTCCCGCTGCCGGAGCGCCACCTTCACCACCGCCACCCGCCCCGACCGCTCCAGCGCGTCGCGCAGCAGCACGTACGGCCGCACCCCCGCCGGGTCCGGCTCCAGGTAGTAGGACTTGGCCAGCAGGATGGGGTCGATCTGGTCCGCCGGGCTGAACCGGAGGACCTCGATCCGGCGCGCGGTCGCCAGCGGCAGGTCCTCGAAGTCGTCGTCATCGAGGACCACCGTCTCCCCGGCCGGCAGCGGATAGCCCTTGGCCACCTCGGCGTAGGGCACGTCCTCGCCGCAGACCTCGCAGAAGCGGCGGAACCTGATCCGCCCGCCGTCCTCCCGGTGCACCTGGTTGAAGGCGACGCCGCGCTGCTCCGTCGCGGTGTAGACCCTGATCGGGATCGTGACGAGCCCGAACGACACCGCGCCGTTCCAGATGCTTCGCATGCCGTCCCCCTCGTCTCGGAGCGACCCTCCCGGAGTCCTTCACCCGAGTTTCGCGCACACGTTCGGAAAAATCGCCAAGTGCGTGGAAACACTTACCAATGAGGCACATACCCGCCACAACGGATCCGATGCCCAACCTTGCCTGGCACGGCGGGGACGGCGACGTACGCTGGGTGGCGTCCAGTGTTCACGGGAGGACGGAAGGACGGACCGATGTCGGAGATGGACGTGAACGAGACCGCCCTCGAGGAGATCGACGACACCGTGTCCGAGGAGGCGCCCGCGGGGACGGGCATCGAGACCCCGGAGGCCGACGTCGCCGAGCAGCTCCAGGAGGTGCGCCCCGGCGGGCGGGGCTGGCCCGACCGGATCCCCTTCGACGCGGACCCCGCCGACGCCGCGGACCAGAGCCGCGAGGTGGAGCTCGACGAGGACGACTATCGCTGACCTGGTTACTCACGCGTAGGATGACCCGGAGACAACAGGAGCATCCCGCAAGGAGACCGCCGTGACCACTACCCCGGACGCCAAGCCCCGGGGCACCCGGCTGCCCCGGATGGCCCGCCGCCGCCAGCTGCTCAGCGCGGCGCAGGAAGTGTTCGTGGAGAACGGCTACCACGCGGCCGCGATGGACGAGATCGCCGAGCGGGCCGGGGTCAGCAAGCCTGTGCTCTACCAGCACTTCCCCGGTAAGCAGGAGCTCTACCTGGCACTGCTCGACCTGCACGTGGACGACCTGATCACCCGCTGCCGGGACGCGCTCGCCTCCACCACGGACAACAAGCAGCGCGTCCAGGCCGCGATCGGCGCCTTCTTCGAGTTCGTCTCCGAGCAGGGCGAGGCCTTCCGCCTCGTCTTCGAGTCCGACCTGCGCAACGTGGCCCCGGTCCGCCAGCGCATCGAGCGCAACCTCCGCGAGAGCGCCGAGATGATCAGCCACGTCATCCAGGAGGACACCGGCTGCCCCAGCGACGAGGCGCACCTGCTGGGCGTCGGCCTGGTCGGCATGGCCGAGGTCAGCGCCCGCTACTGGCTCAGCAGCGGGGGCTCCATCCCGAAGGACGCCGCCACCCAGCTCATGGCCCGCCTGGCCTGGCGCGGCATCTCCGGCTTCCCCCGCACCAGCTGACCTCCGCACTCACCGCGGACACTCGCTGAGGGCTCACTGGGGGCTCACCGGGGGCTCGCCGAGGGCTCACCGTGACGCCGGCGCGGCGCGGATCCCCCGTGGTGTTCGCTTGACGCGATCAGCCGGGGCGCGGGGCTCCCGGGAGGGCAACGATGGGACAAGAGCCCTCACCGAAAGGGAGCCCAATGGAAATCAAGATCGGCGTGCGGTCCGTGCACCGCGAGCTCGTGGTGGAGACCGACCTCTCCGCCGAGCAGGTCGAGGAGGAGCTCGGCAAGGCCCTCGTCGCCGACCGGGGCGTCTTCTCCATCACCGACGTCAAGGGGCGCCGGGTGCTGGTGCCCATGGCCTCGCTCGGCTTCGTCGAGATCGGCGAGGAGGAGGCCCGGCCCGTCGGCTTCGGCGGCACCCTCTAGACCAGGCGTCCGGCCGTGGCTCCGGGGCCGGCCCCGGAGCCACGGTCCCGGCGTCACGGTCCCGGCGTCACGGTCCCGGCGTCACGGTCCCGGCGTCAGCCCCAGGGCCGCCATCCGCCTGCCGTGCGCCTCGCTCAGCCGGCTGAACATCCCGGTGACGTCCTCCCCGTCCCCGCTCACCAGCAGGGCGGCCAGCTCCGGCCGGGCCTCGGCCACCCGCCGGCCCTGGCTCAGCGCCTCACCGACCATCCGCCTGGACCACAGCGCCAGGCGCCCGTTCAGGGTCGGGTCCTTCTCGAGCGCCGCGCCGACCCGGTCCGCCGCGAACCGGCAGCGCTCCTCGTCCTGGAGCACCTCCTCGACCAGCGCCCCCGTCTCCTCGTCCACGCGGGAGGCCGCCTCCCGGTAGAAGTCGAGCGCGATCCCCGTGCCGACGTACGCCTTCACCAGGGCCTCCATCCAGTCCTTCGGCGCGGTCAGCTCGTGCCAGCCGTCCAGCGCCTCGACGAACGGGGCCATCGCCTCCTCCGGGTCCGCCCCGACCGACACGAGCCGGTCGCGGAGCAGGCGGAAGTGCGCGTACTCGGCCGCGGCGAGGTCGCCGAGCTCGGCCCGGTCGGTGAGCGTCGGCGCGTGGCGCGCGGCGTCCTCGGCGAGGCGGAGGAAGGCGGTCAGCTCGGCATAGGCGAGGACGCCGAGCAGGTCGGCGACGCCGGGGCGGGAATCACTCATGGCGGCAGCCTACGAGCACCTCGCGAGATCGCTGAACCGGCGCCGCCGCACACGGAGCCGTCCCGTCATTCACGCCGAATGCCAGGAAATCGGTTCCCGGTTGTGGTATCGGGTACACTCGCCTGTGAAAGTGCGACCGCACTGTGTTATTCAGGAGGCCCATCCTGAACGCCCCCCTGAAAGTCGGCGTGACGCCGCAGCGGTCGCTGATGACATGAGAGGGCTGGCCCTTCCGCGAGGACCCGGCACGGGGAGACTTTCGGCCCGTGGTCCCGGCAGGACTGCCTTCAACGGAGATTTAGGCAGGCCAAGCTGACGACGTTCCGAGACCTCGGAGTCACACCGGAGATCGCCGATGCCCTCGCCACCGAGGGCATCACCACGCCGTTCCCTATCCAGGAGATGGCACTACCCCTGGCCCTCGCCGGCCAGGACATCATCGGCCAGGCGCGCACCGGCACCGGCAAGACCTACGCCTTCGGCGTGGCGATGCTCCAGCGTGTCGGCAAGCCCCGCAAGAACCGCAAGAAGCCCCGCGGGCTGATCGTCGTGCCCACCCGCGAGCTGGCCGTCCAGGTCACCGACGACCTGGTCACGGCCTCCGGCAAGCTGGGCTCCCGCATCCTCACCGTGTACGGCGGGCGCGCCTACGAGCCCCAGATCGAGGCCCTCCAGCAGGGCGTCGACGTCATCGTCGGCACCCCCGGCCGTCTGCTCGACCTGGTCAAGCAGAAGCACCTGGACCTCTCCCAGATCGGCTCGCTCGTCCTGGACGAGGCCGACCGGATGCTCGACCTGGGCTTCCTGCCCGACATCGAGCGGATCATCAAGCTCGTCCCGGCCGAGCGCCAGACGATGCTGTTCTCCGCCACCCTGCCGGGCGAGATCGTCGCCCTGTCCCGGCGCTACCTCAACCGCCCCACCCACGTGCGGGCCGAGAGCAACGACGCCGAGGCCGAGGCCACCCCGCAGACCACGCAGTTCGTCTGGCGCACGCACCGGATGGACAAGATCGAGATCCTGGGGCGCCTCCTGCAGTGCGAGGGCCGCGGGCTCACGATGGTCTTCTGCGAGACCAAGCGGGCCTGCGACCGGGTCGTGGAGGACCTCAAGGAGCGCGGCTTCGCCGCCGCGGCCGTCCACGGCGACCTCGGTCAGGGCCAGCGCGAGCAGGCCCTGCGGGCCTTCCGCAACGGCAAGATCGACGTGCTGGTCGCCACCGACGTCGCGGCCCGCGGCATCGACGTCGACGACGTGACCCACGTCGTCAACTACGACTGCCCGCAGGACGAGAAGTCGTACGTGCACCGGATCGGCCGCACAGGCCGGGCCGGCCGTACCGGTGTCGCGGTGACCTTCGTGGAGTGGGAGGACCTCACCCGCTGGAAGGTCATCAACAACGCCCTCTCGCTCGACTTCGCCGAGCCGGTCGAGACCTACTCGACCTCCCCGCACATCTACAGCGCCCTGGGCATCCCCGAGGGCACCAAGGGTGTGCTGCCGCGCGCCAACCGCTCCCGGGCGGGACTGGCCGCCGAAGAGGTCGAGGACCTCGGCGAGACCGGCCGCGTCCGCTCCCGCGGCGGGCGCAGGGGCCGTGACGAGGAGCAGCAGGAGCGCCGCGAGCGTCCCGTCCGCACGCGCGAGCGCCGTCGCACGCGCGGCGGCCGGCGCGGCGAGGAGGCCGCCGCGGAGACGGCGGTGGCCGCGGTCCCCGCCACCGAGGCCACCGAGGCCGTCGAGGTCTCCAGGACCCCGGTCGCGGAGACCGCCGTCGTGGAGACCGCCGTCGTGGCGGTCCCCGAGCTGCCCGGCATCGCCGCGGAGGTCCCGGCGGCTCCCGCCGCCGAGGAGCCGCGCAGGCGGCGCGCGCGCGCCGCGCGGACGGTCGAGGAGACCGCGGCGCCGGCCGAGGCCGAGGAGATCCGGAGCCCTGTCGCCGAGCTCCCCGAGGTGGAGGCAGATATGGCATCCCACGACGACGGGCCCGCGTCCCGGCGCGGCCGTACCCGCAGGAGCGGGCGCGACCAGGAGACCGGCTCCGGCCGGTCCGCGGCGGGCGAGGAGACCGAGGACTCCCGCTGGGACGACGATGACGAGCCCGCGGCCCCCGCACCGCTCCCCCAGCCCGAGAAGATCATTCCGCCGAACCCGTTCACGGTGATCTTCCAGTCGCCGGATCTGGCGACGGACGACGACGAGGTCGCCCCGTCGGCCGCCACCGAGCGCGTCCAGAACCGCCGCCGCCCCGCTCCCAGAGGGCAGCAGAGGCCCCGCCGGGGCAACTGACCCGGTACGCGGAGGGGGAGCGTCCCAGGCGTCGCGCCCCCTCCGCCGCCCACCGGAAGCGGCGAGCCATCCCGCCCGGAGAGGTATCGTGGTCTCACGTGAGTACGCCGCGCTTTCTGACCCTGCCTCCCGGTGTCCGCTCGGTCTCGGTGGACACGGCGGTGGGCACGTTCGCCGCTCTGGAGGCGCTGCCCGTCAGCGGCGTTCCCGAGCGCTGGCCCGCCCTGCTGGTCCCCGGCCTCACGGGCAGCAAGGAGGACTTCATCGCCGTCCTCCAGACGCTCGCCCAGGCCGGCCGCCGGGTCGTCGCGGTCGACATGCGCGGCCAGTACGAGACGAACGGCCCGGACGATCCCGCCGCCTACACCTGCGCGGCGCTCGGCAACGACATCGACGTCCTGGCGCAGAGCGTCGGTGACGGCGAGCCCGTCCACCTGGTCGGCCACTCCTTCGGCGGCCTGGTCACCCGGGAGGCGGTCATCGACGGCCGCACCAAGTTCGCCTCCTACACGCTGATGAGCTCGGGGCCGGCCGCGATCGTGGGCCCGCGCGAGCGCTTCAGCCGCCGCATGCTCACCGAGCTGCCCGAGCGCGGCATGCAGCACCTCTGGCACGACCGGATGGAGCCGGAGGCGCTGGCCGCCGGGGTGCCCGACGAGATCGTCTCGTTCCTGCGCAAGCGGCTGTTCTCCAACTCGCCCGTGGGCATGGACACCATGACCCGCCAGGTGCTCTCCGCCCCCGACCGGTGCGACGAGCTCGCCCAGGTCGGGGTGGACCTGCTGGTCCTGTACGGCGAGCACGACGACGGCTGGCCGCCGGCGATGCAGTCCGAGATGGCCCACCGGCTGGACGCCGAGTGCGTGGTCGTGCCCGGGGCGGCCCACTCCCCGGCCGTGGAGGCACCGGAGACCACGGCCGCCGCGCTCACCCGCTTCTGGAACACCGCAGAGGCCCGGCTGCTCAGCTGAGCCGTGCCCTGACCAGCGGGGACCGGCGCACGGCAGGGCCGCTCCCTCGGCGTCGCGCCGGCGTCCCGCACCTCGTGACCTGGCCTTTCCCGTTCCGGGCACCCCTGTTGGACGACTCATCCAATGCCATGTAATTATCTGCTTACTATGCAGAGCATCGAAGACCTCGTCGTCCAGCCCCCGCACACGTCGACCTGGCTCGTGCACATCGACCGCTCCATGTGGATCGGCGGAGTCCGCGGCCTCATGCTCCAGGCACTGCACCCGCTCGCGATGCGCGGCGTCCGGCAGAACTCCACCTTCCAGGAGGATCCGTTCGGGCGGCTCCGCCGTACCGCCGACTTCGTGGGCCGGGTCACGTTCGGCAGTCCCGCGGAGGCCGACGCGATCGGCCGCCGGGTCCGGGCCATCCACCGGAGCTTGCGCATCGACGACCCGGAGACGGGCAGGCTCCACCGGGTGGACGATCCGGAGCTGCTGCTCTGGGTGCACTGCGCCGAGGTCTCGTCCTATCTGGAGGTGGCGCGGCGGGCGGGTCTCGGGCTCACCGGCCGCCAGGCCGACCGCTACCTCGCCGAACAGCGCCGCAGCGCGACCTACGTGGGCCTGCACGCCGAGGACGTGCCCGGCTCGCTGGCGGAGATGGAGGACTACCTCGCCCGGGTGCGGCCCGCGCTGAAGGTCACCCCCGAGGCCGCCGAGACCGTCCGCTTCCTGCTCTGGCCGCGTCTCCCCGCCGAGTTGCGCATGCTGAACCCCGGCAAGCCCGCCTACTTCCCGTTCGGCGCGCTCTGCTACTACACGCTGCCCGGGTGGGCCAGGGAGATGTACGGCGTGCTGCCCGAGGTGCCGCCCGGCGCGGTGACCGCGGCGCTGAAGGCGTTCCGGCTCAGCGCGAACGCGATCCCCGAACCCGTCCACGACCGGGTCTTCACCCCGCAGACCCGCGAGATGCTCACCGCCTGCCGGGACCGGCTGG
Organism: Planomonospora corallina; assembly: GCF_042650625.1. Taxonomy (NCBI): domain Bacteria; kingdom Bacillati; phylum Actinomycetota; class Actinomycetes; order Streptosporangiales; family Streptosporangiaceae; genus Planomonospora; species Planomonospora corallina. Next base: position 55,121 of record NZ_JBHSBM010000012.1, read on the forward strand.
CCTCGGCGGGCTACGACCTGAGCAAGGGGCTCAAGGGACTGACCGACCCGCGCCGCTGGCCGGACGGGGCCACGCAGGCCGCCTGACCTGCACGGACAGCGGCGGATCACCTCCGGAGGATGCTTCTCCGGCCCTCCGCCTCGCTCCGGCCGCTCCAGGGGCTCTCAGGCGTCGGCCAGGCCCTCCCAGGGGAGCTTGCCGGGGGCGGCCGCCTGGCCGTCGGGGCAGTGGCCGCGGAAATCGCACCACGAGCAGAGCGGGCCGGTGCGCGGCGGGAAGATCGCGTCGATCTCCTCAGGGACCTGCGGCGGGGTGTCGTCCACGCCCTGCCCCCGGTGCTCCGGGTGTCCTCGCCTGCTCTGTCCGCCCCGCCGCTCCCTCGGCCCGGAGCCCCGTCCGGCCGCCCGCGCCCACTCCTCGTAGCGTTCGTCGGCCCGCGCGGCCTCGGTCCCGATCTCCTCCGCCCGGCGCAGGTGCCGGTCCAGGGACTCGTCGGTGTGCTCCCAGCCCACGACCGATCCGGTCGGCAGGTGGTGGAGCTCGACCCGGTGGCAGGGGCGGTGCATCGTCCGGGAGGAGGCGACGGCGTAGACGGCCAGCGCCAGCGAGGAGCGGGCGTCCTCCTCGCCCGGCGGGCGGCGGCCGGTCTTGTAGTCGACCACGACCAGTTCCCCGCCCCGCCGGTCGAGCCGGTCGACCCGGCCGGACAGCGCCAGGACGGAGGTCCGGGCGGCCACGGTCCGTTCGACTCCGACGGGCTCGTCCGCCGGGTCGAGGGTCGCGACGTAGCCGGCGACCATCTCCCGCGTCCGGTCGAGCCAGGCGGCCGACTGCTCGGCGTCCCGGAACCCGTCGGTGATCCACCCCCTGGCCAGCAGGGACTGCGCCGCCTGGGGGGTCCGCCGCTCCCGCGGCTCCCGCCACCAGGCGGCCAGGGCGTTGTGCACGCTCACCCCCACGCTGGTGTGCGCCCAGCGCGGCCCCCGCTGCGGCTTCGGCCGGTCGAGGTAGGCGAACCGGTAGCGCCGCGGGCAGTCCAGCCAGCCGTTCAGCCGCGACGGCGTGCATGAGTACAGCCGCCGCGGCATGCCCTCCAGGGGGAGCTGGTCCATGCGGGAGGCTAGTCGCCGTCGACGTTCAACCGGATGCCGGCCGCGCGCGTCCCGTCGGCCAGCGGGCCCTCCTCCGCGTCGCCGCCGCCCCGGGTCAGCGAGCCGGACAACCAGGCGTCGAACTGCGGCTCCAGGTCGCCGATGCTCGACTCCTCGCCGTGCGCGGGCAGCACGCGGGTGCCGGACTTCAGCGTGAACAGCCGCCCGCCGATCGCGGCGAGCTGGTCGGCCAGCGCGGGGTACTCACCGCCGATCCTGCCCGGGCCGTCGGCCAGGAGCGTCTTGCCGGTGAAGACCGCGTCCAGGGCCTCGCAGTAGAGCGAGATGCCGCCCAGCGTGACGCCGGGGGTCGTCACGACCTCCAGCTCCACGTCGGCCACCGCGAACACGCCCTCGTCCTCCAGGTCGATGTCCGGCCAGGTGTCCGGCCAGGTCCGGCGCCACAGCGGCTTGTCCTTGGGATGCATGGCGATCACCGCCTCGTCGCGGGAGGCCACCTCGATGGCCGCGCCGACGTGGTCGGGCAGGCCGTGAGTGCAGATGACGGCGAGCACCTCACGCTCCCCGACCTGCTCCAGGATCTTGTCCGCGTCACGCGCGGCGTCGATGACGATGACCTCCTCGTCATCACCCACGATCCAGGTGTTGTTCTCGACCTTGTGCTCGGTGCCGTCGACGTCGACGACGCCCTCGGTCACCACTCGCTCGATACGCGCTGTCACGCTTACGAACTTTACTGCCCTCCCGCCGCCCCGTCCGAATCCGCGGCGCCACCGTGCCGCGCCTGTCGCCCCGGCCCGCCGCAGTCCCGCCGCCCGCCGCTATCCCGCCGCCACGAGCGTGCGCACGGCGGTGACGATGAGCTGTACGGCGAGCGCCGCGAGCAGCATGCCCGCGATGCGGTTGACGAGCTCGATGCCGTTCTCCTTGACGACCCGGACGATGGCCACCGCGAACCGCATGAACACCCAGAGCAGGAGGTGCACGGCCGCGATGGCCAGGGCCAGCGCCAGGATGCCGCCCCTCTTGTCCACCGCCTGCTGGGAGAAGACGATGGTCGCGACGATCGCGCCGGGGCCGGCGAGCAGGGGCGTACCGAGCGGGACGAGGGCCACGTTCACGTTGGACTTCATCGTGCCGGGTGGCGGCTCGGTCTCCCCGGTGAGCAGCTGCAGGGCCACCAGCAGGAGCAGCAGCCCTCCGGCGATCTGCATGGCCGGGACCTCCACGTGCAGATAGCCGAGGATCGCCTGTCCGAAGACCGCGAAGACGACGATCAGGCAGAACGCGACGATGGGCGCCTGCCAGGCGACCCGCCTGCGCTCGGTGACGCCGCGGCCGCTGGTGTAGGCGAGGAAGAGCGGAATGGTGCCGGGCGGGTCCATGATGACGAACATCGTCACCAGCGCCTCGACGAAGAACTGGATGTCGAACACATGCCCCCTCGAGCCTGAGCGGAGGGGGGACGTCTGGTGGCCGTCTCGGCGTCATCTCGGCGGTGCCGCCCCGGCGGCGCGTCCTGGCACCCCTGCGGCGCGTCCTGGCGCCCCGGTGGCGTCCTGGTGCTGTCCCGGAGGCTCGGTGACGCCGGGGTGGCGGCGCCGTCTCGACCGTGCCGGACGCGTGCCGGGCGCGGACCCTGGACCCCCGGGGCCCCGCGTCAGGTGCCCGTGCCGCTCAGCCGCGGCGAGAAGGCGCCGAAGGGCAGGTCGAAGACCTGACCGTCGTCGCGCAGGTCGCGCAGGGAGAGCTCGAAGAGGGCGACCAGGCAGCCGGCGTCGGCGGGCCAGACGATGGTCCACAGCCAGTCGCCCATCGCCTCCCCGGCGTAGACCGCGCGGTCCGGGGCTCCGCCCGCGACGCACCAGAGCGCGGCCGGGTGGCCGTTGACGTCGATCTTCGCGTGCGGCGGGCCGTCACCGAAGTCCTCACCCGGGTCCGGCCCCGGCAGTCCGCCGAAGCCCGCGCCGAGCCCCACTCCGGGCTCCTCCGCGATGATCAGCATGTCCGCGGGCCCCTGCGTCACCGAGGGCCCGGACAGTGCGACGACGGTGGCCCGGACGCCGCTGCGCTCGTCACCCGCCGAGGCGAACCCGGTGAGCAGCCAGCCGGCCGGGAGCGGCCACGGCGTCCAGGCGGGGACGTGGGCGTCCCGGGTCACGGCCTCCACCGCCGCCTGCGACGGGTGCAGCGCCGGCTGCAGGGGCAGCACGTCGCCGTGCAGACCGCATCGCCAGGCGCTCGACCAGACACTCGGCGGATGGAGCGGGCCGAAACAGCGTGGACAGATGGGCGATGCTCTCACGCCTACCCACGGTGCTCTTCCGGTGACCGGTCAGTCAAGACCCCAGTCCGTTATACAGCCGTAATCTTGTTCAGGTGCGCGTAAATTGTGTGGGAGCGATCATCTTCGACCGCTCCCGGAGGCTGCTCCTCGTCCGCCGAGGCCGTCCGCCCGGCGAGGGCCTGTGGTCGCTGCCGGGCGGACGGGTCGAGCCCGGCGAGTCCGACGCCGAGGCCGTCGTCCGCGAAGTGGCGGAGGAGACCGGACTGACGGTCTCCGCCGGCCCCCTGGCCGGCACGGTGGACCGCCCGGCCCCGGGCGGGGCCGTCTACGAGATCCGCGACTATCTGGCCGAGGTCACCGGTGGCGAGCTCGCCGCGGGCGACGACGCCGCCGACGCCCGCTGGTTCGCCCTCGGGGAGCTGCCGCGGCTGCCGTTGACCCCCGGCCTGCTGGAGGCGCTCACCGGCTGGGGCGTCATCGGTCCGCCGTCAGGGTCGAGCGCCACAGGGTGAGGTGGTCGGTGTCGTAGGTGGTGGACCTGCCCAGGGCCACCACCTGGTCGCCCGCGACCGCGACGGCGCCCAGCCACTGGACGCCGTCACCGGACAGCCGCCCCTGGGCGGGCGTGTGCCGCTGCCAGGAGCGCCCGTCCTCGGAGGTCCACACGGCGCTGTCCTCCTCGCCCGGTTCACCCTGCCGGCCCACCGCCACCACTCCGTCCGCCGTCGCCGCCAGGTCGTGGACGGCGGCCGTCCGGTCGGCGGGGAGCCAGGTCGTCTCCCAGGTGGACCCGTTGTCCCGGGAGACCGCGCTGAACGCCCGGCCGCCCTCCGGGGTCCGCGCGACGCCGACCGCGACGACCTGCCCGCCGTACGTGACCACGTGCCGCAGGCCCGCCGAGGTCGCCCCTTCGGGCAGCAGGGGTTTGCGCGCGGTCCAGGTGACTCCGTCGGCCGAGACCCAGACCACCCCGGTCTCGTGCCCGGCCGTTCCGGAACCGCCGACCGCCATGTACCCCGAGGAGGTGGGCGAGACGTCGTGCAGGCGGACTCCGGCGCCGCCCGCGGGCAGTTTCTCCGCCCGGGTGTAGCGCCTCAGGTCGGCGGAGAACCACAGCACCGGGCCGGAGGCGGCGGTGCCGCGCTCCTCACCGGCCAGGACGTAGCCGGCCGGTCCTGCCGCGACCGCGTGCGGGGCCAGGAAGTCACGTCCGGCCGCGGGCTTCAGCGCCCCCTCCGCCGGGACCCTCCGCCAGGCCCCGCCGTCGGCGGAGGTGACCAGCAGCGGCTCGGTCGAGGAGGGACTGCTCATCGTCCCGCCCACCGCGAGCCAGCCCCGCCTGCCATGCGCCACGTCGCTGAGCACCTGCCGGTGCGCGCCTCCGAGGATCTGTGCCGGGCCACCCGCCCGCCAATCCTCTCCGTCCGGGCTGACCCAGATCCCGGCGTCGCCCCTGACCGCGCCGACGGCGACGAAACCGCCCTCCCCCGCGGCCAGGCGGGCCGTCTCGCGCGCCACCCGGACCAGGCCCTCGATCTCGGCCAGGGGGACCGCCTTCGCCTCGGCCCCCCTGGCCGCCGTGATGAGGACGAGCCGGTTGTCCACCTCTGCGGCCCGCTCGTCGCCTCCGACGACGAGCGTGCCCGTGCCGGAGAGCGCGAGCGCCCGCAGCGAGCCCTGCACCCGGCCGAGATCGGCGGTCCGCTTCCAGTCGCGGCCGTCCGGGCTGCTGTGCACGGCGTAGCGCTCCAGTCCCGACTCGGTGACCGCGGCCACCCCCTCAGGGGTCGCGGTCAGGCGTTTGACGCCCGAGCCCTGCGGATCCAGCCCGGTGATGGCGCCGCAGCGCTCCCACCGGCCGCCGTCCGCCGAGCAGTGGACGGCCACCTCGCCCTCGGCGCCGCGCTGCCGGATCGGGACGAGCACGAAGCCCTTCTTCACCGCGGCGAGCGTGCCCGGCTGCGGGACCACGCCGTCCAGCGCCACCCCGGACCCCGACCAGGACCTTCCGCCGTCGCCGGAGCGCAGCACGACCGATCCGGAGCCGCCCCGGGCCGCGTCGGCCAGCGCGACCACGGCGTCGCCCCGGGCCGCGACCGCCTTGAGCCCGCCGATCCGGTCGGGGGCGCCGATCTCGTCCGTCTCCACCCGCGTCCAGCTCCGCCCGTCGGGCGAGACCCAGGCGGCGGCGCCCGGGGCGCCGTCGCCGAGGAGGGTGCTGCCGACCGCGACGAAGCCCGAGGCGGTCCGGGCCAGGTCCGTGATCCTGTCCCCGTCCGCGAACGCGGTCAGCGCCCCGGCGTCCACCGCGCTCCAGCGATGGCCGTCGACACTGGTCCACAGGCCCACGGTACGGCCGGCGGTGCCGGGCGGCTCGCTCCCCGCGGCCAGCCACCGGTCACCGCCGACGGCGACCAGGCCGACCGTGGTCGGGCCGCCCTCCTGGCCGGTGAAGCCGGTGACCTTCCCCAGTCTCCAGGTCGTGCCGCCGTCCGGGGAGACCAGGAACAGCGGCCGGGGTACGGGCCTGGTGGTGTCGCTGCCGACCGCCACCACCGTCGAGCCCGCCGCGGCGACCGCGTTGAGCACCTGGCTGGACCCGTCGCCGCCGCCGTCGACCGGGGCGACGAAGGTCCCGTCCCCCGACTGGAACTCGCCGCCGGCCAGGCGCAGCCCCGTGGCGAACGAGTCGCTCACCCAGCCCCACAGCGCCAGACCTCCGCCGACGGCCGCGGCCAGGACGAGGACCAGGACCAGCGGGACCGCCAGGGCGCGGACGCCCCCGCCCCGTCGCGGGCTGGAGCGGCGCGCGGCCGAGGGTGCGACCGAGGGGCGGTGCCGGCCTCCGCCCGCGCCGTGCCCGCGGGGCGGGCCGGAGGCCACCAGGAGGTCCGGACCGGCGGGCCTGCCTCCGGGCGGGCGCCCGACCCGCCGCACCGGCTCGAAGCCGTCGGCGCCGTCGGCGCCGTCGGCGGTGTCGGCAGCGGTGTCGGCGGTGTGCCGGGTGCCGCCGTGCCACTCCTCGGGGTCCGGCCGGCCGGGATCCGGCCGTACCGGCTCCTGCCGCGCGGAGTCCGCCCGCACGGGGTCCCGTCCCGGTACGGCGAGCGGATCCGCCGGAGGTTCCGGCGGAGCGGACGCGGCCGCAGACCCCCCCGGAGGTTCCGGCGGAGCGGACGCGGCCGCAGGGTCCCCCGGTACGGCCGGCGCCGGGGGTTCCGCTCTTCCCACGCCCTCCGGCCCGGGCCCGTCCGCCTGTCCGGGCCTGTCCGCCGGTCCACCGGGGGATCCTCCCCGTGACGCGTCTCCCGGCGGATCCGCGAGTTGATCCGCGGGCCCGGCCCCGGGAGTCCGGCGGGGCGGCCCGGACGCCACCAGGAGGTCCGGCCGCACCGCCCTCCGCCGGGGCCGGTCCTGCCCGGACGCGGGCTCGGACGCGGCCTCGGAGCCGGAGGCAGAGGCGGAGGCAGAGGCGGATCGAGGCTCCGACGCGGAGGGTTCCGGGGCGGGGGGCCCTCCGGAGACCCCGGTGGGAACCGGGGAGGCCGGAGGAACTGGAGACGCCGGAGAGATCGGGGACGCCGGGGAGACCGGGGATGCCGGGGAGGCCCCGAAGGGAGGGAGCCCTCCCGGGGATCGGTCGTCCTCGTGTCGCGCGCCGGGGGAAGACTCCCCGGCTGGAGCGCTCTCCGAGGAGGCCCCGCCGGAGACGTCCGTGGGTTCCCCGCCGGAGGCGGGAGTGGACGCGGCGGCGTAGGGCTGGGCGTAGGGGCGACGGCGTCCGCCGCCGGATCCCTGAGCGGAGACGCGGCCGGGTCCCGGAGAGGGGACGCGGCCGGGAGCGGGTCCGGCCCCCTCCGGCTCCGGAGGCGGGGCCGCGAAGGGCGGCGCCATCCACGGGGAGGAGAGCGGCAGTCCGCGGGGCCGGTCATCCGAGGGGCCGGGCGGGAAATGCTGGATCTCCGGGGGAGACAGGGGATCGTGGGAAGGCCTGGACCGCTGGGACGGCTGTCGTGGTCCTCTGGAGGTCCGGGGCCCGTGCGGGTCGTGCGGGGACCGAGGCCGGTGGGGCCACGGCCGCGCTCCCTCCTCGTGGGCCGTGCCGCCGGGCACGCCGTCGCCGTCCGCGGGCCGTTCTTCCGAGCGCGGGTCGTCAGGGCCCGAGGCCACGCTCAGCACCTCCTCGCAGGGAGCCTACGCATCCGGATCCCGTGTTTCCGGACCGTTCCATCCATCTCCAGCGACTGACCGCAATTCCGTATGGAAACGGCAGATCGCACGTGACCCTACTCTTACCCAACCCCGTCGGAACGATCACCTCGCCACCACCCCGGGCGGCCGCCGGCCGCGTACCCCTCCACAGCAACACGCCCGGGCCGATCTGGCGATACCTCTCTAGCGAGATTTGTCAGCCAGGCGCCGGATTTGTCGTTTACATAAGTGTCAAATCCGATTTCAAGTGCTCTGCGGAAGCAGGTGAATGATCCGCCGCGGACACGGGACGGGCCCGCCGCGCAGGAGGTGGGCGGAGCGAAGGCGGAGGCGCCGGACAGCCCGGCCGCGTCAGGCGGTGGGCGGGGTGAAGGCGGAGGTGCGGGACAGCCCGGCCGCGCGGCCCTTGGCCGCCACCACCAGCGCCATCTTCCGGGACGCCTCGTCGATCATCTCGTCGCCCAGCATGACCGCGCCGCGCCTCTCGACCGTCGTGTAGTACTCGTACGCGTCGAGGATGAGCTCGGCGCGGTCGTAGTCCTCCTGGGACGGCGAGAAGACCTCGTTGGCCGCCTCGATCTGGGTCGGGTGGAGCACCCACTTGCCGTCGAAGCCGAGGGCGGCCGAGCGGGCGGCCACCCGGCGGTAGCCGTCCAGGTCCTTGATGGCCAGGTAGGGACCGTCGATCGCCTGCAGGTCGTGCGCGCGGGCGGCCATCAGGATGCGCATCAGGATGTAGTGGTAGGCGTCGCCCTCGGTGTAGCCCGGAGGCTGCTCGCCGACCACCAGGGTCCGCATGTTGATCGAGGCCATGAAGTCGGCGGGGCCGAAGACCAGCGTCTCCAGCCGGGGCGAGGCGGCGGCGATGGCGTCGACGTTGACCAGGCCCCGGGCGCTCTCGATCTGCGCCTCGATGCCGATCCGGCCGGCCGGGAGCCCGCAGGTCTTCTCGATCTGGGTCAGCAGGGTGTCCAGCCAGGCCACCTGCCCGGCGTCCTCGACCTTGGGCAGCATCAGGCAGTCGAGGAAGGCTCCGGCGCCCTCGACGACCTCGATGACGTCGCGGTAGGTCCACCGCGTGGACAGGTCGTTGACCCGGACCACCCGGGTCCGGCCCGACCAGTCGCCCTCGCGCAGCGCGGCCACGACGTTCTTGCGCGCCTCCTCCTTGGCCAGCGGCGCGACGGAGTCCTCCAGGTCGAGGAAGACCTCGTCGGCGGGCAGTCCCTGGGCCTTCTCCAGGAACCGGGGGCTGCTTCCGGGGACCGCGAGGCACGAACGTCGGGAGCGCATGGCCCCCACCGTAGCGGGCGGCCGGGCGGGCCCGCACGCGCCGGGGTCTCCGGGCGGCGCGGGCCGTACATTTGCCTCATGAGCGTGATCGAGGAGGGCGCGAAGAAGTCGGGCGTGCTCTGGCTGGAGCTGGACCGGCCGCGGCTGGCCTGGCACGTCTGGCACGGCGGCGCGATCTACGTGGTCGCCGGCGGCGGCGAGCAGGATCTCCCCGGGCTGGCCGGCACCGGCCGCGTCGGGGTGACCCTGCGCAGCAAGGACAACGGCGGACGCCTGGTCTCCTTCGAGGCCGACGTCGAGGTGGTGGACCAGGCGCGGGAGGCCGAGGCGGTGGCGGCGCTCGCCAAGGAGCGGCTCAACGCCGCCGACGCCGCGGGCCTGACGGCCCGCTGGGCCGCCGGGTCCCAGGTGGTACGGCTCACACCGCGACGGCCTGCTCCCTGAGCCCGCCCGGGGGCGCCGGCAGTGCGGCCGTGGCCCGCTGCGCGAGGTAGGCGCCCACCAGGACGATGAGGCCGCCGACGACCTGGAAGACGCCCAGGGCCTCGCCGATCAGGATCCAGGCGATCACCGCTCCGGCGATGACCTCCAGTGAGGCGACCGTGGAGCCGACCGCGGCCGACAGACGGCGCACCGCGGTGACGCCGAGGATGTAGGCGGCGACCGTGGCGACCACGATCATCCAGAGAGCCGCCGCCGCCACCGGCAGCACGGGGGCGCCCTCGGGCGCCGCGGTCCGGGTGAACGCCTCCCAGGGGATGTCCCACGGCCGGGAGAGCGGCACCAGCACCGCAGCCGCGCCGAGCAGGCCCCAGGCGATCAGGCCGAGCGGGTCGACGTCGTCGCCGAAGCCGTCGCTGAGCAGGAAGTATCCGGCGCAGCAGGCCGCCGCGCCGAAGGCGAGCAGCAGGCCGACCGGGTCGAGGCTCAGGCCCGACCAGACCTCCACCACGATGCCGAGCCCGGCCACGGCGACCACGGCGCCGACGAACGCCTCGCGCGGCAGCCGGAGGCGGCGGACGAAGCGCACCCAGAGCACGACGAGCACCGGCGCGGTGAACTCGATCAGCAGGGTGACGCCCACCGGGAGCCGGGTGATCGCCGCGAAGTAGAGCGCCTGCACCCCCGCGACCGCGACCACCGCGTAGGCGCCGAAGAACAGCAGCCGCGAGCGCGGGATGCGCAGCGCCCGGGGGCGCACCGCGGCGAGGACGCCGACGAGCAGCAGGCCCGCCCCGGCCATCCGGACCCACACGGACTCCAGCGGCGTCAGCCCTCCGGCGGCGAGGTACTTGGCCATCGGGCCGGAGAAGGCGAAACACCAGGACGACGCGAACGCGATCAGCAGACCGGCACGCCTCATGCCACACCACCAATGTAACTACCGTTTTGAAGTTTTGATGCTGTCACGAACGGGAGCGCAAGAGCAAGGAATGTCCGGCATGTGAGCGTGCCTCGGCCCTCTGTCCCGGGATACGGCCTACGCTGCGAATGTGAGGATCTTCATCGCCCGGCTCGCCGGCACTCCCGTCTTCGACCCCGCCGGGGACCAGATCGGCAGGGTCAGGGACGTGGTGGTGACGGTCTCCGGCTCCCGCCCTCCTCACGTGCACGGCCTCGTGGTGGAGGTGCAGCCCCGCCGCCGGGTCTTCCTGCCGATCACCCGGGTGCTCGACATCGAGGCGGGCTCCCTGGTCTTCAGCGGCCGGCTCAACATGCGCAGGTTCGAGCAGCGCGCCTCGGAGACCCTGGTCATCGGCGAGATGCTCGACCTGACCGTCGAGGTCGGCGGCGAGCGGATGACGGTGCTGGACCTCGCCATGGAGAAGACCCGCACCTCCGAGTGGCTGGTCACCAAGGTCGCCCTGGCCAAGCCCGCCACCACCCTGGGCCTGCGGCGCCGGGGCGCGAGCCGGATCGTGGACTGGCATGACGTGCGGGGCTTCAGCGCGGTGCAGAAGGACCAGGGTGCGGCGAGCCTGCTGGCCGCCTTCGAGACCATGCGCGCGGCCGACCTGGCCAGCGCCCTGCACACCCTGTCCGACAAGCGGCGCGTCGAGGTCGCCGCGGCCCTGGACGACGTACGGCTCGCCGACGTGCTGGAGGAGCTCCCCGAACGCGACCAGATCGGCATCCTGAGCCGCCTGGACCCGGAACGGGCCGCCGACGTGCTCGAGGAGATGAACCCCGACGACGCGGCCGACCTGCTCCAGGACCTGCCCCCCGAGCAGGCCGAGAAGCTGATGGCGCTGATGGAGCCCGAGGAGGCCGACCCGGTCCGCCGGCTGCTGGTCTATCCGGAGAACACCGCGGGCGGCATCATGACCTCCGAGCCGGTGATCCTCCCGCCGACCGCCACCGTCGCCGAGGCGCTGGCCCACATCCGCCAGCGCGACCACATCCCGGCCGTGGCCACGCAGGTCTACGTGACCCGGCCGCCCGTCGAGACGCCGACCGGCCGCTTCCTCGGCCTGGTCCACTTCCAGCGGCTGCTGCGCGAACCCCCCTCCACCCTGCTCGGCACCGTCATGGACGACTCTCTCGACCCGATCAGACCCGACTTCACCCTGAACCAGGTGACCTCCTACCTGGCCACCTACGACCTGGTGGCGGTGCCCGTGGTCGACGACGCGGGCCGGCTGGTGGGCGCGGTCACCGTCGACGACGTGCTCGACCACCTGCTCCCCGGCGACTGGCGGGAAGACGAGGACAGCGGAGGAAACGCGTGACCGAACGGCTCGACCAGCCCAGGGAGCTGGGCCTGCGCCTGCGCCCGCACTACGACCCCGAGGCCTTCGGGCGGCTCTCGGAGCGGATCGCCCGCTTCCTCGGCACCGCGCGCTTCATCGTCTACATGACGGTGTTCGTCGCCGCCTGGATCCTGTGGAACATCTTCGCTCCGGAGGGCTGGCGGTTCGATCCCTACCCGTTCATCTTCCTGACGCTCATGCTCTCGCTCCAGGCGTCCTACGCCGCTCCGCTGATCCTGCTCGCGCAGAACCGGCAGGACGACCGGGACCGGGTCCAGGGCGAGCAGGACCGCAGGGCCGCCGAGCGCAACCAGGCCGACATCGAGTATCTGACCCGGGAGATCGCGGCCCTGCGCATCGCGCTCGGCGAGGTGGCCACGCGCGACTACATCCGCTCGGAGCTCCAGCATCTCGCCGAGGAGTTCCGCGAGGCCCGCGAGTCCCACGAGCCGGTCTCCGCCCGGCCGAGGACAGGCCGCTGACCCGGCCCCGGGCCGCGCCCGCCGGCGCCTCGGCCCGGCCCCCTCGACCCGGTCTCTCGGCCCCGCCTCTCAGCTCTGCCTCTGACCCCCGCCTCTCAACCCTGTCCCTCCGCCTCCTGAGGGAACAGTTTGTGCAGCATGGCCGCGCACTGGCGCAGCTCCTCGGGGTCGAGCACGTCCAGGAACCGGCTGCGGATGCCGCGCAGATAGGTGGGGGTGGCCTCGGCCAGCCGCCGGGCGCCCGCCTCGGTCAGGACCGCGAACAGGCCGCGCGCGTCGCTGGCGCAGGCCTCGCGCTCGACCAGGCCGTCGCGCTGGAGCCGGTCGATGAGCCGGGTCAGGCCGCTGCGCGAGAGCAGCACCCGCTCGGCCAGGTCGTTCATCCGCAGACGCCGGCCCGGCGACTCCGCCAGCCGCGCGAGCACGTCGTAGGAGGGCAGCGCCAGGTCGTGCTCGACGATCAGGTCCGTCTCCAGCAGCCGGGTGATCCGCACCTGGGCCCGCTGGAGCATGCGCCAGACCTCCAGCTCCTCGGAGCCGATGAAATCCCTTGACTCGCCTGCCGTCAGCGTCACGGAGTAACCTTAGAACGTTGTACGCGCATCTACATAGCGAATTGTCCGGATCGCGCGGCCGGGCGTCCACGGAGCTTCCGTACCGGTAGGTAACAAGACGTCAAAGCTGCTCCCGGTATCCCCGGATCCCGGAATTCTTCGCTGCACCCCTGGGTTCATACGATGAACCCGTCCGCGAACGCCTGGACGACACACAGACAAGGAGGGACGGCATCCCCCGTCGCCCTCACGGTGGCGGCTAGCCGACACTTCGATGGCACCTACCCCGGAACTCGTGACGGCCGCGCTGGCGACCGTCAACGACCCTGAGATCCGCCGGCCGATCACCGATCTCGGCATGGTCAAGAACGTCGAAATCTCCCCCGACGGGGTGGTTCGCGTCGGCATTCTCCTCACGGTGGCCGGCTGTCCTCTCAAGGACACCATCACCCGCGACGTCACCGCCGCCGTCTCGCGCGTCGACGGGGTCACCGGCGTCCAGGTCGAGATGGACGTGATGAGCCCCGACCAGCGCAAGGAGCTGCAGACCAAGCTCCGCGGCGACCGGGGGCCGGAGAAGGAGATCCCCTTCGCCAAGCCCGGCTCGCTCACCCGTGTCTTCGCGGTCGCCTCCGGCAAGGGCGGCGTCGGCAAGTCCTCCGTCACCGTGAACCTCGCCGCCGCCATGGCGTCGAGCGGGCTCAAGGTGGGCGTGGTCGACGCCGACATCTACGGCCACAGCGTCCCCCGCATGCTCGGCGTCTCCGAGCGGCCCACCAAGGTCGAGGACATGATCATGCCGCCGGTGGCGCATGACATCAAGGTCATCTCGGTCGGCATGTTCAAGCCGGAGGGCAACACCCCGGTCGTGTGGCGCGGGCCGATGCTGGACCGGGCGCTGCACCAGTTCCTCGCCGACGTCTACTGGGGCGACCTCGACGTCCTGCTGATGGACCTGCCCCCGGGCACCGGCGACATCGCCATCTCGGTGGCGCAGCGCCTGCCCTCCGCCGAGATCCTCGTGGTGACCACCCCGCAGCAGGCCGCCGCCGAGGTGGCCGAGCGGGCCGGGTCGATCGCCGCGCAGACCCACCAGCAGATCGCCGGCGTCATCGAGAACATGTCCTGGCTGCCCTGCCCGCACTGCGACGAGCGCGTCTCGGTCTTCGGCGAGGGCGGCGGCCAGACCGTGGCCGACGCGCTCACCCGCACGCTCGGCGCCCGGGTGCCGCTGCTCGGGCAGGTCCCGATCGACATGCGGCTGCGCGAGGGCGGGGACGAGGGCAAGCCGCTCGTGCTCACCGACCCCGACGCCCCGGCCGCGGCCGAGCTGATCCGCATCGCCTCCGGGCTGAGCAAGAAGCCCACCAGCCTCAAGGGCCTCCAGCTCGGCATCTCCCCCACCCGGGGCCGCTGAGCCGTCCGTCCCCACCGGGCCCAACGCCGCAGGCGCCGCCTCTTTCACGAGAGGCGGCGCCTGTCGCGTCTCCAGAGGAGCGTCCCGGAAAGGCGGGACCGGCTCAGGTGGCCTCCCGGTCGTACGGCGGGATCTCGCCGTAGCCGAGCTCGTCGGCCGCCTCCGCGGCGTAGGACGACGGGGCGGGCGCGGCGGCGAGCGCGGCGGCCGACCTGGCGCCGTCCCACTCCTCCTCGAGGTCGGCGGTGAGGTGCTTGCGGACGAAGTTCTTCGGGTTCAGGTCCGCCGGGTCGAAGTCGGCGAACTCCGGCCCCAGCCCCGTCCGCAGGTCCTCCTTGGCGTTGTTGGCCATCCGCCGCAGGTTGCGCAGGGTCCTGCCCGCCTGGGCGGCGGCCTGGGGCAACTTCTCCGGGCCGAAGACGAGCAGGGCGATGACCACCAGCGCCGCGACCTCAAACCACCCGAGTCCGAACACGGTGATCTCCTAGCGGCCCGGTGCGGAAGCATGCCCGGTGGACGCCGCCCGGCTCGAGCACAGGTCCATCGGACACTCCTTGACGTCTGCTCCCCGGGACGGAACCCGGAGAGCTTCCAGACTACTGCCCGGCGCCGTGAGCATGCTCCCGCCGGCGCCGGGAGGGAGGCGCGGGTCGTCAGGACCCGGACCCGGAGGCCCTGGTCAGGATGAGGTCGGCTTGGGCGTGGCCCGGTCCGCCTGGACCACCACGGTGGTGGTCTTCTCCTGGCCGCCCCGCTGGTACTTGACCTCCAGCCGGTCGCCGGGCGCCCTGCCCCGGACCAGCGCGATCAGCTCGTCGCCGTCCTGCAGCATGAGGCCGTTGACCTCGAGGATGATGTCGCCGGGCTTGAGACCCGCCTCGTCCGCGGGACCGCCGGGCGTCACCGGCTGCTGGCCGCCCTGCGCCTCGCTCGCGATCCGCACCCCGCTGCCCTGGTAGGCCGGGTCGATCAGCACGCCGATGCGGAGCTTGCTGGCGGAGCCGGTGGTGATCAGCTCCTCGGCGACCCGGCGGGCGTGGTTGACCGGGATCGCGAAGCCGAGGCCGATGCTGCCGCCCTGCTGCCTGCTGCCGAGGGTGGCGATCGCCGAGTTGACGCCGATGACCTGGCCTCCGGCGTTGACCAGCGGCCCCCCGGAGTTGCCGGGGTTGATGGCGGCGTCGGTCTGGACCGCGCTGAACCAGGTGCTGTCGGAGGCGCTCTCACCGGCCTGGACCGGGCGGTTGAGCGCGCTGACGATCCCGGTGGTGACCGTGCCGGTCAGGCCCAGGGGAGAGCCGATGGCGATGACCGGGTCGCCCACCACCACGTTGTCGGAGTTGCCGAGGGTGATCTCCGGCATGCCGAAGGTGTCGTCCGGCTTGACCACGGCCAGGTCGGACTCGGGGTCGCGGCCGATGATCCGGGCCGCGGTGGACTTGCGGTTGTTGAACTGGACCTGGATCTGACCGCCGTTGGCGGCCGAGGCGACCACATGGTTGTTGGTCACCACGTAGCCGCCCCTGATCAGGAAGCCCGAGCCGGTGCCCATGCCGCCGTCGCCCTCCACGGAGAGGGAGACCACGCTGGGCAGCACCCTGGCCGCCACGCCCGCGACCGACTCCGGCGCCCGGGAGGTCGAGCCGCTGGGGGCCGCGGGGATGGTGTACGACGGGTCCACGCCCGAGCTGCCCGGCCGGGTGAGCAGGTAGGTGCCGACGCTGCCGAAAGCCGAGGCGAGCAGTGCGATCACCGCGGCGAGGGCGACGAGCCCGCCGGTGCCCAGGGGGCGCCTGCGGGCGGGCGCGGGTGCGCCGCCCAGGGGGCCGCCGGGGGGCGGCGGGGCCCAGGCCGGGCCCATGCCCACCGCCTGGGGCGGGGGCGGCGGGGCGGCGAAGGCCCCCGTGTCGCCGTAGGGCTGCCCGTACGGCGCGGCCCCGGCCGTCGTGTCCGGGCGCGGCCGGCCGGAGGGATCCCCCCAGCCGCTCTCCTCCGGTGCGTCGGTCCAGCCGGCCGGGGACCGCTGCGCGTCCGGCTCCCGGTTCCAGTCGCCGGGCGGGCGCCCCAGCTGGCTCCAGCCCTCGCCGCTCGGCTGCCCGGCCTGCGGGCCCGGCTCCCCACGGAGTGCCGCGGCGTCCTCCGCCGGCAGGAACTCCGGCCGCGGGGACTCCGGAGCCGGGTCCTGACCGCCGCTGAAGCCCGACGGTGCACGCCCCTCGGCGTCGTGCGCCTCGTGGGTGCGGGGATCGTCGGTCGTCATCGGATATTCACCACTCCTCGCCTCGTATGAGGCCGCTCGTCGGCAGCAGCCAACCATCTTCCCCGGAGGGACATACGAGAGGTGTAAAACGCGTCCTGCCCGTCTGAAATGCCTCAGTCACCAGTATCCCGGAGACTCGCCGTGCGCGGCCCACCGCCCGCCGCCCCCGGACCCGGTCCGGGGCGCACGGGCACACGGTCCCGGCCCGGCGGCCTCCGGCCCGGCCGGCGCGGGGAGCGGACGAGCCCTCCGCCGGCTCGCCGCGGGCGCGGTGGCCGGGCGGCCGGGTCACGGAACGGGCGCGAACACCGTCGGCGTGGGAACGGGGGTCACCGTGCCGCTGGGCGCGGTGCTCCGATGCTGGTTGGCGAACATGTCCACCGGCGGCACCCGCGGGCCGGACTCGGAGCCCCCCACGACGAACAGCGTGCCGATCGCCACGGCCGCGGAGGCGAAGCCCACCGCCATGTACCCCGCTCTGCGGGACCGGCGGGGCCCGCCGGCTCTGCCGCGGGGGCGGTTGTCCGGCGGCGCGACGATGCTGTGCATGCCCGGGATCGGCGCCCCGCCGAAGGTCCGGGAGGCGGGGAAGGGCCGCTCCCGCGGCGGCAGCGGGCCGCCCGGCTCGGCCATGCGCAGCAGCGACACGGTCAGGTCGGCCGGCATCGACGGCCCGTCCAGGGAACGCAGCCGGCTCTTCAGCGCGCGCACGGCGTCGACCTCCGCCCGGCAGTCAGCGCAGAAGGTCAGGTGCGCCAGGGCGCGGTCGCGCTCGTGGTGGTTCAGCTCTCCGTCGACCAGTGCGGAGACACGCTCTCCAAGATGACTCATGCCCACTCCTTGCCGAGCGGCGCGTCGTGACATTCGCCCCTGACGGTCGCGTCCGTTCTGATCCTTCGCCGTCCCCGCACCGCGGTCACGCTCCCGGTCCGCCGGTCCGCACGCCTCTGGTCTCTCATGCGAGCTCCTCCCCGCTGGTCATGGCCGGGGGGGATTGGTCGCCGCGGGGCGCGCGGTGCTCCAGCGCGTCACGCAACTGCGCCCGGCCGCGGTGGATGCGGCTGCGGACGGTGCCGAGTTTCACGCCGAGCGTCGCGGCGATCTCCTCGTAGGACAGCCCTTCGATGTCGCACAGCACGACGGCCGCGCGGAACTCCGGGGCGAGCGCGTCCAGCGCCGCCTGGACGTCGGCGTCCATGTGGGCGTCGTCGTACACCTGGGCCGGGGAGGGCTCGCGCCCCCGCAGCCGCTCGGCCGCGTCGTCGGCGAGCCCCTCGAACCGGATGCGCTGCCGGCGCCTGGCCATGTCGAGGAACAGGTTGGTGGTGATGCGGTGCAGCCAGCCCTCGAAGGTGCCCGGGGTGTAGTTCGACAGGGACCGGAAGACCCGGACGAACACCTCCTGGGTCAGGTCCTCGGCGTCGTGGACGTTCCCGGTCAGCCGGTAGGCCAGCCGGTAGACGCGCGCCGAGTGGGTCCGGACGATCTCCTCCCAGGTGGGAGGCGTCCAGTCTGACACCGGAGCATCCACCTGGTGGTAGGGCTCGTCCACCAGCACCCCTCTCCTCGGGACCACCGCTATCGCCATAGTGCCTGGTTTCGTCCCTTCGTGCGCGCTCACTACCCTGAGGACCGGCAAACGCCGCTTTAATCCATGCAACGTCCCAGCCGGGGCATGAGTTCCCGATCCGGCCCGCCTCCCTTAGGCTGCGACCCAGCACCCGTGCGACGGGGTACGGAACACAAGATCGGGAGAGGAGAGGCCGTGACAGCGACGCCGACAAGTCCGTTGGAGGCCGCTCTGGCCTATGCCGAGGAGTTCCATCCCGAGGACGAGATCCTGCGCGTCGCACGGCAGCGGAGCATCGAGGTGGGAGCCCTCCCGGTCTCCCCGGGCTCCGGCGCCGCCCTCTGCTTCCTCGCCAGCGCGGTCAACGCCCGCGCCGTCGTGGAGATCGGCACCGGCTGCGGCGTCTCCGGCCTGTGGCTGCTCCGCGGGATGCGGGCCGACGGCACGCTCACCAGCGTGGACGTGGAGCCGGAGCACCAGCGCCTGGCCCGGCAGAGCTTCGCCCAGGCGGGCTTCTCCGGCGGCCGGGTCCGGCTGATCACCGGCCGCGCGCTGGACGTGCTGCCGCGCCTGTCCGACGGCGGCTACGACATGGTCTTCTGCGACGGGGCCGTCCAGGAGTCCGGCGACTATCTGGCCGAGTCCGTCCGGCTGCTCCGGACGGGCGGCGTCGTCGTCTTCGACAACGCCCTGCTCCACCACCGGGTCGCCGACCCGGCCCGGCGCGACCCGGAGACCGTCGCCGCCCGGGAGCTGGGCAAGCTGGTCCGCTCCGACGAGCGGCTCCGCCCCCTGCTCCTCCCCCTCGGCGGCGGCATCCTGGCCGCGCTCAAGCTCGGCTCCTGACGCCCGCGCCCGGCGTCTTCTCCGGGCCCTCCGCCACCGGCCCTCAGCCCTCCCGGGAGGGACCCGGGCCGCGGGCCGGCCACCCGGGGAGGCGAGGGAGCCGCCCCGGGTGACCCGTACGGGCTCAGCGGCCGGAGAGCCACTCCAGCAGCAGACGGACGCCGAATCCGGTCGCGCCCTTGGAGAGCAGTCCCTCGTCCGCGGTGCTCCGGCCGACCCCCGCGATGTCCAGGTGCGCCCACGGCCGCTTCCCGGTGAACTCGCGCAGGAAGAGCGCCGCGGTGATCGAGCCCGCCCCGTAGGTGGATCCGGCCTCGATGTTGGCCAGGTCCGCCACGGACGACTCCAGGGCCGGGACGTAGTCCTCCACCAGCGGCATGCGCCAGAGCCGCTCGCCGCTCGCCTCCCCCGCCTCGACCAGCCGCGCGGCCAGCTCGTCGTCGGAGGCGAAGACCGCTCCCAGCCCCTTGCCGAGGGCGATGCCGATCGCCCCGGTCAGCGTGGCGATGTCCACCATGACGTCCGGGTCGAGCTCGGCGTCGGCGTAGGCCATGGCGTCCGCCAGCACCAGCCGGCCCTCGGCGTCGGTGTTGAGCACCTCGACGGTCCGCCCGCCGTACTGGGTGATCACGTCGCTGGGGCGCTGCGCCGTACCCGAGAAGGAGTTCTCCGCGGCGGCGACCAGACCGGTGACGCGCACGCGCGCGCCCAGGGCGGCCAGCGCGCCCAGGACCGCGATGACGACCGCGCCGCCCGCCATGTCGGTCTTCATGAACTTCATGCCCTCGGTCGGCTTGAGCGAGAGGCCGCCGGTGTCGTAGGTGATGCCCTTGCCGACGAGGACCACGTGCCCGTCGGCCCGCCCGCCCTCCGGCTCGTAGGAGAGCTGGATGAGCCGCGGCGGGTTCACCGACCCCTGGCCGACGGCCAGGATGCCGCCGAATCCGGCGGCGCGCAGCTCCTCCTCGTCCCAGATCCTGGTGGCGACGCCCTGCTCGGCGGCGCGTTCGGCCAGCCAGGCGGGCGTCTTCACCGAGGAGGGGGTGTTGGCCAGGTCGCGGGCGAGCGCGACGGCGCCGGCGACGGCCCGTCCCCGGGCCACCTCCTCCTCGACGGCCTCCACCGTCCCGGGGTCTCCCCCGGCCTCCGCCCCCGCGGCGCCCCCGGCGACGAGCCGGATCGTGCCCACCGGACGGGAGGCCGCGGGCGTCTCACCGATCCGGAAGGTGTAGGAGGCAAGCAGCGCGCCCTCCGCGAACGCGGCGAGGGAGCCCTCCACGGCGCCGGCCGGCACGACGACGCTGATCTCGTCACGGCCCCTGGCCCGGCGGGCGAGCGCCGCCCCGGCCTTGCGCAGCGCGTCGGGCGAGCCGTCGCCGGCCCCGTACAGCAGCACGCGGCCGACCGTCTCGCCCCGCGCCACCGGCACCTCGACGATCTCCCCGGCCTCGCCCTTGGCCTCGTAGTGGGCCAGCAGCGCGGCGGCGGGCACCGGCAGCTCGACCGGAGGGGCGAGGTCCGCGCCGAACGGCACCGCGAGCAGCGGGGCGTCCTCCGGCGCCCGCGCGGCCGTGACGATCGAGGTCTCCAGGGGCACGTCAGAACTCCAGTCTCGAAACCATGGGACGAAGGCGGCCCTGGCGCGAGCCGCCGCGGGGGGCGGCCCTGCGGCCAGGGCCGTGGTCGTGGGGCCGGTCTTTAACCGACGACCTTCTTCAACTCCTCACCGAGGGCACCGGCCTCGTCGGCCGAGAGCTCGACGACGAGGCGGCCGCCACCCTCCAGGGGAACCCGCATGACGATCCCCCTGCCTTCCTTGACGACCTCCAGCGGACCATCGCCGGTCCTCGGCTTCATCGCCGCCATGCGTGTATCCCTTCCTGCTTCGGGCTCCGGATCTCCGTCAGACCCGAGGGTGGCCGACGCATTCACGTCTTCTGTGATGTCCTATTATCCCGCTTCCACGCTCGTGATGGGAACGATCAGCTCTCTCATCGGCCCGACGGAAGCCCCCGTGCGCATTGTCCGCCACCCCCGCGGGCGACCAAACTGGTCCCTGTGAACGCCCGCGCCGCGCTGTTCGATCTGTACGGAGACCACCTGCGGTCCCGGGGCGGCCGCGCCTCCGTCGCCGCCCTCGTCCGCCTGCTCGCCCCACTGGAGATCGCGGCCCCCGCCGTGCGCACCGCCGTCTCGCGCATGGTCCGGCAGGGCTGGCTCGCGCCCGCCCGGCTGCCGCAGGGACCCGGCTACGAGGCCACCCCCAAGTGCGTGCGCCGCCTCGACGAGACGGCGCTGCGGATCTACCGGGCGGAGGCCGTCACCTGGTCGGGCCGCTGGCACCTGGTCTCGGTCGAGCCGGTGCGCGAGCGGACCCGGCGGGAACGACTCCGGGCCGGCCTCTCCTTCCTCGGGTACGCGCCGCTGACGGAGGGCACCTGGATCGGCCCGCGCCCCTCTCCCGAGCTCGACGGGCTGCTCGCCGGTGAGGAGGTCCGCGCCGACCGCTTCGAGGCGGCGCTCGACGGCGACCCCCGGGCGCTCGTCGCCCGGATCTGGGACCTGGACGCCATCGCCGCGGCCTACGAGGAGTGGCTGGCCCGGGCGGTGGAGCTGGTCGGCTCGCTCCCGGACGGCGCCGACGACGACCGGGTGTTCGCCGTCCGGAGCAGGCTGCTGCACGGCTGGCGCAACTTCCTCTTCCGCGACCCCTGTCTCCCCGCCGAGCTGCTGCCCGCGGGCTGGCCCGGCGAGAAGGCCAGGACCTACTTCGAGCAGGAGGCCGCGCGCCTGCTCCCCGCCGCCTCGGCGTTCGTCGAACGCCACCTCACCGAGCCGTGAACCGAGCCGTGGACCGAGCCGTGAACCGAGCCGTGGACCGAGCCGTGGACCGAGCCGTGGACGGCCTCTTCCCGGCGGGCGGCGCCGTCCGCTCCGGCGCCCACGGGGCCGCAGGCCGTCATCCCTGCCCGGCGGAGACCTGACCCGTGGAGACCTGGCCGCGGACCCAGCAGTCGGCGATGTGGTCGTTGACCATCCCGATGGCCTGCATCAGCGCGTAGGCGGTGGTGGGGCCGACGAAGCGGAAGCCGTGCCGTTTCAGCTCCTTGGCCAGCGCCCGGGAGGCGGGGGTCTGCGCGGGCACGTCACCGTCGCACGCAGGCGCCGGGGCGTCGGGGTCGGCGTGGCGCCAGACGAGGTCGGACAGGCCGACGCCGAGCGCGGCCCGCGCGTTGGAGATCGCCGCCTCGATCTTGGCCCGGTTCCGGACGATGCCCGGGTCCGCCAGGAGGCGTTCCACGTCGGACCGGCCGAACGCGGCCACCGCGGGGATGGAGAAACCCGCGAAGGCCGTCCGGAAGTTCTCCCGCTTGCGCAGGATCGTGATCCACGACAGGCCCGACTGGAAGGCCTCCAGGGTGAGCCGCTCGAACACCGGGTCGTCGCCCTCGACCCTGCGGCCCCACTCCTCGTCGTGGTAGGCGATGTACTCGGGGGCCGAGCTCACCCAGCCGCACCGGACGGGCCCGGTCACCCCTGCTCCTCCGAGCGCTCCGCTGCGCCGTCGCGCCCGGCCTCGCGCTCCCCGGGCGTGGACGGCTCCCGCCCCGGATCAGTCAGGTTCTCCCCGGGCTCCCGGTCCTCAGGCTCCCGGCCCTCAGGCTCCGGAGCGCCGTCCTCCGGCTCGGCCGGGTCCCCGCCGGGGAACCCGGGGACGTGCTCGGAGGCCGGAACGTACGGCGGAGGGGCGTGCAGGTCGTGCCGGGCCTGGAGCTTGCTCTCGAGCAGCTCCGAGACCCGCTGCTCCAGCACCGCGATCCTGGTGTCGCGCTCGCTCAGCGCGTACGCGACCCGCTGCAGGGCCTCGTCCACGCTCTGCGTGTGGTAGCCGACCAGGCTCACCGGGAGCTGCAGGGACACGAAGTCCACCGCGGTGAGCTTCCCGGCGTCGGGCAGGGCGAGCGGAGGGACGTCGGGGGCGAACTCGGTCAGCTCGCCGCCCTTCCCCATGGCGACCACCACCACGCCGCCGAGGATGGCGAGCGCGGCGAGCACGAGTACGACCAGCACATACGAATCGTGCCACATCTCCTCCGGTCCCGGTCCCGGCCCGCGGGGCCGGAGAGATCCGCGGGAGGAGGACCTAGGATCGCGGCATGACAGCTCCCGTGGTGATCGGACCGGACACGCCGGGCGAGCCCGGCTGGGTCGAGGCGCGCTCGGTCGCCGACATCGAGCGGCTCGTCCGGGCCGGGCACACCGTCGTCGTCACCCCCGCCGAGCTGGCCGGGTCGGCCGGGCCGGCGCCCACGGCAGGTCCCGGCCCGAACGCCGCCCCGGCCCCCGGCGGGCGGCCGGAGGGGGCGGCCGACGGCACGGGGACCGGCGGAAGTCCCGCGGGGACGGCGGACGGCGGGGAGACCGGCGACGCGGAGGCCGAGGCCGCCGAGCTCGCCGCCGCCTCGGTCTGCGCCTGGCTGGGCGCCCGCGTCTTCCGCACCACCCGCCCCGGACAGGTCCGGCTCGCGGTCGAGATGACCGAGTCCCTCGCCGGCAGGCGCCCTCCCGCGTTAGCCCGCCGAGGCCTCGCCTAACTCCTCGGGGCTCGGCTCCAGGTGCCGGGTCGTCTTCTCCAGCAGGTCGAACGCCTCCGCGACCTCGGTGCTCCAGGAGATCGCGTCGAAGACGCCGGGCCGGGTGAACCCTTCCTCGTGCATGCCCTCGACCAGGCTCCGCAGCGGCGCGTACAGGCCCCACGGGTCCAGGATGACCAGCGGCTTGTCGTGCAGCCCCAGCGTGCGCGCGGTCCAGATCTCGAAGAGCTCCTCCAGCGTGCCGATGCCGCCGGGGAGCACCAGGAAGGCGTCGGAACGGGCGTCCATGACCCCCTTGCGCTCGCGCATGTCCGCGGTGATGACCAGCTCGTCGGCGTCGGTGTCGGCCACCTCGATGTCGACGAGCGCCTGCGGGATCACCCCGACCGTACGGCCGCCGCCCGCGCGGACCGCGCGGGCCACCTCGCCCATGCACGAGACCCGGGCCCCGCCGCTGACCAGCGTGTGGCCGCGCCGGGCGAGCTCGGCTCCGACCTGGCGGGACAGGGCGAGGTACTTGCGGTCGATCCTCTGGCTCGATGCCAGGAACACGCATATGAACACCGGATCACCCTATTCGGCGTCCGGCGGCTACTCGGCGGCGGCCACCGTGTCCTCCGCCGCCTCCTCCTCCTTGCGCAGGCGCGCCGAGTTGTTCCTGTCCGCCTCGACCATGATCCGGACGACCTCCTCCGGGTCGTCGGTGACCTGGATCAGTTCCACGTCCGCCGGGGAGATCTTCCCGGTGGACACCAGCGTCGTCCTGATCCAGTCGAGCAGCCCGCTCCAGAACTCCGTGCCCACCAGCACGACGGGGAAGGAGGTGACCTTGCGCGTCTGGACGAGGGTCAGCTCCTCGAACAGCTCGTCCAGCGTGCCGAAGCCGCCCGGCAGCGCGACGAAGCCGCAGGAGTACTTCACGAACATCGTCTTGCGGACGAAGAAGTAGCGGAACTCGATGCCGAGATCGACGTACTCGTTCATCTCCTGCTCGAAGGGGAGCTCGATGCCGAGTCCGACCGAGACCCCGCCCCCCTCGACCGCCCCCTTGTTCGCGGCCTCCATGCAGCCCGGGCCGCCGCCGGTGATGACGGCGTATCCCGCCTCGGCGAGCCCTCGGCCGATCCGCACGCCCAGCTCGTAGTCGGGCGAGTCCACCGGCGTGCGGGCCGAGCCGAAGACCGTCACCGCCCGGGGCAGCTCGGCGAGCAGGCCGAAGCCCTCCACGAACTCCGACTGGATGCGCATGACCCGCCACGGGTCCATGTGCAGCCAGTCGGTGGACCGCTGCTCCTCCAGCAGCCGCTGGTCGTAGGTGGAGTCCGGGACGAGGCCGCCGCGGACCACGGCGGACCCCTGGCGGCGCTCCGGACGCGTCTTCTTCATCGATTACCTCCAGCCTGGAAAGCCCCGCCCTCGGGGGGACTTCGCGGACGGCCTGGACCGGCCGATCAGGACCTGCCCTCTCACGACGGCAACCCACCTGTGAGGACACACCGGGAATCCTTACCTCAGATCACACGAAAACCACCTCAGAAAAAAATCTTGAAAAATCCCGGTGGGAACACGGAACCGGATTTCGCGGTGGCGCCGTCTAATCGGCGAGGGTGCTGCTCGGGACTGAAAGTGGCTTTCCCCGCCAAATGGCCGGCGAGGAAAGCCACTTTCTCTGTGTCGGGGCCTCTGTGCCGGGCCTCGCTCCGGGATCTCCGTGTCGCGGCCTCCGCGCTGACGGCTTCTGTGCTGACGGCTTCTGTCCGGCCCTCCGCGGCGGGACGCAGCCCGTCGCGCCGGCGGCGCCGTACTCAGGCCGGCGGCGGGGCCGTACTCAGGAGAGCCAGGCGAGCATGTGCCGCTCGCACTCGGCGATCTTGGACAGGGAGGCGAACTCCCCGCGCTGGTGGGCCAGGTTCGGGTCGCCGGGGCCGAAGTTGACCGCCGGGACGCCCAGGGCGGAGAAGAGCGAGACGTCGGTCCAGCCGAGCTTGGCCCTCGGCACGCCGCCCACGGCGGTCACGAACGCCGCCGCCACCGGGTGGTTCAGGCCGGGCCGCGCGGCGGGCGCCCCGTCGGTGAAACGCACCTCGAACCCGCCGAACACCTCCCGGACGTGCTCCTGGGCCTGCTCCAGCGACAGGTCCGGGGCGAAGCGGTAGTTGACCGTCACCACGCACTCGTCCGGGATCACGTTGCCCGCGATGCCACCGGTGATCCCCACCGCGTTCAACCCCTCGTGGAACTCCAGCCCGTCCACGACCGGCTTCCTGGCCTCGTAGGCGTTCAGGAGGTCCAGCACCGGCCCGGCGGCGTGGATCGCGTTGGAGCCGAGCCAGGACCTGGCGCTGTGCGCCCGCTCGCCCCGCGTGACGACCTGCGCCCGCAGGGTGCCCTGGCAGCCGCCCTCGATCAGCCCGTCGGTCGGCTCCATCAGCACCGCGAAGTCACCGGCGAGCCAGTCGGGGTGGCTGCGGCTGAGCCGGCGCAGCCCGTTCCGCTCGGCCTCGATCTCCTCGCAGTCGTAGAAGACGTAGGTCACGTCCCGGTTCGGCTCCGGCAGCGCGGCGGCCAGCCTCAGGGCGACCGCGACGCCGCTCTTCATGTCCGAGGCGCCGCAGCCGTACAGCAGGTCGCCCTCGACTCGGCTGGGGAGGTTCCCGGCGACCGGGACCGTGTCGATGTGCCCGGCGATCACCACCCGCTCGCCCCGGCCGAGCCCGGTGCGGGCCACGACGGACTCGCCGTCCCGGTCCACCCGCAGATGCGGCAGCGCGCGCAGCGCCTCCTCCACCGCGTCGGCGAGCGCCTTCTCGTTCCCGCTGACCGACTCGATGTCCACGATCCGCGCGGTGAGCGCACCGACGTCCTGCGTGAGATCCAAGCTCGTGCCCATGTCGCGACCCTACCGCCCGGCCTGCGCCCGGCGACGGGCGGCGCGGTCCTCCCCCGTGCGCCGGGAACCCCGCTCCCCCCGGGCCTTCCCGGCGCGCTGGACCGGTCCGGAAGCCAGGTAGGTTCTTCAGCGTGCGACGGCGGTTCTCCCCTGGTGTCATCGCGATCATCGCGATCGTGACCGTGCTCGCGGTGGGCATCACCGTGGGCGTCTTCGCCCTGCTCAACCGGACCGCGACCGGGGAGGGCTGCGTGGTCGCCACCCCCGCGGGCACCCTCGACCTGGAGATCGAGCAGGCACAGGTGGCCGCGGCCATCGCCGGGGTGGCCCACCGCCGCAAACTGCCCGAGCGGGCCGTGGTGATCGCCTACGCCACCGGCATCCAGGAGTCCAAGCTGCTGAACCTGCCGTTCGGCGACCGCGACTCGGTCGGCGTCTTCCAGCAGCGGCCCTCGCAGGGCTGGGGCACGCCCGAGCAGCTGCTCGACCCGGTCTACGCCGCGGGCAAGTTCTTCTCCGCCCTGGTCAAGGTGGAGGACTACCGGAAGATCCCGCTGCACGAGGCGGCCCAGGAGGTGCAGCGCTCGGCCGACGGCTCGCTGTACGCCCAGCACGAGGAGAACGCGAAGATCCTGGCGGCGGCCTTCACCGGCCGGGTGCCGGGCGCGGTGCACTGCTGGTTCGACCTGGAGGACGAGGAGTCGCCGGTCCCGGCCCCCGACCCCGCCGCGGCCCGCGAGGAGCTGGCCCGCACCCTCGGCTCCGGGACCACGCTGGAGACCTCCTCCCGCAGGCGCGGCTGGCTGATCGCCACCTGGTCGGTCGCCCACGCCCAGAAGTACGGCCTGCGCCGGGTCCGCTACGACGGCCGGTCCTGGGACGCGGAGGGCGGCAAGGAGGGCGGCTGGCGGACCGACGCGGAGGCGTCCGCGAGCCGGATCCGCATCGCCTGACCTCATAGGTCCGCGTCTTCGGGGCCCGTGTTCCCCAAGCCCTCGGGGACGGGCCCCTACCCCTTCCGGTGGATCGTGATCGACCCCGGCGGCAGGGGCTGCGCGTAGCAGGAGCTCCAGCCCTCGCCCTGCACCCGTTCGAAGGAGAGCAGCCGGCCGTCGGCGGCGCGGTAGCCGGCGAAGTCGAGCAGCCCCCGCTCGGGCATCCCGGTGTGGCCCTCCCCGCGGAACGCCGCGGTGCCCCGGCCCTCCGGGAAGAACTCCACGCCCTCCACGATGATCATCGTCTTCGCCGGGATCATGCCCTCGTCGGGCACCGGCGTCCACAGCAGCACCTCGAGGTGGAGCGCGTCCGCGGCGGCCCGGCCGGGGCGCGTCTCGACCGAGAGCCACCGGTGCCGGCGCACGCCCTCGTCGAGCAGGTACTCCGTCCACTCCGTGCCCTGCCACGACAGGTGGAGCGCGCCGAGGACCCGGGCCCGCACCCCCTGGTACCCGATCGTGTCGCCCACCTTGATCGTGCGGGGGTCGGGGTAGTCGATGCCCACATGACCGGCGGTCTCCGCCGCACGCGGCGCGGACCGCGCCCGGGGCGGCGCCGCCTCGGGCGGTGTGCGGGGCGGCTCGCCACCGGACACGGCTTCGGGCGCCCTCCTGTCCTGGCGCGCGGTCGCGAGGAACGCGCCCAGCAGCAGGAGCGCGGTCAGCACGCTCAGGCCGAGTATCACGACGACCTCAGGGGTCATGCCGCGCGATCCTACTGGAGGCGGCGCACCGCCGCACTGATCCTTTCATCACTGGCCGTCAGGGCGATCCGGACATGTCGCCCGCCCGCGGTGCCGTAGAACTCCCCCGGTGCGACGAGGATCCCCTTCTCGGCGAGGGCGCGCACCTGGTCCCAGCAGCCCGTGCCGTCGGACGCCCACAGGTACAGCCCGGCGGTGGAGTGCTCGATCCGCCAGCCGGCCGCCTCCAGCGCGGGGCGGAGCTCCGCCCGCCGTGCCGCGTAGACGGCCCGCTGCGCGTCGGCGTGCGCGTCGTCCTCCAGCACCGCGGCCATCGCCGCCTGGACCGGCGCCGGCATCATCATGCCCGCGTGCTTGCGGACCTCCAGCAGCCGCTTGACGAGCACCGGATCGCCCGCGACGAACCCCGCGCGGTACCCGGCCAGATTGGAGCGCTTGGAGAGCGAGTGCACCGCGAGCAGCCCCTCGTGGGAGCCGCCGCACACGTCCGGGTGGAGGATCGAGATCGGCTCCTCCTCCCAGCCCAGCTCGAGGTAGCACTCGTCGGAGGCGACGACCGCGCCGTGCTCGCGCGCCCAGGAGACGACCTTGCGCAGGTGCTCGGCCGGCAGGACCCTGCCGGTCGGGTTGGACGGGGAGTTCACCCAGACCAGCGGCACCCGCTCCGGCCCGAGCGCGAGCAGGCCGTCCGCGGGGTACGGCTGCGCGCCCGCGATGCGCGCGCCCACGTCGTAGGTGGGGTAGGCCAGCTCGGGGAAGACGACCCGCTGGCCGGGGCCGACGCCGAGCAGCGTCGGCAGCCAGGCGACGAACTCCTTGGAGCCGATCAGCGGCAGGACGTTCGCGGCGTCCACGGCCACGCCGTGCCTGCGCCTCAGCCAGCCTGCGGCGGCGGCGCGCAGCCGCTCGGTGCCGTGGGTCAGCGGGTAGCCGGGGCTGTCGGCGGCCTCCGCCAGCGCCCGCCGGGCCACCTCTGGCACCGGGTCGACCGGGGTGCCCACCGACAGGTCGACGATGCCGCCGGGATGCGCCAGCGCCGTCTCCTTGTAGGGCGTGAGCCGGTCCCATGGAAAGTCAGGCAGCCCGAACACAATTCTCCCCGCTAGGCGTGCCCCCGGCCCGGCTCGGGCAGGAGGAGTCGTCGGTGGTCGCACCGGGTCAGGGGCGGTGGCGGCACGGGCCCGGCACCGTGCGGGCACGGCGAGTCCGGGGCGGCACGGCGGCACGTCGCGGCACTCTCACGGCTCTCACGGCACCGCCATGGCGGTGCCACGACCGCGTCATGGCACCGCGTCATGGCACCGCGTCATGGCACCGCCGCGGCACCGCGCGCGGTGCGGCGCGGCGGCACCGCCTCCTGACCCTGCGGGCCCGCTAGTGGCCCTCGGCCTGCGGCGGCAGCGCCGCGACGACCGGGTGGTCCTTCTCGATCTTCCCGACCTTGGAGGCGCCGCCGGGCGATCCGAGGTCCTCGAAGAACTCCACGTTCGCCTTGTAGAAGTCCTTCCACTGCTCGGGAAGGTCGTCCTCGTAGAAGATCGCCTCGACGGGGCAGACAGGCTCGCACGCACCGCAGTCCACGCACTCGTCGGGGTGGATGTAGAGCATGCGCTCGCCCTCGTAGATGCAATCGACGGGGCACTCCTCGATGCACGCCTTGTCAAGGACGTCCACGCAAGGCTGCGCGATGACGTAGGTCACCTCGGGCTCCTTCTTCTTTACGCACCTAGGCACGACTTCGACCGCGGGTTGCTACGCCCTAGAGTATTGCCGTGCCCGCCGAGAGTCTGAACGGGAGGGGGCGAAACGCGGTGGATCCCCGCTTCGGCGCCCGTCTGACCATCACAATAAACCCCTCCGACGTGGGGAAAAGGGTAACGACCCGGCGGAGGGTCCCCGAAGGTTTCCGGGACGCCGTGGGCGAGCTGGAGTCCTGGCGGGACGGCGTGCTCGCCGTGCGCAAGCGGGACGGCTCCCTGGTGGAGATCGCCGAGGAGACCCTGGTCGCGGCGAGGATCGTCACGGGAGGGCCTCGCACGCGCACGGGCGGCCTCCCGGGCTGACGGCGCGGGCGCGGGTCAACGGCACTCCCCGTCCCGGTCCGTCCCGGCACCCGCCGGTGCAAGCCGTTCCCCAACGTTCACCAAGGACGGCCGCGCCTCCTCGACCCCTCCGGCCACCCCGGAGAGTATGCGCCCCGTGACTGCATGCACCCGATTCGCCATCGCCACCGCCGTGATCCTCACCGCCGCGATCACCGGATGCGGCGGCGCGCCGGCCACCGAGAGCGCCCCGCTCCCTCCGGTGAAGCTCCAGGCGGCCTCCCTGGAGGAGGGGTTCACGAGCATGGAGCGGCTCGTCGAGGCGGCCCGGAAGGAAGGTTCGCTCAACGTGGTGGGCCTGGCCCGGAACTGGGTGAACTACGGGGAGATCATCGAGGCCTTCTCCGACGAGTACGGGATCGAGGTGAAGGAGCTCGAACCCGGCGCGAGCAGTCAGCGCCAGATCGAGGCCGCCGGGCGGCTCCGGCCCGACGTGTTCGACCTGAGCCTGGAGACGGCCGTGGCCTCCGCGGACTCCTTCGCCCCCTACAAGGTGCGCACCTGGCATGACGTCCCCGACGACCTGAAGGACCACTCCGCCAAGTGGTACGCCGCCTACGGCGGTTACATGTCCATCGGGTACGACGCGCGCCGGGTCGAGGCCCCCGCGTCCTACGCCGATCTCCTGAAGCCCGGCCACAGCGTCTGGCTGCCCGGCGACCCCCGGAAGAACGCGGCCGCCTTCAGCGGCGTCATGGCGGCCTCGCTCCGCGGCGGCGAGGCGGACGCGGAGCGGGGCGTGACGTTCTTCCGCGAGCTGGAGGAGGCCGGGAACCTCGCCGCCGAGCCGGGCACCCCCTCGGTGGTGCTCGACTGGGACTTCCTCAACGCCGAGCGGGCCGCCCGGGAGCCGGAGGAGGGCAGGCCCGAGTGGAAGGTGGCGATCCCGGGCGAGGCGACGATCGCCTCCTACTACGTCCAGGCCGTCAACGCCGACGCGCCGCACCCGGCGGCCGCCCGGCTCTGGCAGGAGTTCCTCTTCTCCGACCGGGCCCAGAACCTCTTCCTGAAGGGGTACGCCAGGCCCGTCCGGATGGAGGCCATGCGCATGCGCGGCACCCTCGACACCGAGCTCGCCGCCCGGCTCCCGGAGACGGACGCCGCGCCTGTGGTGCTGACCGTTCCGCAGATCGACGCCGCCAAGGCCCGCCTCGCCGACGAGTGGGACGGCGCCATCGAGTGACGCGGGCGCCTGCCGGGTCTGCCGGGCTTGGTGGGACTGCCGGGCCTGCAGGGACCGGTGTGACCGCTACGTCGCCGGATGCCGGAGCCTCTAAAGTGTCGGAAGGGTTACCGGCGAGGGGCTGCGGTCTCGGAATGTGAGCTGATCGTCTTGCGGTACGACACGTCGAGCTTGATGAGCTGGAACGCTCGCACCTACGACAGCGGTCTCGGTTACATCTCGGCGTACGGCGCCCCGCTGGTCGACCTGCTCGACCCGCGGCCCGGGGAGCGCGTGGTGGACCTCGGGTGCGGCACCGGGGTGCTGACGGCCGAGATCGCCTCCCGGGGCGCCCACGTGCTGGGCATCGACGGCTCTCCCGCGATGATCGAGAAGGCCCTGGCGCAGTATCCCGGGCTGGACTTCATCGTCGGCGACGGCCGCGACTTCGTGGTCGCGCAGCCGTACGACGCGGTCTTCTCCAACGCGGCCCTGCACTGGATGGGGAGCGAACCGGACGCGGTGATCGCCAGCGTCCGGGAGGCGCTGGCCCCGGGCGGGCGGTTCGTGGCCGAGATGGGCGGCGCGGGCAACTGCGCCACGCTGATCGCCGCCGTCTCCACCGCCTGGCGTGAGCACGGGCTGCGCGAGCCGGACCTGCCGTGGTACTTCCCGACCCCGGCGGAGTACGCCGCGCGCCTGGAGCAGGGCGGCTTCGTCGTACGCATTCTCGAGTACTTCGACCGGCCCACGCCACTTGACGAATGCCCCAACGGAGCGGCGGACTGGGTCCGCATGTTCGCCGGCTCCCTGCTCCACCTGGTCCCGGCCGAACTGGTGGAGCCGCTGCTGCGCCGGGTGAACGAACTCGCAGCTCCGGCGCTACGCAGGGAGACCGGATGGATGGCCGATTACGTGCGCCTCAGGTTCGCCGCCGTACGCCGCTGACCCCTCCACCGGGACCACCCGGTACACCGAGGCGATTTGCCAGACTATGGTCTGTTCCATGAGTCTCGTTCTCCAGCGACGAGGAGTGACTCGGGCTGCCTGAGGGGCTGGTGAAGGGAACGGATGAACGTCTGTCTTAGTGACCTTGTGCCGCCGTTGCGCTGGAGCGACGCGGCCACGATCCCGGTCCTGCGGGACCAGCCCGGCCTGCCGGACGCCTGGTGGCGCAGCCTGCCCCTGTCCATGGTCCTGTCCGCGCTGGGTCCCGAGCGGCTCGCGGAGATCGTCACGGAACTCGCCCTCGCGCACTGGCCCGCCGCGGCCGTCGGCGACGTCCTGCCCGCCCTGTACGTCCTGGATCCGGACGAGGCCGACGAGCCCTGCACGGCCATCGCCCTCGACCGCGCCGGCTCCTGGCACGGGCTGCTCTCCCTCACCGGCCACGACCTGCGCGACCAGCCCTTCGTCCAGCCGCGCCCCCTCCTGCACACGCTCTTCTCCGCGGTCTTCGCCCGGCTCTCCCCCGTGTCCGGCGGACCGCGGGCCGCCGCCTCCGGGGATCGGCGCGACGGCGCCGAGGCGGGCGGGG
>NZ_JBHSBM010000012.1:87901-120843 GCF_042650625.1 Planomonospora corallina
GCCCCGGAGGTCCCGGAGGTCCCGGAGACCGCGGTGGCGGACGCTCCGGAAGCCGTGACGGCGGACACTCCGGGAAGCACGGCCGGGGACGCTCCGGAGGCCGCGGTGGAGGTTCCGCGTGCCGCGCCGGTGTCCGGGGCCGTGGCGCTGGAGGAACCGGCATCCGAACCCGAGGCTGTGCCCGCGTCCGAGGCGGCCCCCGAGCTCGAAGTGACGCCCGAGCCCGAGCCCGAGGCCGCGCCCGAGGCCGAGATGACGCCCGAGGCCGAGGCCGCGCCCGAGCTCGAGATGACGCCCGAGCTCGAGGCGGTGCCCGAGCCTGGAGCCGCGGCCGAACCCGAGGCCGCCGAGGCCGCCGAGGCCGATGGTGCTCCCGCCCCCGTCCCGGCCGCCGCCGGGGCGGACGAGCCCGCCTCCCCGGCATCGGTGGACCTGCACGAGTTGATGGAGGGCGCCTTCGCCGACCTGGAGGACCTCAGCTGGGCCGTCGCGCAGAACAGGGTGTTCACCGACGACCCAGCCGCCGTGGAGTCGCTGGCCAAGCTCTTCGCGGTCCGGCCCGAGGTGGTCGAGGAGGCCGAGCAGGAGCTGCGCGCGCGGCTGCGCGACTGGCTCGCCTCCGGGGAGGCCGCGCCGTACCGCGCGCACCTGGCCGCGCTCAGGAAGACCCTCGGCAAGGCGGCGCCCCTGGAGCGGCTGATCGGCGCGGCCGACTGGCACACGCGGGAGCTGCGCTCCCTCGACGTGCCCGCCTGGCAGTTCGTGCTGGCCACCCTGGGCGACCACTACCTGGTCGACGGCTGGCTGGTGGACGGCGACATCGCCGAGCTGCGCCACCGGACCCGCGACCTGATCGCCGGCGCCGAGCGCCCGCCCACCGTCGGCCGGGCCCTCGAGCTGGTCTCCTCCCTCGGCATCCATCCCGAGGTCGCCAAGGAGTGGCTGGAGAACGTTCCGCAGTTGCGCATCCTCGGCGCCGGCGAGGCGGTCCGGCACGCGGGCGGCCCGGGAGCCCGCCAGGCCCCGGCGGCCGGGCCGGGCCGGGAGGCCGACGCGGCACCCGCCCCGCCACCGGGCACGGCTCCGGACGCCGGACCGGACGCCGCGTTCCCGTGGGGGCCCGTCCCGGAGTCCTCCCCGTCACCGGAGCGGACCTCCTCCGCTTTCACCTCCTTCGAGTCCAGGTCCTTCGAGTCCTTCGAGTCCCGGTCCTTCGAGTACTTCGCCTCCCTCGGATCAGGGTCAGGGTCCCTCGGATCGTCCGAGTCGTCCGCGGCGTCCGCGGCCCGGCCGCTCAAGGACGTCTCGCTCACCCGCCGCTGCTTCCGCCAGCCGGACGGCCGCTGGTGGTTGCGGGTGGACATCACCGCCGACCACCTGGCGGGCGTCGAGTGCCCGCTGCCCAGCGGGTTCGCCGCCTATCTGGGCCTGACCCCCGGCGAGCGCCGTACGGTCACCAGCATGGCGGGCGAGCTGACGCTGTCCTGGCGGGACCGGCCGGCCCTGGAGTCGCTCGTGCTCCTGCTGCACGACGTCGGCGCCAGGGAGGGGGGTCACCTGTTCCTGACGCTGTCGGAGGAGGGGGTCCTGCGGGCCAGGCACCTGCCGGCCGCGAGTCCCGGGACCGAGCCGATCGCGCGGGCCCTGCGGCTGGTGGGATACACCGCGCCCGGCGGCACCGCCGAGCAGGCGGCCCGGGTCATCGCCACCCGGATCGGGATGAGCGGGTCCACGAGCACGGCCGACCTCCTGGCCCGCCTGCGCGAACGCGGTGACCGCGACCTGCAGTCCCTGCTGGCGTAGCCGATGCCCCGACTCGCGATCTCCCCCGAGTTCCCCGTGGAGCTGGGCGCGCTGCCCCAGCCGGCGCGCCGGGACACGCTGGTCTCCGTGCGCGCCTTCCTGCAGGACGCCCCCGGCGCGCCCTGCCCGGAGCAGGTGCGGGGGGCCAGGGACGACCGGGTCGCGACGCTCCGTCTCGCCGACCGCCACCGCGGTGTGGTGGTCCGGCAGCGGGACGTCCACTGGCTGCTGACCGTCCTGCCGGACGCCGAGGCCTGGGCCTACGCCCGGCGGTACCGCTTCGGGGTCAACCCCGTGATCGGTGTGGTCGAGGTCTGGGACGCCGAGGCGCTGGAGCGGGCGGAGCAGGCGATCCGCAGGTCGGCGGCGGCCTCGCCGGCCCGGCTCTTCGCCGACGCCTGCGACGAGGACCTGGCCGAGCTGGGCATCGACCGCCGCTTCCTCCCCCTGGTCCGGCTGATCACCGACGGGCTGACGCTGGAGGCGCTGGAGCCGCTGCTGCCGGTGACCCAGTACGTCCCGCTGGCCGCGCTCGCCCGCGGGGAGCCGGTGGCCGAGGCATGGCGGGAGCTCGACGCCTGCCGCGCGGTCGACCCGTCCCCCTCCTCGGATCCGATCGACCCCGGCGACCTCGCCGCGGCGCTGGCACGCAGCCCGGACCGGGCCGTCTTCGCCGCGGACGTGCGCCACCTGAACCAGGTGCTCGACGCGCCCGGCTGGTGCGTCTTCCTGCACCCTCCGCAGCACCGGCTGGCCTACCGCGACTCCTACGAGCAGCCGGTCCTGGTCACCGGTGGCGCGGGCACCGGCAAGACCCTCACCGCCCTGCACCGGGCCGCCTTCCTCGCCGGGCGCGGCGCGGGCCAGGTCCTGCTGGTCACCTTCTCCCAGGGGCTGAGCGCCGAGCTGTCCGCCCGGCTCGACCTGCTGATCGAGGACGGGGTCGTCCGCAGGCGCATCGAGGTCGGCAACGTGGACCGGCTGGCCCAGCGCGTCGTGGCCGAGGCGGAGGGGCGCGCGCCCGTGATCGTGGGCGCCGACGAGCTGGCCGGGCTCTGGAGGGAGACGGAGAGCGGGCACAGCCCGGCGTTCCTGCTGCGCGAATGGGAGCAGGTGATCCTGGCCCAGAACCTGCGGACGCTGGACGAGTACCTCGCCGCCCCGCGCCCGGGCCGCGGCGTCACGCTGCCCGGCGCCGAGCGCGCCGCCGTCTGGGCGGCGGTCGAGCACGTCACCGGGCGGCTGGCCGAGCGCGGCAAGCGCACCCTGCTCCAGCTCGCCGCCGACGCCTCGGTCCTGCTCGGCCAGTCCACCGGGGACCTGCTGGAGGAGGCCGCGCCGCGGCGGGGGCCGTACCGGCACATCGTGGTGGACGAGGCGCAGGACATGCACCCGGCGCAGTGGCGGCTGCTGCGCGCGGCGGTGCCGCACGCGCCGGACGACCTGTTCATCGTCGGCGATCCGCACCAGCGGGTGCTCGACACCCGCGTCTCGCTGGCCTCCCTCGGCATCGACGCGCTCTGGCGGCGGCTGCAGGTGTCCTACCGGCTCGGCGGGGAACTCCTCTCCTGGGGAGTACGGCTGCGCGGAGGCGGACCGGCCGACGGGCTGGTGGCCGGGGTACAGGAGTTGTACGGTTTCCGCGCCACCCGGCACGGCCCGCACCCCGTGGTCCGCGCCTACGACTCACCGGAGGACGAGCTGAACGGCCTGGCAGCGCGCGTCACGCGATGGATCTCCGAGGGCGTGCCCCCCGGGGAGATCGCCGTGGCCGCCAGGACCGCCGAGCTCGTCCGGGACGCCAGGGCCGCGTTGCGGGACACGGGGGTGCGGGTGACCACGCTGCACGGCATGAAGGGGCTGGAGTTCCGGCGGGTGGCGGTGATCGGCGTCGCCGACGGGATCGTGCCCGCGCCGGAGTCGCTCACCCCGGCCACCGAGGACCTCACCGCCCGGGCGCACGACCTCCAGCGCGAGCGGGGGCTGCTCTACGTGGCCTGCACCCGGGCCCGCGAACTGCTGTACGTGTCCCATTCAGGACGGGCGAGCCCGTTCCTGCCCACCTGATTCACATACTCTGAACTGCGGATACATTCCCCTTGCCGGTTGGACCCCAATGAACCTCAGCCTGAGCGACATCGCGCCACCCCTGCGCTGGACCTCTCCCGGCCAGGTAGCGCCGATCGCGGCCGACCCCCGTCTCCCCGAGGCGTGGTGGCAGGCGCTTCCGCTGGAGCGCGCCTGCTCCATCATCGGGACCCCCGAGGTGGCCGGTCGGCTCGCCGACCTCGCCCTGTCGTGCTGGGGGCATCTGACGCTCGGCGACATCCTGCCGCTGCTGCGGTTCGCCGATCCGGCGTCGAGCGCGCAGACACCCGAGGGGCTCGGCCGCGAGACCGTGCACAAGCTCTTCGCCGGCGTGCTGGAGCGGCTGCTCGCCCCCGTCACCGAGGACGTCGCCGCCCCTCCGGCGCCCGCCCGGCCGGACCGGCCGCTCCCGGAGCTGATCGACGGGGTCTTCGCCACCCTGGACGAGCGGCAGCGGACCATCGCCCGGGACCGGCTGTACGCCTCCCAGCGGGTGACGCTGGACGAGCTGGCCCAGCGGTTCTCGGTGACCCGTGAGCGCATCCGGCAGATCGAGCGCGACCTGCGCGACCACGTCGACACCTGGCTGTCCGGTCCGGAGGCGGCGCCCCTGGTGGCGCACGTGTCGTGGCTGCGGGGCCGGCTCGGCTCCGCCGTACCGGCCGACGACCTGGCGGCGGCGGTGCCGTGGCACCGCACCGACCTGAAGACGCTGGGCATCCCGGCCTGGCGGTTCGTGCGCACGCTGCTGACCGGCTACGAGCAGGTCGACGGGTGGCTGGTCGCGGGCGGCGCCGACGAACTGCGGGAGAAGACCCGGCAGCTGTTCACCGACGGGCCGCGCCCGCTGGCGGAGGCCGTCACGCTGGCCAGCCAGCTCGGCATCCGCGAGGACGTGGCCGAGCGGTGGCTCGTCTCGGTGCCCCAGCTGCGGGTGCTGGAGGGCCACGTGGTGCCCTGGCCGCGCAGCGTCAACGACAAGGCCGAGGCCGTGCTCGCGGTGGCCGGCGGCGCGCTGACGCCCGAGGAGATCCAGGAGCGCATCGGCGAGGACTACAGCCTGGTCGGCATCCGCAACCAGCTCACCGCCGACGACCGGTTCCTGCGGCTCGACCGCAACAAGTACGGCCTGGCCCGCTGGGGCGGCGAGCAGTACCTCGGCATCCGCGAGATGATCGTCCGGGAGATCGAGCGGGCCGGCGGAGAGGCCCCGGTCAGCACGATCGTCACCAACCTGACCTCGCGTTACGACGTGAGCGAGAGCTCGGTCCGCGCCTACGCGGGCGGCCCCGGCTTCGAGCGCACCCAGCGCGGCTGGATCCGGGTGGCCGAGAGCGAGCAGAGCGACTACCAGCCGCGCCGGGACGTCTCGGCGACCCGCCGCTGCTTCCGCAGCCGCGACAGCCGCTGGTGGCACCGGGTGGACGTCAACGCCGAGCACCTGCGCGGCTCGGGCTCGCCGCTGCCCACCGGCTTCGCCGCCTACCTCGGCATGGCCCCCGGCGGCCAGCTGACCGCCTCCACCCCCTCGGGCGACGTGGTGATCAGCTGGCACAACCAGCCGACCATGGGCTCCATCCGGCCGATCCTGGTCGCCGCAGGCGCCTCCGAGGGCGACCACGTCTTCCTGACGGTCTCCGACGGCGGCGAGCTGCTCACCCGCTACCTGCCCGCGGCGCTGGCCGGGATCCCCGCGCTCAACCGGGCCCTGCACCTGATCGGCTACACCGCACCGGTGGCCTCGGAGGCCGAGGGCCTGCGGCTGATCGGGGGCCGCATCGGCCTGCCGGAGGGCGCCACCCGCGAGGAGGTCCTCGCCCGGCTGCGCGACCGCGGCGACCGCGACATCCTCGCCTTCCTGGAGGGCTCCGCCTGACGGCTCCGTCAGGCGGACCACCGCCCCGCGCCCGGTACGCCCGATCCGGGGCGGACCTCCAGCGGCCCGGGACATCCGACGTGCCCGTATCCCGGGCGGCCCTCCACATGCCTGGGACATCCGACGTGCCCGTATCCGGGCCGGTGCGCGCGGTCACCGGGCCGCCGAACTAGTCTCGGGCTCATGCTGCGGCTCCACGACATCTCCAGCGGCCGGGCGGAGCGGGTCGTTCCCGAGAGCGCCCGGGCGCTGCGCGTCCACACCTGCGCCCCGCCCGCCGGCCGCCGGCCGGACCTGGGCGATCTCCGGCCCCACCTGCTGGCCGACCTGGTCAGACGGGTCTGCGAGCGGCACCGGGTCCGGGTGGTCCTGCACCGCGTCGCGGAGGAGGACGGCCTGCGCGCCGACACGCTCGCGCTGAACATGCGCCCCGCCGAGCACACGCCCGGCATCGACGACCCGGCCGACCCGGCCCTGGCCGAGGTCCGCGCGGACGCGGTCCTGCTGGAGACGGTCACCGGGCAGCGGGCGGTCCGGCGGATCGGCTGCGGACCGGTGCGCCTCGCCGGCCGGGAGACGGCCGGGGATCCCCGGGAGTCTCGGGAGGCCGTGCAGAGCGGGGATGCCGGGCGGGGCGCCGTGACGCTCGCGGACGTGGCCGCGGCGGGGCTCGATCCGCTGGCCGTACGGCTGGCGCTGCTGGGGCACCGCTACCGCGAGGCCGCGGACCTGTCCTGGGACGCGCTGGAGGCCGCCGACCGCACCCTGCGCCTGCTGCGCTCGCGCGTCGCCGAGTGGTCGGAGGCCCCGAGCAGCCCCATGCCCGCCGGGCACGTCGCGCGGATCGAGGCCGCCCTCGACGACGACCTCGACACCCCGTCGGCCCTGCGCCTGCTGGCGGAGCTGGAGCGGGACGACACGCTCGCCCCGGGCTCCCGTTTCGAGGCGTTCCTCCACCTCGACATGGTCCTCGCCCTGGACCTGCCGGCGGACATCGGCAGACCTCCGGCCCACCCGGGACCGTGAGGCGGATCCGGGTCGGCCTCCGGCCCGCTCTGAACCGTGAGGCGGAACGGGGTCGGCCTCCGCAGGCGGCGGCCCGGCTTCCGCGCGTCATCACTCACGCGGAGACGAGCCGCCGTGGCGGCATATGAACGGCTCAAGAAGTTTCGCCGGATCTGTCGGTGCCGCCCGATAGCGTCGCGATCATGAGTGAGATCGTTGCCGCCGTACGGCCCGCGCAGCCGGAGGACCTGGACGGAGTGGTGGCCTGCAGCGCCGCGCTGTTCGCCGAGGACGCCGGGACGCGCGACCCGTCGCTGAACCTGGGCTGGCCCCGCGAGCACGGCCCCGCCCGGTTCGCCGCCGCACTGGACGACCCGGCGCGGCTGGTCCTGGTGGCCGACGACGGCGGCCGGATCGTCGGCCATCTGACCGGGTCGCTCTCCGGGCCCACCGCGATGCGGCCGGTCCCGGTGGCGACGCTCGGCAGCATGTACGTCCACCCGGACCACCGGCGGCGGGGCGTCGGGGCCAGGCTGGTGGCGGAGTTCCGGTCCTGGGCCCGCGAGCGCGGCGCCCGCTACGCCGGAGTGACGGCCTACGCGAGCAACGACGCCGCCGTTCGCTTCTACCGCAGGCACGGCTTCGCCGACCGCTCCACGGTCCTGGAGACGGCCCTTTGATCACTGGCCGAGCCTGAGCCGGTCGCGGCGGTCCCGGCGCCGCCGTAATCCAGGTGCGGCCATCGCCTCCGCTTGCCATCCTCGGCCCATGTCCACATTCGAAGATCTCGTAGCCGAGGGCGAGGCCGTTCCGGTCGAGGGCTGGGACTTCTCCTGGTTCACCGGCCGCGCGACCGAGCAGCGCCCGCCCTGGGGCTATGCGAAGCTGCTCGCCGAGCGGATGGCGCAGGCCGAGGCGGCGCTCGACGTCCCGACCGGCGGCGGCGAGGTCCTGGCCTCGATCCCGGTCTCCCCGCCGTTCCTGGCGGCGGAAGATCCTTTTCCGGGAAGTGCACGCTCTTCACCCGCCTCGGCGGTGCACTTCCCGGAAAACGATCTGGAACCGGCTCGAACGGCGGACAGGAGCGCACCGGTGGAGGCAGAGCCCGGATCACCGGCCGAGAGGGCGCTTCCCTCCAGCCGGAGGGATCACAGCTCGTGCGGGGCGACGACGATGCCGTCCTCGTCGCTGTAGAGCCAGGCGCCGGGGGTGAAGACGACCTCGCCGAAGGTGACGGGCACGTCGACCTCCCCCGCGCCCTCCTTGGCGCTCTTGCGCGGGTTGGAGCCGAGGGCCTTGATGCCGAGGTCGAGCCCGGCGAAGGCGACGGTGTCGCGGACCGCGCCGTTGACGACGACCCCGGACCAGCCGGAGGCGACCGCGGAGGCGGCGATCATGTCGCCCATCAGGGCGCTGCGCAGCGAGCCGCCGCCGTCCACGACCAGGACCCGGCCCTCGCCCGGGGTGGCCAGGACCTTCTTGACGAGGGCGTTGTCCTCCAGGCAGCGGATGGTGGCGATGGGGCCGGCGAAGCGGGCGCGCAGGCCGTACGAGCGGAACTGCGTCACGCAGCTGGCCAGGATGTCACCGTGGGCGTCGACGAGGTCGGCGGTCGCGAACTCCATGCGGCGTATTCTCCCCGACGGGGTGCCGGCCTCCGGGCCCGGGGGTGCCGGGCGCTCGCGTCCTGGACCACCACGGCGGCCTGCGGCGGTAGCCGCCGTCCTCCAGGACCGCCAGGCGCTCGAAGACGTTCCAGGAGGCGGGGTTCCCGCAGACCAGCAGCGAGAGGGCCGCCGCGGCGACGTAGAGGGGGAGCATCGGCAGGCCCGCGCAGGCGGCGTACTGCGAGGCGTGCCGGGCCTCGTGGCGGAGCAGGGCGCCGGTCAGGTAGCCCTCCCCGTGCCGGGTCAGCACCACGTTGCCGACCGTGAACGCCCCGGCGACCGGGAACGGGATGCGGTAGCCGTACGCCAGCAGGAGGCCGTCGGGGCCCGCCGTCAGGCGGGCGCGGCCCAGCCGGGCCACCAGCAGCCCCACGGGGGTGGAGAGGTTCGCGTAGTTGAGCGCCCGCCGGGTGCGATGCCACCGTCGCATACCGGTGATTGTGCGCCCTGCGCGCGGGCGGCGACAGGGGGACGGCGGCGCGGACCACCGGTCCCGGACGCCGGACGGCCTCGGGCGGTGCCGCGGGTGGATCGGCGGCGCGGGTCAGGAGGTCAGGACGGGCCCGGCCGCGCCGGACCGGGGTGCGCGTATCCGCTCAGCAGCCAGGACCCGCCCCGCGCCGGGACCGTCAGCACGCCCGCCAGCGCGGCGAGCAGACCGCCGTACAGGTAGACGTAGCCCGACAGGTCGTCGGCGATGACCAGGTCGCCCTCCGGGCGGACGCCCAGCCAGAGCATCGTGACGGCCGCCCAGCCCACCGCGGGCGCGACGGCGGCCCCGCGCCCGCGCATGGCCCGGCCGGCCCCGTGGCAGACGGCGAAGAGCCCGGCGACCCAGGCGAGGGCGGAGACCGGGACGGGCCGGATGTACCACGAGTGCTGGAACCCGCCGAGAAGCCCCATCAGGAGGCCGAGGAGGAACAGCGCGGCGTACACCGCCGCGGCGAGCGCCCGCGACGGCCGCGCGGTGACCTCTCCCGGCGCTCTGGTCGCCTCCGGAACGTGTTCCACAGGCATCGAGGCTAATCGATGCCCGCGAAGAGGTCGTCCTCGCGGTCGTACGGCTCGCCGAGGCCGCCGGCCTCGACCGGCGCCCCCCGGCCCGCGGGTCCCGGCACGCCGTGGCGCAGGATGTAGTGCTCCACCGCGAACGCCTGCTGGCCGATGCCGTTGGAGAGCGCGAACCAGGGCGCCTCCACGCTGATCTGGGTGGCGTGCGCGCGCAGCGCGTCGAGCTTGGCGCCGACGTGGGCGCGGGCGTCGATCTCGGTGGTGACGTCCTCGTCCGGGCAGCCGTACGGCAGGTCCTCGACCTCGGCGACCTGGAAGGGGGCGCCCGCCTCGCGCATCGCCTCGGTCGCCCGGCGGATGGCGGACCTGGGCATCGCGGTCAGGTAGAACTTGGAGATCCGCCACGGCTCGCCCTCGCCGTGGGCGGGCTCGGAGGCCAGCTCGAAGGCGCGGCGGGCCACGCGGTGGGCCTGGATGTGGTCGGGGTGGCCGTAGAAGCCGTTGTCGTCGTAGGTGACGAGGACCTGGGGCCGGACCTCGCGGATCACCTTGACCAGCTCTCCGGCGGCCTCCTCGACGTCGGCCTGCCAGAAGGCGTTCTCCCGGTGGTTGGAGGCGGCGCCCATCATGCCGGAGTCGCGCCAGCGGCCGGGCCAGCCCAGGAAGCGGTGGTCGTCGACGCCCATCGCCCGGCAGGCCGCCGCCAGCTCGCCGATGCGGTGCTCGCCCAGCGTGTCGTCGCGGTCGGCGGCCAGGTGCGCGAGCTCGGCGGGGATGACCTCGCCCTCCTCGCCCAGCGTGCAGGTGACCAGGGTGACGTGGGCGCCCTCGGCGGCGTACTTGGCCATCGTGGCCCCGGTGCCGATGCTCTCGTCGTCGGGATGCGCGTGTACCAGCAGCAGACGCCGATCGTTCATGACTGTAAAGGGTATCGGGAGGGCGGGGACGGCCTGAGCGGGAGGAGCTCCTCCGCCGTCCGCGCCCCGGTGGGGCAGGTAATTCGCCTTCCACGTCCCGTATGCCGATTTTCTTTCATAACAGCCTTCACTCGAACGTCTGCGGGCACCGTGGAATGCGCTGTCAAACTGGCAGGATGGGCGGTATGAGTGAGAGTTTCCCTCGTCTACATGCCCGGACCCGCCGTTTCACCCTGGGGGTGCCGCGTGGCTTCACCATCGCCCCCGACGGATCCCGGATCGTCTTCCTGCGGACGAGAGGCGGCTCGGACCCCGTCACCTGCCTGTGGGAGTTCGACGTCGCGGGCGGAGGCGAGCGGCTGATCGCCGACCCGCGCACGCTGACCGCCGGTGAGGAGGACCTGCCGCCCGAGGAGCGGGCGCGCCGTGAGCGGAGCCGGGAGCAGGCCGGCGGCATCGTCGGCTACAGCACCGACGCCGCGGTGACCAGGGCCGTCTTCGCCCTGGCCGGCGGGTTGTACGTGGTGGACCTGAAGACCGGGGGGGTGCGCCGCCTGACGACCCCCGGCCCGGTGATCGACCCGCGGCTGGCGCCCGGCGGCGGCTACGTCGGCTACGTGACCGGCGGCGCCCTCCACGTCCAGGACCTCGATGACGAGGTGGACCACGTGCTGGCCCGCCCGGAGGGTCCCGGTGTCACCTACGGCCTGGCGGAGTTCATCGCGGCCGAGGAGATGAACCGCATGCGGGGCTACTGGTGGTCCCCGGCGGGCGACGCCGTGCTGGTCGAGCGGGCCGACGAGTCCGGCGTGCGGGAGTGGTTCGTCGCGGACCCGGCCAACCCCTCCCGGCCCGCCGTCCCGCAGCGCTATCCCGCCGCCGGCACGCCGAACGCGAAGGTGGAGCTCTTCGTGCTCGGCCTGGACGGTTCCCGCACGCCCGTGCCCTTCTCCGACGAGTACCTCGTCACCGCGCACTGGGACGCCCACGGCCTGGCGATCGTCACCCTCTCCCGCGACCAGCGGTCGATGAAGCTGCTGAAGGTCGACCCGGCCACCGGGGAGTCGGCGCTGGTGCGCGAGGACACCGACGACGCCTGGGTGGAGATCGTCACCGGCGTACCCGGCCACCTGTCCGACGGCACCCTCGTCTGGGTCGCCGACGCAGGCGGCGGCCGGCGCCTGGTCATCGGCGACGCGCCGGTCACCCCGCCCAGCCTCCAGGTCCGCGAGGTCCTCGACGTCGAGGGCGACACCGTGCTCTTCCGGGCCAGCGGGGGCGACCCGGCCGAGATCGCCGTGTGGGCCTACCGCGACGGCGGGATCACCCTGATCAGCCCGTCCGAGGGCGGGGTCTACAGCGGCCGCACCGCGGGCGGCACCCTGGTGATCACCGGCCAGACGCTCGACAGCGAGGGCCCGGTGACCCGGGTCTTCCACCACCACTCCCCGCGCGGCCACATCACCTCCCACGCCGAGCGGCACGGCCTGGACCTGCGGGTCTCGCTCGTGC
The DNA here is from genome assembly GCF_042650625.1 of Planomonospora corallina. Taxonomy (NCBI): domain Bacteria; kingdom Bacillati; phylum Actinomycetota; class Actinomycetes; order Streptosporangiales; family Streptosporangiaceae; genus Planomonospora; species Planomonospora corallina. Next base: position 99,781 of record NZ_JBHSBM010000012.1, read on the forward strand.
GCGCGGGCGAGCGCGACCTGTCCGCCGCCGTGATCCTGCCCAGCGGCCACGTGCCCGGCTCGGCGCGGCTGCCGGTCCTGATGGACCCGTACGGCGGGCCGCACGCCCAGCGCGTGCTGGCCGCCTCCGGCGCCTACCTGACCAGCCAGTGGTTCGCCGACCAGGGGTTCGCGGTGGTCGTCGCCGACGGCCGGGGCACGCCGGGGCGGGGCCCGGAGTTCGAGCGGGCCATCCTGCACGACCTGGCCGGGCCGGTCCTCGACGACCAGGTGGACGCCCTGCACGGCGTCGCCGAGCGCTTCCCCGACGACCTGGACCTGTCCAGGGTGGCCATCCGCGGCTGGTCCTTCGGCGGCTATCTCGCGGCCCTGGCCGTGATGCGCCGGCCGGACGTCTTCCACGCGGCAGTCGCCGGGGCCCCGGTCACCGACTGGCGGCTCTACGACACCTGCTACACCGAGCGCTACCTCGGCCACCCGGACGAGGGCCACTACGACGCGTCGTCCCTGTTCGCCGACGCCGAGAAGCTCGACCGGCCGCTCCTGCTGATCCACGGCCTGGCCGACGACAACGTGGTCGCCGCGCACACGCTCCGGCTCTCCTCCGCGCTGCTGGCGGCGGGCCGCCCGCACAGCGTGCTCCCGCTGTCCGGGGTGACCCACATGACCCCGCAGGAGGTCGTGGCCGAGAACCTCCTCCTGCTCCAGGTCGACTTCCTCAAGAGGTCCCTGGGCATCGGCTGAGCCGCGCGGGCCGCGCCCCCTACCGCCGGGGCGCGGCCCGCACCGTCTATCGCCGTCTACCGCGGCGTGCCGTGCCAGCTGCTCCAGAGCGCGGCGTAGGAGCCGCCTGCGGCGACGAGCTCGTCGTGGGAGCCCAGCTCGCTGATCCGGCCGTCCTCGACCACCGCGACCCGGTCCGCGTCGTGCGCCGTGTGCAGGCGGTGCGCGATGGCGATCACCGTACGGCCCTCCAGCACCGCGGCCAGCGACCGCTCCAGGTTGCGGGCCGCCCTCGGGTCGATCAGCGAGGTGGCCTCGTCGAGCACGAGGGTGTGCGGGTCGGCCAGGACCAGGCGGGCCAGGGCGAGCTGCTGCGCCTGGGCCGGGGAGACCGTCTCACCGCCCGAGCCGACCGCGGTGTCCAGCCCGTCCGGCAGCGCCGCGACCCAGCCGGCGGCGTCCACCGCCTCGAGCGCCGCGTGGACCCGGGCGTCGTCCGCGTCCGGGCGGGCGATCAGCAGGTTGTCGCGGAGCGTGCCCCGGAAGACGTGGTGCTCCTGGGTCACCAGGGCGACCTGGCCGCGCAGGTCGTCCAGGGGGAGCTCGACCAGCGGGGCCCCGCCGACCGTGACCGTGCCCTGGCGCGGGCCGTGCACGCCGGCCAGCAGCCTGCCCAGCGTCGACTTGCCCGCCCCCGACGGGCCGACCATCGCGATCCGCTCCCCCGGCCTGATCTCCAGGTCGATGCCGTGCAGCACGTCGTGGCCCTCGCGGTAGGCGTAGCGCACGCCGTCGGCCCGCAGCTCCCTGCCGTCCGGGGAGGCGGAGCCCGCCTCGCGGTCCTCGGGCACCTCCGCCACGCCCAGCAGCCGGGCCATGGAGGCCCCGCCGACCTGGAGCTCGTCGATCCACATCAGCAGCCGGTCGAGCGGGTCGATGAGCTGCTGCACGTAGAGCACGGCCATGGTGACCTGCTCCAGCGAGGCCCAGCCCCGGATGTGGAACACGCCGCCGGCGACCAGCGTCGCCACGATCGGGATCACGTAGCCGAACTCGACCGCGGGGAACCAGACCGTGCGCAGGCCGAGGGTGTAGCGCTCGGCCGCCCACGACCGGGCGATGTCGGCGTCGGTGCGCCGGTGGCGCCGCTCCTGCAGGCTCAGGGCCTCCACGGTGCGGGCGCCGTTGACCGTCTCGGCCAGGCCGTCGGTCATGTCCGCGTAGGCGGCGCTCTCCCGCAGGTAGCCGTCCCGGGCGCGCTTGAGGTACCACCGGGTGGCCAGCCAGATCAGCGGGGCGGCCAGCAGCGAGGGCAGCATCAGCAGCGGTCCGGCCAGCACCAGCGCGCCGACCGTGACGGCGCAGGTGACCAGGGCGATCAGCGTCTCGGGTACGGCGTGCCGCACGGTCCGCGAGAGCGAGTCCACGTCCCGGGAGGTCCGGGTGATGAGGTCGCCCGACCCGGCGCGCTCGACCACCGAGAGCGGCAGGCCGAGCACCCGGCCGACGAACTCCTCGCGCAGCTCGGCGAGGACCTTCTCGCCGAGCGTGGAGGAGGCCTGGACGGCGAACCTGACGAGCACCGCCTGGCCGGCCAGGAAACCGCCGACGGCCAGCGCCACCAGGGCGGGGTCGACCGCGGCGCCGTCGTGGACGTCCTGGACGAGGCCGCCCAGCAGCCAGGGCACCGCCAGCCCGCAGGCGGCGGCCAGGCCGTGCAGGAGCAGCGCCGTCACCAGCTCCCGCGGATACTTCAGCATCAGCCGCCGGGCGTAGGCCCGGACCTGCGCCTGGTCGGCGACCGGCAGGATCCGCCGGCCCTGCTGCCCGCCGGTGTCCCCGGAGGGCTGCTCCGCCGCGCGTTCGTCCGCCCGTTCGGTCATGGCGGTCAGTCCTCTCCTCGGGTGACGGTGGCGGCGTAGGCCGGGGTGGTGGCCAGCAGCTCCCGGTGGGTGCCCTGGGCGCGCACGACGCCGTCGGCGACGTAGACGACCTCCTCGGCGCGGTCGAGCACCAGCGGGCTGGTCGTGCAGACCAGCGTGGTGCGGCCCTGGCGGGCCTTGGCGAGCCGGTCGGCGATGCGGGCCTCGGTGTGCGCGTCGACGGCGCTGGTGGGCTCGATCAGGATGAGCACCTCCGGGTCGGCCAGCAGCGCCCGGGCGAGCCGGAGCCGCTGCTGCTGGCCGCCGGAGAACTCCCGGCCGGCCTCGGCGACGGGCGCGTCCAGGCCGCCGGGGAGGGCCTCGACGATGTCCTCGGCGCAGGCGGCGTGCAGCGCCTCGGCGAGGTCGTCGTCCGAGGCGCCGCCCGTGACGTCCAGCTCGTCCCGGAGCCGCCCCGCGAAGAGCCGCGCTCCGTTGTCGGCGACCAGGATCCGGCGGCGGACCTCGGCGAGCGGCAGCTCCTCCAGCGGCACGTCCCCGAAGTCCACGTCGCCGCCGCTGTAGCGGCCGAGCCGGTCGGCGACCGCGATGGCCTCCTCGGGCGAGGCCGCCGCGACGGCGGTGAAGGAGCCGGGGCGGAGGGCGACCCCGGAGGCCACGTCGCGGAGCAGGCCTCCGTCGCTGCTGCCGGTGCCGCCGGTCATCTCCGGCTCCAGGCTCAGGATCCGCACCACCCGGCGGGCGGCGACGTGCCCCTTGGTCAGCTTGTCGGCCGCCTCGGTGAGGGTCCGCATCGGGGCGATGAGGAAGACCGCGTAGCCGTAGAAGGTGACGAGCTGGCCCGGGGTGATCCGCCCGTCGAGGGCGAAGGTCGCGCCGAGCCAGGTCACCGCGGCGATCAGCAGGCCGGGCAGCAGGATCTGCGCGCCCTCCAGCACCGACTCGACCGAGGCCACCTGGACGCCCGCCCGCCGTACCCGCTGCGACTCGGCGGTGTAGCGGTCGGCGAAGACCTGCTCGCCGCCGACGCCGCGGAGCACGCGCAGGCCGGCGACGATGTCGGCGGCCCGGGTGGACAGCTCGCCCTGCAGCTCGCGGTGGGCGTTCTGGCGGCGGTGCAGCGGGCGCAGCAGCGGCGCGACGGCGGCCGCCATGAGCGGGACGCCGAACAGCACCATCAGGCCCAGCGGGACCGACATGCGGATCATCAGGACCGTCACCGTGGCGATGGCGACGACCGCGCCGCTGCCGCGGAGCAGGATGTCCATCGCGTTGCCGATGTGGGCGATGTCGGAGTTGCCGATGCTGACGACCTCGCCGGTGGACATGCGCTTGGGCAGCGTCGCGCCCAGCCGGGTCGCCTGCCGGGCGGTGACCTGGACGGTCCGGTAGGCGGCGCTCAGCCAGTTGTAGACGGCCATCCGGTGCCGCATGACGCCGGTGAACGCCTGCGCCGCGCCCAGGCCGAACACCGCCGCACCCCAGGTGACCAGCCCTTCCGTGTCCCCGGTCCGCAGGGCGTCGATGCCCTTGCCCAGGAAGAGGGGGACCAGGGCCATCGCGAGCCACCAGAGGGTGGCGTAGGCGATGCCCCCGGCGAGCGGGCCGGCCTGGTTGCGGGCCACCCAGCGCAGATAGCGCAGCGGGCTTCGGGCGTCGGGAGTGCCGGGATCGGCGACAGGTAAGGAGCGCATGGCCCGTCCAGGCTGACAAATCCGCCTCCTACCAGGCAACTCGTTTTCCCCGCCCACGTCAACCAGGGTTGACACAGACAGGGATGTCAACCTACATTGACAGCATGAGCGATACGGCGCAGCTGGCCTCCGACGCCGGCAGCCGCGACCCCGCCGTCGGCCTGCGGGCCGTACGGGCACTGCGGATGCTGGTCGACCGCCTGGAGGCCCTTCAGGTGGAGAACGCCCGCGAGCAGGGATGGTCCTGGCAGGAGATCGCCTACTGCCTGGAGGTCTCCCGGCAGGCGGTGCACAAGAAGTACGCAGGGGGCCGCGGGCTCCTGAGAAGGGAGAAGTAGGCATGTTCGAGCGGTTCACCCGCGACGCCCGCCAGGCCGTCAAGCTCGCCCAGGAGAACGCCCGGCGGCTCAACCACCACTTCATCGGGAGCGAGCACGTCCTGCTGGGCCTGCTCGACCAGCCGGAGACGGTCTCCGCCCGGCTCCTGGCCCGGCACGGCCTGGACCACGAGCGGGCCTACCGGGCCGTGTTCGACATGATCCCGCCGAAGGGAAGCGAGCACATCGACGCCGACGCGCTGGAGACGATCGGCATCGATCTGTCCGCCATCCGGGAGAAGGTCGAGGCCGCCTTCGGGCCCGGCGCCCTGGACCGGCCTCCGCAGCGCGACCACCGGGGCCGCAGGCTCAGCGGCCGGCACATCCCCTTCACCCCGCCGGCGAAGAAGGCCCTGGAGCTCTCCCTGCGCGAGGCCATCGCCCTCAAGCACGACCACATCGCCGACGGCCACATCCTCCTCGGCATCCTGCGCGCCGGCCCCGGGCCGGCCCGCCGGGTCCTGTCCGAGATCGACGTCGATCTGGAGACCCTCCGCCGGGAGCTCGTCGCCGAGATGGGCTGACCCGCGGTCCGCGCAGGGGACGCCACCCGGGACGCGGTCACGACCGGGGCCGCCGCCCGGAGGAGCCCGGGAAGGACACCTCCCCGCCCGGCGGCCCGGGCCTGACGGGGACCTCCAGGACGGTGACGGCGGCGCCGTCGGCGTCGACGAGATGCTCCTCCACGGTCGGCCCGGCGACGGCCAGCCGGTGGCGGTCCAGCCAGCCGAACAGGTCCTGCCCGGCGCGGACCACCCCGGCCGCCGGCGGGACCACGGCGCGCACGACGGTGCGGGCGGGCAGGACGAGGCTCTCGCCACCGCGGTCGGTCGCCACGGCCGCGGCGAACCCGCCGGCCGGGCGTCCCCGCAGCCAGGTCAGCAGGGTCGCGGGCGGTCCCGCGCACACCGCGGCCAGCTCGGACGGGTGCTCCAGACGGAGCCGGCGCACACGCAGGCGGCGCGCGCCGACCTCGGCCTGCTGGGGCAGGATCGCCATCGGCCGGGCGAGGTGGTCCTCGGCTCGGGCCGCGGTCGCCGCCAGCTCGGCGATGTCGCGCCGGATGGCCGCCACCGTGTCGATCAGGGCCTCGCGCAGGTGCTCCTCGGGTCCGTCGACCAGGTCGGCGATCTCGCGCAGGGGCAGGCCGAGGCGCCGCAGGCCGCGGATGCGTTCCAGCCGGGCCAGCTCGGCGGCGCCGTACCAGCGGTAGCCGGTGACAGGGTCCACGGCGGCGGGCACGAGCAGCCCGATCGCGTCGTAGTGGCGCAGGGTGCGCTCGGAGACGCCCGCCATGTGCGCCAGCCGCCCGATCCGCCACATGGCCTCTCCCTTCCCGCGCGGCGCGGTTCCCGCCCGTGCGGATCCGATGGTCCCGCGGCCCTTCACACGGCGGTCCCCGCCGGTCGGTGTTGACCTTTCCGCTGGGGCAGGGTTCTACGGTAACCGGCCATGACGTCCACGACCGACCGGTATCCGGGCACCCGGCTCACCGGCGCACTGCTGCTGTCCTCCCCGCTCCTCCTTATCGCCGCCGCGGTGATCGTGATCCCGGCGGGGCTCACCCTGAATCCCGCCGACCCCGCCGGCGCGCTGGCCGCGGTGGGCGGGCGGGCCGGGCTCCACCTGACCGAGCTGGCCCTCGACGTGCTGGGCTGGCTGGCGCTGACCGCGGCCGGGCTCCTCCTGACCACCCTCTCCGCCCCGGGACGCGGACCCGGGGCGGCCACGGGAGGCGGAGCCGGGGCGGCCCCTCTCCCCGGCTCGGAGCACGGACCGCACCCGGCCGCGCGTCCGGGCGTGCTCCCGGGCGGGTTGCTGGCCGCGGCCGGACTGGCGGGCCTGCTCCACGACGCCGGGAACCTGGCGCTGACGCAGCTGGCCGCCGACCCCGCCGCCCCGGCCTCGGTCACCACGGCCTGGGCGGTGCTGCTCACCGCCAAGTGGGCGGTCAACCTGGCCGGTCTGCTCTGGGTCTCGGCCACCGCGGCCACCGCGGCCCTCGTCCCGATGCCCGGCCGGCTCCGCCTCGCCGGAGCGGCCGCGGCGCTCTCCGGCCTGGTCTCGGTCGTGCTGCCGTGGACGACCGGGACCGCCGCTCCGTCGCCCGTCCTGGAGCAGGCCGGCTACGCCCTGCACCTGCCGGTCATGCTCTGGTACGGCGTGCTGGGCCTGCGGTGCCTACGAGGCCGGTGACCCTTCCGTCTCCCCTCCCCGGAGCGGACGGATACGGTGCCCGGGAGAAAAGAGGTTGAATCTCCAGTGAGTGGAGCTCTGAGGATCGTTCCGTGAACGACCGCACCGAGCTGCTGTCCATCGGGCAGCTCTCCCGGCGCACCGGGCTCCCGGTGCGCACCATCCGCTTCTGGTCCGACAGCGGACTGATGGAGCCCACGCGCCGCTCGGCCGGCGGCCACCGGCTCTACGACGCCGAGGCCGTGGCCCGCCTGGAGCTGATCCAGACCCTGCGCGAGCTGGGACTGGGGCTGGAGACGGTCCGGCGGGTCCTGCACCGGCAGGTGACGGTGTCCGAGGTCGCCCGCACGCACGCCGACGCCCTGGACGTGGAGATCCGCGCCCTGCGGCTGCGCCGCGCGGTGCTGCGGTCGGTCGCCCGACGTGGAAGCACGCCCGAGGAGATGAGACTCATGCACGAGATGGCCCGGCTCTCCGCGCGGGAGCGGCAGCGCCTCATCGACGACTTCGTCGACCGCGCCTTCGAAGGACTCGATCCGGAGGCCCCGGGGGCCTACATCGCCCAGGCGATGCGCCTGATGCCCGCCGAACTGCCGGCCGACCCCTCAGCCGAGCAGGTCGACGCCTGGATCGAGCTCGCCGGGCTCGTCTCCGACGAGGAGTTCCTGCGGCGGGTGCGCCGGATGGTGCTGCTCTCCATGGACGAGGACTTCCAGCGGCGGATGCGGCAGGAGATGAAGTCGCCCCCCGGGGGCTACGACCACGACAAGATCATGGAGCACGCCGGCGGCGCGCTCGCGGCGGGCGTCGCCCCGGACTCCCCCGAGGGCAGGCGGGTCCTGGACCGGATCATCGATCCGGCGCTCCCGGCCGGGGAGCGCCTTCGGATCGCCGACACGCTGGAGGCGTTCACCGACCGGCGGGTGGAGCGGTACTGGCAGCTGATGGTCGTGCTCAACGGCCGCCCGCCGTTCCCGTCGATGGCCCCCGCCTGCGAGTGGTTCACCGCCGCCCTGCGCGCGCGGCGCTGACCCCCGCCGGCCGTACCCCTTCCCGGAAGGGTACGGCCGGCGGCCGGGCACGCCCTCGAAAGCCCACGGCGAGGTCCCGGTGAGGCCGTACGGAGCCGACGGAATCGTCCGGGGCCGTCCGGGGTCGTCCGGGGTCGTCCGGGGCAGCGGTGAGGCCGCCGTGCGGCGGGCGCCGGCGGCCGTGCGGGCGGCTAGTTCTTGACCCAGACGGCGGCGTAGACGGTGCCGTAGCCCTGCACGTGCTTGCCGTCGACGCTGACCGGGTAGTAGCCCTGCTTGCCGTAGGTCTTGTGCTTGCGGTCCAGCTGCGACGAGGTCAGCCCGTAATAGGCCCACCAGCGGCCGGTGGAGGGGTGGAAGACCGCGCCGTAGGTGCCGTCGGGCGCCACGACGACCTGCCGGGGGTAGTAGCCCTTCTTGTCGTTCTTCTTGATGAGCTTGTTCAGCTGGGAGGCCGTGTAGCCCGTGGCCCAGCCGTGGCCCGAGCTGCCCTGCTGCCAGACCCCGGCGTAGCGGGGCGCGGAGGCCGAGCCGTAGGCGGTCATGGAGACGAGGACGCGGCCCTTGTTCCCCTCCCGCTTGTCGACCTTCTTGAACTGCGAGGAGGTCATGCCCCACTGGATCTGCCAGCCGGCGTTCTTCTTCTCGAAGACGCCCGCGAAGCTCCCGCCCGAGGAGGTGATGATCGTCGGAGCGTAGCCCTTGCTCCGCATCTTCCTGACCTCGCGGTCGAAGGCCGCGTGGGAGAGACCGGCCCGGCTGCTCCAGGCGGGGCCGGCGGTCTTGACCCAGACGGCCGAGATCCGCGAGCCGGCCAGGCTCAGGGAGATGGGGCGGTAGCCCTTGGCGGCGAGCTTCTTGCCCTGCCTCTGGTGCTGGGAGAGCGTGTATCCGGAGTAGGTGTAGTAGGCCGGACGGCTGCTGGCGACCTCGCCCACCGGGGAGAAGGCCGGGCTCTGCACCGCGGGCACGGCCGGCTGCGCGGCGGCCGGGGAGGCCGTCACCACCACCGGCAGCGCGGTGCAGGCCGCGACGAGCGCGGCACCCAGTGCCCGTTTCACGGCAATTGCGTTTTTCATGACCGTGGATTCTGGCAGAAAAGCCAAGAACAGGTAGATCGTTCCCGCGGCCTGGACACCCGGCGGGCACGGGCGGAGCGGGGCCGGCGGGCACGGGACCGGGCCCGGGCCCTGATCCAGGGCCGAGGCCGGGTACGGGGCCGAGGCCGGGTACGGGGACACGGGACGGAAGAACGCGGGCCGTACCTCCCCACGAAGGTACGGCCCGCGGTGGCTTCCGCCTGGAGCGCCGGGTCACCACCCGGCACGGAGGGAGCTTACGCCCCCGGCGGCTACTTCGACGCCTTGAGGTAGTCGCGGTTCATCCGGGCGATGGTGTCCAGCGGGATGCCCTTGGGGCAGACCGCGGTGCACTCGCCGGTGTTGGTGCAGCCGCCGAAGCCCTCGGCGTCCATCTGCTCCACCATGGCCCTGGCGCGGGAGTCGCGCTCGGGCTGGCCCTGCGGGAGCAGGGACAGGTGGGTGATCTTCGCGGCGGTGAAGAGGGAGGCCGAGCCGTTCGGGCAGGCCGCCACGCAGGCGCCGCAGCCGATGCAGGTGGCCGCGTCGAACGCCGCGTCGGCGTCGGCCTTCTTCACCGGGACGCTGTGCGCGTCCGGGGCCGAGCCGGCGGGGACGGAGATGAAGCCGCCCGCCTGGATGATCCGGTCGAACGCCGAGCGGTCCACGACCAGGTCCTTCACCACCGGGAACGGCGCGGCGCGCCACGGCTCGATGGTGATGACCGCGTTGTCCTCGAAGTGCCGCATGTGCAGCTGGCAGGTGGTGGTGGCCACCTGCTCGCCGTGCGCGACACCGTTGATCACCATGCCGCACATGCCGCAGATGCCCTCGCGGCAGTCGTGGTCGAAGGCGATCGGGTCGTCGCCCTCCAGGATGAGCTTCTCGTTGAGCACGTCGAGCATCTCCAGGAAGGACATGTCCGGGGACACGTCCTCGACCCGGTAGGTGACCATGCGGCCGGCGTCCTCCGGCCCCTTCTGGCGCCAGACCTTGAGTGTGAGGTTCATGCCCGCAGCTCCTTCGCTACGCTCAGTCGCCCTGCCCTGCGGGCATGAACGATGTTGCTGTGCTCCTTGGCTCGCTCGCCGCGCTCGCTCACTTGTAGCTCCGCTGGGTCATCTTGACGTACTCGTATTCCAGGGCTTCCTTGTGCAGGACCGGGCCCTGCTCGCCGTACTCCCAGGCCGCGACGTAGGCGAAGTTCTCGTCGTCGCGCAGCGCCTCGCCGTCGGCGTCCTGCGACTCGGCGCGGAAGTGGCCGCCGCAGGACTCGGTCCGGTGCAGGGCGTCGATGCACATCAGCTCGGCCAGGTCGAAGAAGTCCGCGACCCGCCCGGCTCGCTCCAGCACCTGGTTGAGCTCCTCGGCGGTGCCGGAGACCTTGACGTTCTGCCAGAACTCCTCGCGCAGCTCCGGAATCCGGTCCAGCGCCTTGCGCAGCGACTCCTCGGTGCGCTCCATGCCGCAGTAGTCCCACATGAGCTTGCCGAGCTCGCGGTGGAAGGAGTCGGGGGTGCGGGTGCCGTTGACCGAGAGGAGTTTCTCGATCTTGGTGCGGACCGCGGTCTCGGCCTCGGCCACCGCCGCCTCGTCGACCTCCCCGTAGGGGCCGTTCGCGAGGTAGTCGCCGATCGTGGTCGGGAGCACGAAGTAGCCGTCGGCCAGGCCCTGCATCAGCGCGGACGCGCCGAGGCGGTTGGCGCCGTGGTCGGAGAAGTTGGCCTCGCCGACCACGAACAGGCCGGGGATCGTGGACTGCAGGTCGTAGTCCACCCACAGGCCGCCCATCGTGTAGTGCACGGCGGGGTAGATGCGCATCGGCTGGGTGTACGGGTCCTCGCCGGTGATGCGCTCGTACATCTCGAAGAGGTTGCCGTACTTCTTCTCCACCGCGTCGCGGCCGAGCCGGTTGATCGCGTCGGCGAAGTCGAGGTAGACGCCCAGCCCGCCGGGGCCGACGCCGCGACCCTCGTCGCAGACGTTCTTGGCCGCCCGGGAGGCGATGTCACGCGGGACCAGGTTGCCGAAGGCCGGGTAGATGCGCTCCAGGTAGTAGTCGCGCTCCTCCTCCGGGATGTCGGCGGGCTTGCGGGTGTCGCCGCCCTTCTTCGGCACCCAGACGCGGCCGTCGTTGCGCAGCGACTCCGACATCAGGGTCAGCTTCGACTGGTAGTCGCCGCTGACCGGGATGCAGGTCGGGTGGATCTGCGTGTAGCACGGGTTGGCGAAGTAGGCGCCGCGCCGGTGCGCCCGCCAGATCGCCGTGGTGTTGCAGCCCTTGGCGTTGGTGGACAGGAAGAACACGTTGCCGTAGCCGCCGCTGGCCAGCACGACCGCGTCGGCGAGGTGCCGCTCGATCTCACCGGTCACCATGTCGCGGACGATGACGCCGCGCGCCCGGCCGTCGCTGATGATCAGGTCGAGCATCTCGTGGCGGGTGTGCATCTTCACGGTCCCGGCCGCGATCTGCCGCTCCAGCGCCTGGTAGGCGCCGAGCAGCAGCTGCTGGCCCGTCTGGCCGCGGGCGTAGAAGGTCCGGGAGACCTGGGCGCCGCCGAAGGAGCGGGTGTCGAGCAGGCCGCCGTACTCGCGGGCGAACGGCACGCCCTGCGCCACGGCCTGGTCGATGATGTTCACGCTGACCTGGGCCAGGCGGTAGACGTTCGACTCGCGGGCGCGGAAGTCGCCGCCCTTGACGGTGTCGTAGAACAGCCGGTAGATCGAGTCGCCGTCACCGCGGTAGTTCTTGGCCGCGTTGATGCCGCCCTGCGCCGCGATCGAGTGCGCGCGCCGGGGCGAGTCCTGGTAGCAGAACGACGTGACGTTGTAGCCCAGCTCGCCGAGGGTCGCGGCGGCCGAGCCGCCGGCCAGGCCGGTGCCGACCACGATGATGTGCATCTTGCGCTTGTTGGCCGGGTTGACCAGCTTGGCGCTGAACTTCCGCTTCTCCCAGCGCTCCTCGATCGGACCGGCCGGAGCCTTGGTGTCGCGGATCGGCTCGCCCTCGGCGTAGAGCTCGCTCACGCGTCCTCCCTCGTCGGCCACGTTCGTGGCGCTGTTGTGCTCGTCGGCTCGCTCGCTCACTTGACGACTCCGATCATGATCGAGAAGGGGACCACCAGGAAGCCGAGGACGAGCACCGCGGAGATCACCGCGGCCGTCGCGCGCAGCGGGCGGTAGTTGCGGCCGCCGGCCAGGCCGAGCGTCTGGAACGCGCTCCACAGGCCGTGCCGCAGGTGCAGGCCGACCATCACGACGGAGACGGCGTAGAAGAGGGTGACCCACCACCGCTCGGGGGCGAAGCCCTGGACCATGCGCTCGTACGGCGTGCCGCCGGCACCGGCCGGGTTCACCGTGCCGAAGGTCAGGTCGAGCAGGTGCCAGACCACGAACAGCGCGATGGTGACACCGCCCCAGCGCATGATGTGCGCGACGTAGCCGTTCGCCTGCGACTTACGCCTGGCCGCGTACTTGACCGGCCGGGCCTTGCCCGCCCGGCGGGCCAGCGTGATCGCCGCCCACATGTGCAGCACGACGCTGACGGCGAGCACGACCTCGATGACGGTCAGCACGGTCCGGTAGGGGACCGCCGGCTCGCCCATGGTGCGCAGGAACCCGGCGTAGGCGTTGTACGACTCGGCACCCGAGAAGATCTTGAGGTTACCCGCCATGTGCAGGACCAGATAGATCACGAGGACGGCGCCCGTGACGGCCATCACGGCCTTCCTGCCGCTGGAGGAACCGAGGAACCCGGGCCTGCGGCCGGGCGCCGTCTTCCGGGGGGTCCTCTGCGGCGTCACTGGCTTCACTTGGGGGGCAATCGGCGCGGTGGACGTTCCGCGCCCATCAATGGCAGTCACGGCCCTGACGTTAAGAAAAGGACTTTGGTCACGTCCAAGTCATCATGGGCGTGGTTTCCATAGCCGTCGGCTATTACGTCTGCATTGCCGGGCCCCGCGTACTGACACGCTGTCAGCAAGTGCGAGTAATCTCACACCTTCCATCACGACCCCGTTGCAGTCCCGACATCGGCATGTTATGCGGCGGCGGGGCCGCTCCTCTCACCGCCCCCACCGGGAGGGCGGTCCGGCGCCGCGCCGGAGGGGTCCCTACGCTAGGGAAGCGTGCAGCTCCAGCAACTGGCCTATTTCGTGGCGGTCGCCGAGGCCCGGCACTTCACCCAGGCAGCCGAGCGGATGCGCGTCGCACAGCCGTCGCTGAGCAAGCAGATCAAGGCCCTGGAAGCCGAGCTCGGTGCGCCGCTGCTCAGCCGCGCCCGGGGCAACGTCACCCTCACCGCCGCCGGCGAGGCGCTGCTCCCGCTGGCCCGCCGCATGATCGCCGACGCCGAGACCGCCCGGCGGGAGATCGGGGAGCTGGCCGGGCTCCGCCGGGGCCGGGTACGGCTGGGCGCCACCCCCTCGCTCTGCGCCGGGCTGATGGCCGACGCGCTGGCCCGCTTCCACCGCGCCTACCCGGGCATCGAGCTGCTGGTGGAGGAGGGCGGCTCCCGCGACCTGGTCCGCGCCCTGGCCCGCGGCCAGCTCGACCTGGCGCTGATCATCCTGCCGCTGCAGAGCGACGACCCCTCCCTGGTCACCGAGGAGATCCTCCGCGAGAACCTGGTGGTGGCCGCCCCGTCCGCCACGCGCTCGCGCCGGCCGTACGTGCGGATCGAGGAGCTGCGGGGACGGCCGATGGTGATGTTCCGGCGCGGCTACGACCTGCGGGAGGCCACGCTCAGCGCGTGCCGCCAGGCGGGGTTCGAGCCGCGCTTCGCCGTGGAGGGCGGGGAGATGGACGCCGTGCTCCGCTTCGTGGAGGCGGGACTGGGCGTCGCGCTCGTCCCCTCGATGGTGCTCGACGGGCGCCCCGGCCTGGCCGGGACCCCGCTGGCGCCGCCCGGGCTCCGCCGCACCATCGCCCTGGCCCACCGCAAGGACGTCGAACCCACCCGTGCCGCCCAGGCGTTCCGCGCGACCCTGCTGTTCTTCCTCGCCGAGGCCGCCCACGACGGCAGCCTCCCGGCGGGCGTCGAGCTGCTCGGAGAGGGCCGGGCCCCCTGAAACCGGCTCGTTCCGATCATGTAACTGCACCATCGGGACCCGCGCACTATTCTCATAGGGTTAACGGATCCCCCGACCCTAAGAGGCGTCAGTGACCGCCCCTCCCAACGAAACACTCACGCTCCTCCTCATCGAGGACGACGCGGGTGACGCCTTCCTCGTGGAGGAGCTGCTCAACCAGGCCGAGAACCCCCCAAAGATCATTTGGGTGCGCAGCCTGGCGGAGAGCATGGTCCGTCTGACCGACGAGGTCCGTTGCGTGCTCGTCGACCTCTCGCTCCCCGACGCCAGCGGCCTGGAGGCCCTCGAGCAGGTGCTGGCGATGGCCCCGCACGCCGCCGTGCTCGTGCTGACCGGCCTGAACGACTCGCACGTGGGGGTCGAGGCGGTCTCCGCCGGCGCCCAGGACTTCCTCGTCAAACAGGACATCGACGCCCGCCTCCTGGTGCGCGCGGTCCGCTACGCCATGGAGCGCAAACGCGCCGACATGGCCCAGCGCAAGCTGGTCGAGGCCGAGCTCGTCACCAAGGAGAACTCCCGCCTGGAGCGCGGCCTGCTCCCGGTCCCCGTGCTGAACGACGGCGACCTCCACCACGAGTCGCGCTACCTGCCCGGCCGGCAGCGGACCCTGCTCGCCGGCGACTTCTGGGACACCGTGCAGGGCCCCGACGGGGCGGTGCACGTGGTGGTCGGCGACGTCTGCGGGCACGGCCCCGACGAGGCCGCGCTGGGGGTCTCCCTCCGCATCGCCTGGCGGACCCTGGTCCTGGCCGGGCACACCGGCAACGACGTGCTGCGCACGCTCGACTCGGTGCTCCGCCTCGAGCGCAAGTCCGCCGAGATCTTCACCACCCTGTGCACGATGACGGTCGACCCCTCCCTCTCCCACGCCCGTCTGCACGTCGTCGGCCACCCGCCGCCCGTGCTGATCCGCGACGGCGCGGTCGAGGTCGTGCCGGGCACCCCCTCCGGGCCGCCGCTGGGGATCTTCCCGGACGTGGACTGGACCCCCATCGACGTGCCGCTCGGCCGCCGCTGGTCCGTCCTGCTCTACACCGACGGCCTGATCGAGGCCACCGTGGGCGGCGGCCCCGACCTGCTCGGCACCGAGGGCCTGCTCCGGCTGGTCGGCGAGCAGGGCGGCGTCCACCTCGACCGGCTCATCGAACGGGTGATCGAGCTGAACGAAGAGGCGCTCAACGACGACCTGGCCACCGTGCTGATCTCCGGGACCGCCCGGGACACCTGACCGTGAGCGCCCTCCCCCGCCCGCGGCCGCTCTCCTCCCCCACGGCGAGCGGCACCGGACGGCTGCCGGTGGGACGCTGGTTCCTGATCGCCGGCACGGCCGCCGCGCTGGCCTCCGCCACCGTCATCGCGGTCACCGCCGGCTCGGTCGCCCGCACCAGCGAGGCCAGGGAGACGCTCGTCGAGGTCATCGACCCCGCGACCCTGCGCGTGCTGGAGCTGTCCGAGGCGCTCACCGCGCAGACCAGCGCGGCGCGCGCGTACGCCGGCACCGGCGACACCGAGCTCCGCGACGACTACCGCGAGGCGGTCGCCGCGGAGGCCGCGGCCCTCGCCGCGCTCGAACGCCTGGTCCCCCGGATGCCCGAGGGCCCGGCCGTCCGCGTCGAGCTCGGCACGCTCCGGGCCGCCGCCGGGACCTGGCGGCGGGAGTACGGCGACGCGGTCACCGCCGGCCCGCCCCCCGAGGAGGACGATCCCGCCGCCGAGGAGCGCGCGCGGACCGGCACCGAGCGCTTCCACGCGGTCCAGTCCGCGCTGGCCGGGCTGCGCGGCCACCTCACCGCGCTGCACACGGAGGCGACCGGCCGGCTGGAGCGGGGCTGGCAGATGCTCTACGCCGCGCTCGGCGCGATGGCGGCCGTCCTGGCCCTGAGCGCGGCCGGCTTCGCGCTCATCGTCCGGCACGCCGTACTGCGGCCGGTGGCCACGCTCACCGGGCAGGTCAGGGCCGTCGCCCAGGGCGACTTCGAGCACCGGCTCCACGTCGAGCGCCCGGCCGAGCTGGCGGAGCTCTCCGGCCACGTGGACGCGATGCGCCGGCGCATCGTCTCCGAGTGGCTGCGGGCCACCCAGGCGCAGGAGCAGCTCGCCGAGCACGCCGCCGAGCTGCGGCGCTCCAACGCCGAGCTGGAGCAGTTCGCCTACGTGGCCAGCCACGACCTGCAGGAGCCGCTGCGCAAGGTGGCCAGCTTCACCCAGCTGCTGGAGCAGCGCTACGGCGGGCACCTGGACGAGCAGGCCAGGCAGTACATCTCCTTCGCGGTCGACGGCGCCAAGCGCATGCAGGCGCTCATCGGCGACCTGCTCGACTTCTCCCGGGTCGGCCGGATCGGCGGCGAGCGCGTCCCCCTCGACGCGTCCGCGCCCCTGGCGGAGGCGCTGGAGAACCTCGCCACGCAGATCGAGGAGAGCGGCGCGACGGTGACCTGGGACGAGCCGCCCGTGGTGCTCGGCAACCGCGCCCAGCTCACCCAGCTCTTCCAGAACCTCATCGGCAACGCCGTCAAGTTCCGGTCCGAGGAGGCGCCCCGGGTGCACATCGGGGTCCGCCGGGCCGGGGACATGTGGGAGTTCTCCTGCTCCGACAACGGGATCGGCATCGAGGACAAGTACTCCGACCGGATCTTCCTGATCTTCCAGCGGCTGCACGGCCGCGACGCCTACCAGGGCACCGGGATCGGACTGGCGCTCTGCAAGAAGATCGTCGAATACCATGGCGGGCGGATCTGGGTGGACAACGGCGAGCCGGACGGCGGTCGTCCGCCGGACTCCACGGCCGGCCGCGGGACGACGTTCCGCTGGACCCTTCCTCCAGGAGAGCCTCATGAATGAGTACCGCTGGATCGACGTGCTGCTGGTCGAGGACGACCCGGGCGACATCCTGCTGACCAAGGAGGCGTTCGAGCTCAACAAGGTCCGGAACAAGCTGCACGTCGTCAACGACGGCGAGCAGGCCATGGCCTTCCTGCGCAGGGAGGGCGAGTACGCCGACGCGCCCCGGCCCGACCTGATCCTGCTCGACCTCAACCTGCCCCGCAAGGACGGCCGCGAGGTCCTGCAGGACATCAAGAGCGACGAGAGCCTGCGCCGCATCCCGGTCGTCGTGCTGACCACCTCCGAGGCGGAGGAGGACATCCTGCGCAGCTACCACCTGCACGCCAACGCCTACGTCTCCAAGCCGGTGGACTTCGACCAGTTCATCAACGTGGTCCGCCGGATCGACGACTTCTTCGTGACCGTGGTGAAGCTGCCCTCCGCCGACTGAGCGGCCCGTCCCGTCAGGCTGGAGTGACGGGAATCACACTTTCAGCATGAAAATGTGAGTGATGCTTCTCACACAATTCCCGGGTCCCGTCGTAACGTATCCCCCACCGACAGGCGCGCGCCCGTAAGAGCCGCCGCGGCGGCTCGGCGCGCGTGGCCACAACTGAAACGACCCGGACCCCCTCGCGAGCAGGGTCCGCGGGAGGTGGAGAGGTCACCGATGACCCAGACAACGGCCGACAGCCCGGCCAGAAGGCAACGCGCGCAGCTTCGGGAGCGCACCCTCCGGACCGATCAGTGGTGGCGGTACCCGCTGGTCACCTTCCTCATCTTCACGGCTTTCCTCGTCTACAGCTTCTGGGCGATCTTCGACACGGACTACTACGTGTCGCCCTACCACGCGCCGTTCACGTCCCCGTGCCTGGCGACGAGCTGCCCGGAGGGGGCCCGGCTGTTCGGCTGGGCGCCGTTCGGCGACTGGTACACCCTGCCGCCGGGCTTCCTCATCCTGGCCCTGCCCGCGGGGTTCCGCTTCACCTGCTACTACTACCGCAAGGCGTACTATCGGGGCTTCTGGCTCTCCCCCCCGGCCTGCGGCGTGGGTGAGCCGCACGGCAGGTACACCGGTGAGTCCCGCTTCCCGCTCATCCTGCAGAACGTCCACCGCTACTTCTTCTACGCCGCGATCCTGATCGGCGCGATCCTCACCTACGACGCGGTCAAGGCCCTCGTCGCCAAGCCGAACGGGCTCGGCTCGTGGATCCTGATCGTCAACGCGGCCCTGATCGTCGCCTACACGCTCTCGTGCCACTCCTGCCGGCACATCACCGCCGGACGGCTGAACCACTTCTCCCGGCACCCCGCCCGGTACAGGGCCTGGACCTTCGTCTCCAAGCTCAACGCCAAGCACCAGGAGCTGGCGCTGGCCTCCATGTTCTCCGTCATGGGCGCCGACCTCTACGTACGGCTGGTCGCCAAGGGCATCGTCGCCTTCCCGTTCGCGTAAGGATCACTGTGGAAATCGAGCGTCACGAATACGACGTCGTCGTCATCGGCGCCGGCGGGGCAGGGCTGCGGGCGGCCATCGAGGCCCGGCAGCAGGGCAAGCGCACCGCGATCGTCTGCAAGTCGCTGTTCGGCAAGGCCCACACCGTCATGGCGGAGGGCGGCGCGGCCGCGGCCATGGGCAACGTCAACAGCGCCGACAACTGGATGGTGCACTTCCGCGACACCATGCGCGGCGGCAAGTTCCTCAACAACTGGCGGATGGCCGAGCTGCACGCCAAGGAGGCCCCGGACCGGGTCTGGGAGCTGGAGGCCTGGGGCGCGCTGTTCGACCGGACCAAGGACGGGAAGATCAGCCAGCGCAACTTCGGCGGGCACGAGTACCCCCGTCTGGCGCACGTCGGCGACCGCACCGGCCTGGAGATGATCCGCACCCTCCAGCAGCGCGTGGTCGCGCTCCAGCAGGAGGACGAGCGGCTGCACGGCGACGCCGAGGCGTTCATCAAGGTCTTCGCCGAGTGCACGATCACCCGCCTGCTGAAGGACGACGGCCCCGCCCACGGCCCGGGCGGGGCGATCGCCGGCGCCTTCGGCTACCGCCGGGAGAACGGCCGGCTCCTGCTGTTCGAGGCCCCGGCGGTCGTGCTGGCCACCGGCGGCATCGGCAAGTCCTACGTGGTGACCTCCAACTCCTGGGAGTACACCGGGGACGGCCACGCGCTGGCCCTGCTGGCCGGGGCGAAGCTCATCAACATGGAGTTCATCCAGTTCCACCCGACCGGGATGGTCTGGCCGCCCTCCGTGCGCGGCATCCTCGTCACCGAGTCCGTCCGCGGCGACGGCGGCGTACTGCGCAACTCCGAGGGCCGGCGCTTCATGTTCGACTACATCCCCGAGGTCTTCAAGAAGCAGTACGCCACGACCGAGGAGGAGGCCGACCGCTGGTACACCGACCAGGCCGGCAACCGGCGTCCCCCGGAGCTGCTCCCCCGGGACGAGGTGGCCCGCGCCATCAACGCCGAGGTGAAGGCCGGGCGCGGCTCACCGCAGGGCGGCGTCTACCTCGACGTCTCCACCCGCCTGCCCGCCGAGGAGATCATCAGGCGGCTGCCGTCGATGCACCACCAGTTCAAGGAGCTGGCCGACGTCGACATCACCGCCGAGCCGATGCAGGTCGGCCCGACCTGCCACTACGTCATGGGCGGCGTCGAGGTCGACGCGGACACCGGGGCGGCCTCCGTGCCCGGCCTGTTCGCGGCCGGCGAGGTCTCCGGCGGCATGCACGGCTCCAACCGGCTCGGCGGCAACTCGCTCTCCGACCTGCTGGTGTTCGGCCGCCGGGCGGGCGCCGGGGCCGCGGCGTACATCGACCGGCTGGCCGGCCGGCCCGCGGTCCGCGACGAGGCGGTCGCCGCGGCGCGGGCCGAGGCGCTGGCCCCGCTGGAGCGCTCGGGCGAGAACCCCTACGAGGTCCACCACGAGCTGCAGCGGACGATGAACGAGCTCGTCGGCATCATCCGCAAGGCCGAGGAGGTCACCGAGGCCCTGGAGGCGGTCAAGAAGCTCAAGGAGCGGGCGCGCAACGTCGGCGCGCCGGGCGGCACGGTCTACAACCCCGGCTGGCACCTCGCCCTCGACCTGCGGAACATGCTCCTGGTCTCGGAGTGCGTCGCCAGGGCGGCGCTGCTGCGGGAGGAGAGCCGCGGCGGGCACACCCGCGACGACTTCCCCTCCATGTCGCCCGAGTGGCGCCGCAGGCTCCTGGTCTGCGGCGCCTCCGCCGACGGCTCGACGGTGACCGTCGAGGAGAAGGTCCAGCCCTCGATGCGCGAGGACCTGCTCGCGCTGTTCGACCGGGGCGAGCTGGAGAAGTACATGACCGCAGAGGAACTGGCCCACTTCGACTCGCTGGTCAAGGAGTAAAGCCATGAGCTACAAGGCGAGGTTCCGCGTCTGGCGGGGCGAGGGCGGCGAGGGCAGGCTGGAGGACTTCACCGTCGAGGTGAACGAGGGCGAGGTCGTCCTCGACATCATCCACCGGCTCCAGGCCACCCAGGCCCCCGACCTGGCCGTCCGCTGGAACTGCAAGGCCGGCAAGTGCGGGTCCTGCTCGATGGAGATCAACGGCAAGCCCCGGCTGGGCTGCATGACCCGGATGTCCACCTTCGCGGAGGACGAGACGATCACCGTGACGCCCATGCGGACGTTCCCGGTGATCAAGGACCTGGTCACGGACGTCTCGTACAACTACGCCAAGGCGCGGGAGATCCCGTCCTTCACGCCGCCGTCCGACGTGAAGCCGGGCGAGTACCGCATGCAGCAGATCGACGTCGAGCGGAGCCAGGAGTTCCGCAAGTGCATCGAGTGCTTCATGTGCAACAACGTCTGCCACGTGATCCGCGACCACGAGGAGAACAAGCCCGCCTTCGCCGGGCCCCGGTTCCTGATGCGGATCGCCGAGCTGGACATGCACCCCTACGACGTGGTGGACCGCAAGGACTCCGCCCAGGACGAGCACGGCCTCGGCTACTGCAACATCACCAAGTGCTGCACCGAGGTCTGCCCCGAGCACATCAAGATCACCGACAACGCGCTGATCCCGATGAAGGAGCGCGTCGTCGACCGCAGGTACGACCCGCTGGTCTGGTTGGGCAACAAGATCTTCAAGCGTTCCGACGCGAAGAAGAGCTGACCCCTCGGCGGTCTTCCCCGG
>NZ_JBHSBM010000012.1:120859-154519 GCF_042650625.1 Planomonospora corallina
CGTCGGAGGCCGCCCCATGACCGGCCGTCTCATGACCGGCCGCCCCATGACCGGCCGTTCCGGGGACGGGCCGTTCCGGGGACCGGCGGTTCGCGCCGGCGGCTACCTACGGCGGAAGAGGCCGCGCTTCTTCTTCGCCTCCTGGTCCGGCAGCGGGTAGACCGCCGTGCCGCCGGGACCGGTGGGCGGGAGACCGGGTCCTTCCTGTGGCAGCGCGGGGCCTCCGGAACCGGGGCCCCAAGAACCAGGGCCTCCGGAACCAGGATCTCCGGAACCGGGACCTCCGGGCGGGAGCGGAGCACCGGGACCGGCCAGGGACGGGTCCTGCGGGAAACGCCCCGCGGGCGGAGCCGCCTGGAGCGCCGGGTCACCCGGGAACGGCCCACCGGGGCGCGGTCCGGGCTCCGGCGCGAACACCCCGGAGTCCTTCTCCCCCGGGAGGGGGTCCTGAGCGCCCGCCGCGGACCGTCCCCGGTCTCCGGGCCGTTCCCCGTCGGCGGCGGCCGGCGCCCCCTGCACGCCCGCCTCCCGGACCGGCGCGTCCTGGGCAGGCCTGCCCAGGACCGCCGTGTCCTGGGCCGCCGTGTCCTGGGCCGCCGTGTCCTGGGCCGCCGTGTCCTGGGCCGGTGTGAACCACGACCCGCCGGGGACCGCCCCGGGCTGCACGGACGG
This sequence comes from Planomonospora corallina, assembly GCF_042650625.1. Classification (NCBI taxonomy): domain Bacteria; kingdom Bacillati; phylum Actinomycetota; class Actinomycetes; order Streptosporangiales; family Streptosporangiaceae; genus Planomonospora; species Planomonospora corallina. The sequence goes on from NZ_JBHSBM010000012.1 coordinate 121,532, forward strand.
TCCGGGGCGGGGCTCCCCGCCCGGATCCGCGGCACCGGGCGGCGCCTGCTCCTGGGACATCGCGCCGGGAGCCTCCGCGCCGTAGGGCGGGCCGTAGGGGCCGTAGGGGAAGTGCTCGTGACCCGGCGCCGCCGCCGGGTCGTACGGCTGCGGGTCGTACGGTTGCGCGGGGTACGGCTGCTGCGGGTACGGCCCGGCCGGATACGCCTCGGGATAGGCCGGCCCGTACATCTGCATCGGGACGAGGCTGATGATCGGGGCGTAGGCCGTGCCGCCCGGGTAGACCGCGTTCCCCGGGTAGACCGCGTGCGGGAAGCCGCCCGGCACGTAACCGGGGGCGTAGGCGGCTCCGGCGGGGTGCCCGTCCGGGACCGCGGCGCGGGGACCGGCGCGGCGGATCGCGGCGGCGTGGGCCATCCGGCGCAGCCGCCCCTCGAAGATCAGGACGGCGAACAGCACGAGCAGCACGAGGATCAGCGCCGGGATGCCGAGCTGCTTGCTCAGCGTGGCCGGGCTCGCCCCCGAGGTCGCGTTGCGGATCACGTACGGCACCGCGGAGGAGTCCGAGCCGGGGGAGGCGCCGGTGCTCGGCTCGGCCGCCGCGGTCGGGATCGTCGTCGGGTTCTGCTCGGCGCTGGGGAACTGCGGCTCCTGGTCGGCGGGCTCCGGGGACGGGGTCACCGGCGGTTCGGCGACGGAGGTCGCGGGCGGCGGCTGGACCGTCTGCGCCGGGGGCGGCTCCGGGGCCGTGGTGGTGGTCGCCGGGGACGCCGGGGACCCCGGGGACGAAGACTTCTTCGGAGGCACCGTCACCGTGGCGGTCACCGTCACCTGCCCCGTCGTGCTGGCCGTCGGCTTGGGCACGCTCCCGTCGGGATTGGCGGTGACCGTGACGGTGACGACCGGCGTGGCCCCGTCCTCGGGGTCCTCGGGCTGCTCCTTGCACTCGGCCGCGGGATCGACGTCGCAGCCCGGGATCTCGTCGGGGTTGACGTGGAGCACCCTGGTGGCCGCGGAGGCCTGGCCGGGGCCGGCGAGCGACGCTGCGGCGAGGATCACCGCAGCGCTCAGTCCCATCGACATGAGCACGGCAGAGGCGGCGGCCGTGCGGCGGGATCTCGTCACCGGTGCCTCCGTGCACTCCCGGGCGACTCAGTCAAGAAAATACTAGCCGGGTCAAATTATCAGCAAAGCCATCAGCGCGACACGGTGCGCGCAGTACGTCTCTGCTGCACTTTCGCCTGCAACCAGAGCAAGCAGAGCAGACCGCCGATCGCCACCCCCGCGGCGGGCAGCCCTCGCACTTCCACCTGCGGCTCATGCTCCCGCACGATCTCGATCTCACGGCTCCGGTTGTTCAGCTCCAGCGGCAGAGGCGCGCCCTGCGGCTGCTCGCTCTCCGCCGGAGCGGGCGCGGCCGACGGCACCCTGACCTGCGGCGTGGGCCAGGACACGGGCGGCTGCTTCGACGGGGTGGGCCAGGCGAACGACGGGACCGGCCACGGCCACGCCACGGCCGGAGCGGGCGCGGGCGCGGGAGGCGCCTGCCCCTGGTCCACCGCGGCACCGGCCTGCGGATGGCCGGCGGCGACGCCGGTCTCCGGGAAGTCCGCGACGGGCCGCCTCGGTCTCTTCCACGGCCTGCCGGCCGCCTCCCCGCCACGGTCGCCCGGGCGGCCCAGCCCCTCCCCGCCGTACACGCCACGGTCGTCCGGCCGGCCCGGCTCCTCCCCCCCGTACACGTCTCGGTCGTCCGGGCGGCCCGATTCCCCGTCCTGCGCCCCATGACCGTCCGGGCGGTCCACCGCCTCCCCGCCGTACACGTCACGGTCGTCCGGGCGGCCTTCCTCCACGCCTTCCGCGTCGGGGCGGCCCGGCTCCTCCCCGCCGTACACGTCTCGGTCGTCCGGGCGGCCCGATTCCCCGTCCTGCGCCCCATGACCGTCCGGGCGGTCCACCGCCTCCCCGCCGTACACGTCACGGTCGTCCGGCCGGCCCGGCTCCCCGTCCTGCACGCCATGACCGTCCGGATGCTCCACTCCGTCCACGCCCTGTACTCCGTGGTCGTCCAGGTGATCCGCCCCCTGCCCGTCCTGCGCCCAGTGGTCGTCCGGGCGGTCCACCCCCTGCACTCCGTAGGGGGCCTCGTACGGCTCCGGGGTGAGGACGGCGGCCAGTCCCGCCGAGCCGGGGAACATCCGGTCCAGCAGGCAGTCGACCGGTCGCCGCCCGGTCCCCGGCCCCGGCACGGGCGCCGGCCCGGACGCCGGGTAGGCGCCCTCCGGCGCCCCGAGGACCTGGAGTTCGTCCGGATCCGGGATGACGCGCCGGCCGCCGTCCGCGCCCCGCGCTCCTTCGGGAACCCGGTCCCGCCGCTCCCGGAAGCCCTCCGCACCGCCCACGTCCCAGGAGTCCCATGCCTGCCCGGTGTTCTCCCCGTCCCAGGCGTCCTCCACCTCGCAGACGTCGCTGACGCCCCGGACGCCCTGCCCGCCGTACTGCCCGCCGTACGCGTCCTGCGCGCCCCAGATCCCTCCGAGGCCGCGCAAGGCGCTCTCCATGGCACCGGACGGTCCGGTCCGGCCGGGGGGCGGTCCGGGCCTCTTCGGCGGCTTCTTCGTGGCGGGCAGCTTGACCGGTGGCCTGAACGGGACGGGCGGCATGGGCGCTATGGGAGCCGGCACCACGGACGGGAACGGCACGGCCGCCCCGGTCAGGTCGAGAGGAGGCGCGTCGGGGTCCGGCTCGAGCGCGTGCACCGCCAGCCACCCTCCCGGCAGGAGCACCCCTGTCCCGAGCGCCGACACCATCACGGCGCGCTTCCACCATCTTCTGCACAGTACGGTCACCGCGCGTCTCCATCCCCCGATATGAACGCATGACGACAACACGCTCTGTAGCAGTTATGTCACGATGGGCTATGTTTCAATCCCCGTCAACCGTTCCCGCACCGCCCGCGCGATCGGCAGGTCGGCGGGCAGCCAGGTCACGTCCTCCAGCTCGTGCGGGGCCAGCCAGCGCAGCTCGCTGTGCTCCTTCGCCTCCGGCTCCCCCTCCACGATCGCCGCGAGCCAGACCCTCAGCACGCGGCCGGTGCCCAGCGGCCAGTCACCGCCCACCGGCTCCCCGGCCTCGATCAGGACGCCGAGTTCCTCGCGGCACTCCCGCACCAGCGCCGTGAGGTCGTCCTCCCCCGGATCGACCTTCCCTCCCGGGAACTCCCAGCCCCCGGCCAGCTCCGGCGGATCGGCGCGCTGCGCGGCGAGCACCCTGCCCGCCCCGTCGACGATGGCGGCCCCTACGACGACTTTCACCCACTGCCTCCAGCGTGGAGAACCCGGCCCCGGGCCGGAATCCCTGACAACCCTCGATTCTGCAGCGTCACGGCGGTGTCGCGCGGACGGCGGTGCCGCTCCCCGTTCTCAGCCCTGGGCGCGCAGCCGCAACTGCTCCTGGACCGAGGGGTTCTGCAGAGGCCGGGTGAAGCCGACGATGCCGGTGCGGGTCCGGTAGGAGGTGACCTTGATCGGTCCGCAGAGCCGGCACCGGGCCTCGATCATCTTCCCCGGTGAGACCACCATGCCCACGTGCCCCGGCCGGTCCGGCCCGGTGCCGGGACCGGAGTCGAAGAAGACGAGATCGCCCGGTTGCTCCTCCCCCTCGGGGATCCGCACCCCGAACGGCCACTGGCCGAAGGTGGTGCGGGGGATGCTCAGACCCGCGCTCCGGTAGGCCATGTAGACGATCCCCGAGCAGTCGAAGGCGTCCGGCCCGGTCCCGCCCCACAGGTACGGCTTGCCGCGCTGGGCCAGCGCGTACTCCAGGATCTGCGCGACCACACCGTCGGGCGCCGCCTCGACCAGGTCCTCGTCGCACTCCTCGGCCGCCTCAGGCGGGACGGCGACCGCGCCGTCCGCGGCGTACCGCTCGGCGATCTCCATGACCTGGTCCACGTACCACCAGGCCCGGTTGTAGACGAACAGCGCCCGCCGGACGTCCTCCGGCGCCCCGTTGCGTTTGATCATCTTCGCCGCGCCCAGGATGGCGTCGGCCGGGTTGTAGACGTCCGCCCAGCCGTCGCCGTCCCCGTCGGAGGCGTAGCCGTTGAACTCCGACGGGATCTTGATCTTCGCCTTGCCGCCCCAGGTGCTGATCAGGAACTGCATCGGCCCGGCCGCGCCGGCGTGGTTGGTCCCGCTGCGCACACCGGGGAGCGTGGAGCGCCCGTGGTCGGTCTCCCGCTTGCCGATCCCGGCGAGCACGTTCCACTGCACGCCGACCTTCTCGCCGTGCTCGCGGTAGAGCTCGAGGTACTCCGGCGGGATGTCGTCCAGGGCCGTCTCGGACTCCCCCGCCGCCTGCGCGGTCTCCTCGCAGTCGGCGAGGCCGCCACCGATGATCGTCGGGAAGGTGCCCACCATCATCATCGGGGCCATGATCAGTGCGACCAGGCAGACTCCGGCCACGGCGAGAGCCAGGCCGATCCTCACCCGCGTGCCGCCGTTCATCCGGTCCCGCCGCTCCCGACCGGCTGCTCGTCCCCCTCCTGGCCCTCGTCGGCCGGCTGCAGATCGTGGACCCGCCAGTCGGAGCCGACCGGGACGAGCGTGACGGCGTACTCGTAGGCCTGCTCCCGAGAGCCGCTCCTCGCGGTGATCCGTTCGGTGCAGGCGACGACGAACACCACGGAGGAGTCCTGGATCTGCCGGATCTCCCTCACCGTCGCCGTGCCGGTGGAGACCACCTCGTCGGCCCGGTTCGCCTCGGCGAACCCCGCCGACGTGCGGGCCCGGGCCAGCACCTCGCCGAACTCCGCCGTCGCGTAGCCCCGCAACCGGCCGGAGTAGGCCACCGGGTCCTCGTCATGGCGGTAGGTGCCGTACTCGGCGGCGAACCGCCGGGCGTAGTCGGCCGCCGCGGACAGCTCCTGCTTGGTCATCGGCAGGTAGGAGTAGACGTCGAAGGGGGCGTCGCTGGCCGTCGCGGACGGGCGCGGCGGCTCCGCGCTCACCGCCGGCCCCGGCGGAGCCGACGGGGCGGCCCCGGTACGGCCGGCGCCCACCGGATCGGCCTCCACCGCCCGGCCGCCCCCGGTCTCCCACATGGTCAGGTAGATCCCGACCGCCGCGAGCAGTGCCACGAGGACCGCGAAGACCACCCCGCGGCGGCCGCCGCTCTCCGCCATCACCAGCTACTCCCTGTCCGACCTGTCCGGCCCGGACGGGCGCAGCCAGAACGGCCTGGGGGCCTCGTCGGCCGCCCGGCCCCGCTCCGAGCGGCTCGGCAGCCAGAGCGGAGGAGCCTCGGAGGTCCTGTCCGCGCTCCCGCCCGAGCCGGAGGAGCCGCGCGAGGACCCGCCCGACGGGCCCCGCGAGCCACCGAAGACGCTTCCGCCCGAGCCCTGCGAGGAGCCCCGCGAGCCGCCGCCGAAGACGCTCCCGCCGGAACGGCCGCCGCCCCCGGTGGCCCGGCCGCCCGAGGAGGAGCCGGAACCGCTCCGGGAGGCCCAGCCGCCGCCGGAACGGCCGCCGAACCAGCCGCCCCCGCCGGAGGACGCACCGGAGGACGTGCCGGGCCCGCCCTGCCGGACCGGGGACGGGCCGCCCGGGGCACGGCCCGCGGAGCCGCCCGCCGGACGGCCGGCGGAGAGGTTGAGCGGGGGCGCCGCGCCGGGCCGGGACGCGGCCGCCGGACGGGCCGCGGCGGCCCTGCGCCCCGCGGCCTTGCCCTCGGGGTCCAGCGGCGCGGGTTGCGCGGTGACGGGGACCCGGGCCCCCGAGGGGGTGCCCGCGGCGTCCTCCTGGCCTCTGACCCTGCCCTGGGCGACCGCGGCGGCCGCGCCGGCCCCCGCACCGCCCGCGGCCGCGGCCGCCTGCAGCAGCGGCTCCGCCTTGCGCATGCCCCACCGTCCGGCGCGGGCCGCCGCGACCGGCGGGAGCACGCCCGCCGCGCGCTGCAGGGTCGGCGCACTGGCCGCCTCGCCCAGCATGCGGGTGGTGAAGGTGTGCCCGTCCATGGAGGAGAACAGGTGCTGGAACGGCCGCCGGTAGAAGAAGACCGCGATCGTCAGCAGCGCCATGAGCATGACCTGCATGCCCCACGGCATCGCGGTGGAGATGATCAGGGCGTAGCCGTACACCAGCACGCCCAGCACGAGGGCCAGCACCGCCTGCCGGAGCAGGGTACCGATCAGCATCTCCACCCAGCGCATCGCGATGATCCGGCCGGAGCCCGGATGGACGCCGATCAGCAGGAAGACCGGGGCCATGATGACCAGCAGCAGGAACCCGATCTTGAGTGCCAGCAGCGAGACCGCCACCAGGAAGATCAGGACTCCGGCGACCACCGCGGCCATGAAGGCGCCGATCGCGATGCCGAGCCGGTTCGTCCAGTCCTTGCCCTGGAAGAGGAAGTAGACCGGGGTGGGCTTCAGGTACTTGGCGACCTCCTCCTCGTAGCGGGCCTGGTGCGCGCCCGAGTCGGGAGTCTGGGCGGCCTGCTGCTCGGCCGCGTCGATGGCCTGGATGTCCAGAGTCGTGGCGCCCAGGGCCTTCACCACCGGGGCCTCGGGGTCGGCGGTGCCGAACACCCCCATCAGCCACGGCTTGCAGACGAGGGTGGACCAGAGCGCGTCGGCGTTCTGGTCCACGGTCGGGGTGCCGGGCCGGCCGTACCCCCCGGCCTGCGGCTGCGCGGCGGTCTCCCCCTTGGCCGGCAGGCAGGAGGTGCCGCCGGCGCCCGGCAGGCCGGAGAAGGCCGAGTTGACGACCTCGCCGGTCTTGTCGGTGACGATCTTGCCGACCCCGGTGAGGTCGCCGGGGCGGCTGAAGAACCAGACCGCGACGGTGACCGCCAGCACCATCCAGATGACGCCCTCGGCCGTCGTGGTCGCCCGCTTGCGGATCAGCCCGTACCAGGCCAGCCAGATCGCGCCGAGGATCACCACGGGCCGCAGGTACGGCCAGTACATCGCCTCGGAGAGGCTGACCACGATGTCGTCGACGACATTCTTGATCGACTCCAGCGGCCCCTCGCTCGCCGCCGCCTGGTAGGTCGTGATGGTCAGCCGGTCCAGCGCCTTGGCCCAGGAGAAGACCGTGTTGGCCCAGGCGTTGCCCAGCACCGCGGCGACGTCGTCGCAGCCCAGCTCATGGGTGTGCCAGAACTGGCCGCTCATGCCGTAGGTGGCGTAGTTCGTCCGCGCGGCCGGCCCCGGCTGCCCGGTCTGCGCCCCTTCGGTCGCCGGAGGCTTGACCAGGCCGTCCACGCCTCCGCCGACCACCTCGGGGGCCAGGTCCGGAGAGAGGTCGCAGGGTGCCGCGGCGGCGATGGAGCCGCCGGTGGGGAACACCAGCGGCAGCGCCGTGAACGCCACGAACGCCACCAGCACGGCGGCGAGCCCGCGCCGCCTCCGGCGCGAACGTCTCGGTCTGTCGTCCGTGCCCTTCATGACCGCCCTTCCAGCACCGTCGCCCCCGCCCTGCCGGCTCCGTCGCCCCCAGGTAGATCGTGCACGTTCCCGCCGGGTTTGTCGCGGGTCGGATTGGTGTCGAGCCACCGCAGCAGCTCGCCGGAGATGAGGTCCACCCCGATCCGGCCCGCCCGGCCGTCCAGATCGCGGAAGACGCACTCGCCGTTGCCCAGCGAGCGCAGCACCGCCTTGTGCTCCTCGGAGGGGTCCACCCCCAGCAGCGACATCACGTTCCCCACCTCGACCCGCTCCGTGGAGCGGAAGGCGAAGACCGACGACAGGCAGTTCGTCACCTGCTCGTTCAGCAGGTCTCCGGCGTTCTGCGAGACCAGCACCAGCGCGGTGTTGCGCGAGCGGCCCATCCGGCTCACCTCTGGCACCAGCTTGGCGCCCTCCGGCGTGGAGGTGATCGCCCACGCCTCGTCCAGGAAGATCGCCTTGGGGGTCCGCCGGTCGAGGCCGTTCATCAGGCCCCGGGCGAACTGCGCGACGAGGTAGAGCAGCGCCACCGACAGGCGCTGCTCGTAGGAGTAGTCGTCGCGGCCGGTGGCCGCGTCCGGCAGGGTCAGCCCGCCGAGGGTGAAGACCGTGGTCCAGCCCTCGGTGTCGATCTGCTCGCCGCCGGAGGGGTCGAAGCAGAGCCGGGCCAGGTGCATCTCCGACATCGAGCGGAGCACCGCGCCCAGGTTCTTGGAGGCGGCGTCCCCTGCCTGCTCCAGGAACTCCACGACCTTGCCGAGCGAGGGGTCGGGCCCGTTGGAGACGGCCGCCACCGCCTGGATCATCGCCGACTCGCGCTCCTCCGACATGCGCGGCAGCAGCAGGCGAAGGGTCTCGGTGGCCATCGTCTTCTTGGCCGCGAGGTCGTCGCCGAACGAGAACGGGTCGAGCAGCCCGGGCGCGGCCGAGCCCAGCGGGATGGTCCGCGCCTTCCGCCCCCGCTCCCGCAGCAGCCGGACCAGGGACTCGGCGTCGCCCTTGGGGTCGATCACCGCGACCGTGACGCCGCGCAGCGCCATCTGGTAGATCATCAGCAGCGCCAGCGTCGTCTTGCCGCCGCCCGGCTCACCGGTGATCGCGATGGCCGTCGGCCGGTTCCGGGCCGCCGCCACCAGCGGGTCGAAGTGCACGATGCTCCGGGCCCGGCCCAGGGTCTCGCCGATGTACGGCCCCACCCAGCCGGCGTTCGTCTCGTCCACCCGGTCGCCGAGGTCCACGGTGGCCGTGGCCATGCCGCCCGCGATGGTCCGCAGCGGCTGCCGCTGGGCGTAGGCGTTGACCCGGACCCGCTCGCCCGGGAGCGCCTCGCAGAACAGCGAGAACTGGTCGCCGGTGGAGTTGACGATGTCGATGCCCAGGTCGCGGTAGTGCTCGACGACCGCCTCCACCCGCTGCACGCAGATCTCCTCGGTGGGCCCCGAGACCATCAGCCGGTGCCAGCCGTACACGAAGGGCAGGCGCTCCTTGGTGATGCCGTGCTCCAGCATGCGGGCCGCGTCGATCTGCTCGGCCAGCGCCAGCGGCGCCTCCGCGCCCGCCTCCCGGATGTGGATGTCCATGTCCCGGGCGTGCGCGAGCTTGCGCGCCACGTCCTTGCTGGCCTTGACCGGGGGGATCAGCCGCATCCTGGAGCTGATCTCCACCGGGAAGGGCAGCTGGTCGGCGAAGTGCAGCCACGGCTCGCCGTCGGGGAAGGCCATCAGGTCGGGGAACCGGGCGAAGGACAGGTGCGCGACGTAGGACTCGCCGTGCGTCTGCTCGATGCGCAGCAGCGACCTGCCGTTGTGGATCTGCCCCTCGACCAGCGACTCGATCTCGCCCCGGCCCCAGCGCCGCTTCGGGCTGGCCGAGGGCGGCGGATCGCCGAGGGAGCCGGTCGCGGCGTGCTGGAACAGCCAGGCGATCTCGGTCGAGGTGGCGTGCCGGGCGTACAGCGCGCTGGCCGCCAGCGCCCGGCCGAGCCGCTCGGCCTGCTCGGTCCACCGGGTGATCTCGGACCTGGGGACGTGGTCGTCCTCGACGCCCAGGACCTTCTCGCTCCTGCGGTAGATGCCGAACAGCTGGGAGAACGCCCCCTCGCCCAGCTGCCGGCCGCGCGCGCCGAGCCGTACGCCGAGGTAGACCTCCTTCGTCCAGAAGTCCTTGGCCCAGACGTGCCGGTACATCTCCTCCAGGTAGTCCCGCCAGCCCGGCCCCTCGTCCGAGGTCGCGTTGAGCGCCAGCGCCCACTCGGCGGCCGGGTAGGTGCGGTGCGCCACCCTCAGGTGCACCTCGGCGTCCGGCATCCGGATCGCGGCGAGGGCGATCGTGATGTTGGTGGCCAGCGCCTCCCGCTCCTCCGGGGTGACGAACTCGTAGCTCACGGTCGGCAGGCGGAAGTAGGCCCACGCCGAGGAGTCGGTCAGCAGGATCCGGTCGTCGAAGTACCGGACCGCGAGGCGGCTGCGCGCCCGCGCCGCGCGGCTCATTCCTTCTCCTTCACCGGTCGCCTGGATCGTCGGTTCACGGGCACATCACGTCTTCTTCTCGCGCCCCGGGGGTCACTGCGCCAGTTCCTCCTCGCTCGTCCTGCTCGTCCGTGCCGCCGCGAGGCCGGCCACCACGACGCCGGCCAGCGCGAGGTAGGCCCGGCGGCCCGGCGCCCGCAGGTGGGACGGCTCCACCGTCTCGGACCTGCCGGGGGCCAGCTCGTCCTCCCAGGGCACCCGGACGATCGCCCGGCACCGGCCGCGGGCGACCGCCTCGGCCTGCTCCACGTCGGCCATGCTGCGCCGGCTCACCCCGTTGACGACCACGATCGCCCGCCGCCGCAGGTCCGCGCAGCCGTGCCCGTCGAGCCAGTCGTACGTCATCGCGACCGACTCCGCCCCGTCCTCGCTGGCCGGGACGACCATGACCAGCTGGTCGGCGTGGGGGACGAGGCGGGCGGCCAGCGCCGCGGCCGGGTCCACCACGACCAGCTTGTAGTGGCGCTCCAGCAGGTCCATCGCCTGGCCGAGCCGCCGGTCGGAGAAGAGCGCCCGGTCCGTCAGGCGCTGCTCGGCGCCGGCGTCGGCGTCGCTCGCGAGGACCTCCAGACCGGAGGCGCAGCGGCTGGTGTAGGCCCGCATGCCCAGATAGCCCTGGACGTTCTCCAGACCGGCCAGCAGGGAGCTCAGCGTCTCGGGCGACTCTCCCTCGACCCGGGTGGACAGGGCGTGCGCACCGGCGCCGGCGTCGACCGCCAGCACCCGGTCCTCCCTGTGGCGGGCGAGGGTGTGGCCGAGCATGAGCGCCGTCGTGGTCTGCCCCGCGCCGCCGGTGCAGCCCAGCACGACGACCCTGCGGCTGCCGGTGAAGGCCCCTCGGGCCCGCGCCTCGTCGACCTCCGAGCCGTCCGTACGGCTCCCGCCCGGTCCCATCACCACCTGTGCCAGGCGCCGCCAGCCGCCCTCGGAGTCGCGGCCGATGACCGACTCCACCCGGCGGACCCTGGCCTCGCCGGGACCGGGCGGGGCCACCGGTGTCGCGGGGTCGACCGGGGCGGGGGCGGTGGGCACGGCCCGGATGGAGACGCCGCCGGGTACGATCACCGGCCGCTCCTGCGGCCACGCCTTCCGCTCGCCGAAGGCCTCGGGCGGTTCAGAGGCGAGCGGCTCGGAGGCGGACCGCTCGGAGGCGGGCGATTCGGAAGCAGGCGGTTCGGAGGCGTCGGCAGCCGCGGGCACGCCGGGCCGCTCGCCGGGTGCGCCGGGAGCCGCCGGCTCGCCTGCGGCGGGCGCGTCCGGGGAATCGGACGCGCCCGGAGGCTCGGTCGCGGGCGCACCGGCAACGGCGGGCACACCGGGACCGGCGGACGCGTCGGCAGCGGCGGGCTCGGCAGGCTCGGTCGCGGGCGTAACGGCGGCGGCCAGCCTGCGCAGGCGGCGCAGGGCCTCGGCGTCGATGGGAGTGGCCGGGGCCTGCCCGGTCTCGGCGGAGGGTCGGCCGCTCCCCGGGACACGGACCGGAGGACGGGCCGAGGAGGCCCCGGACGCCGGCCCGGGGGTGGACCCCACCGGCCCGGCGGCGGCCCCGGACGCGGGACCCGCGGCGGACCCGGACCCGGACCCGGACGCGGGACCCGCGGTGGATCCGGGCGCGGACGCGAGGCCTGCGGCGGACCCGGCGGAGTCCGCCGGCGCCCACCCGGGCGGCGGGACGACGGTGAGCCCTCCGGAGCGCTCCGCCGGAACGGACTCCGGGGCGACCGGCGCCGCGGACTCCGCCACCCCGAACGGGACCTCGGACGAGCCCCGGGCCGCTCCCCCGGTGGAGGCGCCGGCCGGTCCGCCCGCCGTTCCGAGGGCGGGCGGTCCTCCGCCGAGAGCCGGGGCGGTTCCCTTGCGGGGGGCGGAGGCCGTGCCCCAGACGACGCGGTCGCCGGTGACGGGAGCCGCCGCCGCGGCCGCGGCGGCCGCGGCCACCGCGGGACGGACCGCGCTGCGGGGCGCCTCGGTCCCGCGCTTGGGGGCGGCGTGGCGGGCCTTGCGCGGAACCTTCCCGGCGGCCCTCAGCCCGGCTCTCCCCTCGGACTTCCGCTCCGCCTCCGCCCCGTCCTCCGCCGAGACCTTCACCGAGACCTCCGCCGCGGCCTTCCGCGCGGCCTTCACGCGGACCGGTCCGGCCTGCTCCGGGAGCGTCCGCCAGACCCGGCCGACGAACGTGATCTCCGCGGGCTCCGCCGAGGGAGCCATCCGGCACCAGGTCCGGGGCTCGCCCAGGTAGCGCGCCTGCGACTGGAGCAGCTCGGTGAGCCGCTTGCCCTCGATCACCGGCCGGGTCGACAGCCACGTCACCACGCCCGGCGGGACCAGGTAGACCACGTGCCAGGGCGCGTCGAAGGGCACGCCGAGCATCGCGAGCAGGAACGACCAGGGAGCCGTCACGCCCACGAACACACCGATCCAGACGATCGGAAGCGGCATCGGCAACCGTAGGTCGTACAGCTTGTAGAGCCGCTTCTCGATCCGCCAGATATTGGTATACGTGGGCAGGTCCACCCGCTCCTCCTCTCCGCTGTCTCCGTCCGGCCGCCGGGGTGCGGCCTCAGCCTCCCGTGATGCCCAGCGCGCCCGCGATCGCCTTGGCCGTCACCTCGATGATGTTGGGCACGTAGAAGATCACGCCGATGGCGATGGCGAGGATGATGAACTGGACGAACCTGGTGATCTCCCTGGTGAACAGGAAGAACAGCGCCACCACGGAGACGATGACGAGGAAGAGCGGGGCGAAGAACTGACGGAGGAAGTCCGCCAGCCCCTCGGTGTCCACGCCGGCCGCGGGGGCGGCAGGCTGGCCGGTCGGCTGCTGGGCGAAGTCGATCACGCTCAGCAGGATGGTCTGCAGGGTCACTTCTCGTCCTCCGTGCTCATGACCGCGCGCGCCGGAGGGTCGTACGGCGGCGCGCACACGCCGCCCGCCTCGTCACCGGATCGCCGGACAGGGGGGATCTGTTCGCTGGGGGCCGACACCATTCGATCATGCGTCACCCCACGGACCGTCCGGCGCCGCGGATGCTCTGGACGAACCACTTGTCGCCCTGCTTGACCACGGTGAGGACGTAGGCCTGCTCCAGCCTCCCGCTGACGCTCCCCGGGTCGGCGGTGGAGTCGGCGGCCGGTGTGGCCCCCGAGGGCACCCCCCAGACGACCGTCGCGGTCACCTCCCTCGTGGCGCCCCCGGTGAGCGGCATCACGAGCTCCTTGAGCTCCAGGAAGGTGAAGTTCCCGCCGAACCCGTCGAGGACGGCCCCCTCGGCGGCGTACTGCTGCAGGGAGGCGGTGTCACTGGCGGCGTAGGCCTTGAAGAAGTTGGCCATGGGCGTGCGCAGTTCCTGCTCGGCGGCCTCGTCGCGGTCGGGCTCGCGCACGGCGGGCAGGGCCGCCGGGGTCGGCGCCGGCAGGATGGCCGGGCGGCCGGAGACCACGAACCTCCCGGTCGCGCCGTCGTGGAAGACCGGGACGGACAGGAGCTGGCGGCGGTCGTCCGACTGGAACGTCACGGTCACCACGGCGTTCTGCGCATCGGCGACCTCCACCCCGTAGGGCTGGATCGCCCCGGCGCTCATCCGCCCGAGGCCGTCCCAGCCGAACTGGGGGTCGACGCCGTCGGGCAGGAAGGGCGCGAGCCTCCTGGCCCGCTCCTCCGTCCGCACCGCGTCGAAATTCAGGTAGACGGCCGCGAACTGGCTCGCGAATGAGGTGGCCTTCGTCGTGGGGAATCCGGCGTCAGGAGAAACCGACGTTTCACCTGAAGTCGCACTTTGATTGGTAAACCTCTCAAATGGCGCACGGATCCCGTTCACCAGGATGACGATGATGAGCGCCCAGAGGATGACGCGGCCGGTCCACACCAGCCACCGCCCCCCGCCCCCGGCCCAGCCACCGCGGCGCGACGCCCTCCGCCCCCGCGCCGGGGCGGGCTCGTCGAACGCCTCCGGGTACGCCGACAGCTCCGGGTCACCAGCGATCCCAGGATCCCGCTGGACGGTCGACCTTCGAGCCATCACGCCTCCGCTCGCGCCGCCCCCCGGCCGGCGCGGTGTCGTATTACTCCGGCCCCCGTTAGCCATGGTGAAGCGATTACCTTAACCGCCTCGCCGATTCTTCCAGGAAAACCACGCCCATGCTGCAGTCATCACGCCGACTGAGCAAACCGGGTCTGACTCCGCCCCGGCCCCCGGGGACACCCGGCCGCCCCGGAAAGCACGCGTTACCGCTGGCCAACCCCCATGTCGATTACCGAAACGCCACCCATTGCTATCCAAAAAGCACATGGACTGTCCCGACCTGCGCATTCGGCGGCGCTCCGCGGCCGGACCCCACGACACGAAGGGCGGGCGCGGTCCGGTGGACCGCGCCCGCCCTTCGAGAGAACGGACACGCCAGGAGAGGCACGGCGCCGGGGTACGGACGCACCGGGGGCCGGGGCACGGCGCCGGGGTACGGACGCGCCCGAGCGCGGGGACCCGGACGCGCCGGGATCCGGACGCGCCGGGGATCAGACGTTGAAGCGGAACTCCACGACGTCGCCGTCGCGCATGACGTAGTCCTTGCCCTCGATGCGGGCCTTGCCCGCCTGCCGCGCCGCGGCGATGGAGCCGGCCTCCACCAGGTCCTCGAAGGAGACGACCTCCGCCTTGATGAAGCCGCGCTGGAAGTCGGTGTGGATGACCCCCGCCGCCTCCGGAGCCGTCGCGCCCTTGCGGATGGTCCAGGCCCGCGCCTCCTTGGGGCCGGCCGTCAGATAGGTCTGCAGGCCCAGCGTCTCGAAGCCGACCCGGGCCAGCTGCGCCAGGCCGGACTCCTCCTGGCCGACGGACTGCAGCAGTTCCAGGGCCTCCTCGTCGTCCAGCTCGACCAGCTCGGACTCGATCTTGGCGTCCAGGAAGACGGCCTCGGCCGGGGCGACCAGCGCCGAGAGCCTGCCCCGCAGCTCCACATCGGTCAGCTCGTCGGCGTCGAGGTTGAAGACGTACAGGAACGGCTTGGCGGTCAGCAGGTGCAGGTCCCGCAGGTCCGCCGGGTCGATCCCGGCGCCCTTGGCCCCGGCGTACAGGGTCGTGCCGCCGTCCAGGAGCTTGGCGGCCGCCTCGGCCGCGTCCAGGGCCGCCTTGCGGTCCTTGTTGTTCCTGGCCTCCTTCTGCAGGCGCGGGACGGCCTTCTCCAGCGTCTGCAGGTCGGCGAGGATCAGCTCGGTGTTGATGGTCTCGATGTCGCGCTCGGGGGAGACCGCTCCGTCCACGTGGGTCACGTCCGGGTCGGAGAAGACCCGGATGACCTGGCAGATCGCGTCCGTCTCACGGATGTTGGCGAGGAACTGGTTGCCCCGGCCCTGCCCCTCGGAGGCGCCCCGGACCAGACCGGCGATGTCGACGAACTCGACCTTCGCGGGCAGGATCCGGGCGGAGCCGAAGATCTCGGCCAGCTTCTCCAGACGCGGGTCGGGCACGCCGACGATGCCCACGTTGGGCTCGATGGTGGCGAACGGGTAGTTCGCCGCCAGGGCGTTGGCGGTCTTGGTCAGCGCGTTGAAAAGCGTGGACTTGCCGACGTTGGGCAGTCCGACGATGCCGATGCTCAGGCTCACGTGACCCGAGTCTACGGGGAACCGTGCAGTGCCACTCGCCGCAGGCAGGTCACGGGGCGGGGAATCCCGGGCCCGCGCACCCGCAGATAGCGGTCGGAGCCGGCCGGGCAGCCGGCCCGGGAGCCGCTCCTGGCCGTCACCTCCGCCCAGGCCCGCGGGGAGTCGCACGGCGCCTTGGCGAGCGCCCGGCGGCTCACCAGCGGCCCGCGGGGCTCGACCACGCAGTCCCCCACCGCGAGCATCCCGCCCCCCGCGCCCAGGCAGGCGACCGACCGCTCCCCGACGGCGAGCGCGTCGAGCGCGCCGCGCGGGCAGGGGCCGGCCCGGTCCACCACGGCCAGCACCCTGCCGTACCAGCCCCGGGCCGAGCAGGGCAGCTCACCGCCGCGCAGCGCCAGGCAGTCTCCCGCGCGCAGCACCCCGCCGCCCCCGCCCGGGTCTCCGGCGTGCGGCCCCGCCAGGCTGCGCACGCACGCCGTACGGCCGGTCCGCGCACCGTGCACGGACAGCTCTCCGGGCCCGCCGGGTTCGCCGGCCGCCTGGGCCTCCGCCGCCTCCGCGTGCCCCCCCGGCGCCGCGGGCGCGGCGGGGATCGCGACCAACTCGTCGGTCTCGGCGGGGCAGTCCGCGGCGCGGGCGCCGACCACGGAGATCACCCTGCCGTCGGCGGCCCCGCAGGGGACCAGCTCGAACTCCGCGCCCACCCGGTCGACGCAGGCGCCCCGGTCCCAGGCGAGCACCGCCGGGACCGTCCGGGCCGCGTCCACCGCCCGCTCCCGCGCCGGCTCCGTGCCGCCCTGCCCCATGCCGCCCTGCCCCATGCCACCCTGCCCCGTGATGAGCCCGATCGCGGCGGCGCCGACGGTGGCGACCACGACCAGCGTGACGCCCAGCATGGGTGCCGCTTTCGGATGTGAGCCGTCCTTACCCACGAAGCCACCTCACTTTACGTGTCCCCTAGGAAACTTTGAGTGATGGAGCACGTGTGCACAAGCGGAACGGCCCGGTCGGTGCGCTAGGCGTGTCGGACCGCCGGTGAAGGCCGGAACTGGGATCATCCCGGCATGGACGTCATGGCACTCGCCTTCCAGCTCGCCGTGGGGCTCGCGGCGGGGCTCGCCATCGGGTTCCTGCTCGGCCGGGCCCGCACCGCGTCCGGGGCCGCCTCCGCCTCCGTCCGCCTGGCGGAGGCGGAGGCCCGGGCCAGGGCCGCCGAGGAGAAGGCCGCCTACGTCGAGGAGCAGCTCGCCGAGCGCTTCCGGGCGTTGTCGGCCCGCGCTCTCGACGTCAACAACCTGCGCTTCCTGGAGCTGGCCGAGTCCCGGCTGGCCACCGACCGCGCCGCGGCCGCCGGGGAGCTGGAGCAGCGCAAGCAGGCCGTCGAGCACCTGATCGAGCCGTTGAAGGACACCCTGGCCCGGGTCGAGGCGCAGCTGCGCGACACCCAGTCGGGCCAGCGGGCGGCCCACGCCGAGCTGACCCGGCACATCGAGATCGTCCGGGAGAGCAACGACCGGCTCCGCGCCCAGACCGGCGCCCTGGTGCGGGCCCTGCAGCGGCCCGAGGCCGGAGGCCGCTGGGGGGAGCTGCAGCTGCGCAGGGTCGCCGAGATCGCCGGCATGCAGCGCCACTGCGACTTCGAGGAGCAGGTGAACGCGGTCACCGCCGACGGCGCCGTCCGGCCCGACATGGTCGTACGGCTGGCGGGCGGCAAGAACATCGTGGTGGACGCCAAGGTCTCCCTGGCCGCCTATCTGGAGGCCGCCGAGGCGACCGAGGACGGCCCTCGCGCGGCCCGGTTCGCCGACCACGCCCGGCACGTGCGCGAGCACGTGGACCGGCTGGCCGCCAAGAGCTACTGGCAGGCCTTCAGCCCCGCCCCGGAGTTCGTGGTGCTCTTCATCCCCGGGGAGGCTTTCCTGGCCCCCGCGCTGGAGCACGACCCCGGCCTGCTGGAGTACGCCCTGCGCCGGCGGGTGCACATCGCCACCCCCACCACGCTGGTCACCATGCTCCGCACCGCGCACTACGCCTGGCAGCAGGCCGCGCTCAACGAGAACGCCCGTGCGGTCTTCGAGCTGGGCAAGGAACTCTACGAGCGGCTGAGCGGCATGGGGCGGAACCTGGACGCGCTGGGCCGCTCGCTGAGCCGGGCCGTGGACTCCTACAACCGGACGGTCGGCTCCCTGGAGACCCGGGTCCTGGTCAGCGCGCGCAAGCTCAACGATCTGGGCCTGACCGGGGGCGACCTGGACCGGCCGCAGACCGTCGAGGAACTGCCGCGCGCGCTGGCCTCCCCCGAACTGCTGGACGACGAGCCGGCGCGGGAAGGGATGCCGCCGGAAGAAGAGACGCCAAGCGCATCCCCCGCCTCGCGGCTGAACGGTAAGTTGGCCAACGGACCGCTCTGAGACCCGTTTCCAGAAACGCGGGGGAGCCTGACACTGGAGACTGCGCAGGAGCGGCGCGAGGGGGGCGACGGGCGAGGTGGTCACAGGTGGGTGAGCGGAAGGCGGCTTCCGGTGTCCGGCTGACCGCGCGGGGCGCGGTGACGGCGGTTCTGGTGTCCACACTGGCGGGGAGCCTGCTGAACTCCCTGCTCGGGCTCCCGGTCGTGGTCGGCGTGGCGTTCGTGGGCGGCTGCCTCGCCGCGGCGTGGCTGGTGAACCCGCGCGACCTGCTCTCGCTGGTGGTCTCCCCGCCCCTGGTCTTCTTCGCCGCCATGCTGGTCGCCGAGGCGGTGCGGGCCCTGACGGCGGCCTCCCCTGCCGCGGCGTTCAGCCTCGGTGTCTACACCTCGCTGTCGCGCGGGGCCCCCTGGCTGTTCGCGGGCTCGGCGCTGGTCCTGGTCGTCGCCTGGCGGCGCGGTCTGACCGACTGCGTCCGCGAGCTGCGCGAGGAGCTGCGCGCCTCCGGGGCCGCCGTGCCCCGGCCGCGCTCGGGCGGGGCGGCGGGCTTCGCCCCCGAGCCCGAGGGCTACTTCGAGCCCCGGATGTACGGCACGCCCCGCGAAGGCCAGTGAAGGGACCGGCGAGCGAGGGGGCCGGTGAGGGCGGGCGGAGAGGACGGATGAGGCCGGGCGGCCTCCCCGCGATCCTCGGTGAAGGACTTCCCGGAGGCATTCGCGGAGGCATTCCCGGAGGTCTTCGAAGGCCTCCGCGGAGTCCCCGCTCCGCCGGGACGGGCGGGCCGGCCCCCGGCGCGCGGGTCCGCGCCGGAGGGTCCTTCCCCGGGTCTCAGACCCCGGCGCGCAGGTCCTTGCGGAGCTCGTGCGGGAGGGCGAAGCGCACGCTCTCCTCGACCGAGTGGACCTCCTCGACGTCGTGGAACCCGCCGGAGGCCAGGCGCTCCAGGACCCCGGCGACGAGCTCGTCGGGGACCGAGGCCCCGCTGGTCACACCGACCGTGGTGACGCCCTCCAGCCACTCGTCCCGGATGAACGAGGCGTTGTCGACCAGATAGGCGGCGTCGGCCCCGTGGTCGAGGGCGACCTCGACCAGGCGCTTGGAGTTGGAGGAGTTCTCCGAGCCGACGACGATCACCAGCTCGGCCTCGGCGGCGATCTCCTTCACCGCGACCTGGCGGTTCTGGGTGGCGTAGCAGATGTCGTCGCTCGGCGGGTCGATGAGGTTCGGGAAGCGCGCCTTGAGCCGGGAGACCGTCTCGGTGGTCTCGTCCACCGAGAGCGTGGTCTGCGAGAGCCACACCAGCCGGTCGGGGTCCTTGACCTGGACGGAGCCGACCGCGTCGAGACCGTCCACCAGCTGGATGTGGTCGGGCGCCTCGCCCGCGGTGCCCTCCACCTCCTCGTGGCCCTCGTGGCCGATCAACAGGATGTCGTAGTCCTGGGAGGCGAAGCGCCTGGCCTCGTTGTGGACCTTGGTCACCAGGGGGCAGGTGGCGTCGATGGTCTTCAGGCGGCGCTGGGCGGCCTCGGCGTGGACCGCCGGGGAGACACCGTGGGCGGAGAAGACGACGATGGCGCCCTCGGGGACCTCCTCGGTCTCCTCCACGAAGATCGCCCCGCGTTCCTCCAGCGTCCTGACCACATGGGTGTTGTGGACGATCTGCTTGCGCACGTAGATCGGCGCGCCGTACTGCTCCAGGGCCTTCTCGACGGCCTGGACCGCACGGTCGACCCCCGCGCAGTATCCACGGGGCTTGGCCACAAGCACGCGTCGAGTCGCGCCGGTCTTAGAAGTCATGTTCTTATGCTACGTGGAGTATCGATGAGGCCCGTTCCCGTGCCTCTTGACCACACAAAGCACCCTATAGCCGGATCAGCCGCCCAATACCGTTCTCCAGGAGACGACATGTCAGTCCCGGATCTCATCCGCAACGTCGCCGGGAAGGCGAAGGAACTACCGCTCTACGTGATCCAGACCACCCTGAACGGGATCGGGCAGGCGCTCCTGCTCGGCGACCGGTTCCGGAGCAAGCTCAAGCGCACGGCCGGCGAGAAGGACGGGCTCGACGAGACGAGCCCGGAGGTCTCCGGCCAGGAGACCCCGGCGGCGGAGAAGACCGACGAGAAGCCGGCCCGCCGTGAGCCGGTCATCTTCGCCCCGGCCGCGCCCAGGACCAAGCCCGCCGAGACCACGGCCACCGAGACCAAGCCCGCCGAGACCAAGCCCGCTGAGACCAAGCCCGCCGAGACCGCGACCTCCGAGACCGCGACCTCCGGCACCCCGGCCACCGGGAGCGAGGCTCCCGCCCCGGCCGGGAAGGCCGGGCCCGCCGCGGCCGCGGAGGCCGCCCCCGCCACGGACGGCAAGCCCGCCGAGGAGGAGGCCCCGGCGGCGGGGTCCAACGGCGGCAGGGCCGCCACCGAACCGGTCACCCTCGCCCCGGCCGCGCCGAAGACCCCCCGGCGCAAGGCCTCCGGGCCCGAGCCCGTCGTGCCCACGCCGCCCGCGGTGAAGGTCGAGGTCGCCGAGGTCGACGTGGAGGTCGACAAGCCCGACGCGACCGGCGCCGCCCCGGTCGAGGCCGAGGTGGAGGTCGTCAAGACCAAGCCCGCCGAGCCCGACCTCGCCAAGTCCAAGGCCGCCAAGGCGAAGAAGGCCAAGGCCGAGGCGAGCAAGGCCGCGGCCGGCCCGGCCGCCGGGACCGCCGCGATGGTGGCCGCCGCCACCGCCGGTGCCACCGACGGAGGACTGCCCTTCGAGCCGCTGCCCGGCTACGCGGGGCTGACCGTCGCCTCCCTGCGCGCCCGCATGCGCGGCAAGAGCATCCAGCAGATCAGGGACATGATCGCCTACGAGAAGGCCACCACGGCCCGGCCCGAGGTCGTGCGGATGTTCGAGAACCGCCTGGCGAAGCTGGAGGCCGGCGAGTAGGCCCGCCCGGACGTCGCACCCGGCGCGTAGGCTGCCCCGCATGACGTCGAAGACCTCTCCGGAGCAGCCGCTGCCGGTCCGCACCGTGCTCCAGATGGTGGGCGGCTGGATCGGCAAGCTCGGCACGGTCTGGGTCGAGGGGCAGATCACCGAGCTGACCGCGCGGGGCGGCACGGTGTTCCTGACGCTGCGCGACCCGGTGGCCAACATGTCCGCCCGGGTGACCTGCCCGCGCGGGGTCTATGAGGCGACCGTCCCCCGACCGGTGGACGGCGCCCGGGTCGTCATGAACCTCAAGCCGGACTTCTGGGTGAACCGGGGCTCCTTCGCGTTCACCGCGCTGGAGATGCGCCCGGTCGGCGTCGGCGAGCTGCTGGCCCGCCTGGAGCGGCTCCGCCAGGTGCTCGCCGCCGAGGGGCTCTTCGCCGCCGACCGCAAGCGCCGCCTGCCGTTCCTGCCCGGCACGGTCGGGCTGGTCTGCGGCCGCGACTCCGCGGCCGAGCGCGACGTGCTGGAGAACGCCCGGCGCCGCTGGCCCGCGGTCCGGTTCAAGGTCGAGCAGGTGGCCGTGCAGGGGCCGTACGCCGTCGGGGAGGTCACCGAGGCGCTGCGCAGGCTCGACGCCGACGACGAGGTCGAGGTCATCGTGATCGCCCGGGGCGGCGGGTCGATGGAGGACCTGCTGCCCTTCTCCGACGAGTCGCTGGTCCGGGCGGTGGCGGCCTGCCGTACGCCGGTGGTCAGCGCGATCGGCCACGAGCAGGACAACCCGCTGCTCGACCTGGTCGCCGACGTGCGGGCGTCCACGCCCACCGACGCGGCCAAGAAGGTCGTGCCGGACGTCGGCGAGCAGCTCGCGCTCGTCCGCCAGCTCCGCGACCGGGGCCGCCGGGTGGCCGGCGGCTGGCTGGACCGCGAGACGGCCTGGCTGGCGGCGGTCCGCTCCCGGCCGGCGCTGGCCGACCCGGTCCGCGAGCTCGAGCGCCGCGCCGAGCAGGCCGAGCAGCTGCGGGACCGGGCCCGGCGGGCGCTGTCCGGCTCCCTGGACCGCGCCCAGGACTCCCTCGGCCACCTCCGCGCCCAGCTGGTCGCCCTCTCCCCCGCCGCCACCCTGGAGCGCGGCTACGCGATCGTGCAGCACCCCTCGGGCGAGGTCGTACGGCGGGCGGCCGACGTCGCCGGCGGCGAGGAGCTGACGGTCCGCCTCACCGACGACCGGATCACGGTCATCGCCGCCCGGAAGGATCCCGCCACGTGAGTGAGGGATAGCCGTCCTCGACGAAGCCGAACTCCCGGTAGAGCGGCTCCCCGTCGGAGGTCGCGTGCAGGTCCACCTTGCGCACGCCGGCCGCCCGGTACCAGTCCATCAGCGCGCCCATCACGGCTCTGCCGTGCCCCCTGCGCCGGTGGCGCGGGTCGGTGGTCATGCCCTGGACGTAGCCGTAGCGGCCGTCGGGGAGCGCCGGGCCGGGGAAGCGGTCGAAGATCAGGCCGATGCCGCAGGCGGCGAGGCCGCCCTCCGGGGCGTCCACGACGTAGACGGCCGTGTCGGGGCTGCCGAGCCGCTCCCGCAGGCTCTCGGCGTAGGCCTCCTGCCAGTGCTCGAAGACCGGGCTGCCGTCCCGGGCCATGCGCTCGGTCAGGACCTCCCGGAGGCGGACCAGCTCGGGGATGTCGTCGGGGGTCGCATCGCGTACGCTCACCGCCCCAGTCTTCCAACCCGTCCGCGGTCCCGAGCCCCTAGGGTGTGAGGCGTGGCCGAGGAGAAGACACCGTCGTACGAGCAGGCACGCGAGGAGCTGACCGAGGTGGTCCGCCGCCTGGAGGCGGGCGGACTCACCCTGGAGCAGTCGATCGAGCTGTGGGAGCGCGGCGAGAAGCTCGCCGCCATCTGCGAGGAGTGGCTGCAGGGCGCCCGGGTGAAGCTCGCGGCGGCCATGGCGCAGCGCCGGCAGCCCGATCCCGGCGGGGAGGCGCCCTTCTGACCGTCCGGCCCGGCCCTTCGCCGGACCTTTCGCCGGACCTTTCGCCGGATCCTCGCGACGAGGAAAGCGCCGGGCCGGTGCGGCGACGGGTCAGCCCGTGGCCGAGGGAGCGGCCGACGGGCTGGAGGCCGGGCTGGGGGTTCCGGTGGCGGAGGTCTCGTCGGCGATCCGCGCCTGTTCCTTCAGCGAGCCCGCGAAGGCCGTCAGCTCGTCCCAGCCGGCGGTGCCGGTGACGACGACGGTGGAGCCGGACAGGAAGCGGACCAGGGAGCGCTGGTCCTTGTCCTCGCGGTAGCGCTTCTCCCAGGTCGCCCCGGCGATCTGGACGGTGCCGGCGACCTTGTCGGTGTTGGCCATCCGGTTGGCGAACTCCGCGGCGGGCTGCTCGTCGCTCTGCGCGAGCATCGCGTGGCGGCGCCGGCCGACCTCGGGGTCCACGGTGGTGGCGAAGCCGAGCCGCCAGGTCACCGGTTCCCTCCCGGAGTCCGTCGCGTCCGGCTCCGGAGTCCTCGCGCCCGTCTCGGGGGTCTTGCGGGAGCTGGTGGGGATCCAGCCCGCCGGTGCCGCCGGTTCGGGCGCCCAGACCGGGTACGGGGCCTCCCGCCGCATGGCGGCGACGTCCATGGAGTAGTCGATCCTCGGGATGCGCTCCTCCCTGCTCTGCGGGGTGACCAGCAGGAAGACGAAGACGCCGAGGAGGCAGATGAGCACCGCGGCGACGTAGCCGCGGAAGCCCTCAGTGAACCGTTGCACGACTGGCGAGACTACCCGCAGACCGGGCCGGTCCCGTCCCGAGGTGTCCCGGCGCTCTGCGGGCTGCGCATCTGCCCGATGATGGCCAGCACGTCCTCGGCGAGCCTGCGGGAGACCTCCTCGTCCGGTGAGAGCACGACCTCCTGGACCGCGGCGGCCAGGGCTCCGGTGACGACCACGACCAGGGCGTCGTCACCCTCGAACAGCGCGGCGTTGCGCTTGGCCCACTGGCGGAGCCGGTCGCGCATGATGATCTCGAAGCCGGGCGGGCCGTCGCCGCGCAGGAACAGCGCGGACAGCTCGCGCTCGGCCAGGGAGCCCTCCAGGTAGGCGCGGGCCCCGGCGATGAACAGCCGCATCGGGTCGGTCTCGCCGGCGGCCTTGACCTCGTGCACCGCCTGCTTGGTGCGCTGGGTCTGCCGGGCCTGGAACTCGTCGAAGAGCGTCAGGTAGAGGTCGGCCTTGCCGGAGAAGTGGTGGTAGAGGCTTCCCACGCTGGCGCCCGCGCGCGCGACCACGTCGGTGACGCCGGCCTCGGCGAAGCCACTGGTGACGAAGACCTCCCGGGCCGCCGCCAGGAGCGCACCGCGTGTGGCCGCGCCCCGCTCCGAGGTCCGTGCGGTCACGCCTGTGGCCGACCGGTCCGTGTCGCTGCTCATGGTCGGCAGGTTATCCCTTCCGGAGCTGGAGAGAGGGGGACAACTACGATCGTTGCAGTAATCCACGAGAGGGGCCTTTCGCCATGTCCGAGCAGACGTCAGTTCCCGCCGCCCTCGCCACGGGCGAGCACGCGCCTGACCGCAACCTCGCCCTGGAGCTGGTCCGGGTGACCGAGGCCGCCGCGATGGCCGCCGCCCGCTGGGTGGGGCGGGGCGACAAGAACGGCGCCGACGGCGCGGCCGTCAACGCGATGCGCCAGCTGATCAACACGGTCTCGATGAGCGGCGTGGTGGTGATCGGCGAGGGTGAGAAGGACAACGCGCCGATGCTCTACAACGGCGAGTCCGTGGGCGACGGCACCGGCGCGGAGTGCGACGTGGCCGTGGACCCGATCGACGGGACCCGCCTCACCTCCCTGGGCATGCCGAACGCCATCTCGGTCATCGCGGTGAGCGAGCGCGGCTCGATGTACGACCCTTCGGCCGTCTTCTACATGGACAAGCTGGTGACCGGCCCCGAGGCCGCCTCCTCGGTGGACATCAACGCGCCCGTGGCCGACAACATCGCCGCGGTGGCCCGGGCCAAGGGCTGCGAGTCCTCCGACGTGACGGTGGTCATCCTCGACCGGCCCCGCCACGAGAAGATCATCCGCGAGATCCGGGAGACCGGCGCGCGGATCAAGCTCATCACCGACGGCGACGTGGCCGGCGCGATCATGGCGGCCCGCACGGGCACCGGCATCGACCTGATGCTCGGGATCGGCGGCACGCCCGAGGGCATCATCGCGGCCTGCGCGCTCAAGTGCCTGGGCGGCGTGATCCAGGGCAGGCTCTGGCCGCGCGACGACGCCGAGCGGCGCAAGGCGCTGGACGCGGGCCTTGACCTGGACGCCACGCTGACCACCGACGACCTGGTCAAGTCCGACGACGTGTTCTTCGCCGCCACCGGCATCACCGACGGCGAGATCATGCAGGGCGTGCGCTACCGGGGCGGCCACGCCGTGACCAGTTCCCTCGTCATGCGCGGCCGTTCCGGCACGATCCGCAAGATCGAGAGCGAGCACCAGCTCTGGAAGCTGCGCGCCTACAGCGCGATCAACTTCGACACCGCCGTCTGAGGACACCGCCGTCTGAGGACACCGCCGTCCGGCACGGCACCGTCCGGGGACGGCGTGCTCTGAGGACACCGCCGTCCGGCACGGCACCGCCGGCCGGGGCCCGCACCGCGGGCTCCGGCCGCTTTTCCGTCAGCGGCGGAACCAGGAGCGGCGGGGGCGCTTGGGCGGCTTGGCGACGATGGTGCCCATGGAGACCAGGCCGGTGATCTCGATGAGCGGGCCGTCCGGGGAGGGGCGGACCTGGTTCTTCTTCCCGCCCATGACGGCCGAGGCGGGCATCTCGATCCGCACGCCCTCCGGGACGACCAGGGTGAGCGTCCCGCCGATCACGGTGACCTGGAGCGTCACGTGGCTGGACTGGAGCAGCGCCTCGCACAGGTCCAGGGTGACGTTGGAGCAGATCGCGGTGGCGGTGAAGCGGTTGGGCACCACCCAGCGGCCCTCGCGCTTCTCCGAGCCGAAGAAGGCCGTCACGGGCCGGACGTCGGTGCGCAGCGGCTGCTCCTCCGGCGGGAGCAGGTCGGTGGTGAGCGCGGCGAGCTCGCCCAGCGTGCGGGAGCGGTAGAGCGCCTCCAGCCGCTCCTCGTACTCCACCTGGTCGAGCCGCCCGTCGGCGAGCGCGTCGGCCAGGACCGCGGTCACCCGCTCCCGGTCGGCGTCTCCCGCCCGCAGGTCGCCGGGGCGCGGCGCCGGTGCTCTCCCGCGGATCGCGGGGGGTCGGGAATCGTTCACGTCCCGACCATAATCCCTGGCGGCGCCCGGCGCGCCCACCCGGCCCTCGCCCGCACCGCGCGAGCCGGCCCGCGGGTGGTGACGGGCCCGTGGATGCGGGGCGCGCACACCGCGGCCCCGCCTGCGCCGCGCGAGGCCGGGAAGCCGCGCGAGGCCGGGAAGCCGCGCGAGGCCGGGAACGGGTGGGGCGGGGACCGTTGACCCGGCGTCGGCACCCCCTTACCCTGACGGAACCTGAACCCCCCTCATGTTCCCGGGAGGCCGCGATGCCGACCCCGCGTGACCGGCAGGCCCGGGTGGCGACCTGGGCCGCGTTCTTCGTCCAGGGCCTGTGCTTCGCCACCCTGCTCACCCACGTGGCCGACCTGCAGCGCGCCTTCGGGCTGAGCGACGGCGACCTCACCCTGGTCCTGCTCCTGGTCCCGGTGATCGCGGGGGTGGGCAGCGCCCTGGCCGGCCTGACCGCCGCCCGCCACGGCAGCGCCCCGGTCCTGCGCGCCGCCCAGCTCGCCGTCTGCGCCGTCGTGATCCTGATGGGCTGGAACGGCTGGCTGCCGGGGCTCTACGCGCTGAGCGCCGCCTTCGGCCTCGCCGTCGGGGCGGTCGACGCGGCGATGAACATGCAGGCGGTCGCGGTCGAGCGCCGGTACGGCATGAGCGTGCTGACCGGCTTCCACGCGGTGTGGAGCGTCGGCTCCATGCTGGGGGCCGGGATCAACTCCGCCGCCAGCGCGCTGGGGGTGGACCTGACCTGGGCGTTCACCGTGCCGATGGTGGCCGGCGCGGTCATCTCGCTGATCCTGCTCCCCCGCCTGTACGGCGCGGGCGAGGAGCGGGTGGCGGAGCCCGGGACGGAGCGGGCGCGCGAGGTCCCCGCCCGGGCGCCGTGGCGGCCGATCCTCCCGCTCTGCCTGGCGATGGCGTTCCTCTACGTCGGCGACGCGGCGATCTCCAACTACAGCACGGTCTACATGGAGCAGGCGCTGGCCGCGAGCGGCTGGGTGGTGCCGCTGGCCTACCTCGCCTACCAGGCCGCCATGCTGGCCGCCCGGGTCCCCGGGGACCTCGCCGTGCGCCGGTACGGCCCCGCCCCCGTGGTCCGCGCCGGCGCGGTGGTCGCGGCGCTGGGCACGCTCGGCATCGTCGCCGCTCCCGGCCCGGCCGTGGCCGTGCTCTCGTTCGGCCTGGCCGGCGTGGGCCTGTCCGTCATCGCCCCGCAGTCCTTCTCGGCGGCGGGCCGTCTCGGCGCGGGGGCCGAGACGGCGATCGCCCGGGTCAACATGTTCAACTACGTCGGATTCGTCGTCGGCGCCGCCGTGGTCGGCGTGATCAACGACGCCGTGGACGTTCGGGCGGCGTTCGCGCCGGCGGTGGTCCTCATCGCGCTGATCGTCCCGCTGGCCGGAGGCTTCCGGCCGAAGGCCCCGCCCGCCCCGCCCGCCCCGGCCTCCCCCGCCGCCCCGGCGACCCCGTAGCGTCCGGCGTACCGTCCCCGTCCTCCGGCTCGCGCCGGGTCCGTCAGCCGGGGCGTCCGGCGGCCAGGTCCCGGGCCAGGGCGCCGACGACCTCGTCCGCGCGGTGGACCGGGAGCCGGGCGAACCCCAGGACCAGTGCGGGCGGGCCCGGACGGTACCGCATCGGCGCCACCGGCTCGGCCGTCAGGCCGCGCGCCCGGGCCGCCGCCGCCGCGGCCCGCTCGTCCCAGTCGGCGGGCAGTTCGGCCAGCAGGTGCAGCCCCGCGGAGACGCCCCGCACCGCGATCTGGGGGAGGTGCCCGGCCAGGGCCCGGACGAGGGCGTCCCGCCGGGCCCGGTACTCGCGGCGCATCCGCCGCAGGTGCCGGTCGTAGGCGCCGGTCCGCATCAGCTCCGCCAGCACGTGCTGCTCCAGCACCGGGGAGCCCATGTCCAGCTCCGCCCGCGCCCGCCGCAGCGCCGCGGCGACGTGCGGCGGGGCCGCCACCCAGCCGAGCCGCAGGCCCGGGGCCAGGGACTTGCTGACGCTCCCGGCGAGCACCACCCTGCCGGGGGCCAGGCCCTGCAGGCAGCCGACCGGGTCGCGGTCGAACCGGAGCTCCGCGTCGTAGTCGTCCTCCAGGACGACCGCGCCGGCGGCGGCGGCCCACTCGATCAGCGCGGCGCGGCGGCGCGGGGAGAGCACGACCCCCGTCGGATAGTGGTGGGCCGGGGTCAGCAGCACCGCCCGCGCCCCCGAGGCCGCCAGGGCCGCCACGTCGATCCCCTCCTCGTCCGCCGGGACCGCGACCAGCTCGGCGCCGGCGGCCCGCAGCAGCGGCAGCTGGCGCAGGCCGGTCGGGTCCTCGACCGCGAGCCGCAGGCCGCGGGCGGAGGCCGGCCGGGCCGCGCGGCCGGTGAACCAGCCCAGGTCGCCGCCCCGATCCTCCCGGGCCGCGCGCCCGGCGAGCACCTGCACCGTGAGGCTGAGCCCCTGGGCGACCCCGCCCACGATCACCAGGTCGTCCGGGGTGACGTCGGCCCCGCGGACCCGGCGCAGGTAGGCGGCCAGCTCCTCGCGCAGCTCCCGGACACCGCCGGGATCGCCGTAGTCCAGCGCCTCGGAGGGGAGGACGGCGAGCACCCGCCGGGTCGCGGCCAGCCACCGCTGGCGGGGGAAGGTCCCCAGGTCGGGCGAGGTGGGGCGGCGGCCGTACCCGCACTCGGAACCGGGGGAGCCGGGGAAACCGGGGACCTCCGGCGGCGCGGAGGAGGAACCGGGGGGAGCGGAGGTCTCCGGCGGCCCCGAGGAGGCGGGGCGGCGCGTCCCCTCACCGGGACCGGAGACCGGGACGGCGGCGGACCGGGCGGCGGCGGGGGCGACCCGTGTCCCGGAGCCGACCTTCGCGACCAGGAACCCCTCGGCGGTCAGCTGCTCGTACGCCTCCACGACCACGCCGCGCGACACGCCGAGGTCCCTGGCCAGCTCCCGGCTCGCGGGCAGCCGCGCCCCGGCCGCCAGCCTGCCCCGCCGTACGGCCTCGCGGAGCTCACGGGTGATCTGCCCGGCGACGCCGCCCGCGGCCCGGTCGATGTCCAGATGGAGATCAGCCAATTGGTCCTCTTCGATGCTCGTCGATTGGACTGATAGGGAAAGCCATTTGCTCCCTAGCATTCCCGGCATGAGCGATTCCGTCATCCCCTCGCCGACCCGGTTGCGGGGGCCCGTCCAGGCCGCCGGGGCGATGTTCCTGGTGGGCACCCTGGCCGGAGTCTCCGGGCTGATCCAGGACTACCCCGTCTACGGCGGCCAGGCGCTGCGCTACCTGCTCGCCGCCGCCATCCTGCTGGCCGCCGTCCGCCTGGGCGGCCTGCGCTTCCTGCGGCCGACGCGCCGCGAGGCCGTGCTGCTGACCGCCCTCGCCCTCACCGGGCTGGCGGTCTTCAACGTCTGCGTGATCGAGGCCACCCGGCACGGCGGCCCGGCCCTGGTCGGCACGGTGCTGGGCACCGTGCCGCTGGCCCTCGCCCTGCTCGGCGGGCGCCCCTCCCCGCGGACGCTGGGCGCGGCGGCCGTCGTGGTGGCCGGCGCGACGGTGGCCACCGGTCTCGGCGGCGGCGGCACGGCCGGGCTGCTCTGGTCGCTGGGCGCGCTGGCCTGCGAGGTCTGCTTCTCCCTGCTGGCCCTGCCGCTGCTGCCCCGGCTCGGCGCGCTGCGGGTCTCGGCCTACACCGCCGTGCTGGCCGTGCCGCTGCTGGGCGTGATCGGCCTGGCGGCGGACGGCGGCGCGGCGCTGCGCGTGCCGACCTGGGCCGAGGCGGCGGGCCTGGGCTACCAGGCGGTCGTGGTGACCGCCGTGGCCTTCTTCCTCTGGTACGACGCGCTGCCCCGGCTCGGGGCCCAGACGGCCGGGCTGTTCGCCGGGCTGATCCCGGTCGGCGCGATGGCCACCGGCGCGCTGCTCGGCCTCGGCACGCCCTCGGCCGCCGAGCTCGCCGGGGCGGCGCTGGTCGTCACGGGCATCGCCGTCGGGCTCGCCCCGTCGCCCGCCCCGTCACCCGGCTCGGCGCCCGTCCCGTCGCCCGGCTCGGCGGTATCCCCTCCGGAGCGCTCGGCGGCAGGCCGTACCCTCTAGCAGGAACCGGCGAGAACCGGAAGACCCCGGCACGGAGGATCGAGAGACGATGCCCGAGTTCGACTACACCGACCTGCTTCCCCTCGGACCGGACGAGACGGAGTACCGTCTGGTCAGCAGGGAGGGGGTGCGCGTCGTCGAGGCCGCGGGCCGCAGGTTCCTGGAGGTCGACCCCGAGGCGCTGCGCCTGCTCACCGAGACCGCGATCCACGACATCTCCCACTACCTCCGCTCCTCGCACCTCGCCCAGCTCCGCAAGATCATCGACGACCCCGAGGCCAGCGGGAACGACCGCTTCGTCGCCCTCGACCTGCTCAAGAACGCCTCCATCTCGGCCGGCGGCGTGCTCCCGATGTGCCAGGACACCGGCACCGCCATCGTGATGGGCAAGCGCGGCCGGCACGTCCTGACCGACGGCGCCGACGCCGAGCACCTCTCCCGCGGCGTCTACGACGCCTACACCCGGCTGAACCTGCGCTACTCCCAGATGGCCCCGATCACCATGTGGGAGGAGAAGAACACCGGCACCAACCTCCCGGCCCAGATCGAGCTGTACGCCGAGGACCCGGGCGGGCACGCGGACGAGTACAAGTTCCTGTTCATGGCCAAGGGCGGCGGCAGCGCCAACAAGTCGTTCCTGTACCAGGAGACCAAGGCCGTGCTGAACGAGAAGCGCATGCTGGCCTTCCTGGAGGAGAAGATCCGCTCCCTGGGCACGGCCGCGTGCCCGCCGTACCACCTGGCGATCGTGGTGGGCGGCACCTCCGCCGAGTTCGCGCTGAAGACGGCGAAGTACGCCAGCGCCCGCTATCTGGACGCGCTGCCGACCGAGGGCTCCCCCAGCGGGCACGGCTTCCGCGACACCGAGCTGGAGGCGAAGGTCTTCGAGCTCACCCAGAAGCTCGGCATCGGCGCCCAGTTCGGCGGCAAGTACTTCTGCCACGACGTGCGGGTGATCCGCCTGCCCCGGCACGGCGCCTCCTGTCCGGTCGCCATCGCGGTCTCCTGCAGCGCCGACCGCCAGGCCCTCGCCAAGATCACCCCGGAGGGGGTCTTCCTGGAGAAGCTGGAGACCGATCCGGCCCGCTTCCTCCCGGACACCACCGACGACCAGCTCTCCGACGAGGTCGTGAAGATCGACCTCAACCGGCCGATGCCGGAGATCCTGGCCGAGCTGGGCAAGTACCCGGTCAAGACCCGCCTGTCGCTGACCGGCCCGCTGGTGGTCGCCCGCGACATCGCGCACGCCAAGATCGGCGAGCTGCTCGACGCGGGCGGCGAGATGCCGCAGTACCTGAGGGACCACGCGGTCTACTACGCCGGGCCGGCCAAGACTCCCGAGGGCTACGCCTCCGGCTCCTTCGGCCCGACCACCGCCGGGCGCATGGACTCCTACGTCGAGCGCTTCCAGGCCGCGGGCGGCTCCATGGTGATGCTCGCCAAGGGCAACCGCTCCGCGCAGGTCACCGAGGCCTGCAAGAAGTACGGCGGCTTCTACCTGGGCTCCATCGGCGGGCCCGCCGCCCGCCTGGCCCAGGACTGCATCAAGAAGGTCGAGGTGCTGGAGTATCCGGAGCTCGGCATGGAGGCCGTCTGGAAGATCGAGGTCGAGGACTTCCCCGCCTTCATCGTCGTCGACGACAAGGGCAACGACTTCTTCACCGACACCACCGGCCCGGTCCTGTCCATCGGCCGCCGCGCCTGACCCGCCCGCCGGCCGTGCCGCCCCGGTGAGGCGGTACGGCCGACGCCGCCGTCCCGGTCACCGGAGCGGGGCCGCGGGTTCCATGCCCGGGGACTTGTCAAATATATGAAGACCGGTCTATTTTTCTGCCATGGGTCAGAAGGGTGAGGAGACGCGCAGGCGCCTGCTGGACACGACACGCGACCTGATCGAGACCGGCGGCTACTTCGGCGCCGGGCTGAACCAGGTCATCGCGGCCAGCGGAGCACCCCGCGGCTCGCTGTACTTCCACTTCCCCGGCGGCAAGGACCAGCTCGTCGGCGAGTCGGTACGGCGCGCCGGCCGGGAGGTCGGCGCGGAGCTCGCCGAGCTGGCGGAGAACGCGCCCGACGCCCTGGGCCTGGTCACGGCGGCGCTCCGGTTCCTCGGTGACCGCCTGGAGGAGTCCGGGTGGCGCAAGGGCTGCCCGGTGGCGACGGTGGCGCTGGAGATGGCGGCGGTGAACGACCCGCTGCACGAGGCCTGCTCGGAGGTCTACCGCGCCTGGGAGACGGCGCTGCGCGACCGCCTGGCCGCCGATGGGCACCCCGAGCCCGCCGACACCGCGGTCGCCGCACTCGCCCTGGTGGAGGGCGCGCTGCTGCTGGCCAGGGCGCACCGGAGCCGGGAGCCGCTGGACCGCGTCGCCCGCCGGATCGCCGCCCTGCTCTGAACCGCGTCGCCCGCCGACCGCTGCCCCGCCCAGAACCTCCCCGCCCAGAACCTCCCCGCTCCGAACCTCCCCGCTTCGAGCCTCTCCGCCCTCACGCTCTCCAGTTCTCGATCCGCCCCGGCCTGAGCCGTTCCCTCGAACCGCCCCGCGCCCGGGTCTCCGGACCCCCAAGGTGTCCGGATCCCCGGGGTGTCCGCAGGACGGCCCGAAGGCGGCCGTCCTGCGAAGCGCCCGTCTCCACAGACTTCTTCTGGCCAAAAAATATGTAGACCTATCTACTTTTAGGAGTGGTCGCATGACCCCCGGCTCCCCCGGCTCCCCCGGCTCCCCCGGCTC
>NZ_JBHSBM010000012.1:154545-292942 GCF_042650625.1 Planomonospora corallina
CCGACTCCATCGTCCTCGGCGCCGCCGGATTCGTCGGCCGCGCCCTGGTGGCCGAGCTGCTCCGCCGCGGCCGCCGCGTCGCCGCCGCCGTACGCGGGCTCGGGGACGGGCTGACCTCCTGGCTCGCCGGACAGGAGGTGGACACGGCGGGGCTGACCGTCGTCACCGGCGACGTCACCGCGCCCGGCCTCGGCCTGGCGGAGATTGGCGGGCTGGCGGAGGTGCGCGACGTCTACAACACCGCCGCCCGCTTCGCCTTCGGGCTGACCGTGGAGGAGGCGCGGTCCGTGAACGTCACCGGCGCGCTCAACGTGGCGGACTGGGCCGCCACCCGGCCCGGCCTGCGCCGCCTGGTCCACGTCAGCGGCTACCGGGTGGGCGGCGGACGGCCCGATTACCGGCGCGAGGGCGCCTACGAGGCGTCCAAGAAGGAGGGCGACGCGGCGGTGCGCGCGCGGGCCGCCGAGCTGGGCGTCCCGCTGACCGTGGTCAACCCCGCCACGGTGATCGGCCCCGGGCAGTTCATCGGCCTCGCCGCGCTGGTGCGCGACCTCTGGCGCGGGCGGTTGCCCGCCCTCCCCGGCGGGCAGGGTGTCTTCGTCCCCGTCGTCGACGGCGACTACCTGGCCCGCTTCATGGCCGCGCTGCCCGAGCACGCGGAGACCGCGGGCGGGTCCTACTGGGTGCTCGACGACGCGACGCCCGAGCTGCCGGAGCTGGTCGCGCTGCTCGCGGACCACCTGGGCGTGCCCGCCCCACGCCTCTCACTCCCCGTCGGGCTGGTCCGGCGGCTGCCCCGCGCGCTGACCGGCGCCGACCCCGAGACGCTGACGTTCCTGTCGGCCGAGCGCTACGACACCGCCCCCGCGCGGGAGTTCGCCGGACGCGCGGGACTGCGCATGCCGCCGGTCGACCGGGCCCTGCGGCAGTGGGCCGACGACCTGGTCGCCGCGCGGTTCGGCGACGGACCGGCGCCCGGCCGGAGCACCGCGCCCGGG
This sequence comes from Planomonospora corallina, assembly GCF_042650625.1. Classification (NCBI taxonomy): domain Bacteria; kingdom Bacillati; phylum Actinomycetota; class Actinomycetes; order Streptosporangiales; family Streptosporangiaceae; genus Planomonospora; species Planomonospora corallina. The sequence continues at coordinate 155,544 of NZ_JBHSBM010000012.1, forward strand.
GACGTCGCCGCGGGGGAGGCCGTCGCCGGAGGAGCCACCGCCGGGAACGCGGGAGCCGGTGGTGCGAACACGGGAGCCCGTGGCGGGAACGCGGGAGCCGGTGGTGCGAACACGGGAGCCCGTGGCGGGAACGCGGGAGCCGGTGGTGCGAACACGGGAGCCGGTCTCGGGACACGGCGCCCGAGGGGCGGCCCGGGGACGCGCCCGTACGGCTTCCGCGACGTCGCGGGCGTCAGGACCTGGGTGAGCGGCGATCCGGAGGAGCCCGCGTACGTGCTCTTCCACGGCCTGCCGCTGGACGCGGACTCGTGGGCGGAGACGGCCGCCCTGCTGGACGGTCCGGTCCTCGCACCCGACCTGCCCGGCCTCGGCCGCTCGGCCCCGACCGCTCCACCCGGCCCCGGCCGTGCGGGCCGCTCGGGCACCGCCCCCGGGGTGCCGAACGCCGCCGCCGGGATGCGGGACTCCACCGCCGGAGTGCCGGACTCCTGGACGGCCGCGCTGCTCGGGCCCGTCACCACCCGGCCGGTGCTCGTGGGCCACTCGCTCGGCTGCGGCCCCGCGCTACGGTACGCCGCCGCCCACCCGGACCGGGTCACCGCGCTCGTGCTGGTCGCGCCGGCGTTCCTCCAGGCGCCCGCCGGGCGGTTCCTGCGGTCGAGGGCTGCGGCCCCCGTACTGCGCCGCATGCCCCGGCAGCGGCTCGCGGAGGGGCTGGGCGTCCCGGTCGGCGCGCTCGCGGACCTGTCCCGGCCGGGGGCGGCCCGGCGCACGGCCGGGGCGCTGCGCGCGGCCCACGCCCAGCGGGAGGAGCTCCGCCTGCTGCTCGACCGGGCCGAGGTCCCGGTCGTGCTCGTCGCCGGGTCGGAGGATCCCCTCCCCGAGGGGCGGACCGTGGCGGTGGTCTCCGGCGCCGGGCACTACCCGCAGCTCACCCGTCCCGGCGAGGTCGCGCGGGTGCTCCGCGGGGTCCGCGCGGCCGCCGGGGCTCCGCGCTGAGACCGTCGCGCCTCACCCGCCGCCGGCCGTACGGCACGCATGCCCTCTCCCCCGCCGGAGGGGGCACGGCGGTCCTCCCCGCGCGATCACCGTGGTCGGTCCGGCCGCCGCGGAGAACACCGCGCGCCCCGGGAGAGTCCGGGGCCGGCGAGAGCCCCACGTGCACGGCCCGCCTCCTCTCACGACCCGCTGTACATCCGCCCCAGGTCGACGAGCTCGACGTCGGAGCGGCCCGCAGCGGTGCGGGCGAGCTCGGAGGTGAACCCCGAGCGGGCGAAGAGCAGCAGTTTCTCCTTCGAAGTCGACACCTCCCTGGCCGACGGAGTGCGGCGCCCGGCCACAGGCGGGTGCGTGGGCGCGACACCTAACCGCGCAGGCGCACGGCCTTTCCCGCCCCGCACGGGAAGGCAGGAGGTCCTATAGGATCAGAGTCCGATCACCTTCCGTATCCGAACAGTGACATGGCAGAAAATCTGACCGCATCCGGCAAGAAGATTCGGCCCCGTCTCTACTGGTCGCACTACGCAAATCGGTAAGCTGCCCATCATGCGTGCGCCTTCCGGATACCTTCTCGCCGCGCGCTACCGGCTCCTGGAGCCGGTCGGACGTGGCGGCATGGGCACCGTGTGGCGGGCGCACGACGAGTGGCTCGACCGCGAGGTGGCTGTCAAGGAGGTGCGCCTCCCTCTGGTCCTCGACGAGGAGCTCCGCAACGAGCTGTGCGCCAGGACCGCGCGTGAGGGCCGGGCGACCGCGATGGTCGCGCACCCCTCCGTGATCACCGTGTACGACGTGGTGACCGAGGACGACCGCCCCTGGATCGTGATGGAACTGCACAGGGCCCGGTCCCTGGAGCAGCTCGTCCAGCAGGAGGGCCCTCTCCCGCCCCGCCAGGCCGCCGAGATCGGCCGGCAGGTGCTGGGCGCGCTCCGCGCCGTGCACGCCAAGGGCATCCTGCACCGCGACGTGAAGCCCAGCAACGTCCTGGTGACCGCGGAGCGGGCGGTCCTCACCGACTTCGGCCTCGCCGCGTTCGAGGGCGAGGTCTCGATCACGCAGGCGGGCATCGTGCTCGGCTCGGCCGGATACATCGCGCCCGAGCGGGTGCTGGGCTCCAAGGCGAGCCCGGCCGCCGACCTGTGGTCGCTCGGAGCGACCCTCTACACCGCCGTCGAGGGCCACAGCCTGCACGGCCGCCGTACGGCCGCCGCCGCACTGGCCGCCCTGACCAGCGGCGAGCCGATCCCGATGGCGAAGGCCGGGCCTCTCGCCCCGGTGCTCCGGGGGATGCTCACCATCGATCCCGCCCACCGGATCGACCCGGTCCGCGCCTCGCTGATGCTCGCCCGGGTGGCCGCGGGCGGAGTGGCCGAGGAGCCGCCCATCCGCATCGCGGGCAAGACCGTACGGCCTCCCGCGGCGCTGCCCATGCCTTCGTTCAACCGCAGGCCGCCGCACCGGGGCCTGCACCGGGCGGGCGCTGCGCCCGCGCCGGGGCCGGCGCCCGCCCCGGGCCCCGCGCCGCAGTCGCGCGCGCAGCGGCGGCCCGCGGAGGGCAACCACCGCAAGCCGGCCGGCGCACGTCCGGAGCCACGGCCTTTCCTCCGCCTCATGTCGCCGGTCATCCGGCTGGTGCTCCCCCGCAGCCTCTGGCCGCGCGAACTTCGCAAGCGCGGCTAAAGCGTTCTTCAAGGGTAATCGCTATCTTCTTTCTCATGCCGGAACAGCAGACGCGCGTGCTCGCTGGCCGTTATGAGCTGATCACCCCGCTCGGCCGGGGAACGATGGGCACCGTCTGGCGTGCCTACGACCGTTCCCTGGGCCGCGAGGTGGCGATCAAGGAGATCCGCCAGGAACCCGGGCTCAGTGAGGCGCAGCGCACCGAACTGCGGGAGCGGATGATCCGCGAGGGTCGCACCGCCGCCCGCATCAGCCATCCTTCAGTCGCCACCGTCCACGACGCGATCATCGAGGACGGCAGTCCGTGGATCATCATGGAGCTGGTGCAGGCCCGCTCCCTGGAGCAGGTGGTCGAGGAGGAGGGGCCCCTCCCGCCCCGGCTGGTGGCCGCGATCGGCGTCGACCTGCTGGACGCGCTGCGCGCCGCCCACGCCCAGGGGATCCTCCACCGCGACGTGAAGCCCGGCAACGTGCTGATCACGGAGAGCGGCCGGGTGGTGCTGACCGATTTCGGCATCGCCAAGGCCGAGGGGGACACGAGCCTCACCCAGACCGGCATGGTGATCGGCTCCCCCGGATACACCGCGCCCGAGCGGGCGCGGGGGGAGCACACCGGCCCCGAGTCCGACCTCTGGTCGCTCGGCGCCACGCTGTACTTCGCGGTCGAGGGACGTCCGGCGTACGAGCGGTCCACGATGGCCGAGACGCTCGCCGCGCTGATGACCGAGAGCGTCGACCCGCCGGTCCAGGCCGGCCCGCTCCGTCCCCTCCTCGAGCAGCTGCTGCAGAAGGACCACACGGCGCGGCTGACGGCCTCCCAGGCGATCGCCATGCTTCGCGCGGTGGCCGACACCCCCCTGTCCGCCTCCCAGGAGTTCCCGGTGCCGCCCGGGGCGGCCGCCCGCAGCGCCGCCGCCGAGCCGGCTCCCGCGCACCGGCCGGGGAGCGGAGCCTCCGGCGGCGGAGCGGGGACCGAGGAGGAGTTCGACGCCAACCGCACCATGATCGTCGCCCGTCCCACGATGGGGCGTCCGCTGCCCCGGACCGGCGCCTCTCCCGCCGCGCCGGCCGAGCCCCGGCCAGAGGCCGCCTCCGCGTCCGGGACGGACCTGGGGACTCCGGTGGCCCGGGGTCCGGTCCCGCCCCGCCAGAGCGGGCAGGGGCAGGGGCAGAGCGCCGCGCAGCCGGGGCAGCCGTGGGACTCCCCCGCCGCCTCCGAGTTGGGCAGGCGGGTGGCCGGAGCGCCGCAGTCTCCCGAGGGGGCGGGTTCCCCGCCGCGCCGGGATCCGGGGCGTCCGTCCCCGGACGAGACCGCGACGCAGATCGGCGCCCTGCCCGGTCACGGCGGGCCCGGTCCCCGTCCCGGTCCCGGCGGACCCCCGCCCGGAGGCTTCCCCGGCCCCGGCGGACCCGGCGCCCCCGAGGCGTTCCACGGAGCCGGCGGCGGACCCGGCGGGTTCCCGAACCCCGGCGGGCCCGGTCCCCATCCCGGTCCCGGCGGACCCCCGCCCGGGCCCTTCCCCGGTCCCGGCGGACCCGGCGGCCCCGAGGCGTTCCACGGAGCCGGCGGCGGACCCGGCGGGTTCCCGAACCCCGGCGGATACGACCACAACCAGCCCGGCGGCCCCGGCGGGCTCCACCTGCCCCCTCCCGGCTCCCAGCCCGGCCTCCCCGGCGGGCCGGGGCCGTTCCCGCCGGGCGCCGTGCCGGGGGACGACCAGGACAGGCCCGGCCTCGGCACGGAGCTGTTCGCGGTCGTGGGGCCGAACGAGCCGCCACCCGTGCAGCAGCGGAAGCGCACCAGCGCACTGGTGTGGATGGGGGTGGCGACCGCCGCCCTGGTGTTCCTCATCGTCCTGGTCCTGGCGATCCTCTCCGCCTGACACCGCCCCGCGTGCCGCCGCCGTCCGGCCCGGCGGCACGCGGGACCGGGCGGCGGCGACACGCGGGGCGAGGCGGCGGAACGGTCCGGCGCGGCCGTTCCGCCGCGCGCGTTGCAGACTGGGTCCATGAGCGAGTACCGGATCGAACATGACTCGATGGGCGAGGTCCGCGTCCCCGTGAGCGCCAAGTGGCGCGCGCAGACCCAGCGGGCGGTGGAGAACTTCCCCGTCTCCGGGCGGGGGCTGGAGAGCGCCCACATCGCGGCGCTCGGCCTGATCAAGGCGGTCGCCGCCGAGGTCAACGCCGAGCTGGGAGTGCTCGACAGGGAGCTGGCCCAGGCGATCGCCGAGGCCGCCACGGACGTCGCGGAGAACGAGTGGGACGGCGAGTTCCCCGTCGACGTCTTCCAGACCGGCTCCGGGACCTCCTCGAACATGAACGCCAACGAGGTCATCGCCACCCTCGCCGAGGAGCGGCTGGGCCGCCCGGTCCACCCCAACGACCACGTCAACGCCTCGCAGTCGTCCAACGACGTCTTCCCGACCTCCATCCACGTCGCCGCGCTGACCGAGGTGACCTACCACCTCATCCCCTCGCTGCGGCACCTGGCCACCGCGCTGCGCGAGAAGTCGATGGAGTTCGACCAGGTCGTCAAGGCGGGCCGCACGCACCTGATGGACGCCACCCCGGTCACGCTCGGACAGGAGTTCGGCGGGTACGCCACGCAGGTCGACAACGCCATCGCCCGGGTCCGGAGCGCAATGCACCACCTGGCCCAGCTCCCTCTGGGCGGCACCGCCGTCGGGACCGGGATCAACACCCCGCCGGGCTTCGCCACGAAGGTCATCGCCAGGCTCCGCGAGGCGACGGGCCTGCCCTTCTCCGAGGCCCCCGACCACTTCGAGGCCCAGGGCGCCCGGGACGCGATCGTGGAGCTCTCCGGCCAGCTCCGGACGGCCGCGGTCTCCCTCAACAAGATCGCGAACGACCTCCGCTGGATGGGCTCCGGCCCGCGCGCCGGACTGGGCGAGATCAATCTGCCCGATCTGCAGCCGGGCTCCTCGATCATGCCGGGCAAGGTCAACCCGGTCATCCCCGAGGCCGTGTGCATGGTCGCCGCCCAGGTCGTCGGGAACGACGCCGCCATCGCCTTCGCCGGCGCCTCCGGCAACTTCGAGCTGAACGTGGCCCTGCCGGTCATCGCCCGCAACATCCTGGAGTCCATCCGGCTGCTCGCCAACGTCTCCCGGCTGCTGGCCGACCGCTGCGTGCACGGCATCACGGCGAACACCGAGCGGCTGCGCGAGTACGCCGAGTCGTCGCCGTCCATCGTCACCCCGCTCAACCGGTACGTCGGCTACGAGGAGGCCGCGAAGATCGCCAAGCAGTCGCTGGCCGAGCGGAAGACCATCCGCGAGGTGGTCGTCGAACGCGGGCACGTCGCCAGCGGCGCCATCACCGAGGAGCAGCTCGACGCGGTGCTCGACGTCCTGTCCATGACCCGCCCGCCCGACTAGACGGGCGGGTCCCGCCGCCGTCCCCACGGGACCGTCGCCGGCGCCCCTGCCCGTCCAGACCGGGCAGGAGCTGGGCCGGGGAAGCGGGTCCGCAGACCCTGCCGGCGCAGGAGCACGAAGCAGCGGGTGCCCCGGGTACGGGCCGGCCCGGCATCACGCAGCACCCGCAGATGGTGGCCGGGCGTCGACCCCTGCAGCTCACCTGATCCCGGCGAACAGGTCCGTCTCCGGCAGCTCCGTCTCGACCAGGGACCGGGCCAGCTGGTAGTCCTCGGTGGGCCAGACCTCCCGCTCCAGGTCGCGCGGGGTGGCGAACCAGGGGCCGTCGGGGTCGACCTGGGTGGCGTGCGCCTTGATCGCCCGGTCCCGCGTCCCGAAGTACGCGTCGCAGGCCACCCGGGTGGTCGTGGTCAGCTCCGGCATGCCCTCGAACCAGTCGTCCGTCACCTCGTCGGCCAGCGGGTGGGAGAGCCCGCGGGCGAGCATGCCCTCCTGGATCGCGGTGAACCACTCGCGGGTGAAGGACACGATGTAGTAGAGCTTGAGCGGCTGCCACGGCTCGCCGGTCCCGGGGTAGCGGTCCGGGTCCCCGGCCGCCTCGAACGCCTCGGCCGCGACCCGGTTGGTCATGATGTGGTCGGGGTGCGGGTAGCCCCCGCTCTCGTCGTAGGTGACGATCACGTGCGGCCGGAACTCGCGCACCGCCGCCACCAGCGGCTCCGCGGCCACCGCCGGGTCCTGCAGGGCGAAGCACCCCTCCGGCAGCGGCTCCCCCTCCCCCGGCAGGCCGGAGTCGGCGAAGCCCAGCCAGCGGTGGCCGACGCCGAGGATCGCGGCGGCCTCGGCCATCTCCTTGCGCCGGATCTCCGCGATGTCCTCCTTCACTCCCGGCCGGTCCATCGCCGGGTTGAGCACGTCGCCGCGCTCTCCCCCGGTGCAGGTGCAGACCAGCACGTCCACGCCCTCCGCGACGTAGCGGGCCAAGGTGGCCGCGCCCTTGCTCGACTCGTCGTCCGGGTGGGCGTGCACGGCCATCAGGCGCAGCGGGCTCGTGGTCATCGATCACCTTCGGTGTGGGGGCCCCGGCCTCCGGGCCGGGCCTCGACTCGCGTCCTCCCGTCGGCGGGAGGACGCGCCGGACGCTCCGACCCTAGATCAGCGCTACGACATTTCCGGCGCCCGGCCGCCCGCGCACCAGGGGCCCGGAGACCCGGGACGCGCGCGCCGCGCCTCCCGTCCTCCCCGTCCCGGCCCCGGCCGCCCGGTGGGTGCGTGCCCGCCGTACACAAGCCGGGGGAAGGGTATGTCGGCGGGGAACATGGGAGGGGGTGGGGCGATTGCCTACATTCGCCGGTATGACAGACCTGACGGGGCGGCGGGCCGTGGTGACCGGAGCGGGCAGCGGGATCGGGCGCGCCTGCGCGCGGCGGCTGGCCGCCGCCGGCGCGCACGTGGTGGTGGTCGACGTCGACGGCGAGTCCGCCGGGAAGGTGGCCGCCGAGGTCGGCGGGACCCCGGTGGCCGCGGACCTGATCGGCCCCGGCTTCACCGGCGCGTTCCCGGCCGGCGTCCTGGCGGAGACGGACATCGTGGTGAACAACGCCGGGTTCCAGCACGTGGCGCCCGTCGAGGAGTTCCCGCCCGAGGTCTTCTCCGCGATCCTCAAGGTCATGGTCGAGGCCCCGTTCCTGCTGGCGCGGGCGGTCCTGCCCGGCATGTACGCCCGCGGGTGGGGCCGGATCGTCAACGTCTCCTCCGTCCACGGCCTGCGCGCCTCGCCGTACAAGTCCGCCTACGTCGCCGCCAAGCACGGCCTGGAGGGGCTGTCGAAGGTCATCGCCCTCGAGGGCGCCGCCCACGGGGTCACCTCCGTCTGCGTGAACCCCGCCTACGTGCGCACCCCGCTGGTGGAGAAGCAGATCACCGCCCAGGCCGAGACGCACGGGATCAGCCGGGACGAGGTCGTCGAGCGGATCATGCTCGCGCCCGCCGCGGTCAAGCGGCTGATCGAGCCCGAGGAGGTGGCCGAGCTGGTCGCCTACGTGTGCGGCCCGAACGGCTCGTTCATGACGGGCGTCTCCCTGCCGGTCGACGGCGGCTGGACCGCTCACTGAGCCCGGCCACAATGAACGGCATGAGCGCGCGGGTCTTCCTCGAACTCCTGGCCAGGGAGGCGTCGGCGGTCGAGTTCGAGGGCCCCGTGCTGGCGGCCCGGACCGCCGGGGCCGACCCCGCGACCCTCGCCGAGCTGGAGGAGGCCAAACTCGCCGCGTTGAGGGTCCGCACGCTGCTGCGGCGCCGGGCCAGGCGCGAGGCGGAGCTGTCGGCGCTGTTCGACAGCGCCGGAGACCTGGCGGCGCTGCGCGACCTGGACGCCGTGCTGGAGGCCATCGTGCACCGGGCGCGGCAGCTGCTCGGCACCGACACCGCCTACCTGACCCTGCACGACCCCGACCGCGGCGACACCTGGATGCGGGTGACCGACGGCTCCGTCTCGGCCAAGTTCCGCACGCTCCGGCTGGCCATGGGCGCCGGGCTGGGCGGGCTGGTGGCCCAGACCGCCACGCCGTACGCGACGGCCGACTACTTCGCCGACGAGCGCTTCCGCCACATGCACCACATCGACGACGCGGTGCGGGAGGAGGGGCTGGTCGCCATCCTCGGCGTCCCGCTCAAGCTCGGCGCGCGTGTCATCGGGGTGCTGTTCGCCGCCAACCGGAGCGTGCGCCCGTTCACGCGGGACGAGGTGGCGCTGCTCAGCTCGCTGGCCGCGCACGCCGCGGTGGCCATCGACAACGCCCGCCTGCTGCAGGAGACCCGCGACGCGCTCGAGGAGCTCAGCCAGGCCAACCGGAGCCTCAACGCGCACAGCGAGGCCGTGGAGCGGGCCGCGCTCGCGCACGACCGGATGACCGGGCTGGTGCTGCGTGGCGGCGGGGTCGAGGACGTGGCCGCCGTGGTCACCGAGGTGCTCGGCGGCTCCCTGGTGGTGCTGGACGACGCCGGACGGCCGATCACCGGCGGCCTCGGCGGGCCGGACGGCCCCGGACCCGGCCGCTCCGGGACAGGCCGGAGCAGCGACGTGCCCGGGACAGGCCGGAGCAGCGGCGCGTCCGGGACAGGCCGGCCGGAGCCGGACGGGCCCGCCGGGGCCTGCGACGACCTGGACGCCGCCGCGCTCGCCGAGGCCGCGCAGTCGTCCCGGGCGCTGGGCCGTACCGTCCGGCGCGGCAACCTGCTCGTCGCCTCGGTGGACGTCGGCGGCGAGCCGCTGTGCACGCTCGTGCTGCGGGCCGGCGGCCCGGTCGCCGACACCGACCAGCGCATCCTGGAGCGGGCCGCGCTGGTCACCGCCCTGCTGCTGCTGTTCCGCCGCACCGTGGCCGAGGCCGAGGGACGGGTCCGCGGCGAGCTGCTCGACGACCTGATCTCCCGGCCCGGCCTCGGCGGGCTGGCCGAGCGGGCCCGCCGGGTGGGCGTGGACCTCGACCGCGACCACGTGGTGGTCGTGGTCCGCCACGACGGCGGGCGCGAGCGCGCGGCCTTCTGGGCCTCGTCCCGGGCCTCGACGGAGCACGGGCTCGCCGCCCAGCGCGGGGACGAGGTGGTGCTGCTGCTCCCCGGCGGCGATCCCGGCCTGCTCGCCAAACGGGTGGCGGCCGAGCTGAGCGCCTCCCTCGGGCGGCCCGCCACGGCGGGCGCCTGCGGCCCGGTGCGCGGCATCTCCGGCGTCACCGCCGCCCACCGCGAGGCGCGGCGCTGCGCCGACGCGCTGCGGGCGCTGGGCCGGGCCGGGGAGGGCGCGAGCGCGGCCGAACTGGGCTTCGTCGGCCTGCTGGTCGGCGAGGGACGCGACATCGAGACGTTCCTCTCCTCCGCCCTCGGACCGGTGCTCGACTACGACGCCCGCCGGGGGACCTCGCTGACCGGCACGCTGACCGCCTACTTCGGCACGGGGGGCTCGCTCTCCCGCACGGCGGAGGCGCTGCACATCCACGTCAACACCGTCACCCAGCGCCTGGAGCGGATCGGCCGGCTGCTGGGCGCGGACTGGCAGGAGCCGGAGCGCGCCCTGGAGATCCAGCTCGCCCTGAGGCTCCACCGCCTGAGCGAGCCCGCCCCCTGAGCGAGCCCGCCCCCTGCGCGGCCCCACGACCGAACGGGCCCGCCGCCCGAGCGATCCCGTCCGGGCCCGCCGGCCGAGCCGTCCTGCCCGGACCCGCCGCCCCGGCCGTCCCGCCCCGGCCCGCCGGCCGTACGGGGAGCGCCGCGCGTCCGGGCAGGCCAGGCCGGTGCGCGCGCTCCGGGACGATCCCACACAGACGGCTCGCGGGGTATGGCGACGCGCCCCATAGGAGTGACGCCGGTCACTACGTACGGTGAGCCGACATCCCCCAACAGCCTCTCCGTCTGGTGAGTGAAGATGACAGAGAAAAACACCCCCATCGGAAAGATCGTCGCCGCCAGCCTCATCGGCACCACGATCGAGTGGTACGACTTCTTCCTCTACGGCTCGGCCGCGGCGCTGGTCTTCAACAAACTGTTCTTCCCGGAGTCCGACCCGCTCACCGGCACCCTGCTGGCCTTCCTCACCTACGCGATCGGCTTCGTCGCCCGCCCGCTGGGCGCGGTGGTCTTCGGCCACTACGGCGACCGGCTCGGCCGCAAGAAGCTCCTGGTCCTCAGCCTGCTGCTGATGGGCGGGGCGACCTTCCTGATCGGCTGCCTGCCCACCCACGCGGCGGTCGGCGCGGCGGCCCCGCTGCTGCTGACCTTCCTGAGGCTCGTGCAGGGCTTCGCGCTCGGCGGCGAGTGGGGCGGCGCGGTGCTCATCGTCTCCGAGCACGGCGACGCGCGCCGCCGCGGCTACTGGGCCTCCTGGCCGCAGGCCGGCGCCCCCGGCGGCAACCTGCTGGCCACCGCGGTGCTCGCGGTGCTGGCCGCGGTCCAGTCCGACGAGGCCTTCCTGAGCTGGGGCTGGCGCATCCCGTTCCTGCTGTCCGGCGCGCTGGTCCTGCTGGGCCTGTGGATCCGGCTGAGCATCAGCGAGTCGCCGGTCTTCCAGGCGGCCGCGGCGCACGCCGGGCCGAAGAGGAGCATGCCGATCGTGGACGTCTTCCGCTACCACTGGCGGGACGTGCTCACCGCCATCGGCGCCCGCTTCGCCGAGAACGTCTCCTACTACGTGATCACCGCGTTCGTGCTGGTCTACGCGACGGAGGCGGCCGGGCTGACGAAGGGCTTCGTGCTCAACGCGGTGCTGATCGGCTCGGCCGTGCACTTCGCGTCGATCCCGATGTGGGGCGCGCTCTCCGACCGGCTCGGCCGGCGCCCGGTCTACCTGCTCGGCGCCGCCGGGGTGGGCCTGTGGTCCTTCGCCTTCTTCCCGCTGGTCGACACCGGGAACTTCGCCGCCATCACCCTCGCGGTCACCGTCGGTCTGGTCCTGCACGGCGCGATGTACGGCCCGCAGGCGGCGTTCTTCTCCGAGCTGTTCGCCACCCGGATGCGCTACTCGGGCGTGTCGGTCGGCGCCCAGCTCTCCTCGATCGTGGCCGGCGGCCTGGCCCCGCTGATCGCGGTCGCCCTGCTGCAGGCCTACGACTCGGCGCTGCCGGTCATGCTCTACGTCGCCGGCGCCGCGGCGCTCACCCTGTTGACCGTGTTCGTCTCCCGGGAGACCCGGGGCCGCGACCTCGTCACCCTCTCCGACGCCCCGGGGACCGCGGGGGACGCCGCCACGCCGTCCCCGGGGTCCCCCGGGTCCGCCGGGTCCCCGAAGCCCGCCGCGCGCGGCTGAGCCGCGGGAAGAGGAGCCACCCGATGAGACTCCGGCATCTGCTCGCCCCCGCCCTCGCGCTGGCCGCGACCGCCGCGCTCACCGCGGGCGCCCCGGCCGCGCAGGCCGCGGGCGGGCCCGCGGAGGGCCCCGGGAAGGGGCCAGGGAGCGGGCACTGCGCCCGCCAGGACCGCGTCCGCGTCCCCGGGGCCGAGCACCAGGTCGCGGCCTGCCTGGACGACCTGACCACGGCCGGGACGACCGCCACCGGGCACACCGACCCCGCCGACTGGGCGGGGCTGCACCCGCCCGGGGCCGTCAACCCGACCGGCGTGCCCGGCATCCAGATCGACGGCTACTTCCCCGACACCTCCGCCACCAACACCAACCACGGCTGGAAGCACGACGCGCAGTTCGTGCTCCGCCTCCCGGACGAGTGGAACGGCGGGCTGGTCGTCGCGGGCACCCCCGGCAACCGCGAGCAGTACGCCAACGACTACACGATCTCCGACTGGGCGCTGGCCCGGGGCTACGCCTACGCCGCGACCGACAAGGGCAACACCGGCCTGGCCTTCTACACCGACGGCCGGGCGCCGGGGGACGCGATCGCCGAGTGGAACGAGCGCGTCACGCAGCTCACCGTCGCGGCCAGGACCGCCGTCCGGCAGCGGTACGGCACGGCCCCGCGGCGCACCTACGCCGCGGGCGTCTCCAACGGCGGCTACCTGGTCCGCTGGCAGCTGGAGAACCGGCCGTGGCTCTACGACGGCGGGGTCGACTGGGAGGGCACGCTCTGGCGGGTCAGGGGCGACAACCTGCTCACCTTCCTCCCGCCGGCGCTGCGGGCCTACCCGGCCGGCGACGCCGAGGCGATGTACGCCGCCGGGTTCGCGCGCGGCTCGGAGTTCCTGTGGCCGTACCACAGCCAGGTCTACTGGGACCTCACCCAGCGGATCTACCGGGAGGAGATCGACCCGGGCTACGACGGCGACGCCGAGGCGGGCACGCCGTACTGCGCCCCGGGCACCCCGGCCTGCGACGCGGACTACGACTACGCCGCGCGCAGGCCGTACAAGGCGGTCAGGAAGATCGCGCTGACCGGCAGGATCGGCAAGCCGCTGATCACGCTCCACGGCACGCTGGACACCCTGCTGCCGATCTCCCGCTCCGGGGACGTCTACGCGGACATGGTCGGCGACCGCCGCCCCTTCCGCTACTACCGGATCGAGGACGGCAACCACGTCGACGGCCTGTACGGGGCCCATCCCGACCGGCTCCGGCCGATCCTGCCGTGCTTCCGCAGCGCTTTCGAGGCGCTGGAGGACTGGGTGGAGCGGCGGCAGAGCCCGCCGCCGAGCGCGACCCTGCCCCGCCCGGAGGGCGCCGCCGCCGGTGACCTCGCCAACGGCTGTCAGCTGGGCAGATAGCGCCGCTGCAGGGACTGGGTGGCCCGTACCACGGTGCGGGCCCCCGGGATGCGGCGGGTGATGCGCCACAGCAGCGGATAGCGCCGTTCGGGCAGATGGGCCGCCTGGGCCGGATGGACCTCCACCCGGCCCAGGCGGCCCATCCGCACCCGGAAGCGGAGCCCGACCTCCTGGCCGTCCATCCGCAGGAAGGGCGTCCAGCGGCCGGGCACGAGCAGGTCGCGCTGGGGCAGCTTCCGGGTGGGCACCTTGGCCACCAGCCGGCCGCCGAGCACCCCGGGCTCGCCCGGCTCGACCAGGGCCGGCGCGGAGATCTCCCGCCGCCCGCCCGCCCGGCGCAGCACCAGCTCACCGGGGCCGCCCCCGTCCTTCGGCAGGTACGGCACGGGCACGACGAAGAAGACGTGGTCGCGGCGGCGCACGATCGTGGTGTCCTGCGAGACGAGGGCGATGGCGTCGGACAGCAGGGGCGGTTCCACGCAGACGCCCGGCAGCCCCTCGTCGCTCCACCAGGGCACGACCGGCCGCTCGGGATAGTCGGCCAGCGTCCCCGAGTAGACGAGGGGCTCACCGGCCACCCGGGCGCGGGCCCGGTGCGGTCCGGCGTGCATGCGGACGTGGATCTCCCAGAACCCGGACGGCAGCGGCTGGCCGAGGAAGGCCGAAGTGACGTCGAACGAGGCGGTCCCGGTGACCTGGACCCGGATCCGGTCGCCGTGCGGGACGCGCACCGGCGCGGACGTCACCGGGAGCATGTGGACCATCCCGGTGTCGCGGTGGCGCAGGTAGGCGTCGAAGCCGGCGCGTTCCACCGCGTCGGTGACGTCGGCCACCCCCTCCAGGGAGCCGATCCCCTCCAGCGGGATCGGCGGCTTCCACAGCAGCCGGTCGCCGTGCGAGACGAAGCAGGTGGGCGTGTCACCGCTCCACATCAGCTCCATGGTGATGCCGAGCCGGAGCACCCCGTCGCTGAAGGAGACCTCCTCCAGCTCGGCCTTCAGGTGGGTCTCGCGGGTGGCCTGGGAGAGCATGACGAGCTGGTCGGGCCGGCCGGCGCGCAGCAGCGCGGCGCGCAGGCGCAGGTGGACGGGGAGGCGGTGGTCGAGCCGTTCCGGGAAGCGCTCCAGGACCAGCTCGCGCAGGGCCGTGAAGGTGGCCGACCGCTCCCGGGAGGAGAGGCTGAAGACGTCCCCGCCGAGCTGCGGGAGGATCGCGGTGCGGAACCAGTGCGCGTACATGCGGTCGCGCCTGCGCCCGTCGGGCACGGCCTCGTCGACCGCGTCGAGCAGGGCGCACAGCTCCGCCGCCTGCACGGCGGGCGGGAGGGGCGGCTCGGGGCTCTCCCCGAGGTGGCAGCAGACCTCCCCGGACATGACGGTGATGCTGCGCGCCCGCAGGTAGGACCGGACGACGAAGGCCTGCTCGGACAGGCGTCCGCCGTGGTCGGGGAAGGCGAGCCGCTCGTCGGCGAGGAACGCCCTGCGGTAGAGCTTGTGCGGGGTGAGCAGGGAGAGCAGGCCGTCGGTGAGGACGTCGGCGTGCTCGCGGTCGGTGTCGAACGCCCGGGGAGGCGGGCCGTCGCCGCCGGCCAGGCGCCCGATGAGGATGTCGGCGTCGGTCGCCATCGCGCGCTCGTACATCCGCTCCAGGGCGGTGTGCTCCAGGCGGTCCGTCTGGCCCATCAGGTACACGTACTCGCCCTTGGCGACCTCCAGTGCGGCGTTGCGGCCGCGCATGGGCGAGCCCGTCGGCGGCAGGTGGAGCACCCGGACGTTCGGCCACGCCCCGGCGACCATGCCCAGGCGCTGCCTGGTGCCGTCGTCGGAGCCGTCGTCGGCGAAGATGACCTCGTACTCCTGCGAGGACATCGACTGCTCGACCACCGAGTGGATGCACGCGTTCGCCGTATCCCCCGGATCGCGGACCGGCACCACCACGCTGACCTTCACGCCCATGCGGACAGGATGGGGCGCGTATCACTCCCGGCCGGGCAGACCTGCCGCTTCCTGGCCTTTCCGTACCGGCCTTTGGCCTGGCAATGGACCCGGAGGTCAGTACCAGCCCTTGGCCTGGGAATGGCCCCACGCTCCGCAGGGCGAGCCGTACCGGCCCTTGATGTAGTCGAGCCCCCACTTGATCTGGGTGGCCGGGTTGGTCTGCCAGTCGGAGCCCGCGCTGGCCATCTTGTGGCCGGGCAGCGACTGCGGGATGCCGTAGGCGCCGCTGGAGCGGTTCATCGCCCGCTCGTTCCAGCCGCTCTCCTTCATCCAGAGCTTCTCCAGGCAGCCCCACTCGGCGCCCCAGCCGCGCTCCTCCACCATCTGCTTGCCGAGGGCCTTGTTGCCGGTCGGGTTGGCGGTGCCGGCCGGGAGCTGCTGCGGGTCGAACCCGCCGCCGCCGGGCGCCACCTTGACGATCTTGACGTGGTCGAGCGGCTCGCGGCCCTCGCGCCTGCGTTTGAGCGCGTCCTCCCGGAGCGCCTGGGCGGCCTGGGCCTTCAGCGCGTCGGCCGCGGGGTCGGGCGCGAACGGGTCGCCGCCGCCGAACGCCCTGGCGAACTCCTCCAGGGCGAGCGGTTCCTGCGCGGGGGCGGAGGCGTTCTGGATCGCGGTGTGCGCGGTGTAGCCGCCGCCTCCGACGACGACCAGCGTCACCGCGCCGATGACGAGGATGTGCTTGGGCGCCGGCCCGCGGCGCCCGGGTGCGGGCACGCCTGCGGCGGGCGCGCTCTTCGCGGGCTTCCTGGAGCCGCGGCGGGAGCGGCCGGCCTGGCGCCCTCGACCCTGCGGGCGCTCTTCCTCGGGGGGCGACGATCCTGCACTCACGACCTATGAGCTTGCCCTGACCAGGGGGGTGGTCCGCAACCGGAACGGAGGATCCGGCAGGTTTTCCCTTGATGGCCCTATGACCCTTACATGACTGATCGCCTGATTACCGGGTGTTTTCTGAAAATCGACCACATCGATGTGATTTCAGTCACATTCGTCTCGTCGATCGTCCCGCACCTCCGGAGCCCCGCAGATACGGTCTCCGAGGGTGTTACAGGCCCGCACCATCACCTGTACGTCATGTCACATTTTCATGACGGAGCAGGGTCTGCGGGGTGTTGGAAGAATAATGACCGGGTGGCCGGCATTCTTCTCGTCGAAGACGACCCCTCGGTCCGGACCGGGCTCGAACTGGCCCTGACCCGGCAGGGTCACTCCGTGACCTCCTACGCCACCGGCGAGGAGGCTCTGGAGCACATCCGCGCGCGCCGTCCGGAGATCGCCGTGCTCGACGTCATGCTGCCCGGCATCGACGGCGTCGAGGTCTGCCGCCGGATCCGCAAGATGGACCAGCTCCCGGTGATCATCCTCACCGCCCGGGGCGACGACCTCGACGTGGTCGTGGGGCTGGAGGCCGGAGCCGACGACTACGTGGTCAAGCCGGTGGAGCCGCGCGTGCTGGACGCCCGGATCCGGGCGGTCCTGCGCCGGGCCGAGTCCGTCTCCTCCGACCGCGTCGCCTTCGGCGACCTGGTGATCGACAAGGGCGCGCTGAAGGTGACGATGGCCGGGCGGGAGGTCCACCTGACCCCCACCGAGCTCCGGCTCCTGCTGGAGCTCGTCCGCCACCCCGGCCAGGTGCTCAACCGCAGATACCTGCTCCGCTCCGTCTGGGACCACACCCACGCCGGGGACTCCCGGCTGGTGGACGCCTGCGTGCAGCGGATCCGCGCCAAGATCGAGCCGGTGCCCGCCGAGCCGGAGTTCATCCACACCGTGCGAGGCTTCGGGTACCGGTTCAGCCCGCCGTGAGGCGCCTGTACACCGGGCTCCGGGGCCGGCTGGTCATCGCCTTCACCCTCATCGCCGTGGCGGCCTCCGCGCTGGTCGCGGGCATCGGCTACGAGCTCGTCAAGAACCGGGTGATCGAGCGCGCGGAGGAGACGGCGGTGGCGGAGGTGCGCGGCACCCTCACGGGCACCCGGCTGCCCATCGGCGCGCTCTGGCCGGGGGACAGCCCCCCGACCGACCAGGAGATCGCCGCCCTGCAGAAGAGCCTGCGCGGACCGAACCGGGCGGTGGTGGTCGACTACGAGGGCTACCGGTACCAGGACGGGGAGTTCACCATGGAGGACGTCCCCGCCGACCTCCGCGCCCGGGCCGGCGACCGCATGGTGATCAAGCGGCAGGAGATGCGCGGCGGGATGTGGCTGGTGATCGGTACTCCCGTGTGGCGGGTGGAGCCTCTCCACCTCCCCCAGCCGACCGGCATGAACGTCTTCGTCTTCGTCCCCCTCGCCCAGGAGGAGGAGCTGCTGACCGGCATGCGCCGGCCGCTGACGACCGCCGGGGCCGTCATGCTCGCCATCGCGCTCACCGTGGCCCTGGTCTCGGCCCGGCGCGTGCTGCTCCCGGTCCGGCGGCTCGGCTCGGCCGCCCGCGCGCTCGGCGCCGGGCACCTGGACACCCGGCTCCCGGTGCACGGCCAGGACGAGCTGGCCGAGCTGACCGCGACGTTCAACGACACCGCCGCCGCGCTGGAGCGGAGCGTCTCCGAGCTGCGCGCGCTGGAGGCGATGTCCCGCCGGTTCGTGGCCGACGTCTCCCACGAGCTGCGGACCCCGCTGACCGCGATGACCGCGGTGACCGACATGCTCTCCGAGGAGGCCGAGCGGCTGCCCGACGAGTCGGCCGCCGCCGTACGGCTGGTGCTGCGTGAGATCGGGCGGCTGCGCACCCTGGTGGAGCAGCTCATCGAGGCGAGCCGGTTCGACTCGGGCACGGCCATGCTCAACCTGGAGACCGTGAACATCGCCGACGCGGTCCTCGACTGCCTGGAGATGCGGGGCTGGAGCGACCAGGTGGAGGTGGAGATCCCGGCGGGCCTGGCCTTCACCGCCGACCCCCGGCGCCTCGACGTGATCGTCGCCAACCTGGTCGGCAACGCCCTGCGCCACGGCGAGCGGCCCGTCGTGGTGACCGCCCGCACCACCGCCCACGGCCTGGAGGTGAAGGTGCGCGACCACGGCGCGGGCATCCCGGAGACGGACCTGCCCCACGTGTTCAACCGCTTCTACAAGGCCGGCAGGAGGGGGGACGGCAGCGGGCTGGGCCTGTCCATCGCCCGCTCCAACGCCCAGCTGCACGGCGGCACGATCTCGGTGCGCCCGCAGCGGCCCGGCACGCTCTTCACGGTCTGGCTGCCGCCCGCATGAGCCCGTACGGTGCCATGACGGCGGCGGCCCGGGCCGCGGCCCGGCGGCGGGAGGGGCGGCGGGGCCCGGCCGCCGCCCGTAGAGGGCTCGACGGGCTCGGCGGGCCCGGCGGGCTCCTGGCGGCCCTGCCTGCCGCGGGGCCGGCGGTGCTGCTGACAGTGCTGCTGACGGTGGTGCTGGTGGTGGCCGCCGGGTGCGGCATCACCCCCACCGAGGTCCGGGACCAGGGCCGCCCCCCGGTCATCAGCTACAGCCCGACCTGGGTGACGGTCTATCTGGTCCGCGACGGGAAACTGGAGCCCGCGCAGGTCCCGGTGGCCTCGGACTCGACCGAGAACATCGTCAAGACCCTCTTCCGCGCCGGGAGGCAGCCTCCGGACCCGGAGCTGACCAGCGAGCTGGCCGAGTTCGGCTACTACGACACCAAGACCACCCGGTACACCGAAGCCGAACGGCCCGCCGCCAACCAGGGCGACCTCGGCTACCGGCTCAACGTGATCATCACGGGCGAGGGCAGGCTCACCCGGCTGGGGATCGCCCAGATCACCTGCACCGTCCGGCAGAACAAGCAGGCCACCATCTGGAGCGTGGAGATCACCCGGCTCTTCCCCGGCTCCCCGGAGTCACTGGGCGAGCACAGCTGCTTCGAGTTCCAGGACCTGGCGGGCCCCGGCGTGCGCCTGCCCCCGTGACCGTGACAGTGGCGGGGCCGGGCCGTACGCCCGCCCCGTGACGGGGCCGGGCCGTGGGGCCCGGCCCCGCGGGCTACGCGGGCTACAGCGAGAAGTCCTCCAGCATCTCGGTGACCAGCGCGGCGATCGGCGAACGCTCCGAACGGGTCAGCGTGACGTGCGCGAAGAGCGGGTGCCCCTTGAGCTTCTCCACCACCGCGACCACGCCGTCGTGCCGGCCCACCCGCAGGTTGTCGCGCTGGGCCACGTCGTGGGTGAGCACGACCCGGGAGTTGGCGCCGATCCGGCTCAGCACCGTCAGCAGCACCCCGCGCTCCAGCGACTGCGCCTCGTCGACGATCACGAAGGCGTCGTGCAGCGAGCGGCCGCGGATGTGGGTGAGCGGGAGCACCTCCAGCATGCCCCGGTCGATGACCTCCTCGATCACCTCGGGCGTGGTCACCGCGCCCAGGGTGTCGTAGACGGCCTGCGCCCACGGGCCCATCTTCTCGTTCTCGGAACCGGGCAGGTAGCCCAGCTCCTGGCCGCCCACGGCGTACAGCGGGCGGAAGACGATGACCTTGCGGTGCTGGCGGCGCTCCAGCACGGCCTCCAGGCCCGCGCAGAGCGCGAGTGCGGACTTGCCGGTGCCCGCCCGGCCGCCCAGCGAGACGATGCCGACCTCGGGGTCCATCAGCAGGTCGAGGGCGATGCGCTGCTCGGCGGAGCGGCCGTGCACGCCGAACACCTCGCGGTCGCCGCGGACCAGCCGCACGGACTTGTCCGGCAGCACCCTGCCCAGCGCCGACCCTCGCGCCGACAGCAGGCGCAGGCCGGTGTGCGTGGGCAGCTCACGGGCCTCGGACAGGTCGGCGGCGCCGTGCTCGAAGAGCGTCTCGATGTCCTCCTCCGTCACCTGCAGCTCCGCCATGCCGGTCCAGCCCGACTCCATGACGAGCTCCGCGCGGTACTCCTCCGCGGCCAGCCCGACGGAGGCGGCCTTGATCCGCATCGGGAGGTCCTTGGAGACGAGCACCACGTCGTTGCCCTCGGCGGCCAGGGAGCGCGCCACGGTCAGGATGCGGGTGTCGTTGTCGCCGAGCCGGAAGCCGGCGGGCAGGACGGACGGGTCGCTGTGGTTCAGCTCGACCCGGATGGTGCCCTCGCCGATCGGCATGGGCTCGTCCAGACGTCCGTGGGTCACCCTCAGGTCGTCGAGGAGCCTCAGCGCCTTGCGCGCGAAGTAGCCGAGCTCGGGGTGGTGGCGCTTGGCCTCCAACTCGGTGATGACGACGATCGGGAGGACGACCTCGTGCTCGGCGAAGCGGCTCAGCGCCGCCGGGTCCGCCAGCAGGACCGAGGTGTCCAGGACGTACGTCTTCCGGCCGGCGGCCGGCGACGTGGATGCGGACGAAGGGTGTGCCACGCGTTCTCCCCCGGGCGCCCTGGGGGGCGCCCTGCCATGAGCTGGGATGCGGACCGGACCCGGGCCCGCGCTCGCGACGTGCCGAGCGGGCGCCGGCGACCGGCCCCCCTCGGCGGTTCGTGACGCAAAGGCGGGCCCTCTCCGGAGTAGGCGAGCCGCGCTCGCCTACTTCTTACGGTACGTCCTGAATACCCCCTGTCCAATGGGTCGAACGTGACCGAAAGACAGGTTTCACATTGCGTTTCAGGTTCCGTACCGGCGGTGCCGCGCGGCGTAGGAGCGGAGAGCCCGCAGGAAGTCGATTCTGCGGAAGTCAGGCCAGTAGGCCTCGCAGAAATAGAACTCCGAGTGGGCGCTCTGCCAGAGCAGGAATCCGGAGAGCCGCTGCTCTCCCGAGGTCCGGATGACCAGGTCCGGGTCGGGCTGGCCGCGCGTGTAGAGATGCTCCGCGATGTGCTCCACATCGAGGACCTCGACGAGGTCCTCGATGGTCGCCCCCTTGCTGGCGTGCTCCAGCAGGAGGGAGCGCACCGCATCAGCGATCTCACGCCTTCCTCCATACCCAACCGCAACGTTCACAATCAAACCTGGACGGTGCGATGTGGCTTCTTTTGCCTCTTTGAGGACACGCGCCGTGTGATCGGGCAGAAGATCGAGCGCTCCCATCGGCTTGATGTGCCAGCCCGCCGCCACGAGCTCCTGCACCACGTCCTCGATGATCTTCATGAGGGGTTCGAGCTCGTCCTTGGAGCGGTTGATGTTCTCACTGGACAGCAGCCACACGGTGACGACCTCGACCCCGGCCTCCCGGCACCAGCAGAGCAGCTCGGAGATCTTGTCGGCCCCCTTGCGGTGGCCCCGGCTGACGTCGTCGATGCCCATCGCGCGGGCCCAGCGGCGGTTGCCGTCCACGATGACGCCGACATGGCGGGGGACCATCTCCGGGTGGCGGGACAGCTTGCCTTCCAGCCGGCGCTCGTACAGCCGGTAGACGAGATCGCGCACGCCCATGTGGATTCCCTCCCGCGAGCGCCCGTAGCCTGCGGACGCCGACAGGCAATTATCGCCCGGTTCCGGCACCTCTCGGCTCACCCGCCGGACCGGCGGGCGCACCGGCGGCCCTCAGGTCCGCGCGGCGCCGCCCGGCACCCGCGGCCGCAGGCACTCCTCCGCCTCCTCGACGAGCTCCTGGACGAAGCCGGCCAGCTCCGCGGAGGTGAGCACGGCCCGCAGCCCCACACCGCCGCTCCCCCACGCCTCCAGCAGCGCCCTCCTGGTCAGCCGCCACCCGCCCGCGCCCCCGCGCTCGCCGGGAGCCCAGACGGGGATCGTGCGCAGCCGGCAGCGGAGCTCGCCCCCGTCGAGGACGCCCCTCCTGCTCCGGTAACGAAAAGCGAACAGTTCGCCGTCCTCGTCCGCGCAGCCGTCCCTCCGGCCCTCCCCTCGGCCGTCCCCCGGCCCGGAGCGGCCCGGCGGTTCGGGGAAGCGGTCGTCCGGGTCGGGCCACCGTCCCGTCCGGTCGGCGCGCGCCTGCGCGACCCCCCTCGCCAGCCGGGCGAGGAACCAGCCGCACCGCTCCCCCACCGTCCCGTACGGCACGCCGTCGCGGCGCAGTTCCAGTGTGACCTCGTACGGCTCGCCGACGCTGTCCAGGCACGCCACCGGCGTGACGACCAGGCACGACCCATCAACGCAGCGAAGTTGCCCCACGTCAGGGAGCGTATCCTCCCCCAGCCCGGCAAAACGTCCCGTTCACCACCAGAGCCGCCCCGTGTCCCGCGCCCCGGACCGTCAGCGGGCTCCCGCCGGGCGGCTCAGCCCTGCCCATCGGGCGGCTCAGCCCTGCCCATCGGACGGCTCGGCCCTCTCTGCCGGACGGCCGCCGGGCGGGGCGGTCCGCCCTCCGCCCAGCCACCGGGCCGGCCGGATCCACCGGATCCACCGGCCGCCGGGCGCGGCGGGCGGGGCCGGGCGGGGCTCCTCCGCGATCCGGCCGCTCCGCCTGAGGTACTCGGCGAACCCCCCGGCGTCGGCGCGGTAGCCGCCGGGCGGTTTGGGCCGGCTCCGCGCGTAGGCGGTGAACTCCCGCGCGAAGTCGCCGCCGAGGGCCGCGGCGAGGTCCGGACGGAGCCGGGCCACCACTCTCCGCCGCTTGGCGACCAGGCTCGCCGTCTGGATCCGCAGCCGCCCGGCGTCGAAGCCGGGAGGCGGCTGCGCCCCCGCCACCAGCGCGGCCACCAGCTCCGCCTGCGCCCTCGCCAGCTCCTCGCGGCCGGCCGCCAGCTCCTCGCGGCCGGCCGCCGGTTCCGCCCGCACCGGCTCCCGGGGGTCAGCCACGGGCCATCGCACCGCGGATGCGGTCCAGCTCCGCCGCCAGGGCCTCGTCGCTCGGGTAGTCGGCGTCCCACTCCAGCAGCACCCCGGGCGGGTCCACCCGGGCGCACAGCTCCGACAGGACCTCCAGGACGTCGGCGGGGACGTGGGCGGTGTGGGTGTCGTGCCAGACGCCGTCGTGCTCGTGACCGCCGGCGACGTGGACGTAGGCGAGTTCGGACAGCGGCAGGGCGTCCAGCGCGGCGACGGCCGGCAGGCCCAGGTTGACCTGGTTGGTGTAGAGGTTGGCCACGTCGACGAGGAGCTTGACGCCGGTCCGCTCCACCAGTTCGCCGAGGAACTCCGCCTCGGTCATCTCGTCCTCCGGCCAGCCGAACAGCGCCGCCACGTTCTCCAGCGCCAGCGGCACCGGGAGGGCGTCCTGCGCCCGCCGCACGTTCTCCGTCAGGATCGCGAGCGCCCGCCGGGTGCGCGGGACCGGGAGCAGGTGGCCCGCCTCCAGGCCGCCCGCCCGCACGAAGGCCACGTGCTCGCTGACCAGCGGCGCGTCCAGCGCCCGCGCGCACGCCGCCAGGTGCGCCAGCCGGGCCTCCTCCGGCGGCTCGGCGCCGCCCAGCCCCAGTCCGACCCCGTGCGGGATCACCGGCACGCCCCGGGCGCGGAGCACCCGCAGCGACTCCGGGAGCCGGTCCGGGCGCACGTTCTCCGCGACCACCTCGACGAAGTCGACGCCGGGCAGCCGCTCCACGGTCAGGTCGATCTCCGGCCGCCAGCCGATGCCGACGCCGAGCCTGCCGCTCACGGGCGTCCACCCGCCGTCCGCCGAACCGCCGTCACCCGCCGCTCCCGCAACCTCCGCCGCCGCCGCAGCTGGAACCGCCCCCGCAGCTGGAGCCGCCGCCCGAGTCGCCGGAGCCTCCGAAGTCGCCCCCGCCCCAGCCTCCCGAGCCGAAGTCCCCGCCGCCGTAGGAGACGTCCCCGGAGCTCCCCGAGCCGCCGCCGCACGCGCCGGACACGGCCGCGGAGGAGGCCCCGCCGTCGTCCTTCCTCAGCTCCTCCTCCACCGCGGGGTCGTCGACCTGGCTCAGGCCGTACAGGGCGACGGGGGCGCCGACGGCGAGGGCCGGGTCGCCCTGGACCGGCCGGGCGCCGCGGACGTGCACGCGGCGGGCGGCGGCGAGCACGTCGTGGCCGGCACGGGTGAGCACGTTGCGCACCGCCGCGCGCTGCACGCCGTAGGTGATGAACCCGGTCGCCGTCGCCGCCGCGCCGATCACGAGCGCGCCGACGGCCAGCCCGTGGCCGCCGCTCGCCACGAGGCCCGGGACGAGCACGGCGGCCTCCACGATCGCCGCGGCCAGCGAGACGAACAGCAGCCGGTTCAGCAGGCTCCGGGCGCGGTCGAGCGCGCCGTCGGGCACCAGCAGGCCCAGACTCGTCAGGTGGTCGCGCAGGGAGGCCATCGCCGGGCCCTCGGCCACGGCGCGGCGCACCTCTCCGACCGGGCGGGAGCCGGACCCGGAGGCCAGGAACGACAGGACGGCCTGCTCGAGGCCGTCCGGGGACGGCGGCGCCCCGGCGACGAGGCTGATCTGCCCGCCGCGCGCGACGCGGATGCCGCCGCCGCGGGCCAGCATGGCCAGCGCGGTGTTGACCGCCCGGCGCGGCCCGCCGGCCAGATAGGCCAGATGGTAGGGGGAGAGCGGCGCGCCGTGGTGGCGGGCGGCGACTCCGCGGACGGCGCTCTGCGCCCCGCTCACGACCGCCGCCGTGGTGATGACCGTCACGATCAGGAGCATCGCGATGACGAACAGCGCGACTTCCATGCTCGCCTCCTGGAGGGAAGGGGGACTGCTCCCCGTCTGCCAGGTAGACGCGCGGAACCGCGCGGAAGTTTCCGCCGGAACGTCTCGATTCGGCCGCGCGGCGGGCGGGGACCCGGTCCCCGCCCGCCGGCCGGATCAGCCCAGGCGCTCGACCAGGGCGTCGTACTCGTCCCAGAGCTCCTTGGGCACGTGGTCGCCGAAGGTCTCGAAGAAGGGCGGGATGAGCCTCGCCTCCTCCTTCCAGACCTCCCTGTCCACGGACAGGAGCGTCCTCAGGTCCTCCTCCGGCAGGTCGAGGCCCTCGGTGTCCAGCGCGGCCGGGAGCAGGCCGATGGGCGTCTCGACGGCCTCGGCGCGGCCGTTGAGGCGGTCCACGATCCACTTGAGCACGCGGCTGTTCTCGCCGAAGCCGGGCCAGATGAACCTGCCCTCGGCGTTCTTGCGGAACCAGTTCACGTAGTAGATGCGCGGCAGCCGGGCGCCCTCGCGCTTGCCGATCCTGACCCAGTGGGCGAAGTAGTCGCCCATGTTGTAGCCGCAGAACGGCAGCATCGCGAAGGGGTCGCGGCGCAGCTCGCCGACCTTGCCCTCGGCGGCGGCGGTCTTCTCGGAGGCGATGTTCGCCCCGATGAAGACGCCGTGGTCCCAGCTGCGCGCCTCGGTGACGAGCGGGACGGCGGTGGCGCGGCGCCCGCCGAAGAGGATCGCCGAGATCGGCACGCCCTTCGGGTCCTGCCACTCGGGGGCGATGGTCGGGCACTGGCCCGCCGGGGTGGTGAACCGGGCGTTCGGATGGGCGGCCGGCTCGTCGCCGTCCGGCGTCCAGTCGCGGCCCTTCCAGTCGGTCAGGTGCGCCGGGGGCTCGTCGGTCAGGCCCTCCCACCACACGTCGCCGTCGTCGGTGAGCGCGACGTTGGTGAAGATGCTGTTGCCCCAGAGCGTCTTGATCGCGTTGGCGTTGGTGGACTCGCCGGTGCCGGGCGCCACGCCGAAGAAACCGGCCTCCGGGTTGATCGCGTACAGCCGGCCGTCCTCGCCGAAGCGCATCCAGGCGATGTCGTCGCCGATCGTCTCGACCTTCCAGCCGGGGATCGTCGGCTGGAGCATGGCCAGGTTGGTCTTGCCGCACGCGGACGGGAACGCCGCCGCGATGTAGCGGGTCTCCCCCTCCGGCGGGGTGAGCTTGAGGATGAGCATGTGCTCGGCCAGCCAGCCCTCGTCGCGGGCCATGGTGCTGGCGATGCGCAGCGCGTAGCACTTCTTGCCGAGCAGGGCGTTGCCGCCGTACCCGGAGCCGTAGGACCAGATCTCGCGGGTCTCGGGGAAGTGGCTGATGTACTTGGTGGAGCTGCACGGCCACGGCACGTCGGCCTGGCCGGGCTCCAGGGGCGCGCCGACCGAATGCACGGCCTTGACGAAGTCGCCGCGCTCCTCGATGAGCCGGAGGGCGGGCTCGCCCATCCTGGTCATGATCCGCATCGACACGACCACGTAGGGCGAGTCGGTGATCTCGACGCCGAGCTGGGAGATCTCCCCGCCGAGCGGTCCCATGCAGAACGGCACCACGTACATGGTGCGCCCGCGCATGCATCCGGCGAACAGCTCGCCGAAGGTCTCGCGCATCTCGCCGGGGGCGATCCAGTTGTTGGTCGGCCCGGCGTCCTCCTCCTTCTCGGAGCAGATGAAGGTGCGGTCCTCCACGCGGGCGACGTCGGTCGGGTCGGAGACCGCGTAGAAGCTGTTCTGCCGTTTGGCGAGGCGCTTGAAGGTGCCCCGCTCGACCAGCAGGTTCGTCAGGCGTGTCCACTCCGCTTCCGAGCCGTCGCACCATTCGATCCGGTCCGGGCGGGTCAGCTCGGCGATCTCATTGACCCAGGCGATCAGTTCCTTGTGGGTGGTCGGGCTGGGGGCGGATACGTCAACCGTTGCGGTCACTGTGGCGGCTCCTTCACGCTTCTCAGGGCGGAATCATCATCGGCAATAAACCGGATGCGATCCAATTGGATTAGACCAGTGAATTCGCTCCGGCCGCCTGCCTCTGCGGGCCCCCGCCGGTGCCGTCGGCGTCCGTATGGGCTGGCAGGGGCCGCGATGATTCTTCTCCTCTACCCAGAAGAAACATGTTTAAATGACCCGCGAGTGACATTGGTATAGGCCACCGGCGGAGGTCTAAACCAATTCAGTGACAGGTCCAGACCAATTTCCCGGTCTTTTTCCCGCTCCGCCTCAGGGTGCCACGTCGGGGCCGGCGGCGCGGACCCGGTCGACCTGCTGGAGCGCCTCCCTCAACTCGGCCAGCCAGGAGTCGGTGTTCCTGCCCACCAGGCGCACGCACCAGGCGAGCGCGTCGCTGCGACTGCGCGCCACGCCGGCGGCCACCAGGGTGTCGAGCACGCGCCGCTCGGGCTGGCGGAGCCGGGTCATGACGGGGACCGAGAGTGTGGTGAACATCACCCTCAGGCCGTCCACCCGGACCCCCCAGGACACCTTCCGGCGGAACCGGTGCTCGGCCTCGCGGGCGATCTCGATGCGCCGCTCCCGGGTCTCCTCCCTGAAGCGCTGCACGGCCCCCTCCAGCGCGGCGGCCCGTTCGGTCTCCGTGACGTCCTCGCCGAGCGCGGGCGGGCGGATCACCCCCACCACCGCGATCTCCTCCCGGTCCAGCGTGATCTCCGGGGCCTCCTGGAACCAGCCCTCCGGCAGCCGCCCGGAGAACCACCCGCGCAGCATCACTTCCGCTTCTCCACTTTCCATGTAATCAGCATTACATAACCACTCGGAGGAGGCCAGGAAATTTTTTGACAGCAGCTACTTTTTGAGAGTTACTCTCAAAACATGGTCTCTTCCACTTCTCCCCGCCGCTGGTGGGCCCTCACCGCCCTGGTGCTCAGCGTCCTGGTCATCGGACTGGACGCCACGATCCTCAACGTCGCCCTGCCCACGCTCGCCGTGGACCTCGGCGCCTCGACCGGAGAGCTGCAGTGGATCGTGGACGCCTACCTGATCCCCTTCGCCGCCCTCATGCTTCCCGCGGGCGCCCTCGGTGACCGGTTCGGGCGCAAGCGGCTCCTGCTGGCCGGGCTGGCCGTCTTCGGCGCGGCCTCCGCCCTCGCGACACTGGCCGGCGGCCCGGCGTCGCTCGTCGCCGCCCGCGTGCTCCTCGGCGTCGGCGCGGCCCTGGTCATGCCCCTGTCCGTGTCGATCCTGCCGAGCCTGTTCGCCCCCCACGAGCGCGCGAAGGCCATCGCGGCCTGGTCCGCGGGCATGGCCCTCGGCCTGCCGCTGGGACCGATCATGGGCGGTTACCTGCTCGACCGCTTCTGGTGGGGGTCGATCTTCCTGATCAACATCCCCGTGGTGGCGGTCGCCCTGGTGGCCGCCGCGCTGCTGCTGCCCGAGTCCCGCGACGAGCGCCGTCCCCGCGTCGACCTGCCCGGCGCCCTGCTCTCGGTGGGCGGGCTCACCGCGCTCGTCTACGGCGTGATCGAGGCGCCCGAGGCCGGCTGGACGTCCCCGCCCGTGCTGGCCGCGCTCGTCTCCGGACTGGTCCTGCTCGGCGCCTTCGCCGCGGTGGAGGCCCGCTCCCCCGCGCCGATGATGGACCTGCGGCTCTTCGCCGACCGCGTCTTCCTCTGGGGCTCCATCGGCGCGACCCTCGTCTCCCTGACCCTGATGGGCGTGCTGTTCGTCGTCCCGCTCCACCTGCAGGCCGTCGGAGGGCACGACGCCTTCGGCACCGGGCTCCGCGTCATCCCCATGGTGGCGGGCCTGATGGCGGGCGGGCTGGCCGGCGAGAAGCTGCTGGGCCGGCTGGACCTGCGCGTGCTCATGCCCGCCGGCCTGACCGTGCTCGCGGCCGGGCTCGCCCTCGGCGGCCTGACCGGCGTCTCCTCCGGGTACGGCTTCACCGCCGCCTGGCTGACCGTCGCGGGGTTCGGGGTGGGGGCGGCGATGGTCCCGGCCATGGACGGCGTGCTCGCCGTGCTGCCCGAGGACCGGACGGGCGCCGGCTCCGGCACGCTGCAGACGCTCCGCCAGGTCGGCGGCGCGTTCGGCGTCGCGGGACTGGGCGGCCTGCTGACCGCCGTCTACACCGGCGGCCTGCCCGCAGGCGCCCCCGGGGCCGCGCGGGACTCCGTGGCTGCGGCCGTACGGCTCGGCGACCCGGCGCTCGCCGCGGCCGCGCGGGAGGCGTTCGTCGCCGGGATGGACGCGGTGCTGCTGGTCTGCGCCGCCCTGGCGCTGGCGGGCGCCGCGGCCACCGCGGTGTTCATGCGCGCGGGCGAGGCGCGAGAATCGGCGCATGAGCTCACCTCCGCGCGCTGAGGGACTGCGCGAACGCAAGAAGGCCAGGACTCGGCGGACGATCCAGGAGCAGGCCCTGCGGTTGTTCGCCGAGCAGGGCTACGAGGCGACGACGGTCGAGCAGATCGCGGAGGCCGCCGAGGTCTCGCCCAGCACGTTCTTCCGCTACTTCCCGACCAAGGAGGACGTGGTCCTCACCGACGACTACGACCCGGTGATCCTGGAGGCGCTGGCCGCCCAGCCCCCCGGGCTGGCGCCGGTGCCCGCGCTGCGCGCCACGATGCGGGCGGCCTTCACCCGCATCCCCCCCGAGGAGGAGCGGCAGATCCTCGCCCGGACCAGGCTCCAGATCAGCCATCCCACGCTGCGGGCCCGCACCGTCGACAACATGATGGCCACCATCGACATGCTCGCCCGCCCCCTGTCCGAGCGCATGGGCCGCGACCCCGACGACCCGCTCGGCCGCACGGCCGCCGGCGCGGTGGTCGGGGCCATGATCCCCGCCCTGTTCACCTGGGCGGAGAGCGGCGGCGCCCGCCCGATGGCCGACGCCGTCGACGAGGCCCTCGCCCTGCTGGAGTCGGGACTGCGTCCCTGACCCGCCGCGTGCGGCGGACGGCTCCGGCGTGCGGACGCGGAGCCTGACGGACAGAGCCTGGCGGACAGAGCCTGACGGACATGGGGCCGGGTGGCCCGCGCCCCGCCCGGCGCCCCCGGGAGGCCCGCCCGCTCAGCGGGCCAGGG
Source organism: Planomonospora corallina (assembly GCF_042650625.1). Lineage (NCBI taxonomy): Bacteria > Bacillati > Actinomycetota > Actinomycetes > Streptosporangiales > Streptosporangiaceae > Planomonospora > Planomonospora corallina. Next base: position 185,339 of record NZ_JBHSBM010000012.1, read on the forward strand.
CGGCGAAGTGCGGGCTGACCCGGACGGCCCCGGCGAAGTTCTTCGTGGTGACCGGGACCAGCTTGACCACGTCCCCGGTCCGCGGGGCGTGCAGCATCTTCCCGTCGCCCCAGTAGATCGCCACGTGCGAGACGTATCCGGGGTTGGTCGGGTCATGGCGCCAGAACAGCAGGTCGCCCGGCTGCGCCTGGTCGAGCGGGACCTGCGGGCCGGAGACGAACTGCTGGTGCGTCACCCGGGGCACCCGGACGCCCGCCTGCGCGTAGGCCCACTGGACCAGCCCGGAGCAGTCGAAGGCGTCCGGCCCCTCGGCCCCCCACACGTACGGCCTGCCGAGCTTGCTCGCCGCCGCGGCGAGCACGGTCCGGGTCTGGGCGGCGTTCATGAAGGCCGAGGCGGGCCAGACCTTCCGCGGGGAGGCCGCGAGGACCGGGTTGACCGTGACCACCTGGCTGCCTTTCGGCAGGACCTTGAGCAGGGCGGCGCGAAGCCTGGCGGAGTCGGCGCCCGGCGCGCTCACCACCAGGGCGTTGTCCTCCGGGATGCCCAGCCGCCGGGCCGTCTGCCGGGAGACCACCGCGTCGACCGCGCCCATGCCCATCGTGGCGTAGGCGCCCACCCGCAGGGCGTGCCCGCCGCCGGTGACGGTGCGGCCCAGCTCCATGCCCCCGTCGTTGCCGAGGACGAAGGAGACGGCGATCTCACCGGCCGCGACGTTCTGCCAGAGCTTGTCGGACCTGGCGGTCGGCCGTGGCGTGTAGGCGCGGAAGGTGGAGGGGTCCACGCCCAGGGTCTGCACGCGCTTGCCGTCCAGCACGACCTCGGCCGCGTCGGCGCGCTCGATCGCCCGGATCCCCTTGATCCGGGCCGCCCGGGCCACCACGGCCGAGCTCAGCGGCCGGTGCGCCACCACGAACAGGTTGGGCTCGCGCATCCGGATGAGCGGGGCGACGGCCGGCGGGGCCGCGGGCGCGGCGCTCGGCGCCGCCGGAGCGCCGCCGGCGGCGTCGGCACCACCGGCGGGGCGTTCGGCGGGCCTGCGCACGGCGACGGTCTCCGGATCCCGGCCCCGTTCCTGCTCCGTCAGCTGGCCGAGCACCACGAAGTCGGCCACGACCACCGCGACCAGCAGGAACGCGATGACCGGGACCATCTGTCCCTGCACGCCGATGTCACGCCGGCCGTGCCGGAGCCGGAGTCCGGAGCCGTAGGCGAGGTCTCGGCGGATCTCCCGGAGCAGACCGGACACGCGCGGCCGCCGCTCGAACACCTCGCCCCCTCACGTCCGGTGCCATCCCCTTGCGGGCACCCGCTGGGCGCCCGGCCCTACGAGCCTGCCGCACATCGCTTCCGGATGCACGCGAAGGCGTCGAATCGCTCCCTACCCGCCTCATGGTCACAGGAGGGAATGGAAAAGGACTGGCGGACATGGCGATCCGCCGGGACCCGGGTCCCGGCGGATCGTCCGTCGCCGCGGGTCAGTTGCCGCCGTTGTACGGCACGGCCTCGAGGATCTCCACGGTGTTGGAGCGGCCGTTGGGCATCGTGTAGGTGGCCTTCTCGCCGATCTTCTTGCCGTTGATCGCCGCGCCGAGCGGGGACTTGGGCGAGTAGACGTCGATCGGGGCGCCGCTCTCCTCGCGGGAGGCCAGCAGGAACGTGACCTCCTCGTCGTCGCCCTCGAAGCGGACCGTGACGGTCATGCCCGGCCCGACGACGCCCTCGGTGCGCGGGGCCTCGCCGACCTTGGCGCTGTCCAGGATCTGGCGGAGGTGGAAGATGCGGGCCTCCATCTTGCCCTGCTCGTCCTTGGCCGCGTGGTAGCCGCCGTTCTCCCGCAGGTCGCCCTCCTCGCGGGCGGCCTCGATCTTCTTGGCGATTTCGACGCGCCCGCGCCCCGAGAGGTATTCGTACTCCTGCTTGAGGCGGTCGTACGCCTCCTGAGTCAGCCAGGTGACGCTCTCGTTGTGGGAGTCGGCCACGGGTTCTCCTTGCTTCCTCTGTGGGGCATCGTGCTGGGTAGCGGACGATCGAATCTCGAAAGGCTAACAAGTCAACCGGTCGAACGCTTCCCCAAATGTCTCACTATACGAGATAGCAGTACTCGACGTCTGCGGATGTCGCCGGAGCACTGAGCTGTAGCCGCTCAGTAAGGCGGACATACCCCTCACCGGCGGGTATTTCCACCTCCCGAGTCCCGACCTGGGCGTGGTTGACGTCCATGGCCTGCAGCCGGCAGACCGCGGCGCGCTCGGCGGGCTTGACCACCTCGAAGGTGATCTCCGCGTGGCCCCCCTGATCGACGTCGAAGGCGATGACCTGGTTGATGACCTCCGTCTCGCCCTTGGCCGCCCACATCACGTAGCCCCAGCCGCCCGCGGTCACCGCGCACAGGATCGCGATCACCACGTGCACCACGAAGCGCCCCCTGCGCTCCGGGCGGTCGGGGAAGTCACCGGGGGTGCCGAGGACGGGACCCTCGAAACGGCCCTGGTCGGCCTCGCTGGTGGCCATGACGGAATCTCCCTGCACTACCTCGGCGTTATCCGAGACAATTGTCCCCCGCGTGGGTCCCGCCCTCGCGACCGCCATAGAGAAACTAGCCTCTCCCTGGAGTGATCCAGGCCAACGCGCGAGGCGCGGGGACCCGAGCGGCACCGTTGAACCGTTGAAGAGGAGACGTCGAGCCCGTGAGTGCACCGCTGAGGCTGATGGCCGTTCACGCGCATCCTGACGACGAGTCGAGCAAGGGCGCCGCCACCATGGCGCGCTACGTGGCCGAAGGCGTGGACGTGCTCGTGTGCACCCTCACCGGAGGGGAGCGCGGCTCGATCCTGAACCCCAAGATGGACCGCCCCGAGATCCTCGAGAACATCGGCGAGGTGCGCCGCCAGGAGATGGACCGGGCCCGCGAGATCCTCGGGGTCCAGCAGCGTTTCCTGGGGTTCGTCGACTCCGGCCTGCCGGAGGACGAGAGCGAGCCGCTGCCCGAGGGCTGCTTCGCGCTCCAGCCGCTCGAGGTCGCCGCGGCGCCGCTGGTCGCGGCGGTGCGCGAGTTCAGGCCGCACGTCATCCTCACCTACGACGACGACGGCGGCTACCCGCACCCCGACCACATCATGACCAACCGCGTCTCGGTGGAGGCCTTCGAGGCCGCGGGCGACCCCGACCGCTATCCCGGGACCGGTCAGCCCTGGCAGCCGCTGAAGCTCTACTACCACATGGGCTTCACCAAGGAGCGGTTCGAGGCGCTGCACGAGGCGATGACCTCGCGCGGCATCGGCTCGCCGTACGCCGACTGGATCGCCCGCTGGGAGGACCGCCCGCAGAAGTGGCCGGTGACCAGCCGCGTCCCCTGCGGCGACTACTTCGAGGTCCGCGACCGGGCGCTGCTCGCGCACGCCACCCAGGTCGACCCGGACGGGTTCTGGTTCGTCTGCCCCCGCGAGCTGCAGCAGGAGGTCTGGCCGACCGAGGACTACCACCTGGCCCGCTCCCTGGTGGACACCGAGCTGCCCGAGGACGACCTGTTCGCCGGGATCCACGCCGACGACGTGGCCCCGGCCTGCCCCTGACACGACCACGGGGTGGCGGTGGCAGACTGAAGGTGTGATTGCTCTCGATGCCTTCGACCCGAACGACGTCACCCCGGGTCTGCTGGGCTTCCTCGTCGTGGCGGCGATCGGGTTCGCGCTCTTCCTCCTCGTCAAGTCGATGCGGAAGCAGATCTCGAAGATCGACCTCCCCGACGAGAGCAAGCCCGGCGAGAAGACGGACAAGAAGCCCGACGGCGCCGCGCAGTCCAAGTAGGCCCGCCTCGGTCCTCGGCGGCCGGCGCACCCGGCCGCTGCCGGTCCCGCCACCGCCGCCTTCCCTCGGCGCGGCCGGTCTCGCCACCGCGACCGGGGCCGTCGGCACGCCGCCCGGCGCCTCAGTCGCCGAGCGCGTCCGTCGCCGACCAGGCGCGCTCCAGGGCCCGGGGAAGGCCCCAGTGGCCCAGCGGGGTGAGGATCCCGCTGCGGTCGACGATCCCCAGCGTCTCCCAGAGCGGCGCGACCGAGCCGAACAGCGTCTCGGTCGCCGCCAGGTCCTCCGGCTCGTCCATGTCCACGTCGATGTCGTCGGACTCGGCGATGAGCCGGGCGATCCTCTCGGGTGAGGCCAGCACCCCGGGGCCGCGTCTGGCCAGGGCGGCCACCGCGGCCAGCCAGTCCGCGTGGTGGATCGCGCACAGCGAGGCGAGCGCGGAGTCCTCGGGGCTCAGCCCGGCCTCGAGGTCGGCGAACCCCTCCACCGTGTCGTCGTCCTCCGGCAGGTCGGAGACCGGTCCGGCGACGCCCGCCGTGACCGCCAGCCAGAGCTCCTCGTCGTCGCCGGGCAGCGGCCCGTCGCCGTAGCCGGCGCACGCCCGCAGCACGTTCCCGGGATACCCCGGCTCGGCCAGCACCCGGCGCAGCCGCGCGCCCGCGGCCCGCAGCTCGGCCTCGGGCCGCACCGGATCGGGCAGCTCCGCGAGGATGCGCCGCAGCTCGTCGAGGGCGAACGCCTCCTCCTCGTCCCAGGCCGCGAACAGCTCCTCGTCCTGCTCCTCGTCGACCACCGCCTCCGGGACCCTGCCGTCGGGCAGCGGGCTGGACAGCCACCGCTCCTGCAGCTCCTCGTAGGCCCTGCGGGCGCCCGCGTCTCCGCGGGCGAGCGCGTCCGGATCGATCTCCCCGGCGGCGACCAGCTCCTCCAGGCGGGCGACCAGCCGGCCGAACATCTCCGCGGCGACCGGGCCCCGCTCGTCCTCCTCCGGCCAGACGAAGAAGTTCCGGGTCAGCAGGAGGGGCTCGGTGCCGGTGGACTCCAGCCACCGCTGCACGTCGCCGATGGTCGCGCTCCCCGACTCGATCGCGCCCAGCGCCGTCCTGGCCGACTCCCAGAAGGCGGGCGAGAGCGGGTTGCCCGCCGCCAGCAGGGCCCGCCGCAGGTCGGCCAGGGCCACCAGCGCCACTCCCGAGGGCACCGCGAGGAGCGCCCGGGCCACGTCGCGCCGGGTCAGCGCGGCGGCGGGGCGGCCTGCGTGCACACAGACGAAGTCGAGGTCCACATCTCGTGAGCCTACGCCTCCCCTCCCGCCCCCGGGAGGGACCGCCGGGGAGCACGCACCCGATCGCCAGGGGACAAAACCCTTCTGCAAGGGAAATATCTGACATAGGCGGGCAACGGGGAGGCAATCTTGACGGTACTGGTGAGGACACCGAGCGGAAGGACACTGGCGGTCGACGAGAGCGGGGTGCCGGAGGGGGCTCCGGTCTTCCTGCTGCACGGCACCCCCGGCAGCAGGGTCGGCCCCTCGCCCAGGCCCACGGTCCTCTACCGCATGGGCATCCGGCTCATCACCTACGACCGCCCGGGGTACGGCCTGTCCGACCGGTTCCCCGGCCGGCGCGTCGCCGACGTGGCGGCCGACGTGGCGGCCATCGCCGACTTCCTCGGCATCGAGCGGTTCGCGGTGCTCGGCCGCTCGGGCGGCGCCCCGCACGCGCTGGCCTGCGCGGCCCTGCTGCCGGACCGCACCACCAAGGTCGCGGCGCTGGTCCCGCTGGCCCCGCGCTGCGCCGAGGGACTCGACTGGTTCGAGGGCATGTCGCGCTCCAACGTGATCGAGTACACCGCCGCGGCCCAGGGGCACGGCGAGATCACCGAGCTGCTGGCCCCCCTCGCCGAGGAGGTCAGGGCCGATCCGACCCGGATGGTCCCGGCGCTCGAGACGGAGCTGCCCGAGCCCGACCGCCACGTCGTCGCCGACTTCGGCATCAGGCGGATGCTGGCCAGGAACTTCGCCGAGGCGCTGCGGGACTCCGCGGCCGGCTGGGTGGACGACGCGGTGGCCTTCAGCACCCCGTGGGGCTTCGACCCGGCCGTCATCACCGTGCCGACCCTGCTCTGGCACGGCGACGAGGACGTCTTCTCCCCCGTCGGGCACGCGCGCTGGCTCGGCCGGCGCATCCCCGGCGCGACGGTCATCATCCAGCCGGGAGCCGCCCACTTCGGCGCGCTCCACGTCATGCCCGAGACGCTGATCTGGCTCGCCTCCGGGTGAGCGGCCCCGCCGTACGGGTCAGAACGGCTGAGGCTCCAGGTCGCGGTTGATCCGCCGCCACTGCCGCAGGTGCTCCAGCAGGGGGTGGTTCTCGCCCAGCACGCGCGCCTTGGCGGCCAGCGTCCTGTCCCGCAGCCGTTCCGCCTCGGCCGTACGGCCCGCCGCCTGGAGCGTCACCGCCAGGTTGGCCTCGCACGCGAGCGCGTCCGGGTGGGCGGCGCCGAGCGTGTCCCGCAGCTCGTCGAGCGTCCGGCGCTCCAGTTCCCCGGCCTCGTCGAGCCTGCCCGCGTCGCCCAGGCAGTTGGCCAGGTTGACGGCGGCGGACAGGGTGAAGGGGTGGGCCGGCCCGAGCGAGGCGCGCAGGCCGTCGAGCACCTCCTCCGCCTGGGGCAGCGCCCGGTCGACCTCGCCGGTGCCGCGCAGGTAGATGGCGAGGTTGTTGCGCGCGATCAGCGTGCTGGGATGGTCCGGCCCGAGGCTGTCGCGGTAGATGCGCACGATGCCCGCCGCGCGGTCGCGCGCCGCTTCCTTCTCGCCCAGCGCCGACTCGCAGCAGGCCAGCTCCAGCGTCGCGGCCAGCGTCTCGGGGGTGCCCGGGTAGCGGCTGTTGTAGCGCTCCTCGGTCTCCTTGGCGAGCTGCCAGGCCTCGAGCTGCTCGCCCGCCTTGCGCAGGGAGACCGCCAGGCTCTTGGCCGCCCGGAGGGTGTCGACGAAGCTCTCGCCCAAGGTCTCCCGGTACTGCTGCAGGGTGCTCCGCAGGATCCCCACCGACTCGCGGTAGGCGCCGGTCTCCCGCAGGTCGCGGGCGAGCTGCGTGGCCGAGTAGAGCGTGTAGGGGTGGGTGGGCCCGAGCACCCGCTCTCGCCGCCGGAGGGTGTCCTGGTCGAGTTCCCGGGCGTTGTGGCTGTCCCCGACGAGCCGGTAGGAGAGCGCCAGGTTGTTCGCGGCGGCCAGGGTGCGGGGGTAGTCCTCGCCGTACAGGTCCTTCCAGCGCTGGAAGGTCTCCCTGTCCATCTCCAGGGACCTGTCGTACTCACCGAGGCCTCGCAGGTCGGAGGCGAGCCCTCCGGCGGTCATGAGCGTGTGGGGGTGCCGGTCGCCGATCACCCGGCGCTGCATGGCGTGCACCCACTCGTCCAGCTCCCTGGCCTCGTGGTACTTGCCCTGGTAGCGCTTGACGTTGGCCACGTTGAACAGCAGGTGCAGGCGCTGGCGGTCCTCGGTGCCGAAGGTCCGCTCCCAGTAGTCGGCCAGGCGGTCCCCGAGGTCCAGCGCGCTGTCGAAGTCGCCGCGCTTCCACAGGTAGCGGACCCGGTCGGTGAGCAGCTGCCGGGTCTCCTCCTCCGTGCACTCGACCGCCCGGGAGGGCTGCAGGTGCTGCCAGATGAGGTCGTAGCGGGACCAGTTCTCCGGGTCGTCCACCTCGCCCTGGCGCGGCCGGGCCCCCACCAGGATGCGGTGCACCTCGTGGCAGGCCGTCTCCTGCTCCTCGTCCGTCATCTGGTCGCGGATGACGAGCTGCACGAGGCGGTGCACCTGGATGGTGTTGTTGCCCTGGTCCACCTTGGCCAGCGCGAACCTGCCGACCTCCTGGATGACCCGGCCCATCACCAGCTTCTCGCGCAGCGTGTCGTCGTACGGCAGGAGCGCGCGGATCATCTCGTCGCCGTAGAGCAGGGACATGGAGATCGGCTCGGGGGCGAAGAAGGCGCACAGCTCGAGCAGCCGCACCGAGGCCGGCGACCTCTCCCGCAGCTGGGCGAGCGAGAGGCTCCAGGTGACCGCCACCGGGTGGGGGTAGTCGCGGGGCTGCCCCATGGACAGCACCCGGGCGGTCTCGGACTCCAGCTGCTCCACGAAGGTGGCGGCGGGCATGCCCGTCTCGGCCAGCCACGCGGCCGCCTGCTCCACGGCGATCGGCAGATGGCCCAGCGCGGCGGCCACCTGCAGCGCGTCCTGCTCGGCCAGGCCGGGAACCCGGCGGCGCAGGTGCTCCAGGCTCTCCTGCCGGCTGAAGACGTCGACCTCCAGGGGCGCGGCGACGCTCGACCACGCCTGGTTCCGCGAGGTGATCACCACGTGGCCCGTCCCGCCGGGCAGGAAGTCCCGCAGCGCGTCGGGGTCCTCGGCGTTGTCGAAGATCAGCAGCCAGCGGGCGTACGGCTGGCCGAGGCGGAGCGCCTCCCGCACCGAGCCCACGACCTCGGCGATGCTCTCGCCGACGTGCACGCCGAGCTTCGGGGCCAGCTCCTCGAACGAGGCGTTGATGCGCTCGCGGTCCTCGGACGGCACCCACCAGACCAGGTCGTAGTCGGCCTGGAAGCGGTGGGCGTACTCCAGCGCGACCTGCGTCTTGCCCACGCCGCCCAGGCCGTAGAGCGTCTGCGGCAGCACCACCGCGGTGCTCCCGCCCACGAGCTGGCCGCGGAGCTCCTCCAGGAGCGTGCCGCGCCCGGTGAAGGAGGCGTTGCGGGCGGAGAGGTTCCACACCTGCGGTTTGCTCCCGGGGAAGCGCGCGCCCCCGGAGGACGCGTCGTCGCCCGACACGTCGTCGGTCCTGCCGACGGCCCTCAGCAGCCTCCGGGCCGCCATCCGCTCGCCGGTCTCGGTGAGGTCGGTCAGCACCCGGTCGCCGAACGGCGCGGGGAAGCGCGCGGCGGTGATCCGCACCGGGATCAGCTCCCCCCGCCCCGCGGCCTCGCCCGCCGTCAGCCTCGACCACGTCTCCAGCGCCCGGGGGGCGCGCACGTACGCCTCGGAGAGCACGGCCAGGGTCCTGGGCGGCTCGCCGTCGGCCGGCGCGTTCCCGTCGGTGTCGATGCCGCGCAGCGAGACCCGGTAGCCGTGGCGGTCGAGCACCGCCGCGATCCAGTCCGCCCACATCCGGTCCTCGTGCGCGTAGCTGACGTGCACGTCGGTCTGGAGCGCGGGGTGCCGCCGCAGGAACATCTCCAGGTAGCGCAGCCGGACGCTCTCCTCCAGCCGGAGGCAGGAGGAGACCTCCCCCCCGGTGATCGCCGCCGTGAGCCGCTCGAACGCGGCCAGCAGCGAGGCGGGCCTTCCCGGCTCGTCGCCGAAGGCCGCGAGGATCTCCTCGAAGGCGTAGAAGGGCATGTAGGGGACCTCGACGGACGCCCAGTAGGCGTCGGTCTCCTCCGCCGTCATGCCCCGGGGGAAGCCCTCGAACTTCCGCCGCGCCACGGCGCGCCCGATGTCGGAGCGCTCCTTCTCGCCCGTGTCGATGCGCATGGGGACCGGGAAGATCCGGATGTTGCGCTCGCGGTAGCGCTCGTCGATGTCCCTGGCCATCTTCGAGGCCCCGTCGATGCCCTGGTTGGCCAGGGTGAAGCAGTCGACGAGGATGTCGGGCATCTGGACCGTGCAGATGCCCGCGATGTCGCTGGCGCCGGTCCGGCTGTCGATCAGGGTGTAGTCGTAGCACGCCTTCATGTCGGCGCGCAGCGCGTCGAAGAACTGGCCGCCGCCCTGCCGGTCGTAGAAGGTATCCCAGTTGAAGCCCGACATCGTCGAGGAGTAGTCGTAGTTGGCCCGGCCGGGCGAGAGGAAGTCGAGGGTGCCGCTGCCGGGGAACTCCCAGTCGATGGAGATCGCGTGCTTCTCCGCCTTGGCGTACTTCTTGTGCCAGTCGCCGGGGCGGGGCTCGTTGCGCATCGCCGCCCACTGGTAGTCGGAGATCAGGTCGATGACGCCCGGCGTGGTGGTGGCCACCCCCGGCGCGAGGAAGGGGCCGAAGAACTTGTGCAGGCCGGGCGACTCCAGGTCCCAGTCCACCACGAGCACCCGCTTGCCCGCGCTGGCGAGGATCCACGCCACGTTGGCCAGCGCCATGGTGCGCCCGGTGCCGCCCTTGTACGAGTAGAAGGTGATGACCTTTCCTTCGCTCACGGTCACTCCTCGGGCCTGTTCAGCTTGGGACGGTCGATCCTGTCGCCCTCCGGCGGGTAGGCCGGGGCTCGGCTGAGGTACCGCTGCTCCGCCCTGCGCAGGACGTCGGGCAGCATCTCCTGGAAGTCGTCGAAGGTGGGGATGTGCGGCCGGGACTCCGGCTCGGCGAGTTTGTTGGCGAGGGCCTTGCGCAAGTGGGTCCTGAGCCCGTCCTGGTACTTCACCGTCTGCGCGTCCTGCCGGTTCCACGGGACCATGACCGCCACCCAGGGGCGCCCCGGCCTGTCCACCGGCTGCAGGGCCTGCTTGCAGCCGTGGTCGATCGTCGCCCACGGGTCGACCAGCATCACCCCCGGCGCCTGGGCCTCGTCGCCGGCGAGCATCTCGGCGTGCTCGTCCAGGGTGCCGACCTCCGGCAGGAACCCCCGCGACCGCGCCGTCTCGGCGACGCGGGACGCCAGCGGGCGGGAGCCGTCGTCCGTCCGGTACGGGTCCCACTCGACGGGCGTCCTGCCGTAGTGGTACGGCTCGCGTCCCGGCGGGAGGGTCGCCACGTCGGGGGCCACCACCGTCACCGTGATCGGCCGTTCGGGCTTGCTGTCGGCGAACACGTTGCGGGCCTCGGTGAAGTTGGGGATGTCGCCCCGCGGCATCGGCGTGCTCTCCGCCACCTCGATGATCCGCCGCCCGAGTTCGTGGACGGCGTTCTGGTAGTGGTGATGGTACTTCTTGAGCTTCATGATCCCGTAGAAGCCCTTGTCCGCGTAGTGCGGCCCGAGTTCTGTGTGGTTGAACTGGATGTCCTTCGCCACCTGGGGCATCGACTCCAGCCTGACCGGCGTCCACAGGGCGGGGACGATCGCGTTGGGCATCACCCCGCCGGCCGCGACGTGGTCGGCGGCCCGCCCCGTGAAGGAGGCCCACTCCTTGCCGCAGGCCTCGCTCTCGAAGTAGCGGGGCGAGTAGAGCGGGACGAACACCCGGCAGGTGGAGAGCTGCTCGGACAGGGCGCGCGGCCAGTTCTCCCCCGTCCGCAGTTCCCGGTCCATGTAGCCCACCGCGTCGGGCGGCAGGTCCGTGTGGTGGAGAATGTAGTCACATAGGGCGCGGAAGAGCCTTTCGACCCACTGGTTGGGGTCGCTTCCTTTCACTCCGTCAATGGACGGTACGTGGGCGTAGCTGAGGAAGAAACAAGGCCCCTGGTAACCCCCCGGAGAGTACGGCGCCGCCATCCGTCTCCCTTCCCTGAGGACATTCACTATAGGAAAGGGATGATTACCGGGAAAGTGGTTACGTTCTCTTTTGCCGCGCACCACCGGACGCGGGACCCGCGGCCTGGACCGTCCACCTCTCCCGGTGCGCGCGCGACCACCGGGCGGCGGTCTCCTCCGCCTCCCGGGGCACCGGCTCGTCCAGCCACGGGACGACCGTCCCGCGCATCCGCGCCACGAACCTCTCCCCCAGCGGGGTCAGCGCGCCACTGGCCGCGAGCGTCTCGACCGCCTCCGCCGTCTGCCGCCGCCAGCGGGCGAACTGCGCGTGCGCCGGATCCGGCGCGGCGTGGCGGCGCGCCCGCCAGAACGCGGTGACCGCCAGGTGGGCGTAGGCGCCCTGGAGCAGTCCTTCCAGCGGCCGCGGGTCGTCCCGCCAGGGCGCGTAGAAGAGCCGGGTGTCCCGCTCGTCGTACAGGTCGTGGACGTCCAGGACCGCCCCCAGCTTGACGTGCTGGAACTCGTGGATCAACAGGAGCGCCAGCGTGGCGGGGTCGTCGGGCGGCGCCGCCGCGACCGCGCCGAAGGCCTGCCGCGCGGTCGAGCTCACCTGCCGCCCCTCGGGGCCGGGGGCGAGCGGCACCACGGTGGTGAGCCCCTCCCGCAGTCCCGGCGCGTACTCGGCGTGCTCCGACTCGATCAGCTCCCACGCCCGCGCGAAGAGCCGCTGCCAGGCGTCCGCCCGTCCGTCGTCGAGGCGGGCGGCGGCCGGCCACTGGTGGCAGTCCCGGAACGGGTCGGTGTCCTCCAGCGCGACGGAGAAGTCCCCGGCGTGGAGCCGCCGGACGGGGTGCCGGACGACGGCCTCCCGTCCGTCGAGCGCGAGGGCGCCTCCCGCCGTCTCCAGCCGGGCCGTACGGCCGGGGCCCGCGGGCAGCACCCCGAGGGTGGGCAGGTGCACCGAGCCGTCGAGCACCTCGACGTCGAGCGAGGCGGCGGCGCCGGCCCGGATCGCGGCGGCCGCGGCGATGTTGGCGAGATGGCCGGGGTGATCGGGATGACCGGGATGGCCGGGGTTGCCCGCGTGGCGTGCTCCGCGCAGCCGCTCGACGGCCCAGACCCGCACGTACGGATGGGACAGCACCTCCTCGACGGCGCCGGGGTGCGCGCCGTCCAGCTCGGTGAGCAGCTCCCAGGCCGCGCCGCCCCCGCCGGCGGCCCGGCCCGCGGCGGCCAGCAGGGCGCGCCGCAGGCTGCGCTGCGCCTCGGACAGGCAGGCGATCTCCGCCCGCCCGCCGAGCCCCGCGGCGAGGGCGTCGAAGGCGTCCTCGGGCAGGGCGTGGGTCGCGGGCGCCGGTCCGGAGGCCTGGGCGGGTGTCGTCGCGGTCATGGCCGTCGGCTTCCTCATCCTGTGCCGTACGTGGGTGATGAGCGCGAACAGGTCCCGGCTGTACACGCTGGGGTTGGCGAAACCGGAACCGGTCCGGTAGCGGTGCGCGTAGAGCCCGCCGCCGCAGCTGCGCACGACCGGGCAGGCCCGGCACTCCTCGCACAGCCCGTCCAGGCCCTGCTGCCGGGCGAGGATCCCGGTGTGCCGGGCGACCTCGTCGAGGGTGTGCTCCAGCACGTTCATGCCGGTCTCCGGCGCCCCGTCGAAGGCGGTCTTCAGCGAGTCGGCCTGCTCGTAGCCGCCGTCGGTCTCGATGACGACCAGGTCGGACGGCTGGAGGCCGAGGGACTCGGTGAGGCTCGGCCCGCCCTCGCTGGTCTGGATGATCGACTCGAACGTCCGGACCGGAACGGCCCTGCCGTCGGCCTCCCACGCCTCGAAGACCGCGATGAGCCAGTCGGCGTAGGCCGTGGGGGACGGGCGCGGCGGCGGGTCGTCCCAGGTGGCGTGCGGGAGCAGGAAGTCGATCCGCGGCGGCTCGAGGGCGGTGAGCGCGCGGTAGACCGCGAGGGGGTCGTTGGCGACGTCGATCGTGCACAGCAGACCGGCGTACAGCTCCGGCCGCGCGCGCAGCAGCCCGATCGCCCGGACGACCTTGTCGTAGCTGCTGCGCCCGTCGGCGTAGCGCCGGTGCCGGTCGTTGGCCGCGCGGTCGCCGTCGAGCGAGACGCCCACCTTGACCCCGTACTCGGCGAAGACGTCGCAGAAGCGCTCGTCGAGCAGCACGCCGTTGGTGTGCACCCGCAGGTCGAGATCGCAGATCCCGTCGAGCCCGGTGCGCAGCTCGGCCGCGACGCGGCCGAGTCCGCGGGGCCCCGCCAGGAGCGGCTCGCCGCCGTGCAGGACGACGTGCACCCGGTCGAGACCGTGCGCCTTGACGTGTTCGGCGATGCGCACGACCACCCAGGAGACGGTCTCGGCGGACATCGCCCCGGGGCGCCTGCGCCAGCTCTGGTCCGCGTGCTCGTAGACGTAGCAGTGGTCGCACGCGAGGTCGCACCGGCTGTGGACCTTGACCACGAACTGCCGGAACGGCACGGAGGGCTCGCTCACGGCGGCCCCGCCCTCCCGTCAGATGGAGGAGTTGAAGGCCGCCACGGACACGCGCGGGACGTCCGCGGAGTCGGGGAGGACCCGGCGCACGATGTCGGCGGACTCCGTCTCGCGGACGAGGGCGAGCGGGACGTCACGGAGGTCCCGGACGCTCGAGGTGATTCCGGTCTGCTTCTCATCCGCTGCGTTCATGGTCTACCGCTTTTCTGTACGGCACCGCCCAAACCCACACAGGCCTGGTCGAATGTACGATCGAAGGAAAGGGGGGGCCGAGTGTTCGGAATTCCACGAACAGACTAACCCGGATGACCCCGGGAGAGCCAATCAGCACCCGGGCGGCGGACGGCACACTTTTACGATTCTGTTATGACAATGCCGCGCCACCGCGGCACCGGCACGTGTTATGTCCACCGGGCGACTCGTTTCGGATATCTGTATCTCCCTGTGAATGCCATCCGATATCGCATTCCACATCCGTATTTTTGCCGGACACCGACCCCGCGCCGCCACCCGGGCGTGTCCCCGGCTCCGGCCCGGCCGGTCGCGATCTCCCCGCGCCCGCCGGTCTAGGGTGGGTGACTGCGCGGGTAGGACCCCGTGCACGCGGGTGGACAAGGCCCGCGCCTCGCTCGCGGAGGGCCGCCATGAACCGGTTGAAGGACGCCACCAGTCCCTATCTGCTCCAGCACGCCGACAACCCGGTCCACTGGTTCGAGTGGGGCCCCGAGGCCTTCGCCGAGGCACGGCGGCGGGACGTCCCCCTGCTGGTCAGCGTGGGCTACTCGGCCTGCCACTGGTGCCACGTCATGGCGCACGAGTCGTTCGAGGACCCCGGCACCGCCGAGCTGATGAACGAGCTCTTCGTCAACGTGAAGGTCGACCGCGAGGAGCGGCCGGACGTCGACGCCGTCTACATGACGGCCACCCAGGCGATGACCGGCCAGGGCGGCTGGCCGATGACGGTCTTCGCCACGCCGGAGGGCCACCCCTTCTACACCGGCACCTACTTCCCCCGGCCCCAGTTCCAGCGCCTGCTCATGGGGGTCTCCAACGCCTGGAAGAACGACCGCGAGGCCGTGCTCACCCAGGGGTCGAAGATCGTCGAGGCGCTGAACGAGCGCGCGGCGTTCCCCACCGGGCCGGCCCCCTCGGCCGGCACCCTGGAGCAGGCGGTCCGCAGCCTGGCGGACTCCTTCGACCAGGTCCGCGGCGGGTTCGGCGGGGCGCCCAAGTTCCCGCCGTCCATGGCGCTGGAGTTCCTGCTCCGGCAGGGCGGGCCCGAGGCGCTGGACATGGCCGGGCGCACGCTGGAGGCCATGGCCAGGGGCGGGATCTACGACCAGCTCGCCGGCGGGTTCGCCCGCTACAGCGTGGACGCCGCGTGGGTCGTGCCCCACTTCGAGAAGATGCTGTACGACAACGCGCTGCTGCTGCGGGTCTACGCGCACTGGTGGCGCGCCACGGGCTCGGTGCTGGGCAGGCGCGTGGCGCTGGAGACCGCCGACTGGCTGCTGGCCGAGATGCGCACCCCGCAGGGCGGCTTCGCCTCGGCCCTGGACGCCGACAGCGAGGGCGTGGAGGGCAGGTTCTACGTCTGGACGCCCGAGCAGCTGCGGGACGTCCTCAGGGCCGACGACGGCGACTGGGCGGTCCGGCTCTTCTCCGTGACCGGGACGTTCGAGCACGGCACCTCGGTGCTCCAGCTCCCCGACGACCCCGACGACCCCGAGCGCTTCGCACGCGTGCGCGCCGCCCTGCTGGCGGCCCGCTCCCAGCGGGTACGGCCCGGCCGCGACGACAAGGTGGTCGCCGCCTGGAACGGTCTGGCCATCGCCGCGCTCGCCGAGACCGGGGCCCTGTTCGACCGTCCCGACCTGGTGGCCGCGGCCCGGGACGCGGCCGCCCTCCTGGAGGAGGTCCACCTGGACGGCGACCGGCTGCTGCGCACCTCGCGCGACGGCCGGGCCGGCGCCAACGCGGGGGTCCTGGAGGACTACGCGGACCTGGCCGAGGGACTGCTCGCGCTCTACTCGGTGACCGGGGAGACCCGCTGGTTCCGGCGCGCCGGGGCGCTGCTGGAGGTCGTGCTGGGGCACTTCTCCGACGGCTCCGGCGGCTTCTACGACACCGCCGACGACGCCGAGCGCCTGTTCCAGCGCCCCCAGGACCCCACCGACAACGCCACTCCCTCGGGGCAGTTCGCCGCCGCCGGGGCGCTGCTGTCCTACGCGGCGCTGACCGGCTCGGCGCGGCACCGCGAGGCGGCGCAGGCGGCCCTCGGCACGGTGAGCGTGCTGGCCGCCCAGCACGCCAGGTTCGCCGGCTGGGGACTGGCCGTCGCCCAGGCCGCCGTCTCCGGCCCCGTCGAGGTGGCCGTCGTGGGACCGGCGGACGACCCGGCCACCGCCGCCCTGCACCGGGCGGCGCTGACGTCGACCGTGCCGGGGCTGGTGGTGGCGGTGGGCGAGCCCGGCTCCGCCGAGTCCCCGCCGGTCCCGCTCCTGGAGGGCCGCGGCCTAGTCGACGGCTCCCCGGCCGCCTACGTCTGCCGCGGTTTCACCTGCCGGATGCCGGTCACCACCCCGGCCGCGCTGAAGGCGGAGCTGGACGGCGCGGCCCGGGCGTCCTGAGAAGGCCCGCGCCGCGCGGCCGCTCCCCGGCCCTCCGGGCGCCGCCGGGCCGCCGTGCGGTCCCCGGCCTTCCGGGTGCGCCGGGCCGGCGGCGCGGCGGACCGCGCCGGCCGGTCAGCCCGTGACCTCCTGGACGGTGCCCGCCGGCGCCGGGACCCGGTCGACGGTCCCGGTCCCGGTGTCCCCGTCCGGCTCGGCGCCGGTGCCGGTGTCCTCCGGGACGGGGACCGTCGTCTCCCCCGCCGGCGGAGGAACGGTCTGCTCGCCGCCGTCCTCCGGAAGGGCCGTCTCCTCCGGGGCCGGGACGGCCGGCGTGCCGGGGTCCGGCGTGGGGGCGGCGGTGGTCTCCTCCGGAACGGGCTCGGCGGTGTACTCCGGGGCGCCGCCGAAGTCCCACGCGGGCTCGTCGCCGGCCCGGGAGGGGGCGCGGCCGTAGGCGGACGGCTCGGGGAACTCCTTCACCGGCTCGCCGGCCATCGCCTCGGCCATGAACGCCCGCCACACCTGTGCCGGGTACTGCCCGCCGTACTGGAGCGCGCCGCCCACGACCACCGGCTCGTTGTCGTCGCGGAACATGTCCACCGCGACCGAGAGCTGCGGGGTGTAGCCGGCGAACCAGGCGGCGGCCGACTTGTCGGTGGTTCCGGTCTTGCCCGCCGCCGGACGGTCGTAGAGGCGGGCGGCGGTCCCGGTGCCGCCCGTGACGACCTGGGTCAGCGCGTAGGTGACGTCGGCGGCGGTCTGCTCGGAGAAGACCCGCTCCCCCGACTCCGTGATCTTCAGCTTGCCCTCGGCGGTGGTGATCGAGCGGATCACGTGGGCCTTGCGGTGCACCCCGCCGGCCGCGAAGGTGGCGAACCCGGAGGCGTTCTGCACGGCGCTCACCGAGGCCACGCCGAGCGGCAGGGTGGCCGCGTCCCGGTGCGGGGCGAGCTGGTCGGCGGGGATGCCCGCGGCCTCGGCCGCCTCGGTCACCTCGCCGAGCCCGACCTTCTGCCCCAGATCGACGAAGGCGGTGTTCACCGAGTGCCGCGTGGCCCGCACCAGGTCGACCCGGCCGTAGGAGGCGCCGCCGGAGTTGGGGATCCGCGCGGAGGCCACGCGCATCGGCGAGTTGCCGTCGACCCGGGTGCCGAGGTCGAGTCCGTTCTCCAGCGCCGCGGCCAGCACGTAGGCCTTGAAGGTCGATCCCGCCTGCACCTCGGCGGAGAAGGCGTTGTCGAACTTGTTGGCGTCGTAGTTCCGGCCGCCGTAGAAGGCGACGACCTCGCCGGTGGCGGGGTCGACGGCGGCCAGGCCGGTGCGGACCTTCTTCGGGGTGTTCTCCGGCAGGACCGAGGCGACGGCGCGCTCGGCGGCCTCCATCAGCTTCTCGTCAAAGGTCGAGACGATCTTCAGGCCGCCCTGGTTGACGTCCTCGTCGGTGTAGCCGCGGCGGCGCAGCTCGGCCCTGACCTGGTCGAGCATGTAGCCTTCCTGGCCCTCGGGCTCGAAGACCTCCCGGGGCTTCTTCAGCTTGGGGAAGCGCGCCTTCGCGGCCTCGTCGGGGGTGAGCGCCCCGGTCTTGACCATGCCGTCGACGACCCAGCGCCAGCGGGCCTGCGCCGCCTGGAGGTCCTCGCCCCCGGGGTCGGCGAACCTGGTGGGCTGCTGGATCACCGCGGCGAGGTAGGCGCCCTCGGCCACGGTCAGCTTGGAGACGTCCTTGCGGAAGTAGGCGTCGGCCGCGGACTGCACGCCGTACGCGCCCCGGCCGAAGTAGATCGTGTTGAGGTACTGCTCCAGCACCCAGTCCTTGGACTTCGACCGGTCCACCTTCAGGGAGATCATGATCTCCTTGAGCTTGCGGACGGCGGAGCGCTCCTGACTGAGGCCGCTGTAGTAGTTGCGGACCATCTGCTGGGTGATCGTCGAGCCGCCCTGGATCTGCCGCCCGGTGACCGTCGACCACATGGCGCGGGCGGTGCCCCGCAGGGAGACGCCCTGGTCCTGGTAGAACGAGCGGTTCTCGGCGGCGATGACGGCGTTCCTGAGGCTCTCCGGGACGCGGTCCAGCTCGACGGGCCTGCGGTTCACGCCCTGCTTGGCGAGCACGGTCCTGCCGTCGCGGTAGTAGATCACCGACCCCTGCGCGGTGGCGCCGGGCTGCGTGCTGTCCGGAATCGGGGTCATGGCCCACGCCACGGCGAACAGGCCGATCGCCGCGATGACGCCGGTCCCGAAGACGACCAGCGCGATCCGGAGGAACCGCCTGCCGGACCCGGCCTTCCTTGCGCCCTTCAACGCGCCCTTCAACCTGACCCCCTGATCCGGCACGCGGCCGACCCCCCGCCAGCCGCGCGAACCGTTAAGGGTAAACGGTGGATAACGGTGCCTGATTCCCCCTTGGGATGGTACGGCTACCTCTCTGCCCGATGCGGTGCATCCGACACCAAAGGCATCACCCGATATGGCACAGGAGTGTCCAAGGCGATCACCGACGAGGTCCTGACCACCCCCCGCACGTCGACGATCTGGTCGATGACCCGCTGCAGGTCGGCGTTGCTGCGCGCCACCACCCGGCAGTGCATGTCGTCGCCGCCGGTGATCGTGTGCACCTCCAGGACCTCGGGGATGGCGGCGAGCTGGACGGCGACCGGGTCGTGCCCGCTGACCTGGCGGATCTGCAGGGTGACGAAGGCGGTCACGTCGTAGCCGAGCGCGGCGGGGTCGACCTCGGGACCGAACCCGGTGATCACCCCGCGGGCGGTCAGGCGGTCGAGGCGCGCCTGGACGGTCCCCCGCGCCACCCCCAGCCGGCGCGAGCACTCCAGCACGCCGATCCGGGGCTCGGCGGCCATCAGGGTGATGAGCCTGGCGTCGAGTTCGTCGATCGTCATGATGTCCAACAACCCCCTGTTTACCGATGAGTAGCTGTGCAGGTTGTCTATCAAAACAAGTGACTGTTGCACAGACCGTCCATCTGTACCGACAGTGTGCGCATGAGCGACATCTTTCCTGTGAACGGCATGGACGCCGTGGTCTTCGCGGTCGGCAACGCCAAGCAGGCCGCGCACTACTACTCCACCGCTTTCGGCATGCGGCTGGTGGCCTACAAGGGCCCGGAGAACGGCAGCCGGGACGAGGTGGCCTACGTGCTCACCTCCGGCGGCGCCCGCTTCGAGTTCCGCGGCTCCCTGCGCCCGGGCACCGACATCGCCCGGCACGTCGCCGAGCACAGCGACGGTGTGATCGACCTGGCGCTGGACGTCCCGGACGTGGAGGCCGCCTACGCCCACGCGGTCGCCCAGGGCGCCCGCGGGCTGGCCGAGCCGTACACGGTGGAGGACGAGCACGGCAAGGTGGTGATCGCGGCCATCGCCACCTACGGCGAGACCCGGCACACCCTGGTCGACCGCTCGAACTACACCGGGCCCTACCTGCCCGGCTACGTCGCGGCCGAGCCCCTCGTCGCCCCGCCGGACACCAAGCACGGCCGGTTCTTCCAGGCGGTCGACCACTGCGTCGGCAACGTCGAGCTCGGCAAGATGGACGAGTGGGTGGAGTTCTACAAGCGGGTCATGGGCTTCACCAACATGGCCGAGTTCATCGGCGACGACATCGCCACCGAGTACTCCGCGCTGATGTCCAAGGTCGTCGCGGACGGCACCCGCAAGGTGAAGTTCCCGCTCAACGAGCCGGCCGTCGCCAAGAAGAAGTCGCAGATCGACGAGTACCTCGAGTTCTACGGCGGTCCCGGCGTGCAGCACATCGCGCTGGCCACCAACGACATCCTCGCCGCCGTCGACCACATGCGCGCGGCCGGCGTGCAGTTCCTCGACACGCCGGACTCCTACTACGACGACCCGGAGCTGCGCGCCCGCATCGGCGAGGTCCGCGCCCCGATCGAGGAGCTGAAGAAGCGCAAGATCCTGGTCGACCGGGACGAGGACGGCTACCTGCTGCAGATCTTCACCAAGCCGGTGCAGGACCGCCCGACGGTGTTCTTCGAGCTCATCGAGCGGCACGGCTCGCTCGGCTTCGGCAAGGGCAACTTCAAGGCCCTGTTCGAGGCCATCGAGCGCGAGCAGGAGCGCCGCGGCAACCTGTAGCCGCCCGGCTCCCCGTGATGTCCCTGACCTGGCCGGGGCCGCTCGCGTAGTCTGCGAACGCGCCCCGGCGCGGTCCGGGCGGAAGGGGGGATCGAGACCATGGCAGCACACCGGCCGGCCGTCACCGCGGCCGCCGTCCTGCTCTGCGCGGCCACCGGCGCGGCCGCCTGCTCCTCCCCCGGCACGCGGGACGGCGCCGTCCCGGAGAGCGGGGCCACGGTCCCGTCCGGCGCCACCGTCTCCCCGGCCGCGCCCCGGCCGGGAGCGCCCGGCATCGGCGACCCGGACTTCCCCCACGACGGCAACGGCGGCTACGACGTCGGCCGCTACCGGCTCGACCTCGACTACGACCCCGGCCGGCGCCACCTGTCCGGCACGGCCGCCGTCGAGGCCACCGCCACGCAGACGCTGACCCGCTTCAACCTGGACCTGTCCGGGTTCACCGTCGGCAGGGTCACCGTGGACGGCGGGCGGGCCGCGTTCGAGCGGGCCGGGACCGAGCTCACCGTCGTCCCCGCCCGGCCGATCCCCGCCCGGGCCGCCTTCACCGTCGAGGTCGCCTACGCCGGGCGGCCCGAGCCCGTCAGGAACTCCTCCAACCTCGGCACCTACGGCTTCATCCCGACGAAGGACGGCGCCTTCGTCACCTGCGAGCCCAACGGCGCCAGGACCTGGTTCCCCGGCAACGACCACCCGGCCGACAAGGCCCGCTACGAGTTCGAGATCACCGTCCCGGAGGGGATCACCGCGCTGGCCAACGGCGAGCTCGCCGCCGAGCCGAGGACGGAGGGCGGGAAGACGACCTACCTCTGGCGGGAGGACCACCCGATGGTGACCTACCTGGCCACCATGACGCTGGGGAAGTTCATCCTCAAGGAGGGCACGACCGCCTCCGGCATCAGGAACCTCGCCGCGGTGGACCCGCGCTTCCGCGCGTCGCTGGACGACCTCCACCGGCTCTCGGGGGAGATCACCGACCACTGGGCCACGGTCTTCGGCCCCTACCCGTTCTCCTCGACCGGCGGAGTGGTCGACGACTTCTCCGCCGGCTACGCCCTGGAGAACCAGACCAAGCCGATGTACGGCGGCTTCTCCCCCGGCGAGGACATCATCGCCCACGAGCTGGCCCACCAGTGGTTCGGCAACAGCCTCAGCATCAGGCGCTGGAAGGACCTCTGGCTCAACGAGGGCTTCGCCACCTACGCCGAGTGGCTCTGGCAGGAGCACCGGGGCCAGGCGACCGCCGAGCGGTCCTTCCGCCTGCACTACGCGGCCGGGCCCGGCGACGCCATCTGGAAGTACGCGCCGGGCCGCGCCCGCCCGGACGACCTGTTCAACGACTCGGTCTACACCCGGGGCGGCATGACCCTGCACGCCCTCCGGCAGAAGATCGGCGACGCGGACTTCTTCGAGCTGCTGCGGACCTGGGCCGCGGAGAACGAGCACGGGCACGTCACGACGGAGCAGTTCACGGCGCTGGCCGAGAAGATCTCCGGCAAGGACCTCGACGCGCTCTTCGACGCCTGGCTGTTCACCGAGAAGAAGCCCACCACCTGGTAGCGGGCGCGCCCGCCGCGGGCGGACCCGGCGGGCCGGCGCGGTGGGGAGCCCGCAGGCGGCGGATGCGACGGGCCGGCCCGGTGGAGCGGCCGCGGGCGGCTCACCCCGCGACGGGCCGGTACCCCCGCTTCCTGAGGGAGCCGAGGACCTCCTCGGCGTGGTCGGGCCCTCTGGTCTCCAGCTGGAGCTGGACCTCCACCTCGCCGAGGTTCACCCCGACCCGCTCGTGCGCGATGTCCAGCACGTTGGCGCCCAGCCCGGCGATCTCGGCCATCAGCGCCGCCAGCGTGCCGGGCCGGTCGGGCAGCGCCAGGCGCAGCGTCAGATAGCGCCCCGCCGCGGCCAGGCCGTGCCGGAGCACCTTGACCAGGAGCAGCGGGTCGATGTTGCCGCCGGAGAGCACCACCGCCACCGGCGGCTCGAAGACCTCCGGGTGCGCCATGACCGCCGCCACCCCCGCCGCCCCGGCCGGTTCCACGACCTGCTTGGCGCGCTCCGCGCAGAGCACCAGCGCCCGGGAGATCTCCTGCTCGGTGACCGTGACCACGTTGTCGACCAGGTAGTGGATCAGCTCGAAGGGCAGGTCCCCCGGCCGGCCGACCGCGATGCCGTCGGCCATCGTGGTGGCGGGCCGTACGGCCACGGGGTGCCCGGCCGCCAGCGAGGCCGGGTAGGCGGCGGCCCGCTCGGCCTGCACGCCGACGACCCGCACGCCCGGCCGCAGGGACTTGGCCGCCAGCGCGACCCCCGCGGCCAGCCCGCCGCCGCCGATCGAGACCGCGATCGTGGCGGTCTCGGGCAGCTGCTCCAGGATCTCCAGCCCGATCGTGCCCTGCCCGGCGACGACGTCGGGGTGGTCGAAGGGGTGGATGAACACCGCGCCGGTCCGCTCTGCGTGCTCCTTGGCGCTGTTCAGCGCGGCGTCCACGGTGTGCCCGGCGAAGACCACGTGGGCGCCGTAGGAGCGGGTGGCGGCCACCTTGGGCAGCGGCGCCCCCTCCGGCATGTAGACCGTCGCCTCCGTGCCCAGCAGGCCCGAGCTGAGCGCGACGCCTTGGGCGTGGTTGCCCGCGCTGGCCGCCACCACGCCCCGCCCCAGCTCCTGCGGGCTCAGCCGGGCGATCCTGACGTAGGCGCCGCGCAGCTTGAACGAGCCCGAGCGCTGCAGGTGCTCGCACTTGAGGTGGACGGGCCCGCCGAGCAGGCCGGACAGCACGTGCGAGTGGAGGACCGGGGTGCGCAGCGCGACGCCGGCCAGGAGGTCGCGGGCGGCGAGCACGTCCTCGAAGGTGACCTGCGGCATCGACATGCGGGCCATCCTCCCACCCCGGCCCCCGCCGCGACCCGCACGCCGTCGCCCGTACGGCGGGGCCGCGTCGGCCGTACGGCGGGGCCGCGCGCACCGGCCGCACACCGAGCCGCACACCGAGCCGCGGCCGCTCCCGCCCCTCCGGCGGACGGCTGGAGGATCACGGTTGACCATACTTCGCCGAACGAAGTATGGTCTCCCGCATGGCTAAAGGATCACCGTCGGTCAGCGAGCCGACCTACTTCATCCTGGCCTCGCTGCTCGACGGCCCCCTGCACGGGCACGGGATCATCAAGCAGACCCTGGCCCTGTCGGAGGGGCGGGTGCGGCTCCCGGTCGGCACGCTGTACGGCGCGCTCGACCGACTCGCGGCGAACGGGCTCATCACCGTGGACCGCGAGGAGACCGTCGACGGCCGGCCCCGCAGGTACTTCCGCCTGACCGACCCGGGCAGGAACCTGGTCTCCGCCGAGGCCCTGCGCATGCAGCAGGCCGCCGCGGTCGTCACCGACCGGATCCTCCGCCCCGGATCGGCGTTCTCATGACCGTCGCCACGAGACCCCGCACCGTCGCAGGGGCCGGTGCGAGCACTCTCGAACGGCGGTACCGGTGGCTGCTGCGCAGCTACCCCCGCGGCTACCGGAGCGGGCACGGCGACGAGATCGTCGCCACCCTGCTGGAGACCGCCGAACCGGGACGGACCCTGCCCTCGCCGCGCGAGTCCCTGCCCCTGGTGGCCGCCGGGTTCCGCGCCCGGGTGGCCCACGCGGCCCGCGGGCCCGCCTGGGCCGACGCGCTCCACCTGGGGATCATGGCGGTCTCGGTCGCCCAGCTCGCGACGCTGGTGCCGTACGCGGCCTCGGTCCCGATCTGGGCGGGGCTCTCGGCGCTGGCCGTCCTGCTCGTCATGCGCGGGCGGGTACGGCTCGCGCTCCCCGTGACGCTGCTGGTCGCCACCAAGGTCGGCGCGATCACCCTGGGACGGCCCTGGCTGGACGAGACCCTGCTGCCCGTCCCCCGCGACCCCGTCTGGCGCGGCTGGCACGGCGAGGCCCTCTACGGCGGAGGCGGCGGCGCCCTCTACGGCGCCGGCGGCCCGCTCGCGCCGATGCTCGGCTACGCCCTGGTCGTCGCCGGCCTGCTCGTGCTGGCCGTCCGCGCGCCCCGGCCGCGGCCGCGGTCCTGGCTGTGGTGGGCGGCGGTCCCGGTGCTCGCCGGCGCCGACCCCGCCGGGCTCGACTTCGCGGACGGCCCCGGCGTCCTCACCGCCGTCCGGGTCGCGGTGGAGATCGGCCTGCTCTGCCTGGCGGCCTGGGCCGGCCGCCTGGCGTGCGACCCGCGCTGGGCCGCGGCCGCCGGCGTCTATCTCGTCCCGGTCTGCGCCGTCTACGCCGAGAACCTCGGCGCCCACCCCGTCCAGGACCTGGCCCACCTGGCCGTGCTCGTCCTGCTGGCCGCACTGGCCGCGGGCGTGCCGTACCACGCACGGCAGCACGCCCTCCTGTAACGCCCGCGCGGGCCCGCCCGGCATCCCCGCCGTGTCCCCGCGTCCCCGCGTCCCCGAGCCGGCCGGCTCGGCCCTCCCGCCCTCACCCGGAGCCCGGGGCGACCTCCGCCCCGGGGCCATGTCCGCATGCCTCCACCCCGGAGGACACACGGAGAACGAGGTCATCCCATGTCACGAGTTCGCACCACCATGCCCGCGGCCGCGCTGGTCCTCGCCGTGCTGACCGGCTGCGGCGCGCAGGCGCAGACCGCCGCGCAGTCCTCCCCCTCGCCCGCCCCGGACCTGCGCCGCCAGATCGAGACGGCACGCGCCGACTGCATGAAACGGAAGGGGTTCCGGTACAACGTGCACGTCCCACCGCCCCGGAAGGCCGGCGACGACCAGCGCGCCGCCGACGGCGGGGTCTACGGGGCGATGCGGAGGATCCGCCAGAAGTACGGCTTCAAGATCTTCGCGAGGTTCGTCTACCCCGGCGACCCCGCCGCCGACCGGTACTTCGCCCCCCAGGAGAGACCCAACGACGAGATCAAGCGGTCGCTCTCCGAGACCCAGGCCGTCGCCTGGGAGGAGGCGGACGGCGCCTGCCGCACCGAGGTGGTCGGGAAGGTCCTCGGCAAGACCGTGTCGACCATGGAGGACTACTACGAGCAGCTCAACCGGCGGCTGGAGCAGGCGGACCGCGAGACCGACTCCGATCCCCGGCTGGCCGGGCTCGCCCGCTCGTTCGGCGACTGCCTCAAGGGCAGGGGCTACCCGGTCACCTCGGTCAAGCCCACCGACATGCACGAAGCCGGGGCGAAGATCGTCGAGAAGGAGCTCGACCGGCTCGGCAGGGCGAAGGCCGAGGACCCCGTCGACGAGGTGGACGGCATGGAGGCGACGTACGTACCGGAGCTGACCGCCGGGCAGGCCATGCCGTACCTGGCCAAGGAGATCAAGGTGGCCCTCGACGACCTGGAGTGCGGCAGGGAGTTCTACCCCGCCTTCTTCGCCGAGTGGGACGCCCACCGGATCTACGCCGAGTTCGGGCACGGAGCGATCGAGTGGTCGTGACCGCGGCGGAGGTGCTGCCGTGAGCCCCCGCGGCACCGTGAGATCCCCGAAGAGGCTGCTGAGCGGCGTCCTGGCCGGGCTCGTCGTGATCACCGGCGCCGGCTGGGCCGTCGGCACCCGGCTCCGCTCCCCCGCCGACGAGGCCGCCCTCCGGCGGCCCCCCGAGCCGTCACCGGTGACCTCGCCGGTCGTCCGGCGGAAGCTGGCCGGCACGGTCACCGTCAGCGGCACCCTGGCCTACGGCTCGCCGCTGCCGGTCGCCCTCGCCGGGGTGGTCGGCGGCGGCGCCGAGGCCCAGCGGGTCACCCGGGCCCCGCGCCCGGGCACGATCCGGGAGGGGTCGGTGCTGATGGAGGTCAACGGCCGGCCGGTCTTCGCACTGAAGGGCAGGGTCCCCATGCACCTCACCATGACCCCCGGCACCCGCGGGCGGGACGTCGAGCAGCTCCAGGCCGCCCTGCGCCGCCTGGGAGTGGCCGTCCCGGCCACCGGCGTCTTCGACGCCACCACCGCCGCGGCCGTCCGGAGGTGGTACGGCAGGCGCGGCTACACCGCCCAGGAGCCCGACCTGGCCGCGCGCCGGGAGCTGGAGGCCCTCCGCCAGGCGGTGCAGACCGCCGAGGAGGACCTGCTCGCCGCCCGGCACGCCCTCGCCCGGGCCACCCCCCGGGACAGCCGGCGGTTGCTGGAGACCGCCTCGGGAGGGTCCGCCGGCTCCGGCCGGTCCGCCGGGGACGGCGCGTCCGGTCAAGGGCCCGGCGCGGTGCCCGTCCTGCTCAACCCCGGATCCGCCAAGGGCCTGCGCGAGCTGGCCGGTGACCAGGTCACCGTGAGGATCACCGTCGGCGCCACGGAGGGCGAGGTGCTCACCGTCCCGGTCGCCGCGGTCGTCACCTCCGCCGACGGCCGGCCTCGGGTCCAGGTCGCGCTGCCCGGAGACAGGACCAGGGACGCCCCGTCAGGACCGGCCTGGCCGCCGACGGCAGCGTCCAGGTGAACCCGGTCGAGCCGGGCGCGCTCAAGGAGGGCGACCGCGTGGTGGTGGGCGGTGCCTGAGACCTGCCCCTCCACCGCGCCCTCCACGGCGTCCTCCGCCGCTCCGGGGTCCGCTCCCGTCCCCGGGCCCGGAGCCGCACCCGGCCACCGCGGCCCCTCCGGAGGCGGCCGGCCGGTGATCCTCCTGAACGACGTGAGCCGGGTCTTCCCGGCGGACCCGCCCGTGCACGCGCTGCGCGGAGTCCGCCTCCGCGTCGAGCGGGGCGACTACCTGGCCGTCGTCGGCCCGTCGGGATCCGGCAAGTCGACCCTGCTCAACACGCTGGGCCTGCTCGACCGGCCCGGCTCCGGCTCCTACCTCCTCGACGGGATCGAGACGACCGCCCTCGGGGACGGCGCGAGGACCCGGCTGCGCGGCCGCCGGATCGGGTTCGTCTTCCAGTCCTTCCACCTGCTGCCGCACCGCACCGTCTCCGAGAACGTCATGCTCGCCGAGCTGTACGGCGGGCCGCCCCGCCGGGGCCGGCGGGAGCGGGCGATGGCGATGCTGGAGAAGGTGGGCATGGCGCACCGCGCCGGTTTCCTCCCCGGCCGCCTGTCCGGCGGTGAACGCCAGCGGGTGGCCATCGCCCGGGCGCTGCTGGGCGAGCCGTCCCTGCTGCTCTGCGACGAGCCCACCGGCAACCTCGACAGCGGCAACACCGAGATGGTGCTCGACCTGTTCGACACGCTGCACGGCCAGGGGCTCACCCTCCTGGTCATCACCCACGAGGACGCGGTGAGCGCCCGCGCCGGCCGCCGTGTCCGCATCAGCGACGGCCTGCTCACCGAGGAGTGACGTGGACATCCGCGACCTGTGGTCCGAGGCCCTCGCGGGCGTGCTCGCCAGGCCCGTGCGCTCGGCGCTGACCACGCTCGGCACCGTCCTGGGCATCACCACCCTCGTCGTCACCCTGGGCATCGCCGCCACCGCCGGGAACCAGATCGTCGGCCGGTTCGACGAGCTCACCGCCACGGCGATCACCGTGGACGTCCCCACCAGGCTCGGCCCGGCCGTCGGCTGGGACTCCCCAGCCGAGCTGCTGCGGCTGCGCGGGGTCGTCTCGGCCTCGGCGGTCGCCCAGACCGAGGCGAGCTCCAACCTCCGGGTCACCTCCAACACCATCGTCGACCCCACCCGGGTCACCGGCCAGACCCTGGCCGTGGTGGCCGCCACCCCGGAGCTGCCCGGCGCCGTGCTCGGCCGGATGACCAGGGGCCGCTTCTTCGACGCCGGCCACGTCCGGCGAGGCGACCGCGTGGCGGTCCTCGGCGAGCAGGCCGCCCAGATGCTCGGCGTCGCCCGGATGGAGAGCGCCCCGGCCGTGTTCGTCGAGGGGCGCGCCTACACGGTGATCGGCGTGCTGGGCGGCCTCCGCCGCGAGCAGGCCCTGGCCACGGCCGTGATCGTGCCGCCCACCGCGGGCGCGGAGCTCGGCCTGGAGCACGTCAGCCGCGTCCTGGTGAACACCTCCCTCGGCGCCGCCGACCTGATCGCCCGCCAGGCCCCCCTCGCACTGAGCCCCGGCCACGCCACCGAACTCCAGGTGATCGCGCCGCCCACGCCCAAGCGCGCCCGCGACGCCGTACAGGACGACGTCGACGGCCTGTTCCTGATCCTCGGCCTGGTCTCCCTGGTGGTGGGCGCGGTCGGCATCGCCAACGTGACCCTCGTCACCGTGATGGAGCGGGTCGCCGAGATCGGCCTGCGCCGCGCCCTGGGCGCCGCACGCCGCCACATCGCCGCGCAGTTCCTCCTGGAGTCCACCCTGATCGGGCTGGTCGGCGGTGTGATCGGGAGCAGCCTCGGCATCGTCATCGTGGTGGCCGTCTCCGCCGTGCGGGACTGGACACCCGTCCTCGACGTCCGGCCGGCCCTCGCCGCGCCCCTGGCCGGGGCCGCGGTGGGCCTGCTCGCCGGGCTCCACCCCTCCCTCCGGGCCTCCCGCATGGAACCCGCCGACGCACTGCGTTAGCCGTACGGCGGCGCGCCGGCCGGGGCGGCCGCTCCACCCTCAGCCCGGAGGGAGCGGAGCTCCGAGGCGGGCCAGCTCCTCGGCGGTGAGGACGAGGTCCGCCGCCGCGGCGGAGTCGCGGATCGTCTCCGGGCGGCTCGCGCCGGGGATCGGCACGACCACCGGTGACAGGGAGAGCAGCCAGGCGAGCGCGACCCGCTGGGGGCTCACCCCGCGCTCGGCCGCCACCGCGTGGAAGGCGGTGGCGGCCTCCAGCCGGGAGGGGCCGTCCAGGGCGCTGCGGGAGACGCCGCCCAGCGGGCTCCACGGCAGGAAGGCGATGCCCAGTTCCTCGCAGAGCCGCAGCTCCGGAGTGCTGTCGCGGACCGCGGGCGAGAAGCGGTTCTGCACCGAGACGAGCCGGTCGCCGAGGATCTCACGCGCCTGCCGGATCTGCTCCGCGGTGACGTTCGACAGCCCGGCCATCCGGATCCTCCCCGCGTCGAGCAGCTCGCGCAGCGCCCCGACCGACTCCGCCCACGGCACCGCGGGGTCCGGCTTGTGCAGCTGGTACAGGCCGATCGCGTCCACGCCGAGCCGCCGGAGGGAGTCCTCGCAGGCGCGCTTGAGACGGCCGGGGGATCCGTCCACCGTCCACGAGCCGTCACCCGGGCGGCCGCGCCCGCCCTTGGTGGCGACCAGGACTCCGGCGGCCGCGGAGCCGCGGGCGCGCAGCGCCCGCGCGATCAGTTCCTCGTTGTGGCCCGCCTCCCCGGCGTGCCAGTGGTAGGAGTCGGCGGTGTCGACGAGGGTCACCCCGGCGTCGAGCGCGGCGTGGATCGTGGCGACGGCCCGGGCCTCGTCCGGGCGGCCCTCGATGGACAGCGGCATGGCGCCCAGGCCGATCGCGCCGACCCGGGCCTGTCCGATCCGGCGGGTCCGCATGTCATGCCTCCAGTGCTTCGGTGACGGCACGCGGCAGCCAGTCGGCCACCGCGGAGAAGGCGAACCCCAGCCGGGCGGCCCGGCCGTTGTCCATGGCGTAGTACCGGTCGAGGGAGAACGGGGAGGCCGGCCCGCCGCCGGCCGTCCGGTAGACCGGTTCCCGGCCCACCTGCTCCGCGATGAGCGCGCCCAGGCCGGTGACGCTCAGCTCGCCGTGGGAGCAGGCGTTGACCGGCCCGGTGAACGCCGCGCCCGCCGCCCAGTACAGCAGCTCGGCGATCTCCCGGTGGCCGACGAACGAGGTCGGGCGCGGATCGTCGTGGATCACGACCGGTTCGCCCGCCGCGATGCGCCTGACGTGGTGCGCCAGCCGTCCGGTGAAGTCCCGGGAGCCTCCGCCGAGCACGTGCGCGCTCCGCACGCTGACGTACGGGAAGGCGGGCTCCCGCGCGAAGACCGCCTCGGCCTGCCGTTTGCCCTCGGCGTAGGCGGCGGCCTCGTCCCCGTCGGGGAGCCGCCGGACGGGCCAGGCGGCGGGGTCCACGGAGCCCTCCCCGGCGCCGCCCGGCCCGGCGGCGGCCAGCAGGTCCGAGGTGGCCGGGTCGTACACCTCGATGGTCGAGGTCATGACATAGCGCCCGGTACGGCCGGCGAAGACGCGCCGTGCGACGGCGGCCTGTTCCGGCCGGTAGCAGACCTGGTCGACCACCACGTCGAAGGTCCGCCCGCCCAGGGCCGCGCGGAGGGCGGCCTCGTCGTCGCGGTCGGCGACGAGGTGACCGACCCCGCGCGGCGGGACCGTCGTGCCCCGGTTGACGACGGTGACGCGGTCTCCGGCCGCGCGGAACGACTCGACCAGATGCCTGCCGAAGTAGCGGCTGCCCCCGATGACGCACACGTTTCTCACACGCCCAGGTTGCCCCTCTATGGTCTTCAGCAGAAGTGGTGTTCTCCTTAACCGGCTTCCAGGAGAGCTAATGATCGACGTTCAACGCCTGCGGGTGCTGCGCGAGGTGGCCCGGCACGGCAGTTTCAGCGCGGCCGCGGCCGCGCTGCGGTTCACCCCCTCGGCCGTCTCGCAGCAGATCGCCGCCCTGGAGCGCACCGTCGGAACCACGGTGGTGGAACGCAGCACCCGCGGTGTCACGCTGACCGAACCGGGCCGTCTGCTGGTGGAGACCGCCGAGGCCGTCCTGGCCGAACTCGACCGCGCCCGGGAGCAGATCGGGCGGCTGGCGGCCGGCCGTACGAAGCTGACGATCGCCACGTTCACCAGCGGCGGCCGGCACCTCCTGCCCGCGGCGCTGACCCGGTTCGTCACCGAGTGGCCCGGTGTGGAGGTCGACGTGGTGGAGCGGGAGCCCGAGGAGAGCGTGCCGATGGTCCGGCGGGGGCAGGCCGACCTGGCGCTCGCCTACCACTTCGACGGGCCGCTCCCCACCGGCCCCGCCGACCGGTCCGCCCTGGTGTGGACGCCGCTGCTGGAGGACGTCATGTCGGTCGTCCTGCCGCCCGGGCACCGCCTCGCCGGCCGCGACGCGGTCGACCTGGCCGAGCTCTCCGGCGAGCGGTGGGTGCTGGGATGTCTGAAGACCGAGGCGTTCCTGCGCCGCCACGCCGCCCGCGCCGGCTTCGAGCTGCGGGTCTCCGGCAGCACCA
The DNA here is from genome assembly GCF_042650625.1 of Planomonospora corallina. Taxonomy (NCBI): domain Bacteria; kingdom Bacillati; phylum Actinomycetota; class Actinomycetes; order Streptosporangiales; family Streptosporangiaceae; genus Planomonospora; species Planomonospora corallina. The sequence goes on from NZ_JBHSBM010000012.1 coordinate 216,791, forward strand.
CCGACTACTTCTTCGCCCAGGCGCTGGTCGCCGCGGGCGTCGGCGTCTCGCTCGTCCCCCGGATCTGCCTGGACCCGTCCGCCCTGCACGTCCCCGTCCGGCCGCCCCGGCCGACCCGGTACGTCGGGACGGTCACCGCCGTGCGGCGGCGCCCCCAGCCCCACGTCGACGCGCTGGTGGCGGCCCTGTCACCGGTGTCACCGGTCTGACGCGGCCCGGGCCCGGCGGGGCGTGACCGGCGGCCCGCACCCGGCGGGGCATGACCGACGGGGCGTCCGGCGGAGTGCACCCGGCGGGGCGGTCCGGGCCGGAGGGACCGCGTACGGCCCCCGCTCAACTCCCCGGCGACCAGTAGCGGTCGGCGGCCAGGATCAGGGCGGCGGCGCCGACGAGGCCGGCGTCCTGGCCGAGGGCCGCGGGCACGACCCGGACCCGGCGGGCGAACTCCAGCCGGACGTGCGCCCGCAGCGCCTCCTCCAGCGGTTCGAACAGCAGCGGGCCCGCCTGGGACAGGCCGCCGCCGATGGTGACGACGTCGAGGTCGCACAGGTGCGCGGCGGAGGCGACCGCGAGCCCCACCGCCCTCCCGGCCCGGCGCATGGCCGCCAGGGCGATCCCGTCCCCGGCGGCGGCGTCGAGCGCCAGCTGCCTGCCGGTGGCCGCCGTGGCCTCCACATAGGCCGCGGCCTCACGCCCGCGGGCGCCGCCGGAGCGCTCCGCCGTACCGTGCGGGGCTCCCGAGGCGGTCCCGCAGGCCCTGCCGGGGACCCAGCCCTGCTCCACCGCCCAGGCCGCCAGGCCGGGCCCGCGGGCGACGGCCTCCAGGCAGCCGCGCCCGCCGCACCCGCAGGCGGGCCCGTCCGGATCGACCACGACGTGCCCGATGTGCCCGGCGTTGCCGGTGCCGCCGTCGATCAGCCGCCCGCCGAGGATCAGCCCGCCGCCCACCCCGGTGGACACGACCATGCCGAGCATGTTGGCGCTGCCGGCGCCGGCGCCCCGCCAGTGCTCGGCGGCGGCCACGCAGACGGCGTCGTTGTGGATGCGGACCGGGACGCCGGGGAAGCGGGCGGCCAGCCGCTCCCGGAGCGGGAAGGCCCGCCAGCCCGGCATGTTCAGCGGTGAGACGGCGCCGTCGGGCCAGGTCATCGGGCCGCCGCAGCCGATGCCCACGCCGGTGGGCGAGGTCTCGCCCACCACGGAGGAGATCAGCCCGTCGAGGGCCTTCCACAGGGTGTGCGCGTCGCCGCCGGGCGGCGTCGCGACCCTCCGGGCCGTCCGGACGTCCCCGTCCGGACCGACCAGCGCGGCGGCGAACTTCGTCCCGCCGATGTCGACGGCAAGCACGGAATCGGACACTGCGCGATCATACGGCCGGCGCGGCGGCCGGCGGGAGGAGGCCCGAGAGGAGGCCGGCGTGCCGGGCCCGGGCCCCGGGGCCGCGGCCGGCGGGGGCACCGCCGGCGGCGCGGGGGGAGGACCACGCTAGCGCGAGGAGAAGACCAGCAGACTGGCGGTGAAGGCGTGCACGTGGTTCTGGTCCCCCACCGGCCCGATCTCGCCGGCCGCGAAGAACCCCGCTACCCCTCCGGGCCCCAGGATGTCGTTGACCGCCGCCGTGTCGTGGTCGGCGCTGCCGAACATGGCCGAGCCCCGGCCGTTGCAGGCGAACAGCAGCGCGCCCTCCACCCGGCCGAACTCCTCCCGGTGCGAGTCGAGCAGCTCGTAGAGGTCCTCGTCGGCGGTGGCCGCGTCGCGCACCTGGAAGCGGACGGTACGGCCGATCTCCACGATGTCCCCGATGGCCACGGCCTCCCGGTCGGGATCGATGCCGAGCACCCCCCGGATCAGGAAGTCGCCCCGCTCGTGCCGCTCGGCGTACTCGTCGATGACGATGCCGATCTGCAGCCCGGAGGCGACCAGCTCGCGGTCGTCCTCGTCCAGCGCGCTGACGATCTCCTCCAGCCTGGCCAGGGCGGGCTGCCCGGCCAGCTCCAGCAGGAGGTTGTCCTCCACCCCGGTGACGGTCATGGAGGGGCCGATCGGCCGGCACCCCTGGCTGACCACGGTGCTGATGTTGAGCGCGCCGCCGATGAGCACGCCGACGGCGCCCTCGGTGTAGACCTTCCCGTCGGCGAACAGGCGCACCGCGCCCCGGCCCTGCAGCGCGTTGGCCAGGCCGCCGATCAGCGGGAGGCCCCCGAGCACCTCCCCCGAGCGCTCGACGAAGCCGTCGGCCGGGAAGCTGTAGGGGTCGGCCAGCAGGATGGCCACCTGGTCGTCGGGGGCGGGCTCGGGCAGGCCGACGACGACGAACTGCTCCTCGGTGCGCAGGCTGTCCAGGGCGAAGGTCGTCAGGCGGACCCCGTCGAGGGTGGCGGCCCAGGCGCTCACCGCCGGCGTGAGCTCCACCCCCTGCCCGCCACCGATCACCCCGGTGGCGCTGCAGCCGATCACCGCGGCGCCCGAGGCCATGCTCATCGCGCGCATGCCCGCACGGGAGACGTCGTCGGGGTCGTCACCGCAGACGAAGAAACAGACCAGGTCCGGCGGCTTGTCCAGCCCGCGCAGGGCCTGGTTCACCGCGGACTCCGCCGCCGCGACCAGATCGGAGCCCACGGCGAGACCGTCGGCGAAGCGGCTTGTCAGCAGAGCCACTCGTCTCGCCTCCCTCTCTTGTCCGGAGCCTGCGGCGCCCGAAGTCTTTCCGGACCGTCCGAGGCCTCCTTTGTGCGATTCTCCCCACTGAAAGGGCAGGCACGCCCGTAGGCGGCAGGCAATGAGGCCCGGACGCGACGAGGCCGCGGACGGTGACGAGACTGCCGGTTTCGGCTCAGGAGACGTAGTCTCGATCCCGTGCCTGCCATTCCAGAGCCACGTACGCTGCGCGAGCTGCGCGCGAGCGGCCACGTCCACCGCACGGTGAAGGCCGAGATCCGCGAGAACCTCCTGACCCGCCTCCGGTCCGGGCAGCCGCGCTTCCCCGGCATCGTGGGATTCGACGACACGGTCCTGCCCCAGCTGGAGCGCGCCCTGCTCGCCGGACACGACCTGGTCCTGCTCGGCGAGCGCGGCCAGGGCAAGACCCGGCTCATCCGCACCGTCACCGGCCTGCTCGACGAGTGGACCCCGGTCGTGGAGGGCTGCGAGATCAACGACCACCCCTACGCGCCCTCCTGTGTGCGCTGCCGCCGCCTGGCCGGGTCCGCCGGCGAGGAGCTGCCGGTCTCCTGGCGGCACCGCGACGAGCGCTACGGCGAGAAGCTCGCCACTCCCGACACCTCCGTCGGCGACCTCATCGGCGACGTCGACCCCATCAAGATCGCCGAAGGGCGCACGCTCGGCGACCCGGAGACCGTGCACTACGGCCTGGTCCCGCGGAGCAACCGGGGCGTCTTCTCCGTCAACGAGCTGCCCGACCTGGCCGAGCGCATCCAGGTCTCGCTGCTCAACGTGCTGGAGGAGCGCGACATCCAGGTTCGGGGATACAGCCTGCGTCTCCCGCTGGACATCCTGCTGATCGCCAGCGCCAACCCCGAGGACTACACCAACCGCGGCCGGATCATCACCCCGCTGAAGGACCGCTTCGGCGCCGAGATCCGCACCCACTACCCGCTGGCGGTCGAGACCGAGCTGGAGCTCATCCGCCAGGAGGCCGCGCTCGACCACGTGGGGGCCGACCTCCCCGACCACCTGGTCGAGGTGATCGCCCGCTTCACCAGGCTGGTCCGCGAGTCCACCGCGGTGGACTCGCGCTCCGGGGTCTCGGCCCGCTTCTCCATCGCCGCGGCCGAGACCGCCGCCGCCTCCGCGCTGCGGCGGGCCGCGCTGACCGGCGAGGAGCACGCGGTGGCCCGGGTGGCCGACCTGCCGGGCATCGTGCACACCCTGCGGGGCAAGGTGGAGTTCGAGGTCAGCGAGGAGGGCCGGGAGACCGAGGTCCTCGCGCACCTGCTCCGCCGGGCCGTCGCCGAGACGTTCCGCGGCACGCTCGGCGGCGCGGACCTGTCCGCGCTGCTGAACCGCTTCTCCGAGGGGGCCCAGGTCGAGTCCGGCCCGCTGGTGCCCGCCGCCGAGCTGCTGCGCCGGATCGGCCCGGTGGACGGCCTGGCCAGGATCATGTCCCGGCTGGGCATCGGCGACGAGTCGCCCGGGCACGCCGCGGCGGCGCTGGAGTTCACCCTGGAGGGGCTCTACCTGCTGCGCCGGCTGTCCAAGGACGAGGTGGACGGCGCCACGGTCTACCGCACCTAGACCTAGGGGGACAGGCGATGAGCTACCGCTACGGCGAGTACCGGGACGGGCCCGACCCGCTCGCCCCGCCGTACGACGTGCGTGCCGCGCTCGACCGGATGGGCGACGCGATCCTGTCCGGGTCCAACCCCGGCCACGCCCTGCGCGACCTGCTCCGGCAGGGCCTGCCCGGGGCGGAGGACCGCCGCGGCCTGGACGACCTGCTCCGCGAGGTACGGCGCCGCCGCCGCGAGCTGCGCGAGCGCGGCCGGCTGGACGGCACGCTGGAGCGGGCCCGGGCGCTGCTGGACAAGGCGATCGGGCAGGAGCGGGCGGAGCTGTTCCCCGACCCCTCCGACGACGCCCGCTTCCGCGAGTCGCTGCTGGACGGGGTGCCGGACGACCCGGCGGGTGCGATCCAGTCGCTGAGCCCCTATGACTGGCGGTCGGCGGCGGCCCGGCGGACCTTCGACGAGCTGCGCGACCTGCTCCGCCGGGAGGTGCTCGACAGCCAGTTCCGCGGCATGCGGCAGGCGCTCGCCGACCCGGACCCGGCCGCGCTGGAGCGGGTCCGCCGGATGATGGGCGACCTGAACGGCATGCTCGACCGGGACGCGCGCGGCGAGCACACCCAGGAGGACTTCGACCGGTTCATGGCGGAGTACGGGGACATGTTCCCCGAGTCGCCGCGGAACCTGGAGGAACTGGTCGACACCCTCGCCCGCCGGGCCGCCGCGACGGCGCGCCTGCTGGCCTCGCTCACCCCCGCCCAGCGGGAGGAGCTGGCGAACCTCGTCAGCCAGGCGCTGGAGGACGCCGGGCTGGCCGAGCAGATGCGCCGCCTGGGCGAGTCCCTCCGGTCCCGCCGCCCCGACCTCGCCTGGAACACCCCCGAGCGGCTCACCGGTGACACCCCGATGGGCATGGCCGACGCGGTGACCGCGCTGGACGAGCTCGCCGACCTGACCCAGCTGGAGGCCTCGCTCCGCCAGGACTATCCGGGCGCCCGGCTGGACGACATCGACGAGGGGGCGGTCCGGCGTGCGCTCGGCCGTTCGGCCGTCGACGACCTGGAGGCGCTCCGGCGGATCGAGCGCGAGCTCGAGCGGCAGGGCTACCTGCAGCGCCGGCGCGGCAGGCTGGAGCTCACCCCCAAGGCCGTCCGCCGTCTCGGCGAGACCGCGCTCCGCCGTGTCTTCGCCTCCCTCGACTCCGGCCGCCGCGGCGACCACGACCAGACCGACGCGGGCGCGGCCGGGGAGCTCACCGGCTCCACCCGCCCCTGGCGGTTCGGCAACGAGCAGCCCATCGACGTGGTCCGCACGGTCGTCAACGGCGTACGGCGGGGCGGGATCCGCCCCGCGGGACACGCCGGAGGACGCGGCGCGGGCCGGCCGGGCGCCGTGACCCTCTCGGTGGACGACTTCGAGGTGGCCGAGACCGAGCGGCGCACCGCGGCGGCGGTGTGCCTGCTGGTGGACCTGTCCTACTCGATGGCGCTGCGCGGCACGTGGGCGGCGGCCAAGCAGACCGCGCTGGCCCTGCAGGCGCTGGTCGCCGCCAAGTTCCCCCAGGACTCGGTGCAGATCATCGGCTTCTCCAACTACGCCAGGATCCTGCAGCCGGACGAGCTCGCCGGGCTGGAGTGGGACATGGTCCAGGGCACGAACCTGCACCACGCCCTGCTGATCGCGGGCCGCCACCTGGACCGCCACCCCGACTTCGAGCCGGTCGTGCTCGTCGTCACCGACGGCGAGCCCACCTCGCACCTGCGCCGGAACGGCACCTACGCCTTCGAGTGGCCGCCCACCCGCGAGACGCTGGAGCTGACGCTCGCCGAGGTGGACAAGATGACGCGGCGCCGGGCCACGCTCAACGTGTTCATGCTCGCCGAGGACGAGCGCCTGAAGGAGTTCGTGGACGAGGTCGCCCGCCGCAACGGCGGCCGGGTCTTCTCCCCCAGCGCCGACCGGCTCGGCGAGTACGTCGTCAGCGACTTCCTGCGCACCCGCCGCCGGCGCTGACCCGCGGACCGCTCCGCCGCCGGAGGCGGACCCGAGGCCGGATCAGGCGCCGCTGAGGGCGGCGTAGTGGTCCAGGGCGAGGTCGAAGCCGTCGCGGTAGTGGCGGTAGGAGCGGTAGCACGGACGCCAGGCCGTACTGTTGCCCACTCCCGCGCGGGCCTCGGCGACGGCGTCGGGCACCCGCCCGGGACGGAGCAGCAGGCCGCCGCCGAGATAGCGGTGACCCGCCAGGGTGGTGCAGCGGTCCGGGCCGCCGGAGACGAACCGGCCCCATCGCCAGCCGCTCTCCTCGTCCCACACCAGCGCGTCCCCGCCGATCAGGCGGATGGTCCCGGCCCGGGGGTCGCACGGCCCCTCCCACCAGGTCTCGACCTGCGCGTCCAGCGCCTCCACGACCTGACGCAGATAGAAGACGGGCTGGTGCCGCCATTCCTCGGTGTACGGCTCGACATGTTTCACAGCCACAGCTGGCACTCCTTTGTGCCTTCATGCACGATCTCGTCCATGCCCGCCCGGCACGGCCCCGGCTTCTACACCGGAGACCCCTCGCTCGGGAACGGACCCGGACAGTGATCCTACTCACTGCTCCGGTGTGCTCAGGGCGAAACAGGATGATTCGCCGTGACCCTCCGGAGCGGGAAGGACGCGCCCGGCGACTTGAAACGCGGCGGCATCCGGGAAAGGCTGGGGTCGTCTTCCCCGGAGGAGCGCATGTGGATCGTGGTCGCGGTAGTCTGCGGGCTCTTTCTCGCCGTCGTCCTCACCGTCCTCGCCGTCGTCGCGATCAGCGTCCGCATCGAGGACGGGCGCACCTCGATCACCGATCGCGCGTCCGGGACGGCGACGGCGGGCACCCGGCGGCTGCTCGGCGTGCGGGTGGACCACGACAGGTGCCGCGCCGGGCGCCCGCAGGACGCCTGCCCGCTCTGCCACCGCCACCTCATGCGGGAGGCCGGTCTCGTGCGGGAGGACGGTCCCCCGCCCGGGGACGGGCTCCCGCGCCAGGGCGCTCCTCCGCACGGGGAAGGCCTGCCGGCCGGGACCGGCCTCCCGCACGAGACCGCCTCTTCGCCCGAGGAGGGGCCTGCGCGCGAGGACGAGCCCTCACGCGAGGACGCCACGCCCAGGTCGCGCCCGGCGCCGGAGCCGCGCCCGGACGAGATCGCCGGAGGCTAAGGTCGGGCGTATGACAGATCTGCTGCTCTGGCTGCACATCGGTTTCGCGATCTTCACCCTGGGACCGGTCGTCGCGGTGACCATGTCCACGCCCCGGTTCATCCGTGCCCGGAACGTCGACGTCCTGCGCTACCTGCACAAGACGACGCGCATCTACGCCATCGCCTCCGTCGGCGTCTTCCTGTTCGGCGTGCTGGTCGGCCTGGAGTACCTCGGCAGGCCGTACCTGACGGTCTCCATGACGCTCTTCATCGTCGCCGCCGTGCTCCTGGCCGTCGTGGAGCGGGACCAGCGCGCCGCCCTGCGGGCCCTGACCAGTGAGGACCCGCAGGACGACGCCAAGGTGCAGACCGGCCGGATCGCCACCCTCTCCGGGCTGATCACCGTGCTCTGGATGGTCGTCCTCGTGCTGATGGTCTGGGGCAACCCGTGACCCGGACCGGTCACCGGCCCGGAGCGGCCGGGCGGCGCCTCCACCGGCGCGCCGCCGCCCGGCCGGGAGCCGGCGCCTAGCCGAGCGCCTGGGAGAGGTCGGCCAGCAGGTCGTCGATCGTCTCGATGCCGACCGAGAGGCGGACCAGGTCACCCGGGACCTCCAGCGGCGAGCCCGCGGCGGAGGCGTGGGTCATCCGGCCGGGGTGCTCGATGAGCGACTCCACCCCGCCCAGGGACTCCCCGAGGGTGAACAGCTTGGCCCGGTTGCAGACCTCGACCGCCTCGGCCTCCCCTCCGGCGACCCGGAAGGAGACCATGCCGCCGAAGCGCTTCATCTGCTTGGCCGCCACCTCGTGGCCGGGGTGCTCGGGCAGGCCCGGGTAGAGCACCGAGGTCACCCGCGGGTGCGCCAGCAGCAGGTCCACCACCCGCTCGGCGTTGTCGCAGTGGCGGTCCATGCGCACCGCGAGCGTCTTGAGACCGCGCAGCGTCAGCCACGCGTCGAACGGCCCGGCCACCGCGCCCATCGCGTTCTGGTGGTAGGCGAGCCGCTCGCCCAGTTCGGCGTCCCGGGCGACGAGCGCGCCGCCGACCACGTCGGAGTGGCCGCCGACGTACTTGGTGGTGGAGTGCACCACGACGTCCGCGCCCAGCGCCAGCGGCTGCTGCAGGTACGGCGAGGCGAAGGTGTTGTCCACCACGAGCAGCGCGCCGCAGTCGTGCGCGAGCTGGGCCAGGGCGGCGATGTCGGCCACGGTCAGCAGCGGGTTGGTGGGCGTCTCCACCCAGATGATCCTGGTCTTCTGCGTGATGGCGGCCGCCACCGCGGCCAGGTCGCCGAGCGGCACCGGGTCGTAGTGCAGCCCCCATGCCTCGTGGACCTTGGCGAAGAGCCGGTAGGTGCCGCCGTAGGCGTCGTTCGGGATGATGACGTGGTCACCGGGCTTGCAGACCGCGCGGAGCAGGGTGTCCTCGGCCGCCAGCCCGGAGGCGAAGGCCAGACCGCGGGCGCCGCCCTCGACGGCGGCGACGGCCTCCTCCAGCGCGGTCCTGGTCGGGTTGGCCGACCTGCTGTACTCGTATCCGGAGCGCAGTCCCCCCACGCCGTCCTGCTTGTAGGTGGACACCGCGTAGATGGGCGGCACGACGGCCCCGGTCTGGGGGTCGGCCTCCTGACCGGCGTGGATGGCCAGGGTCTCGAATCCTTCACTCATACGGCACACGCTACTCCGCCCGCGTACCGCCCCCGGCCCGCGACGTTCCCTACGCGGCCTGCGGCTCGTGGTCGCCCGGCCGGCGCTGGAGCGGCACCATGGCCGCGACGCGCGCCGCCCCGCCGGCCGCTTCCTCCCCCGCGACCGGTCCGGTCCCGGCGGTGACCGGCACCGCCTCCGCCGTGGCCGGAGCCACTCCGGCGGTGACCGGCGGCGCCTGGATGTGACGACCGCTCAGCCCTTCGGCGTGCTCCCCGTTGATCCGGGACAGCAGAACCGGGTCGGCGAGCACCAGGGTCACCGCGACGACGAGTCCTGCGGCCAGCAGCACGATCCCGATGATGGTCATTTCCCTCTCCCCTTCGACGCTTCAAGCATCCGTCCGGGGCCGGGGCCCGCGCCTCCGCTGAAGGGCCGGTCCTCGTGGGCACGTCTCAGCCGAACGACCGATATGTCGGGTCGGCCATGGGGATTAGGCTCAACGGCCGTGGGGGACACGCATCGCGTCGTTTACTGGATCAGGCGGCTCAGTGAGATCGCCATGTTCTGCTGGCTGGGGCTGCTGCTCCTGCTGGACGTCGCGGTGACGGTGAGCCTCTCGGAGCCGGCGCAGTTCCTGGTCCCCCTGGCCGGGGCCTACGGGGTCTACGCCGTGTGGCGGCGGCGCAGGAACCGCGTCCGCCCTCTCGCTGTCCTGATGGGGCTGTCGTTCGCGGTCACCTTCGTCGCCGGGGCCGTTCCGGGCTGCGACCTCACGCCCGGCTTCGCCGAGACGGGGGCCCTGCTCATCCTCACCATCGGCGCGCTGCGCTGGATCGAGCCGGTCAGGAACGCGGCGCTCTTCGCGGTGACGTCGATGCTCGTGCTGGAGGCCTCCGCCGGCCGGGTGGGAGAGACCGAGGGCTCCCTGGTCGTCGGTTTCATGCTCTTCGTCGCCTGGTCCACGGCCGCCGGCGTCGGCGCCTACCTCCGCTTCCAGATGGAGCGCCGCCGCGAGGCCGTGCACGCCGTACGGCGGGCCGAGCGCCTGGAGCTGGCCCGGGAGCTGCACGACCTGGTCGCCCACCACATCACCGGGATCGTGGTCCAGGCCCAGGCGGCCAAGGTCGTCGCCGAGGCCAAGCCGGAGGCGGTGGCCCCCGCGCTCGACGCGATCGCGGGCGCCGGGGCCGACGCGCTGACCTCGATGCGCCGCCTGGTCGGCGTGCTGCGGGCGGACGAGGCCGCCCGCTCCCCCGGGACCCGCCTGGCCGACATGCGCCTGCTCGTGGAGCGGTTCTCGGCCCACGGGCCCCAGGTGGCGTTCGAGATCGGCGAGGGCGTCACCGACGAGACCCTGCCGCCGGAGGTGATGACCACCCTCCACCGCGTGCTCCAGGAGTCGCTCACCAACGTGCGCCGCCACGCGCCCGGCACCGGCTGGGTGGAGGCCGACCTGCGGCTCGTGGACGGTGCCGTACGGCTCCGCGTGCGCAACTACGGCTCGGCCTCCGACTCCAAGCTCTCCCGCCTCGGCGGCGGTTTCGGCCTGGTCGGCATGGCCGAGCGCGTCGAGGCGCTCGGCGGCCGCCTGTACGCCGGCCCCACCCCCGAGGGGGCCTGGGAGGTGTTCGTGGAGTTCGCGGTCAGTTGACCAGGAAGGCCAGCAGGTCCTGGCGGGTGAGCAGGCCGACGGGCTTGCCGTCGTCGAGGACCACCGCGGCGTCGGCCTTCTCCAGCGCGTCGACCGCATGGGAGACCGGCTCGCCGGCGCCGATCATGGGGAGCGGCGGGGACATGTGGCCCGCCAGCGGATCCTGCGGGCGCACCCGTCCCCGGTAGAGGGCGTCCAGCAGGTCGCGCTCCACGATCGAGCCGACCACCTCGGCGGCCATGACCGGGGGCTCCTCCTTCATCACGGGGAGCTGCGAGACGCCGTACTCCCGCATGATGGAGATGGCGGTGTCCACCGACTCGTGCGGGTGCGTGTGCACGAACTCCGGCAGGCTGCCGCCCTTGCGGCTCAGCACGTCCCTGACCAGGCCCTCCTCGGAGGAGGTGGTGAGGAAGCCGTAGTCGGCCATCCACTCGTCGTTGAAGATCTTCGACAGGTAGCCGCGGCCGCCGTCGGGCAGCAGCACCACGACCACGTCGTCCGGCCCGGCCGTGGCGGCCACGCGCAGCGCCGCGACGGCGGCCATGCCGCAGGAGCCGCCCACCAGCAGGGCCTCCTCCCGGGCCAGGCGGCGGGTCATGCCGAAGGAGTCCTTGTCGGAGACCGCGATGATCTCGTCGCAGATCGTGGTGTCGTAGGTGGCGGGCCAGATGTCCTCGCCCACGCCCTCCACCAGGTACGGCCGGCCGGTGCCGCCGGAGTAGACGGACCCCTCGGGGTCGGCTCCGATGATCTTCACCCGGCCGCCGGAGACCTCCTTGAGGTAGCGGCCGGTGCCGCTGATGGTGCCGCCCGTGCCGACGCCCGCGACGAAGTGGGTGATCCGTCCCTCGGTCTGCTCCCAGATCTCCGGGCCGGTGGAGTGGTAGTGGCTGTCGGGGTTGTTGGGGTTGGAGTACTGGTCGGGCTTCCAGGCGCCGGGGATGTCCCGGGCCAGCCGGTCGGAGACCGAGTAGTAGGAGTCGGGGTGGTCGGGTGCGACGGCGGTCGGGCAGACGACGACCTCCGCGCCGTAGGCCCGCAGCACCGCGATCTTGTCCTGGGCGACCTTGTCCGGCACCACGAACAGGCACTTGTAGCCGCGCTGCTGAGCCACGATCGCCAGGCCGACGCCGGTGTTGCCCGAGGTCGGCTCCACGATCGTGCCGCCGGGCCGCAGCTCGCCCGATTTCTCGGCGGCGTCGATCATGCGCACCGCGATGCGGTCCTTCACCGAGCCGCCGGGGTTGAAGTACTCGACCTTGGCGAGCACCTGGGCCGGCAGGCCCGCCGTCACCTTGTGCAGCCTGACGAGCGGGGTGTCGCCCATCAGCTCCACAAGCGAGTCATGTACGCGCATCGCGTTGATCACCTCGAAATGCCGAAGCTTTGTCAGCTTGCTCTGTCGGGTACCGAGATCCCAGGGGGTGGCCGGGACCCGGTCGGTCTCCCTCAAACGCTACCGTCGCGTCACGACGCACCGTGTCACGACGGGTACGACGGAGTCACCGGACGCCGCCGGCCGTGCGGGACCGGGGGCGTCCCGCCGGACGGGGTAGGGAGGGCGCGTGAGCGAGCGAGCCGTGGGCACCGCGGCACCGCTCACGCGGCCGAAGGAGGAGGGTGCGTGAGCTGGACACCCGGAGCGGCACGGGCCGCACGGCGCATCGCGGCCGCCGCGGCCGTGGGGGGAGGCGGGCTGACCCTGCTCGGCGCGGCGACCTACGGGATCCTGTTCGCCGAGGGCATGCTGGCCCGCAAGATCGTCGGCCGCCCGCACGGCATGGAGGGACCGCCCTCGGACGGCGTCTACGGCGCGTTCGGCGGCGAGCCGGTCCGGATGGCCATGCTGGGCGACTCCACCTCCGTGGGCCTGGGCATGACCGACCCGGCCGACACCCCCGGCGTGCTGATCGCGTGCGGCCTGGCCGCGGTCGCCGAGCGCCCGGTGCGGCTCACCGTGGCGGGCGTGTCGGGGGCGGCCTCCGTCGACCTCGCCGAGCAGGTGGACAGGGCGCTCGAGGCCCGGCCGGAGGTCGCGGTCGTCTTCATCGGCGCCAACGACATCACCACCCAGACGTTCCCGGCGCAGGCCGTGCGGCATCTGCAGAAGGCCGTGCGGCGGCTGCGCGAGGCGGGGGCCCAGGTGGTCGTGGGCACCTGCCCGGACCTCGGCACGGTCCGGCCGCTCCCGCAGCCGCTGCGCTGGGTGACCCGGCGCTGGAGCCGCCAGCTCGCCGCCGCGCAGACCGTCGCGGTCATCGAGGCGGGTGGCCGGACGGTGGCCTTCGCCGACCTCCTGGGAGAAGAATTCGAGACAAACCCCCACGAAATGTTCGGACCCGACCGTTACCATCCATCTCGCCGAGGCTACGCCCAAGTCGCTTACGCGGTGCTACCGTCTGTTTGCACTGCGTTGGAGCTGTGGCCCGAGCCGCAGCCCGTGCGCGGTCAGTCGGTTTACCTTGCGGCGGCTAAGGCCGCGGAGGAGCCCGGCGCCGAGGTGTCCGCGACCCGCGTCGCCGGCCGAGCCACGGGTCCCCACGGGCGGTGGGTGACACTGCTCCGCCGGCGGCCCGGGGCGCTGCCCGACGACGCCTGAGCACGGTCACCCTCCGCAGCGATGCCGTCACGCCTCGCCCCCTTTGGAGTGGATGTCCGTGATCCGGCCTCACGCGAAATCAGCCATGGTCCTCGCCGGAGCCCTGGCCCTGGCCGGCTGCTCCGGCAGCGAAGCGGCCGCTCCGTCCTATCCCACCTGGCACAACACCGCGGTGAACGCGGTCAGCCGCACCGCCATCGCCGGCGGCGTGGCCACGACGACGTCGCTGAAGGGCGACGGGACGCTGGAGACGGTGGCCCTCGACCTCGACTCGGGCAAGCAGCTCTGGGCCGCCCCCGCGACCATGGCCGGCCGGCTGCCCGGGATGGGCGTCCCCGCACCGGCGATCATCGAGACCGGGAAGAACCAGACCGTCGCCGTCACCGTCGACCCGTCCACGAGGCGGCGATGGAAGGCGATGATCGTCGGCCGGGACGCGCGGACCGGCACCACGAAGTGGAGCCGCCCGGCCCACTCGACCTTCGGACCGCAGAAGTGCGGGATGTTCGTGTGCGTGGCGGAGAACACCGCCCTCGCCACGGCCCGGGTCGTCGTGCTCGACCCGGCCACCGGGAGGGTGCTGTGGCGGCTGCCCGGCATCGCCGAGGTCGAGTGGTCCAACGCCTCCCGGGTGGTCTTCCTGCGCCTGGCCCGCAACCCCCTCCTGGAGGCCTACGACCTGCGCACCGGGAAGGTCGTCTGGCAGCAGCCCGTCGAGCAGGCGCTCGGCTCGGGCGTCAACATGTCCGGCGGCTGGTCGTTCGGCGCGACGGCCGAGAACCTCGTCGGCTACGTCGCCCCCTACACCAACCCCCGGACCAAGAAGGTCTCCGCCTTCGGGCTCTTCTCCGTGAAGCTCTCCGACGGTTCCATCAACTGGATCCGCCCCTCGGTCGTGCGCGTCTACCCCAGCGGCAACCCGGGGTTCGCCCCGGTGGTCCGCCCGGTCGACCAGCAGGGCCAGTACGGCGGATTCGCCCGGCTGGACCCGGAGAGCGGCCGGGTCCTCGGCCAGATCCCCGCCACCGACGTCCCGGGTGCGGGCTGGTGGCTGGCCTTCCCGCCGCGGATGGACAAGATCGGCTTCCTCCGGCACGACAAGCGGGGGACCGCCTTCGACCTGGCCACCGGCCGGCCGGCCGAGATCGACGAGGAGCGCGGCTGGTCCTTCTGCGTGACCGACCCCAAGCCCCTGGCGCTGAAGGGGCAGAGCCCCGGGTTCTACTCGGTGGCCTCGCTGTGCGAGTTCGACCTGGCCACCGGGAAGCGGACGGCCGACGCCGGCGCCCCTCCCGGATGGTTCACCGGCAGCCAGAACGGCTGGCGGGTCTGGCGGGACGAGAAGGGCGGCCTGCACGCCGTACAGGACGCCACCGCCACCGCCCCCGGCATGTACGGCTAACCGGATGGCTGTGCCCGGGTCCCTCCGGACGGCGGGCCCGCTTGGCATTCCGTAACAAAGTTCTGTTTCTTGCCACCCCGGGTAATGGCCTCCGGACTACCGCGCGGTAACCTCCGCTCAAGGAGCGATTAGTAGACGGCGAGGGGCCCGCGTCCGGCCTCCCGGAGCGCGAGGGGCGCTCCGGGGAAGGACGCGCCGGCCCCGAGCCGCGACGCGCAGCGTCGCCTGAGCACAGGAGAGCCACATGCCCGAGGCAGTCATCGTCGCAACCGCGCGCTCGCCCATCGGACGCGCCTTCAAGGGTTCGCTCAAGGACATCCGTCCCGACGACCTGACCGCGCAGATCATCAAGGCCGCGCTGGACAAGGTCCCCCAGCTCGACCCGAACACCGTCGACGACCTGATGCTGGGCTGCGGCCAGCCCGGCGGCGAGCAGGGGTACAACATCGCCAAGGTGGTCTCCACTCTGCTCGGACTGGACGGCGTGCCCGGCACCACCGTCAACCGCTACTGCTCGTCCTCTCTGCAGACCACCCGGATGGCCATGCACGCGATCAAGGCGGGCGAGGGCGACATCTTCATCTCGGCGGGCGTGGAGTGCGTCTCCCGCCTCGTCAAGGGCAGCGCCGACGGGGTGACCGGCACGCAGAACCCGGCGTTCGACGAGGCCACGGCCCGCACGGTCAAGTCCTCCGAGGGCGGCGCCCCGGTCTGGCGCGACCCCCGCGAGGACGGCCTGCTGCCCGACATCTACATCGCGATGGGCCAGACCGCGGAGAACGTGGCCGCGCTCAAGGGCGTCTCGCGCCAGGAGCAGGACGAGTTCGGCGTGCGCTCCCAGAACCTCGCCGAGAAGGCCCTGGCCAACGGCTTCTGGGAGAAGGACATCACCCCGGTGACCCTCCCCGACGGCACCGTGGTCAGCAAGGACGACGGCCCGCGCCCCGGCACCACCTACGAGGCGGTTTCGGGACTCAAGCCGGTCTTCCGTCCCGACGGCACCGTCACCGCGGGCAACTGCTGCCCGCTGAACGACGGCGCCGCCGCCGTGATCGTGATGAGCGACACCAAGGCCGCGGAACTGGGCATCACCCCGCTCGCCCGGGTCGTCTCCACCGGCGTGAGCGGCCTGTCCCCCGAGATCATGGGCCTGGGCCCGATCGAGGCCAGCAGGCAGGCCCTGGCCCGGGCGGGCATGTCCATCGACGACGTGGACCTCGTGGAGATCAACGAGGCCTTCGCCGCCCAGGTCATCCCCTCCTACAAGGAACTGGGCATCGACATCGACCGGCTCAACGTGAACGGCGGCGCCATCGCGGTGGGCCACCCGTTCGGCATGACCGGCGCCCGGATCACCTCCACGCTCATCAACAGCCTCCGCTTCCACGACAAGTCCATCGGCCTGGAGACCATGTGCGTGGGCGGCGGCCAGGGCATGGCCATGGTCCTGGAGCGTCTCAGCTAGGTTCCGCGCCCGTCTCCCGTGCGGGGGCGGTCAGCCGTGGACGTCGGGACCGGCGCGGGTGAGGTCGATCCTCACGATCACCCGCCGGTCCCTCTCCATGGCCGCCCGGTAGTCGTCCCAGTCGGGGTGCTCACCGGAGAGGTCCCGGTAGTAGGCCACGAGGAGGTCCATCGCCTCCGGCAGCGAGACGATCTCGGCCGTGCCCTCGATCTGGATCCACTCGCCGTAGAAGGCGTCCGTCATCACGCAGAGCGCGACCCGGGGGTCCCTGCGGAGGTTGCGGACCTTCGCCGCGGTCTCCCGCGTGCTGATCACGGGGCGCCCCCGGACGTCGAGTCCCACGGTGACCGGGGACATCTGTGGCCGGCCGTCGGCGTGCCTGGTCAGCATGACGGCCCGGTGGTTGTCCCGGATGAACTCGCGCGCCTTGTCAAGATCCATGCACCCATCATCCCCGCACATGGGAGGACTCCACCACCGTCGGCGGCGGAGTCCTCGGGCGGGGACCGATGGTTTACAGGTGGTGGCGGCGGTGCCGCTCGTGCTCGTGCACGATGGCGGCGGCGTAGCCGTGAGTCATCCCGTGCTCGGCGGCGAGCCAGTTGGCGCGCTCGTCGCAGCGAAGGAAGGACGGGCCGTTGTCGAGAGCTTTGAACCACTCGGGGAGCGCGCGCCCCGTGATGTCCGGGACTCTGGCGATCAGTTTGTGATGCGTGTCCATCGAGTGGTTCAGCGGCATGGATTCCTCCACGGGTAAGGCCTCCTTTGCTTGACAGTGCCTCACGACACCCGTGATTACAAGACCTGGGGGAGTCTTCTCTTGCACGCCGTCGACCTCCGACTGCGTTTTACACACAATATGCCCGTTTTGTCATGAAAAAACCCCGCCGGATCATTTCCGGCGGGGTTTAACCGTTTTTTACGGTGCGAGGATCAGTCGCTGCTGTAGAAGTAGCTCAGCAGGCGCAGGATCTCCAGGTAGAGCCAGACCAGGGTCATCGTCAGGCCGAAGGCCATCAGCCAGGAGTACTTCGCCGGGACACCGGCCCGCACGCCCTCCTCGACCTGGTTGAAGTCGAGGAGCAGGAAGAAGCAGCCCAGCAGGATCGCCGCGACGCTGACCAGGTAGCCGACCGGGCCGGCCTGGCGGAGACCGAAGCCGCCGTCGATGAAGAAGCTCGCGATCCAGTTGACCAGCAGCGCGCCCATCAGGCCCAGGGCCGCGGCCACGACGAACTTGGTGAACTTCGGCGTCACCCGGACGATGCGCAGCGCGTAGACCGTCAGCATGCCGCCGAAGGCCATGGCCGTGCCGAGGACCGCCTGGATGACGATGCCCGGGTAGATCTCCTGCATCAGGTGGCTGAGCACGCCGACGGCGACGCCGTAGCCGACCGCGTAGCCGAGGATCAGCACCGGGTTGGTGCTCTGCTTGAACGAGACGATCAGCGCCAGGACCAGGCCGACGAGCATGCCGGCCATCGCCGCGCCCCAGCCGAGGTTGAGCGCCCAGGCCGCGGCGGCCGAGACGACCAGCGTGCCGAGGGTCATGAAGCCCCGCACGACCACGTCGTCGATCGTCATCGCCCGGTAGGCGGGCGGGGCGTGCTGCGCGTACGCCGGGGCGTCGTACATGCCCTGAAGCTGCTCAGGGGTCGGGGTCGGCCCGCCCCAGGCCTGCCGGCCCTGGGGCTGCCGCTTGAATACGGGGTTCTTGCTCTCCATCGCTGCCTCCACGCTGCGACCTACGCGATCAGCGTATTCGATCGGTCGTCACACAGCCGTATCGTGCTCATATCATCATGCACGCGTGACGGTACGGCTACCGCCGTCCTCTTCAACGACCAGCGCCTCCGGGAAGTTCCCGCCCCTCCCTGCACTCTTCGCGGGGTCCGGCGGCACCGCGGATGCGGACGGCGCAGTGCCCCCGGCGGGATTCGAACCCGCATCCCGACCCTTTTAAGGGGTGTGCCTCTGCCATTGGGCTACGGGGGCGCCGCAATCATACGTAACGGACCACCCGGACGTAACCGTTCACCCCATCTGTCGCACCGTTTCCCGCACCGGTCCGCACACGGCCCGGCCCCGGGGCGATCGGGACCGGGCCGTGTGAGCCTGCGGAAGGGCGGACCGGCCGGCACGGCGGCCTCCCGCGCGTGACCGGCACGGGAGACCACGTGCGCCCTCGGCCTCTCAGGCCGTCGCGGCGGCCTTGAACTCCTCGCGCGGCGCCTCGATCTCGCCGAGCGAGACGGTCTCGCGCTTGAAGAACAGCGCCAGGGTCCAGTCCGCCATCACCCGGACCTTGCGGTTGACGGTCGGCACCCGCGACAGGTGGTAGGTGCGGTGCATGAACCAGGCGGGCAGCCCGCGGAGCTTGACGCCGTAGACGTTGGCGACGCCCTTGTGGAGGCCCAGACCGGCGACCGAGCCGACGTACTTGTGCCGGTAGTCGACCAGTTCCTCGCCGCGCAGGTGGCGGGTGATGTTGTCGGCGAGCACCTTGGCCTGGCGGACCGCGTGCTGGGCGTTGGGCGCGCAGTACTGGCCCGGGTTGGTCATGTCGGGCACCCCGGCCACGTCGCCCGCGGCGAACGCGCCCTTGGTCCCCGCCACGGTCAGCCGCGTGGTCGTCTTGATCCGGCCGCGCTCGTCCAGCGGCAGGTCGCCCGCGTTCACCACCGGGCTGGGTTTCACGCCGGCGGTCCAGACGATGGTGGCCGCCTCGAACTCGTCGCCGTCGGAGAGCTTGACGTGGCCGCCCTCGCAGGACTCCAGGCGGGTGTTCATCTTGACCTCGATGCCGCGCTCGCGGAGCTGCTCGGCGGTCCACCGGCCCATCTCCGGGCCGACCTCCGGCAGGATCCGGTCGGTGGCCTCCACCAGGACCCAGCGCATGTCCTCGCGCTTGACGTTGTGGTAGTAGCGGACCGCGTCGAGCGCCATGTCCTCCAGCTCGGCCAGCGCCTCGATGCCCGCGAAGCCTCCCCCGACGACGACGAACGTCAGCGCCCGGCGGCGCAGGGCCTCGTCGTCGTTGGTCTCGGCCCGGTCGAGCAGGCCGAGCACCCGGTTGCGCAGGGCGATCGCCTCGCCGACCGTCTTGAAGCCGATCGCGGCGTCCGCCAGCCCGGGGACGGGCAGCGTGCGGGAGACCGAGCCCGCGGCCATGACGACGATGTCGTAGCCGATCTCGTAGGGGGTGCCGACGTTCGGCTCGAAGGACACCTTCCGGGAAGCGTGGTCGACCTTGGTGACCTTACCGTTCAGGATCGTCGCCCTGCGCAGGACCCGCCGGAGCGGGACCACTACGTGGCGGGGGGAGAGGTTGCCGGCCGCGGCCTCCGGGAGGAACGGCTGGTAGGTCATGTGCGACTCGGGGGTCAGGACGGTGATGCGCACACTGCCCTCACGCAGCTCCCGGCGGAGCGTGCGCTGCAGCCGCAGCACGGTGTAGAGGCCGACATAGCCACCACCGACGACCACGATGTGCTTGGAGCTGGTGTTCACTTCGGCATCCTTAGGTCGGGGGCTTTGTGAAAGCTTTCACAAGCATACGTCCGCCCTTCCGCGAGCGCCAGGGACCCCCTTGGCAACTTCACCCAAATTTACGTAAAACGAACGATTTGACCATCATTACCGATGAAAATTCGGTATTTGTTCCCTTTTGTGATGGACCTCACAGACCACGCAACGTGTTGGCCCTGGTGAAGACCTGGTCGAGCATCTCGGCGGTCACCCGGCCGGTGAAGGTGTTCTGCTGACTGGGGTGATAGCAGCCCAGAAGATGCGCCGAACTTCCGCCCCGGGAGATCTCGACCTCGACGCCGTGCCCGAAGGCGGGCCTGGGCCGCGGCAGGGCGTACCCCGCCTCCCGCAGCGCGGGCCAGACGGCCTGCCAGGCGAAGCCGCCCAGGGCGACCAGCACCCGCAGGCTCTCCGCGGCGAGCCCGACCTCCCGGGCCAGCCAGGGGAAGCACGCGGCCCGCTCCTGCGGCGTGGGCTTGTTCCCTGGCGGCGCGCACCGCACCGCGGCCGCCATGCGCGCCCCGATGAGCCGCTGCCCGTCCCCCGCGTGCACGCTGGTCTCCCGCGCGGCCAGCCCGGTCCGGTGCAGCGAGGCGAACAGCCAGTCGCCGCTCCGGTCACCGGTGAAGATCCGGCCGGTCCGGTTGCCGCCGTGCGCGGCCGGGGCCAGTCCCACGATCAGGACCTCTGGTTTCTCCTCTCCCCAGCCCGCGACGGGCCTGCCCCAGTAGGTCTGGGCGGCGAAGGCCCGCCGCCTGACCTCCGCGACCTCCTCGCGCCACTCCACCAGGCGCGGGCAGGCGCGGCAGACCGACTGCCGGGCGGTCAGCTCGGCGAGGGTGCCGCTGGTGGCGGCGAGGTCTCCCACCTCGGCGGGGTCGTGCGCGACGGGCGTGTCCGGCCGGGCGGGGTCGTCCGGCCAGCCGGTCCCCGGGGGAACGAAGCTCATGCCTCCGATCGTGCCACCGCCCGCCGTCTCCCGCCCCTCCGGCGGGCTCGCCCCCGGCTCCGCGGCACGCGGAAACGACGAAGGCGGTGCCCGCACGGAGCGGGCACCGCCTCGTTCACCGTCCTCCCCGGCTCAGGTCTCCCTCAGCCGGAGTGTCGTCCAAGGGCCTCAGGCGCCTGCCGGGGCCCCGCTGGAGGCGGGAGCCTCGGGGGAGGCGGGAGCCGGCTTGTCGGCCGCCTTGTCCTCCGTCTTGTCCTGCACGGAGGAGCAGACCGAGGCGTAGTGGTCCGCGGCCGAGTCGCCGTCGATCTTCAGGACGACCGTGCCGCCCTTGGTGGCGTAGGAGGACCACTCACCGTGGACGCTCTTGCTGCCGCCCCCGTGACCGAACACCACGTCACCGCCGCCGGCGACCTTGCCGTTGACGACCCAGGTGTAGCTGACCTTGCCCGGGCCGTCGGAGTGGATGGTGCCGGAGGCCTTCACGACGCCGTTCGGGCACCCGCGGGCGACCTGGGTCGCGCCCACGTGCGTGACGTCGGCCTTCACCTGGTGGTCGGGCTTGTGCGGGTGACCCGGCTTGTGCGGCCGGTGCCAGTCCTTGCACCAGATCTTGAACCCGGCCGTGTCGGAGCTGCCGTAGCGGCCCACGACCTCCAGCTTCGCCCAGCCACGCAGGTCGTCGTGGGTGCGGATCAGGTGACGGACCGTGGTGGAACCGTCCACGTGCACCTTGCCGTAGTCGACGACGCGGCCGTTGACGACCCAGCGGTAGTGCACCCAGCGGTGGCCGTAGGTGCTGATGCGGCCGACCAGGAGCGCCTTGCAGTTGCCCTCGTCCACCCAGACCTTGGTCTGGACGCGGCGCGTGCTGTGGATGGTGTAGGCGTCCTTGTAGACGTGCTTGCGGTCGTCGTCACAGGAGACCTTGAAGTGGGCCTTCTCCGAGACGGCCTTACGCGGCGACAGGACCTCCAGGGCCTCCCAGCCCTTGGTGTCGTTGCCGATCTTGTGCGTCTCCTTCACCGTGACGTGCTTGACGCCCTTGCCCACGGTGAAGGTCTTGACCGCGCTCTTGGACCCGTTGCCGCGCACCCAGCGGTAGGCGACCTTGGTCTTGCCCGCGGTCGCCTTCACCTTGATCGTGCCGGAGAAGGTGACCTTGACCGGGCACTCTCCGTCGTAGTCCGAGAGGGAGACCTTGGGCTTGCCCGCGAAGACGGCGGGCTTCGCCTTGTGCTTGTGGTCAGGACCGGTGGCCGCCGCTGCGGGCGTGGCCAGCAGTCCCGCCGTCATCGTCGCCAGCATGGCCGCACCGGCTCCGACGGCGGCCAGCTTGCTCGCTAGACCGGACTTCATGAGGGGATGCTCCGTTTCGTTAGGAAGCGGTTGCGCTCGGAGACGGTTGCCGCCCCGGCAACAAGCTGTGCCGGGCCCCACGGCAAAGCCTCGCTAAAGCTTCTTTACCTAACCATAAAACGGATGGATCACTCAATTGATAACGAATCAGATTTCGTCCGGATGTTGTCAAGATTTGCTGATCGACCAGGCGATGCCGTCGAGGATGTCACACTCACTGACGACGACCTCGGCGAAGCCGTACCGCTGCATGATCCGGTCCAGGATGAGCGCACCGGCCGCGATGACGTCGACGCGACCGGGATGCATGACCGGGATGGCCGCCCGTTCAGAATGGGACATATTAAGCAAACGGTGCGATATTTCGTGCGCCCGATTTGCCGGAATTCGCGCGTGGTGGATTCTGTTCGAATCGTATTCGTCCAGCTCGAGGGCTATTCCGGCGACCGTGGTCACCGAGCCGGCCAGGCCGACCATGGTCAGCGCCCGCTCCACCGGCACCTCCTCCGCGACCCGGTCGAGCGCGTCGTCGATGTCCGCGGTCATCGCCTCGACGGCCTCGGCCGGAGGCGGGTCGCCCGCACCGCGCAGGTGCCGCTCGGTCAGCCGTACGCAGCCGATGTCGACCGAGAGCGCCGCCTCCGCGTGCGTCGCGCCGACCACGAACTCGGTGGAGCCCCCGCCGATGTCGACCACGAGGTACGGCGGGCGGGTGCCCGAGGGCGTGGGCAGCCCGGTCTCCGGCGAGAGGGTGACCATGTCCCCGGTGGCCCCGGTGAACGACAGCTCGGCCTCCTCCGCGCCGGTGACCACCTCGGGATCGACCCCGAAGATCTCCCGCACGCCGTCGGCGAAGTCCTGCCGGTTGGCGGCGTCCCGGGTCGCGCTGGTGGCCACCACCCGGACCGCGGCGGCCCCGTGGCCCTCGATCAGGGCGGCGTAGGCGCGCATCGCGGCGAAGGTGCGCTCCAGCGCCTCCGGGGCGAGCCTGCCCGTCTCGTCCACGCCCTGGCCGAGCCGGACGATCTCCATCCGCCGCTCCACCTCGTGGAGCGAGTCGGCGTGGACGTCCGCGACCAGCAGGCGGACGGAGTTGGTGCCGCAGTCGATCGCGGCGACGCGGGTCACTGTGAGTCCTCCTCGGAAACGGTCGTGCCGGGCTCGCCGAACCCCTCCACCTGGCAGCACGGTCCGTCCGCCCACCACTCGCCGAGCGCGTCGAGCGCCTCGCGACCGAAGGGATTGCTCCCCGGCGCCGCGAGCTCGTGGGCGACCAGCGCGTGCAGGCACTTGACCCGGTCCGGCATCCCGCCGCTGCTCTGCATGCCCCGCGGCAGCGGCTCCAGTCCTTCCTCGGCGGCCGCCTTGTCGCGGCGCGCGACGTAGTCCTCGTGCGCGGCCCGGTAGGCCGAAGCCAGCTCCGGGTCCTCGGCGAGCCGGGCGCGCATCTCCTTCATCGTCCCCGTGCTCTCCAAGGTGCCGATGGCGGAGTTGGCCCTGGGGCACGTCAGATAGAACAGCGTCGGGAAGGGCGAGCCGTCCGGCAGCCGCGGAGCGGTCTCCACCACGTCGGGCAGCCCGCACGGGCAGCGGTGCGCCACCGCCCGCAGTCCTCTCGGCGCCCGGCCGAGCTGCTGTTCCACCGCCGCCACGTCGCGGTCGTCAACCATCAGGAAACACCCCCACAGAGAACGGCTCCCAGGCTATCGACTCCACTGCCCGCGAGGGGGCGCCGGTGTCTGGACTGAGGAGCGCGCGCAGCGGAGCGAGCACGCGACGAGGGAAGACAGCGGTTACCAGCCCCCTCGCCGCGACACGCAGTGTCGCCATCGGCACAGCGAGGGGGCGCCGGTCACCGCGGCGAGCACCTCAGCCCGCGGAGCCCGGCGAGCGCGACGCGCCGGCCTCCTCACCGGTTCTCGCCCTGCGGCCCTTCCCGGTGTCGGCGGCCTCGACCGACTCCCAGAGGGTCTGGTACCACGGCGGCACGGCGGCCTTCTTCGGCGCGGCCGTCTCCGCGCCGCCGCCGGGCCGGTCGTCCATGACGACGTAGCACTTCTGGCCGGGTTCGCAGTAGAACAACCGCTCCCGGGCCTGCCGCTTGATGTAACCGGGATCCTGCAGCTGCCTGCGCCGGTCCTCCAGCGCCTTGATCGCGGCCAGCTCCCGGGCCTTCTCCTGCTCGAGCTGGGCGATGTTGCGGCGCTGCGCGATGTACTCCCTGACGGGGTAGGCGAGGCTCATCGCGATCGCGCAGACCACGACCGCGAGCACCGCGGCCCGTCCCGTCAGCTGCGGCCGCTTCACTCTGCTCATCACGATGCTCCGCCTCGCCTGCTCATCACGGCGCTCCGCCTCGCGGATCCGCACGGGGACGCGGCGGGCGCCTCGCCGCGCCGACGGCGGCACTGCGCGCCGCGGCTCCGCCGTACGGCCCGCGCCCGCCGGGACCGGCGGACGCGAACCCTACGCAGCGAAAGCTACCGCGTGAAGCGCGGGAACGCGGCGCGGCCCGCGTAACGGGCGGCGTCGTCGAGGAGCTCCTCGATGCGGAGCAGCTGGTTGTACTTGGCCACGCGGTCGGAGCGGGCCGGGGCGCCGGTCTTGATCTGGCCGCAGTTGGTGGCCACGGCGAGGTCGGCGATCGTGGTGTCCTCGGTCTCGCCGGAGCGGTGGCTCATCATGCAGCGGTAGCCGTTGCGGTGGGCCAGGTCCACCGCGTCGAGGGTCTCGGTCAGGGTGCCGATCTGGTTGACCTTGACCAGCAGCGCGTTGGCGGTGCCCTCGGCGATGCCGCGGGCCAGCCGCTCGGGGTTGGTCACGAACAGGTCGTCGCCGACGAGCTGGACCTTGTCGCCGAGGGCGCGGGTGATGGCGTTCCAGCCCTCCCAGTCGCTCTCGTCCAGCGGGTCCTCGATGGAGACCAGCGGGTAGTTCGCGACCAGGTCCTCGTAGAAGGAGATCAGCTCCGTGGAGGACAGGCCCTTGCCGTCGATCGTGTAGACGCCCTCGTTGTGGAACTCGGAGGCGGCCACGTCGAGGGCGAGCGCCACGTCCTGGCCCGGCGTGTAGCCGGCCTTCTCGATCGCGACGAGGATCAGGTCGAGGGCGTCGCGGTTGGACGGCAGGTTCGGCGCGAAGCCGCCCTCGTCGCCCAGGCCGGTGGCGTAGCCCTTCTCCTTCAGCACGGACTTGAGCGCGTGGTAGACCTCGGTGCCCATGCGTACCGCCTCGCGGAACGTCTCCGCCCCGATCGGCGCGATCATGAACTCCTGGATGTCCACGTTGGTGTCGGCGTGCGCGCCGCCGTTGAGGATGTTCATCATCGGCACCGGGAGCACGTGCGCGTTCGGGCCGCCGAGATAGCGGAAGAGCGGGAGTTCGGCGCTCTCGGCCGCGGCCTTGGCCACGGCGAGCGAGACGCCGAGGATCGCGTTGGCGCCCAGCCGCCCCTTGTTCGGCGTGCCGTCCAGGTCGATCATGACCTGGTCGATGCTCCGCTGCTCGGCGGCGTCGAAGCCGAGGATCTCGTCGGCGATCTCGTCGGTCACCCCGAGGACGGCCTTCTCCACGCCCTTGCCGCCGTAGCGGCCCTCGCCGTCGCGGAGCTCGACGGCCTCGAACTGGCCGGTGGAGGCCCCGCTCGGCACCGCGGCCCGGCCCTCGCTGCCGTCGTCGAGCAGGATGTCGACCTCGACCGTCGGGTTACCCCGGGAGTCAAGGATCTCGCGGGCGTGCACGCCCTCGATGGAAGCCACGAAGCGCTCCTAAGGTCTCAAGACAGTTACGGAAAAAGCCTATCGACCCTTACTTCCCGGTACGGCTACCGCCCCGTCGTGGCCGCGTCCCCGGCGTGTCCCGCCCTCCGAATCCTCCCCCGGTCCCGCCCGTCAGGCCCGGGCGCGGATGTGATCACGGTAGGCGCGGGCCACCGCCCGCAGCTCGGCCTCGGGGTCGAGCCCCTCGGCGTGCGCCTGCCGTACCAGCTCGAACAGGCGGGCGCCGAGGCCGTCGGCGGGCACGTCCTCCGGCAGGACGGTGGGAGCGCCCACCCGGGCGGCGCGGCGCAGGAGCTGGGCGGCCAGGGAGAGCGCCGGCTGGCCCATCGGCACGCCGTCGACGGCGGAGCCCGCGTCGCCGCCGCTCTTGGCCGCCCGCTCGGCCGCCTTGATGGCCTCCCAGTTGTCGCTGACCTGCTCGGCGCCGTCCACCTCGACGGAGGCGAACACGTGCGGGTGCCGGCGGACCAGCTTGTCCACGATGCCCGCCGCCACGTCGTCGACGTCGAACCCGCCCTCCTCCGCGGGGCGGTCCTGCGCGACGCGCGCGTGGAAGGCCACCTGGAGGAGCAGGTCGCCCAGCTCCTCGCGGAGCGCGCCGCGGTCGCCCTCCTCGATGGTCTCCAGCACCTCGTAGGCCTCCTCGAGGAGGTACGGCGCCAGCGACTCGTGGGTCTGCTCCGCGTCCCACGGGCAACGGGTGCGCAGGCGGTCCATCACCGCGACGAGGTCGAGCAGGCGGGCGCCCGGAAGGTCGTACGAGCCGGGCACGACCTCGATCACCGGCGGGTCGCCGAGGGCGATCGCCGCGTGGCCGACCGCGCGCATCAGCGCCTCGTCGGCCTCCAGCCAGACCACGTCCCGCTCCCGGGCCTCGCGGACCAGGGCGGCCGGGTCCGGCTCGGCGACCTCGACCGCGATCCCGGCCTCGGCCAGGAACGGCAGGTGCGGGTGGTCCGGCGAGGCGGTGCGCACCGGGCCGGCCGCCAGGACCTGCCAGGCGCGGTGGCCGAGCAGGCCCGGGGCGACCCGGGGCGAGGTGGTGACGACGATCAGCGCCATGCCGGCGGCCGGGTCAGGAGGCCCGGAGCACGCCGAAGCGGGCGGCCTTGTCGTCCTGCGGGTCCGCAGCGGCGTAGCGGGGGTTCTGCACGACCTTGATGGTCTGCGTCTCCTGGGCGAACTTCTGGGAGGCGGCCTGCCGGGACGCCTCGTCCTCGCCGGCGCCGAAGCCCTTCATCATCTTGTCCTGGATGATGCTGATGCGGACCAGGTCGCGCAGCTTCGACGGGGGCAGGCCGTTGTTGAGCGCGAGCTGCTCGTCGGTGAGCTGCCGGCCCTGCTTGGCGAGCTCGGTCCTGACCGAGGTGAGGAAGTCGTCGATCTCCGTCTCGGTGACCGTGACGCCGTTGCGCTCGCCGAGCTGGCTGATCTGCTCGATGGAGATCAGACCCCCGAGCACGGCCTGCGGGGCCGGGGTCTGGATCTGACCGCCCATCCCGGTCCGGGTGAGCGCCTCCTCGAACTCCTTGACGCCGGCGTTCAGCTCGCTGGAGCTGATCCTCTCGCCGCCCACGATGGCGGCGGTCCCGACCTGGGACGGGGAGCAGGCGGTCAGCGTGACACCGGCGGCCACGGCCGCCAGGATGACGCGCACTCGAGTCGACTTCACTTCGATCCCTTCACGACGAAACGCCGATTCACTTTACCGGCACGTTCTCGAGGAACATCGCCTCGACCAGATCACCGCACCACTTCAGCAGCTCGAGGTCGTGCAGCGGCCGCCCGCCGAGCGGCTTGGTCTTGGGCACGGGCACCAGCAACGTACCGGTCGCCTGCTTCAGCAGCGCCTTCGGGTAGAGCCGCTGGAGCCTGACCTGCTGGGAGTCGCGCAGCTGCACCGGGGCGAAGCGGATGTGCTGCCCTTGCAGGGTGACGTCGGTGAGCCCGGCCTTGCGGGCGCGGATCCGGAAGCGCGCCACGGCCAGGAGGTTCTCCACCTCCGCCGGCGGCCTGCCGTACCGGTCGGTGAGCTCGTCGCGGACCGCCGCGATGTCGTCGTCGGTGCAGACGGCCGCGACGCGCTTGTAGGCCTCCAGGCGGAGCCGCTCGGAGGTGACGTAGTCGTGCGGGATGTGCGCGTTGACGGGCAGCTCGACCTTGACCTCCGGCCGCTCCTCGACCTCGCCCCCGTCCAGCTTGGCCTTCTGCTCCTGCACGGCCTCGCTCATCATCCGCACGTACAGGTCGAAGCCGACGCCCGCGATGAAGCCCGACTGCTCGGCGCCGAGGATGTTGCCGGCGCCGCGGATCTCCAGGTCCTTCATCGCGACGTACATGCCGGCGCCCATCTCGGTGTGCTGGGCGATGGTGGCCAGCCGCTCGTGGGCGGTCTCGGTGAGCGGCTTCTCCGGCGGGTAGAGGAAGTAGGCGTAGCCGCGCTCGCGGCCCCGGCCGACCCGGCCCCGGAGCTGGTGCAGCTGGGACAGGCCGTAGTTGTCGGCCCGGTCCACGATCAGCGTGTTGGCGTTGGGCACGTCGAGGCCGGACTCGACGATCGTGGTGGAGACGAGCACGTCGAACTCCCGCTCCCAGAAGCCCACCATGATCTTCTCGAGCTGCTGCTCGTTCATCTGGCCGTGCGCGACGGCGATGCGGGCCTCGGGGACCAGCTCGTGCAGGCGGGCCGCCACCTTGTTGATGCTCGCGACCCGGTTGTGGACGAAGAAGGCCTGGCCGTCGCGCATCAGCTCGCGGCGGATCGCGGCGGCGATCTGCTTCTCGTCGTAGGGGCCGACGAAGGTGAGGATCGGGTGGCGCTCCTCCGGCGGGGTGAGGATCGTCGACATCTCGCGGATGCCGGTCAGGCCCATCTCCAGCGTGCGCGGGATCGGCGTGGCGGACATGGCCAGCACGTCGACCTGCGTGCGCATGCGCTTCATGGCCTCCTTGTGCTCGACGCCGAAGCGCTGCTCCTCGTCGATGATGATCAGCCCGAGGCCCTTGAACCTGATCTCCGGGGAGAGCAGCCGGTGGGTGCCGATCACCACGTCCACCGAGCCGTCGGCCAGCCCGCGCAGCGTCTCGGCGACCTCGGCGTCGGTCTGGAAGCGGGAGATCGGCCGCACGTTCAGCGGGAACCCGGAGAAGCGCTCGGCGAAGGTGGACAGGTGCTGCTGGACCAGGAGCGTGGTCGGGACCAGCACCGCGACCTGCTTGCCGTCCTGCACGGCCTTGAACGCCGCCCGCACCGCGATCTCGGTCTTGCCGTAGCCGACGTCGCCGCAGATCAGCCGGTCCATCGGGACCGGGCGCTCCATGTCGCGCTTGACCTCCTCGATCGCCTCGAGCTGGTCGCCGGTCTCGGCGTAGGGGAAGGCGTCCTCCATCTCCCGCTGCCAGGGCGTGTCCGGCCCGAAGGCGTGCCCCGGCGAGGCCATCCGCGCGCTGTAGAGCCGGATGAGCTCCCCGGCGATCTCCTTGACCGCCTTCTTCGCCCGGGTCTTGGCCTTGGCCCAGTCGGCGCCGCCCATCCGGTTGAGCGTGGGCGCCTCGCCGCCGACGTAGCGGGTGACCTCGTCGAGCTGGTCGGTCGGCACGTAGAGGCGGTCGCCCTTGGCGTACTCGATGACGAGGTACTCGCGGGTCGCGCCCTGCACGGTCCGCTGCACCATCTCGACGTAGCGGCCCACGCCGTGCTGCTCGTGCACCACGTGGTCGCCGACCTTGAGCTGGAGCGGGTCCACCATGTTGCGGCGGCGGCTGGGCAGGCGCCGCATGTCCTTGGTGGAGGCCTTCTGGCCCACCAGGTCGAGGTGGGTCAGCACGGCCAGCGAGGGGCTGACGAAGCCGTGCTCGAGCAGGCCCGTGGTGACGTGCACGACGCGCGGGTCGGGGGTCCGGTCGATGCCGGGCACCAGGCGGGCGGGCAGGTCCACGCCCTTGAGCAGCTCGACCATGCGCTCGGCCGGTCCGTGGCCCTCGCTGACCAGCACGACGGTCCGGCCGGCCTCCAGCCAGCCCTTGATGTCGGCCAGCGCCCGCTGGGTGTCGCCCCGGTAGGCCTCCGCCTCCCGGGCGTCGAGGACCAGCGCGCCGTCCCGGTGCTCGTCGAGCTCGTCGTCTCCGCCGCCGAAGGGCGCGATCGACCACCACGGCTGCCCGAGCTTGCCGGCGTGCTCGCGGACCTCCTCCAGCGTGCGGAAGGCCGCCGCCCCCAGATCGATCGGGGCCTGCCCGCCGGCCGCGGCGGTGATCCAGGAGGCCTCCAGGAACTCCTGGCTGGTGCGCACCAGCTCGTCGGCGCGGCTGCGGATGCGCTCGGGGTCGCAGACGAGGACCGCCGCCCGCGCGGGCAGGTGGTCGACGAGCAGGTCCATCTCCCCGGCCAGCACGGGCGCGAACGCCTCCATGCCCTCGACCGGGACTCCCTCGGCGAGCTGGGAGAGGACCTCGGCCAGCTCGGGGTGCTCGGCGGCCAGTTCCGCGGCCCGGGCCCTGACCTCGTCCGACAGCAGCAGCTCCCGGCAGGGCGGGGCGAACAGCCCGCCCTCGGCGACCTCCAGCGAGCGCTGGTCGGCCACCTTGAACCAGCGGACCTCCTCGACCGCGTCGCCCCAGAACTCCAGGCGGAGCGGGTGCTCCTCGGTCGGCGGGAAGACGTCCAGCAGACCGCCCCGGACCGCCACCTCGCCGCGCTTCTCCACCATGTCCACCCGGTGGTAGCCGGCGGACACCAGGGCGTGCACGACGCCGTCGAGGTCGGCCTCGTCGCCGGCGCGCAGCCGTACCGGCTCCAGGTCGCCGAGGCCGCGCACGATCGGCTGGAGCACCGCCCGGACGGGGGCGACGACGACGCTGAGCGGGCCCGCGGCGGGGTCGCCCGGCACGGGGTGGGCCAGCCGGCGCAGTACGGCCAGGCGCTTGCCGACGGTGTCGCTGCGCGGCGAGAGGCGCTCGTGCGGGAGGGTCTCCCAGGCGGGGAAGACGGCGACCGCGTGCTCGTCCAGGAGGCTGGAGACGGCGGCGGCCAGGTCCTCGGCCTCGCGCTCGGTCGCGGTCACCGCGAGCACGGTCCGCGTCCCGGTCGCGTCCCCGGCGGACCCGGCGTCACGGGCGGCGCCGCGGCACGCCAGCGCCGCCACCGCGAAGGGCCGCAGCGCGGGCGGCCCCACCAGCGAGGCTCCGGAGCCGACGCCCAGCCGCGCGTCGTCCAGTGCGGAGGCCAGCGCAGGCTCGGCCACGACAAGGTCAAGAAGTCCTGAAAGACTCACCGGAATCGCCCACAGCCCCACGACGGCAACAGATGCGGCCCCCGGCCGGGTTCGACACGGGGGCTGTGGGGTCAAGGCTACTTGGCCCGGGCCGGCACGCGGGAACGAACGGTCGGTGCGTGACGAATCGCGCATAGTTGATTACTCTGCGCGATATGAGAGGAATGCGATCGGTCGCCACGCGAGGCGACCTCATCGAGCGCCGGATCCAGGAGCAGTGGACCGAGCGGCGCGGGCGCCGCCTCGACGTCCTGATCGCCGGATGCGGCTGGCCGGACCCGCTCCACCTGGAGATGGAGAGCCGGGTCGTCGGGATCGACGAGGACCACCCGGCGGCGCGCGCGAGCGTCGAGAGCCGGGGGGACCTCACCTCGTGGGCGCTGGGGGACCTGCGCGCGGTGCCGGTGCCGCCCCGCTCCTTCGACGTGGTCTACGCCCCGTTCCTGCTGGAGCGCCTGGAGCATCCCGAGCTGGTGCTGGACCGGCTGGTCGCCGGGCTCCGCCTGAACGGGCTGCTCCTGCTGCGCGTGCGCGACCGCGACTCGGCCTACGGCACGTGCGCCCGGCTGACCCCGTGGCCGCTCCGGCGGCTGCTCTGGCACAGGATCGCCGGGGAGGACGCGCCGGAGCCGCTGCCCAAGGTGTACGGCCCGGCCATCTCGCGGGCGGGCATCCACGCCTACTGCCTGACCCGCGGGCTGGTGGTCACCGACGAGTTCCTGGGCACCAGCGGACCGGCCGCGGACCGGCCGCTGGTCCGCGCCGCGTGCACGGTGATCGAGGCCGTCTCCCGGGGCCGGATCCCCGCCTCGCACGACGAGATCACCATGATCATCCGAAAGCCGGAGGACTATTTCACGCGTCTGCTCTGAGCCGGGCCGGTTGATGTGGGAGAACCGGAGTGGCTACAGTGACCATATCCGACTAAGTCGATCGGGAATGTGGAGCAGATGACGGCGCCCTTCGAGTGGACCCCCGACGCCCGTGAGCTGGCCGACCTGGAGCTGCTGCTGGCCGGCGCCTACCACCCGCTGACGGGTTTCATGGGCCCGGCCGACGCGCACGCGGTCGCCGAGCACGGCACGCTCTCCGACGGCACGCCGTGGCCTGCCCCGGTCACGCTGGCCCTTCCCGGCGACCACCCGGCCGCGCCCGGCGACCGGATCACGCTCCACGACCCCGAGGGCGCCCCGCTGGCCGTCCTGACGGTCACCGAGCACTCCGGCGGCCTGGCGGCCGGGCCGGTGGAGGCGCTGGGCACGCCCGAGCACGGGCCGTTCGCCCGGCTCCGCCGCGCCCCGGCCGACGTCCGCAAGGAGCTGGCCGGCCGGCCGGTCCTCGCCGTCACCATGCGCGGCCCCCTCGACGACCTGGCCGAGATCGAGGCGACCGCCGCCGAGCTGGAGGCGACCGTCCTGCTCCTCCCCCTGGCCTTCGGCGAGGCCGGGCCCGCGGTGGTCCGGGCGGCGCTGAAGGCGCGCGACCGGCTCGCCGCCGGAGCCGCCGGGGACGCCGGGGACGCGACGGTCGTCGTCGTGCCGCTCGCCCCGCGCTCCGACCACGCCGTCGACCTGGAGCTGCGCGAGCGGGTGGCCGAGGCCTACGGCGCCACCGAGCACCTGGCCGGCCCGGAGCCCGTCGTGATCCCCGGCCCGCCGCACCGGCGCGGGCTGGTGGTCTTCTTCACCGGCCTGTCCGGCTCGGGCAAGTCCACCGTCGCCCGGGGCCTGCGGGACGCGCTCCTGGAGCGCGGCAGCCGCACGGTGACCTACCTCGACGGCGACGTGGTCCGCCACCTGCTCTCGGCGGGGCTGGGCTTCTCCCGCGCCGACCGCGACCTCAACATCCGCCGGATCGGCTTCGTCGCCGCCGAGGCGGCCCGGCACGGCGGGCTGGCGATCTGCGCCCCCATCGCGCCGTTCGCGGCCACCCGCGCCGAGGTCCGGGACATGGTCGAGGCCGTCGGCGCCGACTTCCTGCTCGTGCACGTGGCCACCCCGCTGGCCGAGTGCGAGCGCCGCGACCGCAAGGGCCTGTACGCCAAGGCCCGGGCGGGGCTGATCGGCGAGTTCACGGGTATCTCCTCCCCCTACGAGGAGCCCGACGACGCCGACCTGGTGATCGACACCACCGGGCTCTCCGTGGAGCAGGCCGTGGCGGCCGTGCTCGACCCGCTCGTGGCGGGGGGCTGGGTGCGGTGAGACCGACGTCCGACCGGAAGCGAACCGCCCGCGCGGCGGACGAGGAGCGCTGAACGCCCGATGAGCATCGACCTCCCCCTCGTCGCGGGGTCCTTCTTCGTCGCGATCGTCGTCGGCCTGACCGGCATGGGCGGCGGCGCGCTCATGACGCCCATGATGATGCTCTTCTTCAACGTGCCGCCGCTCGCGGCGGTCTCCAGCGACCTGGTCGCCTCGGCCGTGATGAAGCCGGTCGGCGGGGTCGTGCACCTGCGCCGGGGCACCGTGAACCTGCGGCTGGTCGGCTGGCTCTGCGCCGGCTCGGTGCCGGCCGCCTTCAGCGGGGTGCTCGTCGCCCGCGCCCTCGGCGACGGCGAACAGGTCCAGCAGGTGGTCAAGTACGCCCTGGGCGTCGCGCTGCTGCTGGCCGTCGCGGGCCTGGTCGCCAAGGCCTGGATCACCCGGCACGAGGGGCCCGCCTCGGCCGGCGTCGAAGAGATCGACGTGCGCCCCATCCCGACCTTACTGGTCGGTATGGTCGGAGGCGTCGTGGTCGGCATCTCCTCCGTGGGCTCCGGCTCCCTGATCATCGTGGCGCTGCTCGCGCTCTACCCGGCCCTGCGGGCCAACCAGCTCGTCGGCACCGACCTGGTCCAGGCCGTCCCGCTCGTCGCCTCCGCCGCCCTCGGCCACCTGCTCTTCGGCGACTTCCAGCTCGACCTCACCGCCTCGCTGCTGCTCGGCTCGGTCCCCGGCGTCTACGTCGGCGCGCGGATCTCCTCCCGCGCCCCCGGCGGCGTCATCCGGGCGCTGCTCGCCGTGGTGCTGCTGGCCTCGGCGCTCAAGCTCCTCGGCGTGGGCAACACCGCCACCCTGTGGATCCTGGGCGGCGCGACGGCCGCCGGGGCGGCCGGCTGGTCACTTCTGCGGAACCGCGGTGGCGCGCAGGTAGGGGTCGCGGGCGAGCTCCCGGAAGGCGCGGCGCCCGCCGGGAGTGGTGTCGAAGCGGGTGTCCCCTCGCGGGGCGGCAGGTGAGTCGAAGTAGACCAGCGCCTTGATCTGCGGGTAGCGCCGCAGCTCCTGGCGGACCGAGGAGTAGAACGCCGACTTGAACCACGGCTGCTCCGGGCGCTCGAACACGCCCCACTCGGCGACCATGATGGGCTTGCCCGGGAAGCGCCACTGCATCCAGCGGTAGAACCCCGGCCAGTCGGGGAACTCCCTGCGGGTCTTGTTGATCAGCCCGTCGAAGGTCTGCACCTTCTTGTCGACGTACGGGTCCATCGCGACCCAGTCGACCACGTCGTCGCCCGGGTAGAGCTCCTCGAACCAGGGCTTGGAGGCCCAGTTCGGGGCGCCCATGTAGGTCATGACGGTGACCGCGTTGCGCACCCCCCGCTCCCGCAGCCGCTCCACCACGTGGCGGAACATCGCCGCGTAGTCGCGGGCGGTCATCCCCGAGGCCGGGTCCGCGCGCACGTCGTTCTCCGGCTCGTGGTGCACGGTCAGGAAGAAGCGCTCGGGGAAGGTCGTGCGGATGTACGCGGCCAGCCGGTCGATCCGCTGGTCCAGGGCCCCGGCGGCGATCTGCGCCCAGGTGTGCTCGAAGGAGGGCTTCCAGTTGACCAGCAGCAGGCGGCGCCCGGCGGGGTCGCGGGCCAGGGCCAGCTCCTGCGGGGTGGGGAACAGCTCGTCCTCGCGGTGGTAGACGTGCACGACGCCGGCCCTGCGCCCCATGCGCCTCTCGGCCCGCGCCAGCGCCCGGTCGGGCGGCCGGCCGGTGAACACCTCCGGCGCCACCCCCCACCAGGCTCCGCAGGAGGGGATGAGCTTGGCGCTGGCCTCGCAGCCCGACGGCGGGGAGGTCTCGAAGCCCAGCAGCCCGCCGGTGCGGATCGCGCTCTGCCTCGTGGCCTCCCAGGCGACCCCCTCGGCCTGACCGCACGCGCCCAGTCCGAGGACGAGAGCCGTACCGGCGCCGG
Source organism: Planomonospora corallina (assembly GCF_042650625.1). Classification (NCBI taxonomy): domain Bacteria; kingdom Bacillati; phylum Actinomycetota; class Actinomycetes; order Streptosporangiales; family Streptosporangiaceae; genus Planomonospora; species Planomonospora corallina. Next base: position 252,025 of record NZ_JBHSBM010000012.1, read on the forward strand.
CGATCACGGGCATCCTCAAAGTTCGCCTCAAATCGGCTTTTATCCGATACAACGGTCCCTCACAGACGATCCGGTCGCGCATTTCTTTACCTTCCGCGTGTCAACCATCCCACCGCTCAGACGTGCGACGTCACAGACTTTGCCGGACCATGCCGCCTCCCCGGGACAGCACCGAGGAAATATCGGATGAACCACCGTTATCTTGGCGTGATTGGCACCTGATTCCCGAAGAAAATCTTGGGTATGCGGTCAGGAAAATAGCATTCCGGCCTATAGTCCTGAGGGTTCCCAGCGTCGGCCTCCCCCCGAGAGGCCCAGCCCGAGAGGGACCCCCAAGCGCATGACCCTGTCGCCGGACCCCCCCGTCCACCACGCCGGCGGAGACCTGGCGGACTACGCGTCGCTGTTCCGCCGCCGCTGGCTGATCCTCCTGCTCTGCCTCGTCGCCGGGACCGGGGGCGGCGGCGCCCTGCTGTGGGCCACCCCGCCGTCCTACACCGCCTCCGCCTACGTCCTGGTGACCCCGACCGGCATCCAGGAACAGACCAATCAGGTGACCAGCCGGCAGCGCGAGGCGCTCAACCTCGACACCGAGGCGCAGATCGCCCAGTCCGCCGTGGTCGCCAGGAAGGCCCGGGAGGCGCTCAAGAGCACCCCCGGCCCCGTCGACGTCTCCGTGCCCCCCAACACCTCGGTCCTGCAGATCTCCTACGGCGCGGCCGACCCCAACAGCGCCGCCGCCGGGGCCAGCGCGTACGCCCAGGCATACCTCGCCCACCGCCGCGAGGCCGCCGAGAAGGCCCTGGCCGTCCAGCTGGAGACCTTCCTGGACAAGATCAGGCAGCTCAACGGGAGCCTCGCCAAGGTGCTGGCCGAGCTGCCCGGGATGGAGCGGGGCGGCGCCGAGCACACCATCGCGCTGCAGAAGCGGAGCGTGCTCAGCCGCCAGATCTACAACCTCACCGTCAAATACGACGCCCACAAGACCATCGCGATCACCCCCGGCTCGGTGATCAGCGAGGCGACCGCCCCCGACGAGCCCAGCGCCCCCATCCCGCCCCTGTACCTCGGCAGCGGCTTCATGGCCGGCCTGCTCGCGGGGGTCGGTCTCGCCTGGCTCCGCGACCGGCTCGACACCCGGCTCCGCGACGCCCGCGACCTGCCCCGCCTGACCGGCGTCGACGTCCTCACCGGCCGTCAGGTCACCGACCTGGCGGGCGCGGGGGCCGCGGTGCTGCTGGTCCCCCTGCCCGGGACGTCCTCCCAGGACGTGGCGCGGGCCGTGCGGCTGCTGCGCGGTGACGGCGTCCCCGTGCTCGGCGCGCTCACCACCGCCTGGGACGGCGCCGGCGGCCCGCCGGGAAAACCCTCCGGCGGGGGGAGCAGGAACGGCGCCCGGCCTCCGGCGGGCCGCGCAGACGGCGCGCCGGTCCCCACCGCCGGCAGGACGCCGACGACCGGCACGCCGTACCCCGCCCTCCGCGAGCCCTCCGCGGGCGGCGCCCGGACCACCCCGGTCCCCCCGCACCCTGAGCCCCCGGCGGACGACGCGCCGGAGACCGCCCCGCTCACCCGGATCCCGGCGAACGGCAAGCGGGTGTTCCCGCCGTGAGGCTCCCGTCCCCGGCGAGCTGGCCCATCGCCGCGCTCCTCGTCGGCTACCCCGTCTGGTGGGCGCTGGGCTTCGGCGGGCTGTCGGTGATCGTGCTCGCCCCGGCGATGGCGGTCGTCCTGTGGCGGCGCCGGCCGGTCAAGGTCCCGGCCGGGTTCGGACTCTGGCTGCTGCTGCTCGCCGGCTACCTGGTCAGCGCGCTCATGCTCGGCGAGATGCCCCCCGACACCTACGGCGAGTTCGGCGCGGGCCGGGTGATCGGCTATCTGATGCGCCTGGCCCTCTACGTCTCCCTGACCGTCATGGTCCTCTACCTGGGCAACCTCACCGAGCGGGAGCTCCCGCAGCTCGCCCTGGTCCGCATGCTCGGCGTGCTGTTCCTGACGACCGTCGCGGGCGGCCTGCTGGGCGTGCTCGCCCCGCACGTGCAGTTCACCTCGCCGGTGGAGCGGCTCCTGCCCGGATGGATCAGCGGCAACTCCTTCGTGCAGAACCTCATCCACCCCACCGCCGCCCAGATGCAGAAGGTCCTCGGCCACGCCTCCCCGCGTCCCGAGGCCCCCTTCGAGTGGGCCAACGCCTGGGGGAGCAACTTCTCGGTGCTGCTCGTCTGGTTCGTGGTCGGCTGGTGGGCCTGCGGCGGGCCGCGCCGGCGCTGGTCCGTGGTCCCGGTGCTCGCGCTCGCCTCGGTCCCCGTCGTCTACTCGCTCAACCGCGGCCTCTGGATCGGCCTGGGCATCGCGGTCGCCTACCTCGTCCTGCGGGCGAACGCCCGGCGCCGCCTGGTCGTCTGCTCGGCCGTCGCCGCCGGAGCACTGGCCTTCCTGCTGAGCCCGCTCCAGCCGCTGGTCGCCCAGCGGCTGGACAACCCGCACAGCAACGACATCCGCGCCTTCACCGTCTCGTCCACCATCACCGCCGCCACGACCTCGCCCTTCATCGGCTACGGCAACAACCGCAGCGCCCGGGGGAACTACCGGACCATCACCACCGGCAAGAGCGACTGGTGCACCACCTGCGGCCATCCCCCGCTGGGCAGCGACGGACAGCTCTGGCACCTGATGATCACGCAGGGGTTCGTCGGGGCCGCGCTCTACGTCGCGTTCTTCGCCGGAGCCGTCCGGCGGCACTGGAGCGACCGCTCGCCGATCGGCATGGCCGGCGTCCTGGTGATGATCCTCACCCTGCTCTACATGTTCGTCTACGACGGGCTGGTCACACCGCTCAGCCTCTATCTGATCTCGTTCGCACTGCTGTGGAGGAACGCCATGGCACGGCGAACCGCAGGACACGGCTCGGGGGAGCCGCGTGAACACCGCACGGGGGCCGCATGGACATGACACGGGGGGCCGCATGAACGACACCGAGATCCGGCTGCGCTATCTCCGGCAGACCGTGGATCTGCTCTTCCCCGGCTCCGGCCGGGCCCGGCCGTACAGCCTGCTGCCCCACCCCTGGCTGCCCCGCAGGCTCGCCCCGCGCGCCTGGTGGCACCCCGGCCGGAAGGTCATGCTCCCCGCCGGGCCGGACACCGTCGAGACCTACCTCAGCGAGGTGCTCGGCACCCCTGTCCGGGTGACCCTGCACGTCCGCCCCGCCCGGCGGGCCAACCGCAAACCGGTCCTGGAGGCCCACGACGCCGCCGGGCCGGTCGCCTTCGTCAAGATCGGCGACACCCCCCGGGCCCGGGAGCTCGTCGCCCACGAGGCCCGCACGCTCGACATGCTCGCCGGGGTGCCGCTGAAGACCGTCGCCGCTCCCACCGTGCTCCACCACGGCTCCTGGCGCGGCCTGGCGGTCCTGGCCCTGGCCCCCCTCCCGGTACGGCGCGGCGCCCCCGGCGAGGAGCTGCGCACCGCCGCGATCCGCGAGATCAGCGAGCTCGGCGCGGGCGGCGCCGTCGGGGAACACGCCGGCGGGGAGCAGGCCGGCGGGGAGCGGTTCGCCTGGCACGGCGACTTCTCCCCGTGGAACATCGCCCGCGGCCCGGACGGACGGCTGCTGGTGTGGGACTGGGAGCGGTTCGCCACCGGGGTGCCGCCCGGCTTCGACGCCCTCCACCACTTCTTCCAGGGGGCCCTGCGCCGCATGAAACCCCGGACCGCCGCCCACGCGTGCGTCGCCCAGGCGCTGCCGCTGCTGGCCCCGTTCGGCCTGGCGGCCCACCAGGCGCGGCTGACCGCGGTCCGCTACCTGATCACGCTGGCCGACCGGCACGCCGCCGACGGCTGCGAACCGCTCGGCCCGCCCGGCACCTGGCTCACCCCCGTCGTCGACTCCCAGGAGGCCCTGACGTGAGCGCTCCGACCGGCATCCCGGCCGCCCCGGCCAACCGGACCACGCTGACCACGCTGAAGCGCTCGGTGCACGCCGTGTCGCGGACCACGGGCCGCATCACCTCCGGCGGCCGGATCCTGCCGTCCTTCCTGATCACCGGGGCGCAACGCTCCGGGACGACCTCGCTCTACCGGACGCTCGCCTCGCACCCGCTCGTGCTCAAACCCGTCCTGCACAAGGGCGTGCACTACTTCGACGTGGCCTACGACCGCGGCCTGCCCTGGTACCGGGCGCACTTCCCGCTGCGGGCCACGGCCTCGCGCCTGGCCCGCCGGTACGGCAGGCGCCCCCAGGCCTTCGAGTCCTCGCCCTACTACCTGTTCCACCCGCTGGCCGCCTCCCGGATCGCCGCGGACCTGCCCGGCGTGAAACTCGTCGTGCTGGTCCGCGACCCGGTCGAGCGCGCCTTCTCCGCGCACGCCCACGAGCTGGCCCGGGGCTTCGAGACCGAGCCCGACTTCGCCCGGGCCGTGGAGCTGGAGGAGGAACGGCTGGCCGGGGCCCAGGAGGCGCTGACCGCCTCGCCGCACGCGGTCCACCACTCCCACCGCCACCACGCCTACCTGGCGCGGGGACGCTACGCCGAGCAGCTCGCCCGGCTGGAGGCGCTGGTCGGCCGGGACCGGATCCTCGTGCTGGACAGCGGGGAGTTCTTCACCCGGCCGCGGGACGTCTACGACCGGGTACTGGACTTCCTCGGCCTGCCGCAGCTGGGCGAGGCGGTGTTCGAGCGGCACAACGCCCGCCCCCGCCCCGCGCCGATGCCGTCCTCGCTCCGCCGTGAGCTGAGCGCCCGCTTCGAGCACTCCGACGCCCTGCTGGCCTCCTGGCTCGGCGCGGAGCCGTCGTGGCGCTCCTGAGGCGCACGCCTCCGGAGGAGACACCCACCCCCGCACCCCCGCGGCCCGCACCCCCGGAGGAGACACCCGCCCCCGCCCCTGCCCCCGCGGCCCGGCAGGTCCGTGCGGGCCTCCCGGACCCCGCCGGGATCCGGCGGGCCGCCCGCGGGACCCGGCCCGCGGCGTGGTCCCGGCTGCCGCGGCCCGGCGGGGTCGCGGGGGACGGACTGGCCGGACTGGCCGGGGCCGCGACCGGGGCCGCCGCGCAGTTCCTCCTGGTCCTGCTGGTCGGCCGCCACGCCGGGCAGGAGACGGCCGGCGCGTTCTTCGCGGCGACCGCGCTCTGCCTGATGACCGCCGGGATCCTGCGGATGGACGCCGGGGGCGGGCTCGTCCACGTCCTGGCGCGCTCCGGACCGGACGGCCTCGGCCGGGCCCGGGACCACCTGCGGGCGGCGCTCCTGCCCACCTCCGTGCTCTCGGCCGTCGTCGCGGTCGCCGTCTGCGCCTGCGCGGAGGCCGTCGCGGGGGCGGTGGGACCGGCCGGCACGGTGCGGGTCCTGGCCGTGGCACTGCCCGTGGTCGTCTGCGCCGACATCCTGGTCTCCGCCACCCGCGGGGCCGGGTCCATGCGCCCCACCGTGCTGCTGGACGGGATCGTCCGGCCCGTGGGCCAGTTGCTCGCGGTCGCCCTGGTCCTGCTGACGCCGCTGCCCGCCGACCCCGCCCTGCTCGCGGCGGCCTGGGCGCTGCCGTTCCTGCCGGTGCCGCCGGTGGCCTGGCTCTGGCTCCGGCGGCGGCTGCCCCGCGCCTCCGGCCCGCCCGGGCCGCGGTGCCGTCCCCGGCCCGGTCCGGCGGTCCGCGAGCCGAGGACGACGCTGCGGCGCATGCGCCCCGGCCCGGCCATGGGCGAATTGTGGCGCCACACCTGGCCCAGGTCCGCGGCCGCGGCGCTCCAGGCGGTGTTCCAGCGGCTCGACGTCGTGATCGTGGCGGTGCTCGCCGGTCCCGCCGAGGCCGCCGTCTACACCGCCGCGACCCGGTTCAAGGTCCTGGGCCAGCTCGCCGGCCAGGGACTGGCCCGGGCCGTGCAGCCCCGGCTGGTCCGCGCGCTGGCCGCGGGCGACCTGTCCGAGGCCCGCGCGCTCTACCAGGGCACCACCTGCTGGCTGGTCCTGCTGACCTGGCCGCTCTGGATCGGCTACGCCGCGCTGGCCCCCTGGCTGCTCGGCCTGTTCGGCGGCGGGAGCGACGGGACCGGCGACTACGCCTCCGGCGTGCCGGTCGCCCTCGTGCTGGCCGTGACGATGGCGCTCGCCACCGCCTGCGGCCTGGCCGACGTGGTGCTGACCGCCGCCGGGCACGCCCGGGCGGGCCTGGTGAACCTGGCCTGCGCCACCGCGGTGACCGTCCTGCTCGACGTGCTGCTGGTCCCCGCCCACGGCGCGTTCGGCGCCGCCCTCGGCTGGGCCGCGGGAGTGCTCGTGAAGAACGCGCTGCCGCTCTGGCGGCTCCACCGCCTCGGCCTGCACCCGTTCGGCCGCGGCACCCTCGCCGCCTGCGGGCTGCGCCCCCGTCTTCCCCGACCCGGAGGTGACGGATGACCCCCGTACTGGTGACCGGACTGCCCCGGAGCGGGACGAGCTGGACGGGCCGGATGCTCACCGCCGGCGGCGAGCTCGTCTACGTCAACGAGCCGCTCAACCCGCTGCCCCGGCCCGGCCGCTCCCCCGGCGTGCTCGACGCCGACGTCACCCACCGCTTCCAGTACATCTGCGCCGACGACGACGGGACATGGCTGCGGGCCTTCCGTGACACCGTCGCGCTCCGCTACCGGTTCACCGCCGAGCTGCGCCGCAACCGCGCGCCGTACGACCTGGCCCGCATGGTCAGGTACGGCACCGCCTTCACCTACGGGCGGCTGACCGGCCGCCGCGCACTGCTCGACGACCCGTTCGCGCTGCTGTCCGCCGGCTGGTTCGCCGAACGGCTGGACTGCCGGGTGATCATCCTGGTCCGCGACCCGGTGGCGTTCGCCGGCAGCTGGCAGCGGCTCGGCTGGACCGTGGACGTCGGCGAACTGCTGGACCAGCCCCTGCTGGTCCGCGACCACCCCCGGGTGGCGGAGCTGCGCCCGCTGCAGGGCTCGCGGGACCCGCTCGCCGTGAACGTCGCGCTCTGGCGGACCGCCGCGGCCGTCGCCGCCGACCTCGCGGACCGCCACCCGCGGATCCTGCTGGTCCGCTACGAGGAACTGGCCGCGGACCCGGTGGCGGGCTTCCGGCGCCTGTACGACTGGGCGGACCTGACCTGGTCGGCGCGGGCCGAGCGGCGCGTCCGCCGGGCCTGCACGGCCTCCGGCTCATCCGGCGCGGGTTTCTCCTGGCACGGCCTGTCCCGTACGGCCTACCGGCCGATGGACTCCCGCCGGGCCGTGGCGGAGGCGAGGGGACGCCTCAGCGCGGAGGAGACCCGCAGGGTCATGGAGCTCGCCTACTCCTGACCGCGCCTTCCGCCGGTCACGCCCGTTCCCTCCGGCGGCCGCTCCGGAGAGGCGGCCGCTCCCGGCCACGCCTGCCCGGGGCCCGCCCGCGCGGGACATACGAGGAGGTGGAGGCGTGTCCGGCCCCCCGGCGGGCGGGAGGAGGGGCCGGACACGCCCCGGTCAGGAGAACAGCCTCTTGAGCAGAGAGAGGCTGAGCATCCTGAGTGCGAAGGGCAGGTCGTCGGCCAGATAGCGGCGGGCCAGCCGCCCCGGCTCGCACAGCAGCCGGAACAGCCACTCCAGGCCGGAGCGCTGCATCCACTCCGGGGCCCGGCGCACCGCGCCCGCCGCGAAGGAGATCGCCGAGCCGCAGCCGACGAACCAGGTGCCCGGCATGTCCTCCCGGAGCTCCGCGATGAGCCGGTCCTGCTTGGGAAAGCCCAGCCCGACGAAGACCAGTCGCGGGCCGGCGGCCATGACCGCCTCCCGGACCCGGCCGTACTCGTCGGCGCTGTCCTCGAACCCGTACGGCGGCGCGTCCACCCCGGCGACGGTCAGTCCCGGGTAGCGGTCCACCAGCCGGACCGCCGCCTGCTCCGCCGCGCCCGGCGGCCCGCCCAGCAGGTAGATCGGGTAGCGGTAGAAGGCCGCCGCCTCCGACAGGGACCAGATCAGGTCCGCGCCGGTGATCCTGCCGGGGACCGGGGTGCCGAGCAGCCGCGCCGCCCACACCAGCGGCATGCCGTCGGCCACCACGAGGTCGGCGCTCTCCACCAGCCGGCGCAGCGTGTCGTCACGGGCGACGGCCCGGCTGATGTCCACGTTCGGGGTGACGATGTGACCGCCCTCGCCCCGCTTCAACGCGGCCACCACGTGGTCGACCACCTCGCTCTCGGTCATCCGGTCGAGCGCGACGCCCGCCACCCGCACCCGGCGGCGCAGCCTCCTGCGGGTGGCCTTGTCCGGCCGGGGGCGCTGCCTCGGGCCCGGCCGCGCGGGCCCGGCCGGGCCCGCCGATCCCATGGGCCCCGCCGCCATCGCGAGACATCCGTCGGCGACCACCGGGGTCCGCCCTGCCGAGGCCCGCATCAGATGCCGTGTCCACGGTGGTGCAGGCGGCTCAGCACGGCCTGCGCGGACACCAGCCCCGTCGCCACGGCGAGCGCGATCGGCGCACGGGGTTCGCCGTGCCTGGCGGTGAAGGCCCGCCAGGCCCAGCGTCCCGCCTCCCGCCGGCGGCCCAGGGCCGCGTGGTGGAAGGCGAGCTGGCCGTAGATCCGCGCCGCGCCGCGCGGGTCCACGGCCAGATCAGGGTGCCGGGCGAGCATCCACTCCAGCCCGGCTATGCGGTCGGCCCAGCGGGTCGCGTACGCCGACCCGCCCCACCTCACCCGCACGTAGGGACGGTCGACGTGCACGATCGCGCGGCGGGCGGCCGCGCGCAGCGCCAGGTCCCAGTCCTCGTTCTGACCGGCGGGCGCGCTCTCGTCCACCCAGAGCGTGCCGCGCCGGAACAGGAACGTCGAGGAGTGCACCATCACCATGCGTGAGCGGACGAGCTGCTGGCGCGTCACCCGGTGGGTCCCGGCCAGGCGCGGGACGCGGCGGGAGCCGTACTCCACCTCGATGGAGCAGCTGGAGAACTCCGCCCCAGGCTCCGCCTCCAGCGCCGCGACCTGCGCGGCGACCTTGCCCGGCAGCCACTGGTCGTCGTCGTCGCAGAACGCCACCAGGTCCGTGCCGAGGGCGGCGATCCCGGTGTTGCGCGCACCCGGCAGGCCGGGGGTGAGCCGGTTGGGCAGCACCCGGACCCCGCGCGGGGGCTCCTGCCCGCGGACCTCCGTGGCCCGCCCGGCGGGGAGGTCGGCCACCTGGCCCGCCACCTGCGACGGATCGGCCCCGTCCGCGACGATGACGATCTCGACGGAGCCCGGGTAGTCCTGCGCGAGGGCGGCGCACGTGGCCGCGCGCAGCTGGCCGGGCCGGTGTCCTCGCGTGGGGATGACCACGCCCACCGATGGACTCACGAGAGCCTCCAGGGATAGTCGTATCTGATCATGAGGGGCCAGGTCAGTGCGGTGACCAGGCTCCACTGCCGGGACGCGGCGCCGGCGCGCCAGCCGTCGTCCCGGGACAGGCCGATACGGCCGACCGTGAAACGCATGGGGTTGCCCGAGGCGGTGTGCGCCACCGAGAGGCTGACCTCGCCGTCGCCCAGGAAGTCCAGACTCGGCTGGACGCCGAGCACGGCGGCCAGCCGGCGCAGCGTCCGGGCGGGCGCGGCCAGCAGGTCCTCGTAGCGGACCCGGGTGACGGGCACGCCCTCGCGGGCCAGGAGCTCCAGGCCGAGGTTCTGCGCCAGCCAGTGCAGCGAGGTCCGGGCCGGCGACCAGTTGGTCATGGCGGTGCCGTTCTCGGGGCGGGTCACCCTGCGCCGCCAGGAGTGCGCGACCGCGCGAGGATCGCGCACGACATGCACGACGTGCACGTCGACACCGGCCGCGGCCAGGCAGAAGGCCAGGGAGGCGTGTTTGCTGGAGTCGACGACGACCGGGCTGTCGGCGACCTCCGCCGCCGCCTCGTAGAGCCGCCGGTACGCCGTGACGTACTCGCCCAGCTCCTCCGTCACCGCCGGTGAGCGCCACGCCCCGGCGCCCGCCCGCTCCTCGGCCAGCAGCCTCGTCAGTGCGGGGATCCGCCGGGTGCGATCCACCCGCGCCCGCAGCGCCAGCACCCGCTCCGCCCGCTCCGCGGACCAGCCGCCGAACGCGCGCTCGCCGACCTTCCCCCAGAACGGGCAGGAGTGGAACGGCTCGCCGCAACCGCATGCCTCGTCCGCCAGCACGCCCCTCGTCCAGAGGTGGACCACCTCGCCGAGCGCGGCGCAGCCGGGAAGCTCACCGAGCAGGCGCTCCAGCAGCGTGGTCCCGCTGCGGCCCAGCCCACCCAGGAACACCACCCGGGTGGGCGACGGACGATCAGACACAGGCACGAATCCTCACCGTTATGGATACGGAACGTGCCGACAATATCGCGGAGAGTAACTTCGCAGTCAGTGAAAGGTCAAACAATCTACCTACGGAAGATCACGCCCCGCGGGCTACCGCGCCTCCACGATCATGCCCGCGCCGACGGTGTTGTTCGTGGCCTCGTCCACCAGGATGAACCCGCCGGTGAGGCGGTTGCGCGCGTACTCGTCCACGAACAGCGGCTGGGTGATGCGGAGCGAGACCCGGCCGATCTCGTTCAGGCCGAGCGCGGTGGCCGTCTCGTCACGGTGCAGGGTGTTGACGTCCAGCCGGTAGTGCAGGTCCCGCACCAGCGCGCGGGCCGTCCGGGTGGTGTGCTTGATGGTCAGCTTGGCGCGCGGAGCCAGCTTGGTGGCGTCGGCCATCCAGCAGACCATCGCCTCCACCTCCTGCGCGGCGTGCGGCTGGTTGTTCGGACGGCAGATCATGTCGCCGCGCGAGATGTCGATGTCGTCCTCCAGCCTCAAGGTGACCGACATCGGCGCGAACGCCTCCTCCACCGGCCCGTCGAACGTGTCGATGGACGCGATGCGCGTGGTCAGCCCGGACGGCAGGTGCATGACCTCGTCGCCGGGCTTGAGCACGCCGCCGGCCACCTGCCCCGCGTACCCGCGGTAGTCGTGGAAGGCCGGGTCGGTCGCCCTCTGCGGGCGGATGACGTACTGCACGGGGAAGCGCACGTCGACCAGGTTCCGGTCGGAGGCGATGTGCACGTTCTCCAGGTGGTGCAGGAGCGACGAGCCGTTGTACCACGGCATGTTCTCCGACCGGGAGACCACGTTGTCGCCGTGCAGCGCCGAGATCGGGATGAACGTCAGGTCGGGCGCGTTCAGCTTCGAGGCGAACGCGGTGAACTCCTCGCGGATCTCCTCGAACCGCTCCTCGGAGTAGTCGACCAGGTCCATCTTGTTCACGGCCAGCACCAGGTGCGGCACCCGCAGCAGCGTGGTCAGGAACGCGTGCCGGCGCGACTGCTCCAGCACGCCCTTGCGCGCGTCGATCAGCACGATCGCCAGGTCCGCCGTGGAGGCGCCGGTCACCATGTTCCGGGTGTACTGGATGTGCCCCGGGGTGTCGGCGATGATGAACTTCCGCCGCGGCGTGGCGAAGTAGCGGTAGGCCACGTCGATCGTGATGCCCTGCTCCCGCTCGGCCCGCAGGCCGTCGGTGAGCAGCGACAGGTCGGTGTACTCGGTGCCGCGGTCCCGGGAGGTCCGCTCGACCGCCTCCAGCTGGTCCTCGAAGATCGCCTTGGAGTCGAAGAGCAGGCGGCCGATCAGCGTCGACTTCCCGTCGTCGACGCTTCCCGCCGTGGCGAAACGAAGGATGTCCATTACAGCTGCTCTCCAGGGGTCGTACGGCGGGCGCGGGAAACGGAGGAGCGCGCCGGGCGGGCGCGGGAGACGGAAGACTGCGAGGAGCGCGGGGCCATCAGAAGTAGCCCTCCCGCTTGCGGTCCTCCATCGCGGCCTCGGAGGCCCGGTCGTCGGCGCGGGTGGCGCCCCGCTCGGTGATCCGGGTCGCGGCGATCTCCGCGATGATCTCCTCGACGGTCGCGGCGGTCGACTCGACGGCGCCGGTGCAGCTGGCGTCACCGACCGTGCGGTAACGCACCGTCATCTCCATCAGCGGCTCGTTCTCGTCACGGGTGACGAACTCGCTGTCGGCCAGCAGCATGCCGTCGCGCTCGAACACCTTGCGCCGGTGCGCGAAGTAGATCGACGGGATCTCGATGCCCTCACGCCGGATGTAGTCCCAGATGTCGAGCTCGGTCCAGTTGGACAGCGGGAAGACCCGGATGTGCTCGCCCTTGCGGATCTTGGAGTTGTAGAGGTTCCACAGCTCGGGCCGCTGGTTCTTCGGGTCCCACTGCCCGAACTCGTCGCGGAAGGAGAACACCCGCTCCTTGGCGCGGGCCTTCTCCTCGTCCCGGCGGGCCCCGCCGAACACCGCGTCGAACTCGTTCTCCTCGATCGCGTCCAGCAGCGGGACGGTCTGCAGCCGGTTCCGGGACGCCCGGCGGCCGGTCTCCTCGACCACCCGGCCCGCGTCGATGGCGTCCTGGACCGAGGCCACGACCAGGCGCACGCCCAGCTCCGCCACCCGCCGGTCGCGGAACTCGATGACCTCCGGGAAGTTGTGGCCGGTGTCCACGTGCATCAGCGGGAACGGGATCGGCGCCGGCCAGAACGCCTTCTCCGCGATGCGGAGCATGACGATGGAGTCCTTGCCTCCGGAGAAGAGCAGACACGGGCGCTCGAACTCCGCCGCCACCTCACGCATGATGTGGATGGCCTCCGCCTCGAGGACATCAAGCTGCGACGTGGTGTAGTCGCGCTGAAGCATCTGACTCTCCCATCGGGGATTTGGGGGCATGCCCTTAACGGTGCAGATCCCGGATTCCGGCGAGCAGCGTTGGCGCCAGTCCTGGTAGGGATACCAGAATATCCGGTAGCGAGGGGTCGTCCTGGTTGTAGGTCAGCTCGGAGCCGTCGATCCGGCTCGCATGCGCCCCCGCGGCCAGCGCGACCGCCACCGGCGCCGCCGAATCCCACTCGTACTGCCCGCCGGCGTGCACGTACGCCTCCACCTCGCCGGTGAGCACCGCGCAGATCTTCGCGCCCGCCGAACCGATCGGCACCAGGTCCGCGCCGACGAGATAGGCGAGCCGCTGCACGAACTCCGGCGGCCGGGTCCGGCTCACCGCGATCCGCGGCCTGCCCTCCCGCGGCCCCGGCAGCACCGGCGGCTCCGCCGTGGAGAGCGTCCGCCCCTGGGCCGGCAGCGCCACCGCACCCGCCACCAGCGCGCCCCGCTCCCAGAGCGCCACGTGCACCGCCCAGTCCGCCCGGCCCTCCTCCGCGAACTCGCGGGTGCCGTCCAGCGGATCCACGATCCAGACCCGGTCGGCCGTCGACCGGCGGGAGGCCAGCCGCTCCTGCTGGGTCGCCTCCTCCGACAGCACACTGTCACTCGGGCGCAACCGCTCCAGCGCCCCCATCAGGAACCGGTGCGAACCCGCGTCGCCCTTCGCCCGCAGCGCCGCCGGGTCGCCGAAGCCCTCCTCCTTGCGGAGCACCAGCAGCCGCTCGCCGGCCTCCGCCGCCAGGTCTCCGGCCAGGACATGATCGTCGCGAATCGTCATCAGTACGCTCCAGCCCCTCGCGCGACAGCCGACCAAGTTTTCCAGAGGATCTGCAGGTCCAGCATGAGGGACCAGTTCTCCACGTAACGTAGGTCCAGTCTGACCGATTCCTCCCAGCTCAGGTCCGACCGCCCGCTCACCTGCCACAGGCCGGTCATCCCCGGCCGCACCACCAACCGGCGCCGGACGTCGTCACCATACCTGGCCACCTCCTCCGGAAGCGGAGGCCGGGGACCCACCAGCGACATGTCCCCCCGCACCACATTGATCAGCTGCGGCAGCTCGTCCAGCGAGTGCCGGCGCAGCCACGCTCCCAGCGGCGTCACCCGCGGATCATGCCGGATCTTGAACAGCACCCCGCCGTCATCGCTCACCAGCGCGATCTTCCGCCGCTCCGCGTCGCTCACCATCGTCCGGAACTTGTAGATCGTGAACTCCGCGCCGCCCCGGCCCACCCGCGTCTGCCGGAACAGCACCGGCCCCGGCCCCGACATCCGCACGGCCAGCGCCAGCGCCAGCAGCAGCGGCAGCAGCACCACCAGCAGCAGACCCGCCCCCACCCGGTCGGAGAGGCTCTTCAGCACCCGGCGCACCCCCACCAGCTCCGGATGGTCCACGTGCAGCAGCGGCAGGCCCGCCACCGGCCGGATCGACGTCCGCGGCCCCGCCACGTCCATCAGCGCCGGGGCGACCACCAGGTCCGTGCGCGTCCTCTCCAGCCGCCAGGCCAGCCGGCGCAGCGCCGCCCCGTCCATCTCCGGGCAGGCCAGCACCGCCACCGTGTCCGCCTCGGCGCGGCCCACCACCAGCGGCACATCGCACAGCCCGCCCAGGACCGGGACCCCCGCCACCTCGGCCCCGCCGCCGCGCGGCACGCACGCCCCCACGACCTCCATGCCGTGGTAGCGCTCCCGGCGCAGCCGCTCCACCAGCTCGGCCACCCCCGCCCGGTGCCCCACCGCGACCACCCGCCGCATGCACCCGCCCCGCGCCCGCCTCAGATGCAGGGACCGGCGCAGGCCGTACCGGGCCAGCAGCGTCAGCACCGTGCAGAGCGGGACCGCCAGCACCACGTAACCCCGCGCGACATCCGTCTTGGTCGCGTACGCGCCCACCGCCAGCGCCGCGGTCACCATGAACCCGCACTGCAGCACCCGCTGGAACTCCTCCGGCCCCAGCCCGATCAACCGCGCCTCGTACGCCCGGTTCAGCGCCACCGCGCAGACCCACACCAGCGGCAGCGCCGCGCTCAGCACCACGTACGGCACCACGTACGGCGTGACCTCACCGAACCGGACGAAGAACGCCACGGCCCCCGACAGGGACGCGCACCCGAAGTCGGCGACGACGGCCCGCGCCCGGTGACCGCGCACCCATCCCGGCTCCCGGGAACGAGCCGCCGGCACGGACCCCGACACCACCTGGAGAGCGGTCACGTCACGCACGCACACCCCTCCGCGTAACCATTCGTATACCGACAGTCATGGAATGGTATCGACGGGCAGAAAGAACGGAGGGTTGAATTGAGAGAACGCTTACCCCGCCGCGCCGCACGGGCCACGGCCACGCGCCCCGGAGGGCCCGGACCGCACAAGGGCCACGGCCACGCGCCCGGACGGCCCCGGGACGCCCCGGCAGGGCCCACCGCCGGCCCGGACGGCCCCCGGGACCGCGCGGACGGTCAGCGCGGCGGGCCCGAGAGCTTCAGATCAAGCGGGTGGAAGGCGTTCTGCGTCGCCTCCAGCCCCGCCCGCACCAGCGACTCCACCACGTCGGCCGCCCGGTCCACCAGGAACGCCAGCTCCTTCCGCTCCGCGGTGGCGAAGTCCCGCAGCACGTACGAGGCGACGTCCATCCGGCCCGGCGGCCGGCCGATGCCGAACCGCACCCGCAGGTAGTCGGGCGTCCCCAGGGACCTGGTGATCGACTTCAGCCCGTTGTGGCCGTTGTCGCCCCCGCCCAGCTTCGCCCGGAGCGCGCCGTACGGGACGTCCAGCTCGTCATGGACCACCACCACCCGCGCCGGATCCACCTTGTAGAAGTCCGCCAGCGCCTTCACCGGCCCGCCCGACAGGTTCATGAACGACAGCGGCTTGGCCAGGACCGCGGAGACCCCCGCCACCCGGCCCTCCAGCACCTCCGCCCGCGACCGGTGCGCCTTGAAACGCCCCCCCGCCCGCGCGGCCAGCTCGTCCAGCACCATGAAGCCCGCGTTGTGCCGGTTCCCGGCATACTCCGGCCCGGGATTCCCCAGACCGACCACCAGCCAGCGGTCCACGGCCGGCACCCCTTCCATATGCGCGTCAGGGCAGCCCGGTCCCGGACTGCCCTGACAGGTGTAGCAGAGAACTACTCGGCGGACTCGGCCTCGGCGGCCTCGGCGGTCTCGCCCTCGGCGGCCGCCTCACCCTCGGCGGCCTCGCCCTCCTCCGCGGCCGGCTCGGCCTGCGCGGCGGAGACGACCAGGACCAGGGACTCCGGGTCGGCGACCAGCGTGGTGCCCTTGGGCAGCTTCAGCTCACCGGCGGTGATCTGCGCACCGATCTCCAGGCCCTCGACGCTCACCTCGACGCCCTCGGGGATGTGGGTCGCCTCGGCCTCGACGGAGACCGAGACCAGCTGCTGGTCCAGGATGCCGTCGGCGACCTCACCGGTGACGGTGACCGGGATGTCCACGGTGACCTTCTCGCCGCGCTTGACCAGCAGCAGGTCGACGTGCTCCAGGAAGCCCTTGATCGGGTCCCGCTGCACGCCCTTCGGCAGCGCCAGCTCGTTGACCGCGCCCTCGAGACGGATCAGCACGTTCGGCGTGCGCAGGGCCAGCAGCAGCTCGTGGCCCGGCAGCGTCAGGTGCTGCGGCTCCGTGCCGTGCCCGTAGAGGACGACGGGCACCTTGTGCTCGCGGCGGATCTTGCGGGCGGCGCCCTTGCCGAGAGCGGTGCGCGGCTCGGCCTGGATGACTACTTCGGACACGGCGATCTCCTAGGGATCTCGATGACGGAAAAAGCGCGCTCCCCCTCACCCGCCCTAGCGGAAGGCGTTACGAGCGCACGCAACCCAAGCAGCCTACCGGCTCCGCGCAGGACTCCGTCCCCGCACGGCCCCGCCACGGCACCACGCAGGACCCCGCCCCCGCACGGCCCCGCCACGGGCACCGCGCCGCAGCGGCGCGGCGCCGTACGGCGGCCCCCTCCCGGGTGGAACGGCCTAGCTGTCGCCCTCGAACATGCTCGTCACCGAGCCGTCGCTGAACACCTCGGTGATCGCCCGCGCGATCAGCGGCGCGATCGACAGGACCGTCAGGTTGTCGAACCTCTTCTCCTCCGGGATCGGCAGCGTGTTCGTGACGATCACCTCGGAGATACGGGAGTTCTTCAGCCGGTCCACCGCCGGGTCGGAGAAGACCGCGTGGGTCGCGGCCACCACCACGTCGGTGGCGCCCTGCTCGTAGAGCGCGTCGGCGGCCTTGCAGATCGTGCCCGCGGTGTCGATCATGTCGTCGATCAGCACACAGGTCCGGCCCTTCACCCGGCCCACGACCTCGTTCACCTTCACCTGGTTGGCCACGTCCAGGTCACGGCGCTTGTGGATGAACGCCAGCGGCGTGCCCAGCGTGTCCGCCCAGCGCTCCGAGAGCCGCACCCGGCCGGTGTCCGGCGAGACCACCGTGGTGTTCGCCAGGTCCAGCTTGTCCTTCAGGTAGTTCACCAGCACCGGCATCGCGAACAGGTGGTCCACCGGGCCGTCGAAGAACCCCTGGATCTGCGAGGTGTGCAGGTCGATCGACATCAGCCGGTCCGCACCGGCCGTCTTGAACAGATCCGCCATCAGCCGGGCCGTGATCGGCTCGCGGCCCCGGCCCTTCTTGTCCTGCCGGGCGTAACCGAAGAACGGCATGATCACGGTGATCCGCTTGGCGGAGGCGCGCTTCAGCGCGTCCACCATGATCAGCTGCTCCATGATCCACTGGTTGATCGGCCCGGTGTGGCTCTGGATGACGAACGCGTCGCTGCCCCGGACCGACTCCTGGTAACGGGCGTAGATCTCACCGTTGGCGAAGTCGCGCAACGTGGTCGGGCTCGTCAGGATGCCCAGATGGCTGGCCACCTCCTCCGCCAGCTCCGGATACGCGCGCCCGGAGAAGAACATCAGTTTCTTCTCGCCGGTCTGCTTGATGCTGCTCATTCGGAGGTGCTCCCCTGCTGGTCTCCGGCCTCGGCGGCCCGCTGCGCCGCCTCGGCCGATCTGGTGCCCGGGCGCTTGCGCACCGTCCACCCTTCAATGTTGCGCTGCCGCCCGCGGGCCACCGCCATCGCCCCGGGGGGCACGTCGTTGGTGAGCACCGAGCCGGCCGCCGTGTAGGCGCCGTCCCCGAGGGTGATCGGCGCGACGAGCATGGTGTCGCTGCCGACCCGGACGTGGTCGCCCACGGTCGTATGGTGTTTCTCGACCCCGTCGTAGTTGACGAAGACGCAGGAGGCCCCGATGTTGGAACCCTCCCCGATCGTGGCGTCGCCGACGTAGGTCAGGTGGGGGACCTTCGAGCCCTCGCCCACCCGGGCGTTCTTCATCTCCACGTAGGTCCCGGCCTTGGCCTTGCGCGCCAGCACCGTCCCCGGCCGCAGATAGGCGTACGGCCCCACCATCGCCTCCGGGCCGATCTCCGCCTCCACGCAGACGGCGTTGCGGACCACCGCGCCCTCACCGACCACCGTGTCCGTCAGCGTCGAGGCCGGACCGACCTCGGCCCCCTCCGCGACCACCGTACGGCCGTGCAGCTGGGTGCCCGGATGGACCACCACGTCCTGTCCCAGGACCACGTCCACGTCCACCCACGTGCTGGCCGGATCGACCACCGTCACCCCCGCCTGCATGTGCTCCTCCAGCAGGCGGTCGTTGAGCACCCGGCGCGCGAAGGCCAGCTGCACCCGGTCGTTGACGCCCTCCACCTCGACGTGGTCGGCCGCGACGTGCGCGCCCACCCGGTGCCCGTCCTCGCGCAGGATCGACAGCACGTCGGTGAGGTACTCCTCCCCCTGCGCGTTGGCCGACGACACCCGCTTGACCGCGTCGGCCAGCAGCAGGCCGTCGAAGGCGTAGACGCCGGAGTTCATCTCCCGGATCGCCCGCTGCTCGGGGGTGGCGTCCTTCTCCTCGACGATCGCCAGGACCGCCCCGGAGGCGTCGCGCACGATCCGGCCGTAGCCGTGCGGGTCCGGGACCTCGGCGCTGAGCACCGTGACGGCGTTGCCGTCCTCCGCGTGCCTGGCCAGCAGCCCCGCCAGCGTGCCGGTGCGCAGCAGCGGCGTGTCGCCGTAGGTCACCAGGACCGTGCCGTTCACGGTGCCGACGGCCTCCAGGACCGTCCGGACCGCGTGGCCGGTCCCCCGCTGCTCGGCCTGGACCACGGTCCGGACCTCGGGAGCGGTCACCGCCAGATGCGCCTGGACCCGCTCCCGCTCATGGCCGATGACGACGATCAGCCGCTCGGGCTCCAGCCCTCGGGCGGCGGCGAGCATGTGGTCGACCAGCGCGCGGCCGCACAGCTCGTGCAGGATCTTGGGTGTTCTCGACTTCATCCGGGTGCCCTCGCCTGCGGCGAGGACGATGACGGCGGCCGGGCGCGGCACACTCACGGGCGAGGCTCCCTCGGCATCGCGACTGAGACATGACGAAACGGGATGACGTACGGCTACCGCCGGGGCACCGCACCGTCACCCGCTCGACAACGTGAGGATACCTTCCCGCGGGGAATCCCCTCAGCCGCCCAGACACGTGCCGAACCGGATAAAAATCACAGCTCCGGCACCAGGACTCGAACCTGGACAACAAGGACCAAAACCTTGGGGGCTGCCAATTACCCAATGCCGGACTGCCGCGCCTCTCTGGATGCCGAGATCCAGACAGAGCCGACTCATCCACCTTACCGAGAAGCCATGCGCCTCGCCCACCTACAGACCGGCCGTCACCCCCCGCATCCACCCCTCGATCCGCTTGTACAACCATGCCGAGCGGCGCACATCGACACGGAGGCAACCGTGATAGCCCTCCCCGACGTTGTGGCGGACCGTGCTCGGGTTGTGCCGCTTCAGCGTCGGGTTGCCGAACAGCCTCTCGTCGGCCCCTGTGACCGTCCGCCAGTACGCGGGGGCGCCCTCCACGTCGGCGCTCTCGTGGATCATCACCCGGAAGACCAGATCATCCGGGGCGACCCCGGCCACCTCGACGAAGCGGAGGAAGAGTTTGATCAACCCGGGGTCGCTGTTGACGAAGACGACCCGCTCATGTCTCCGGCCCGGCTTGTTCTTCGTGCCCTCGCACCAGTAGGCCACCGCCCCCAGGATCAGGACCTGCCGGTCGGACAGGGGTCCGACCTCCGCGGCCGCCTCGTCCACGACCGCTTTCCGGGCCGCCTCCCTCTCGGCCTGCTCCCGCTCCCAGTAACGCCTCCAGCCTTCGGCGGTCCGCCTCCTGCCCTCCTCGGAGCTCGGCCGGACCGGTCTGGGAAGGTCCCTGACCCACAGGGAGACCGAGGACCGGGAGACGCCGAGCTCCTGCTCGATCTCCTTGTAGGTCCGCCCCTGGACCCGCAGCTCCCGCGCCCTGCGCCGCAGGTCGTCCTTGGCGTTGGCGCGGAGCCGGGAGCCGGGCGGGACGGCGTCCCGGAGCAGCTCGTTCACCGCCCAGTCGCTCGCCAGGCCGAGAACCTCCTTGATCTGCGCCCGCGAGCGGCCCTCCGCTCTCAGAGCCGCGGCCCGGTCGCGGAGCTCCTCGTGATGGATCACCTGATCGGAAGTCATCTCCACAGGGGAACACCAGTTTCAATCACCTTCCATGTTCAAGCGGATGCAAAAAGTAGTCATGGGTCCCGGCGTGCGTGGCGTGACAGGTCCGCGGGACCGCCGGCCGGGAGCGGACCGGAGCCGAGGCGGGCGCCAGGACCGGGACCGGGGCGGGAAGGACCGGGGTGGGAAGCCGGGGTCGTGGTCCGGACAGGACCCCGGCCGCTCCGGGGAGCGCTCCGGGAACCCGAGGCCGGGATGGGCTCCGCCTATGGCCGGTCGCGTGCCGTACGACCTGGCGCACGACCGGCGGGCGGCGCGGGACGGGATTAGCCGGGGCCGCTGGGGGCAGTCACAGTGCCGGGACCTGTACCAGGCCGACCGGCGGGAGGCAAGTCTCGGTCATGCCAGGAAATCGACCGTCAAAGACTCCGTTTCCCCTTGTTGGCTCCTTGGGGGGTTCTAACTTACTGTTGCGTAGGTTACGGTGGCGTAGCCAAGCAATGTGCACGCTTCAGCTGATCTTCATGAGGTACCCGCATGACAGTCGTATCCGACCGCCCCGCCCCCGCTCCCAAGCCCGAGTTCGATCCCGAGGTGAAGAGCCGCGCCGAGCTGATCACCTTCGGCGTGGTCGTCGGCGCGCCACTGGTCGCCCTCGCCGCGGCGATCCCGTTCGCCTGGGGCTGGGGACTGGGGTGGACCGACGTCGCGATCGCCGTCGTCTTCTACCTGGTCTCCGGGCTGGGGGTGACCGTCGGGTTCCACCGCTACTTCACGCACGGGTCTTTCAAGGCCAAGCGCCCGCTGAAGCTGGCCCTGGGCATCGCCGGCAGCCTCTCGCTGGAGATGTCGGTGCTCGACTGGGTGGCGACCCACCGCAAGCACCACAAGTTCTCCGACAAGGAGGGCGACCCGCACTCGCCGTGGCGGTTCGGCCCGGGTTTCAAGTCGATGGCCAAGGGTCTGCTCTGGGCGCACATGGGCTGGCTGTTCGAGCCGACCCGCACCAACCGTGAGAAGTACGCCCCGGACCTGCTGAAGGACCCGGACATCATCAAGCTGCACCGGTGGTTCCCGGCGCTGGCGATCTTCTCGCTGGCCGCGCCGGCGGTCCTGGGCGGTCTGCTGACCTGGTCCTGGTGGGGCGCGGCGACGGGCTTCTTCTGGGGCACGCTGATCCGGATCGGCCTGCTGCACCACGTGACCTGGTCGATCAACTCGATCTGCCACGTCTTCGGCGAGGAGGAGTTCGAGTCCCGCGACAAGTCGCGCAACGTGTGGTGGCTGGCGATCCCGTCCTTCGGTGAGTCGTGGCACAACCTGCACCACTCCGACCCGACCTGCGCCCGGCACGGCGCGCTCAAGGGCCAGATCGACATCAGCGCGGCCATGATCCGGCTGTTCGAGAAGGCCGGCTGGGCCTACGACGTGCGCTGGCCGACCCCGGAGCGGCTGGCGGCGAAGCGCATTGGAGGCTGACCGAGACCGGTCCGAGGGAGCCGTCCTCGCGGCAGCTGAGCGGGACCGGTCCGAGAGGGCCCTGCCGGCAACTGAGCGGGACCGGTCCGGAGAGACCGTCCTCGCGGCGCCGGCGGCGGAGGTCACCGGCCCGCCCGAGGGGGCCGCTCCGGCGGCCCCTTCCGGTACGGCGCCCGCCACCGCGCCCGTCACCGCGCCTACCGGGATGCCTATTGGGGGCATTATGGGACGCGTGAGCGAACCTCGGCGAAGGATGACCGGCAAGGAGCGCAGGGAGCAGCTGATCCAGATCAGCCGTTCCCTGTTCGCGGAGAAGGGGTTCGACGGCACCTCGGTGGAGGAGATCGCGGCGCACGCCAACGTCTCCAAGCCGGTGGTCTACGAGCACTTCGGCGGCAAGGAGGGCGTCTACGCGGTCGTCGTCGACCGGGAGATGCAGAAGTTGCTGGGCATGGTGACGGAGGCGCTGTCGGCCTCGCACGCGCTGGTCAAGCTGGAGCGGGCGGCGATGGCCCTGCTGGCCTACGTGGAGGAGAACAGCGAGGGTTTCCGGATCCTGGTGCGCGACTCGCACGCGGCGTCGGGGACGGGCACGTTCGCCAGTCTGATCAACGACATCGCCAGCCAGGTCGAGGACGTCATGGTGGACGAGTTCGCCAGGCGCGGTTACGAGCCGAAGCTGGCGCCGATGTACGCGCAGATGCTGGTCGGCATGGTGGCGCTGACCGGCCAGTGGTGGCTGGACGTGCGCAGGCCCGCTCGGGAGGAGGTGGCCGCGCATCTGGTGAACCTCGCCTGGAACGGCCTGACGGGCCTGGATCCGCGTCCTCGGCTGACGGCGGCCTCCCGGGAGGGTCTGCAGACTCCGCTCGCGCAGCGTCCGGTGGCGGCGCGGGCCGAGCAGGACCGGCCGGTGGAGCGGGAGCGGCCGAGCGAGAAGGAGCTGCGCGAGCAGGAGAAGGCCCGCGAGCGGGAGCTGAAGGAGCTGGAGAAGCTCCGCGAGCGCGAGCAGCGCGAGGCCGAGAAACTCGCCCGCGAGCAGGAGAAGGCCCGCGAGCGGGAGCTGAAGGAGCAGGAGAAGCTCCGCGAGCGCGAGCAGCGCGAGGCCGAGAAACTCGCCCGCGAGCAGGAGAAGGCCCGGCAGCGGGAGCTGAAGGAGCAGGAGCGGCTCCTGCGCGAGCAGGAGAAGGCCCGCGAGCGGGAGCTGAAGGAGCTGGATCGGGCCCGGCTCCGGGAGGCCAGGGCCGCCGAGCGGGAGGCCACGAGGCTGGCGAAACTGGCCGATCAGGGCGGCTCGCGTTCCGGAGCGTGACGGGCCGGTGTGCGGTTACGGACCCGGAGACACCGCCGGAGCATGACGGGCCGGTGCGCGGGTGACGGCTCGGGGGGCGCGGCCGGCGATGCGCGGGGACGCCGCCGGAAAGCAACAGCGTCCGTTGAGCCGAAATTAACGTTCCGTTCAACGAAATCGGGCATTGTGGTCATATGTCCGCAGAACTTGCACCCCCCGATCAGGAC
The DNA here is from genome assembly GCF_042650625.1 of Planomonospora corallina. Lineage (NCBI taxonomy): Bacteria > Bacillati > Actinomycetota > Actinomycetes > Streptosporangiales > Streptosporangiaceae > Planomonospora > Planomonospora corallina. Next base: position 275,254 of record NZ_JBHSBM010000012.1, read on the forward strand.
GGGCTCCCCCTGCCGCAGGAACGTTTTCTCAACCGGGAGGAGAGCTGGCTCCAGTTCAACCAGCGCGTCCTGGAACTGGCGGAGGACCCCTCCCTGCCGCTGCTGGAGAGGGTCAGGTTCCTGGCGATCTTCGCCAGCAATCTGGACGAGTTCTTCCGGGTGCGGGTGGCGGGGCTGCGGCGCCGGATGGCCACCGGGCTGCTGCTGCGCACCAAGAGCGGGCTGAAGCCCCGCGAGGAGCTGACCAGGATCGCCGCGATCGCCGACGGTCTGGCGCAGCGGCACGCGGCCTGCTTCCACGAGCGGATCCGCCCCCTGCTCACCGCCGAGGGCATCGAGACCATCCGCTGGAACGATCTCAGCAGGGACGAACGCACCGAGATGCGCAAGCTGTTCCGGGAGCGGATCCGCCCGGTGCTGACGCCGCTGGCGGTCGATCCGGCCCACCCCTTCCCCTACATCTCCGGCCTCTCGCTCAACCTCGCGGTGACCGTCCGGAACCCGGTGACGGGTCACACGGTGTTCGCCCGGGTGAAGGTCCCCAGTCAGCTCCCGCGTTTCCTCGCGGTGTCCAGGGACCGGTTCGTCCCGCTGGAGGACGTGATCGCGGCCCATCTGGGCCAGCTGTTCAAGGGCATGGAGGTGGTCGAGCACCATGTCTTCCGGGTGACCCGCAACGAGGACCTGGACGTGGACGAGGACGTCACCGAGAACCTCATGCAGGCGCTGGAGAAGGAGCTGCTCAAGCGGCGGTTCGGCCCTCCCGTGCGGCTGGAGGTGGAGGACACCATCACGCCCGAGGTGCTGGACCTGCTGGTGGACGAGCTGGGGGTGGACGAGCACGAGATCTACCGGCTGCCGGGCCCGCTGGACCTGACGGGACTGCACGCGATCGCGGACCTGGACCGGGGGGAGCTGAGCTTCCGGCCGTTCGTGCCGGCGGAGGTGGTGCACGTCGAGGACGACATCTTCGCGGTGCTCCGTGAGCGGGACGTGCTGCTGCACCATCCGTACGACTCGTTCGCCACGAGCGTGCAGCGCTTCATCGAGCAGGCCGCCGCCGATCCGGACGTGCTGGCCATCAAGCAGACGCTCTACCGGACCAGCGGCAACTCCCCGATCGTGGACGCGCTGATCGACGCGGCCGAGGCGGGCAAGCAGGTCGTCGTGGTGGTGGAGATCAAGGCGCGGTTCGACGAGCACGCCAACATCAGCTGGGCGCGCAAGCTGGAGCGGGCGGGCTGCCACGTCGTCTACGGCGTGGTGGGGCTGAAGACGCACTGCAAACTCTCCCTGGTGGTCCGGCAGGAGTCCTCCGGGGAGCTGCGCACCTACTGCCACATCGGCACGGGGAACTACAACCCCAAGACCGCCCGGCAGTACGAGGACCTGGGGCTGCTGACGGCCGACCCGCTGGTCGGCGAGGACGTCACGGACCTGTTCATCCATCTGACCGGTTACTCCAGCCACTCGGCCTACCGGCGGCTGCTGGTGGCCCCGCACTCGCTGCGGGGCGGGTTGCTGGCGAGGATCGAGCGGGAGATCTCCCACCAGCAGGCGGGCCGGGTGGCCAGGATCAGGTTCAAGACGAACTCGCTGGTGGACGAGCCGGTCATCGACGCGCTGTACCGGGCCTCGCAGGCGGGTGTGCCGGTGGACCTGTGGGTACGGGGAGTGTGCACGCTGCGGCCGGGTATCCCGGGGCTGTCGGAGAACATCCGGGTCAGGAGCGTGCTGGGACGATTCCTGGAGCACTCGCGGATCTACGAGTTCGGGCAGGGGCGCCGGCCGGAGGTATGGATCGGCAGCGCCGATCTGATGCGCCGCAACCTGGACCGCCGGGTGGAGGCGCTGGTGAAGGTCACCAGCCAGCAGCACCGGCTCTATCTGAGCGGCCTGCTGGACCGGGCGATGGCGGAGGGGACGGCGGCGTGGTGGCTCAACGCGGACGGCACCTGGACGCGGCAGCGGGGTGACGACCTGCAGAGCCACCTGGTCGCCACACGGCGGTGGAGGTCGGTCGATGACTGAGGGACGGGCCCGGCCGGACGGTGAGGTCCGCGCGGCGGGGGCGGTGGTGTGGCGGGGCGAGGAGTCCGCTCCGGAGATCGCGCTCGTCCACCGGCCGAGGCACGGGGACTGGTCGCTGCCGAAGGGCAAGCTGAAGCCGGGCGAGCACGTGGTCGCGGGAGCGCTGCGCGAGGTGGCGGAGGAGACGGGGGCGGCCGTGGTGCTGGGCCGGCCGCTGCCGACGGCCCGTTACCTGGTGGACGGGCGGCCCAAGCGGGTCGACTACTGGGTGGCCCGCGCGGTGGCGGAGGGGGATCCCTCGGCCGCGGACGAGGTGGACGAGGTGGCCTGGCTCCCGCTCGAGGAGGCCTGGCGGCGGCTGACCTACGAATGGGACGCGGAGCTGGTGCGCACGCTCGCAGGGGCTGCGCTGGTGACGGCTCCGCTGGTGCTGGTCCGGCACGGGACGGCGGGGTCCCGGGACCGCTGGGAGGGCGACGACGACCTGCGCCCGCTGGACGGGACCGGCCGGGCACAGGCGGAGGTGCTGGCGGAGGTGCTCGCCGCCTGGCGTCCGGTGGAGCTGGTCAGCTCGCCGAGCCTGCGGTGTGTGCAGACGCTCCAGCCGTACGCGGAGCGGGCGGGCGTGGGGATCCGCGGTGAGCCGCTGCTCTCGGAGAGCGGCTACGATCCCGGCCCGTCGCTGGCGGTCGCCTCGGCGGTGCTGGCGTCAGGTGTGCCCGCGGTGCTGTGCAGCCACGGCAAGGTGCTCCCCCCTCTGATCGCCGGGCTCACCGGAGCGGCGGAGGAGGAGGTGCGGCCGGACAAGGGCGCGTTCGTGGTGCTGCACCACGCGAGCGGCCGGATCGCCGCCGTGGAGTGCCATCCGGCCTGAGGCCGTGCCGGGCCCGCCCGGAGGAGGTCTCCGCCTGGGATGTCCGTTCCGGCGGCCGGGGCGCGCCTCACAGGAGCTCGGTGACGGCTTTGACGGTCTTCTTCCACAGGGTGGGGAACTCCTCACGCGCCCGGCCGGCGCCGGCCTGCTCCAGGCCGGCCAGGACACCGTAGGTGAAGGTGTCCTCGCCCGCCTGCCGGGCGGCCCGGGCCTCGGCGGCGAGCCGTTCGGCCGCGACCACGCCGTCCTGGTGGAGGCCGAGCGCCTCCTGCACGGCCTCGGCCCGCTCGGCGAGCTCGGTCATGCCGATCGCCTCGGCGGTGTAGCGGGCCCGTTTGGCGGCCTTGCGCACCTCGTGCAGGGCGGTCCGCCGCTCCGCGGGGTCGTCGGCCGCCTCGGCGGCGTCGTGGGCGCGGGCGACGCGGCGCCAGCTCTTGGCCGCGACGGCGGTCAGCTCGGCGGCGGGGCGATCGGCGGCCTTGCCGAGCGCTGGGGCGGCGACCAGGTCGTCGAGGGCGTCGAGCAGGGCGAAGTAGCGTTCGCCGCGCAGCGCCTCGCGGATCCGCTCGAGGGCCTCGTGCTCGGCGTCGAGCAGGCCGGAGCCGAGGCGGGTGCGGACCGGGCCGGTGACGAGGTCGTCATCGAGGGCGTCGAGGGCGCGGGAGAAGCGCGCGCGGATGACCTCCAGGTCGCGGGCCTCGCCGAGGACCTCGCCGAGCCACTTCAGTTCGTCCTGGAGGGGCCGGGTGCCGCCGACGACGCCCTTGAAGGACTTGAGGGCGCTGCGCAGGCGGCGGCAGGCGACGCGCATCCGGTGGACGGCGTCCTCCTCGTTCCCGCGGACCCGGGGGTCCTGGGCGAGCAGCGCGTCGCGCTGGCCCGCGAGGTAGCCGACGACGACCTCTCCTGCACTGCCGGGCCGGGTCGCGGCGAGCCGGGGGGCGGGGATCTCGCCGGCGGAGCCGAGCAGGCGGGCGAGCTTGCTGGCCGAGCCCGCGGGTTCGGCCCCGGCCCTGCGGAGCCGTTTGCCGATCTTCTTCAGGAGCTTCGCGTCGCCGTCGACGAGTTCGGCCTCGACCTCGCGCCAGCGCTCGACGTACGGCATGCCGTCGGGCCCGTCGGGCACGGTGCCCTTGACACGGTCGTCGGCGATCTCCGCGAGCCGCACTCCGGCGCCGTTGCGCAGGTAGGTGACGGAGCGGCGGGTGTCGAGCTCGGCGACGGGGAGGAGGGCGGCGCCCCGGGTGTAGGCGAGGACGAGGTCGGCCAGCTCCACCGGGACGGTCTTGATGCTGGGGGTGAGGGGGTGCGTGATCTCCTGCCGGACGCCCTTGGCCTTGGGCAGTTTGAGGTGCCAGCCGGGGTCGGGGCCGCCTCTGCGGCGGCGGAGGGTGATGCCGCGGGCGGCGAGCCTGAGGTCGGCGGTGTCGAAGTAGATCGCGACGAGCCGGTGGGACTTGGGCCCGGCGATCTCGTCGCAGCCGGGCAGTCCGGTCAGGTCCGGGAGCCGGTAATCCTCCGGGACGTCGAACTTGTCCTCGATCTCCATCGCCACAGGATCACCCCATTTGCAGACCCTTTATCACGTTATCGCAGTATCAACCGCTACTCCGTCAGCCGCCGGCGGCCGGTTTGCGGGCGACGACGAAGATCCGCCGGAACGGGAACGGCGTGCCGTACGGCATGCGGGGATAGACCTCGTCCAGCAGGCGCCCGCAGTCGGCGAGGAACTCGGCGTGCTCGGAGGGCGGCAGCCGGTCGAGCATGGGGCGCAGCGCGGTGCCGGTGATCCAGCCGAGCACGGCGTTCTCCCCCGGCAGGACGTGCAGGTAGGTGGTCTCCCAGGCGTCCACGGCGCAGCCCAGCTGCGCGAGCAGGTCCAGATAGTCGGCGGGCTCGCCGACCGGGTCCTCCCGGAGCAGGTCGCCGAGCCATTCGAACCACTTCAGCCGGATCACCTCGCGGACGGCCTCGTGGCTGGGCGCGTGGAAGTTTCCGGGCACCTGGAAGGCGAGCCAGCCGCCGGGGGCGAGCGCCTCGACCCAGCACGGCAGCACCACGCGGTGCTCCGGCACCCACTGCAGGACGGCGTTGCTGACGAGCAGGTCCACCGGGCGCCGGGGGCGCCAGTCCAGGATGTCCTCCACGGCGAAGGTCAGCCGGTCGCCGGGCCGGGCCTTACCGATCATCGCGGGCGAGGCGTCGAAGCCGTGCACCTGGGCGCTGGGCCAGCGCCGGGCCAGCTCGGCGGTGAGCTCGCCGGTGCCGCACCCGGCGTCGACGACGTAGGAGGGGTCCTCGGCGCCGACCCGGGCGAGCAGGTCGTGGAAGGGCCGCGACCGCTCCTCGGTGAAGCGGGCGTAGATCTCGGGGTCCCACATATCTCTTGACATCAAGATAACCGATATCAAGATATATATCTCGATGTCAAGACAGATACACTTCCCGTCATGACCGCGCACCACCCGGACAGGCCCGAGGACGAGGTCGACCGTCTGGTCGCCTCCTGGCGAAAAGAGCGCTCCGACCTCGACGTGGAGCCGCTCCAGGTGCTCAGCCGCGTCTCCCGGCTGGCCCGGCACCTCGACCGCGCCCGCCGGGCCGCCTTCGCCGAGTACGACCTGGAGCCCTGGGAGTTCGACGTGCTCACCGCCCTGCGCCGGGCCGGCGAGCCGTACGAGCTGAGTCCGGGAGCACTGCTGCGCGCCACCCTCGTCACCTCCGGGACGATGACCAACCGGATCGACAGGCTCGCCGCGGCCGGACTGGTCACCCGCCGCCCCGATCCCGAGGACCGGCGCGGCGTTCTGGTCTCGCTGACCGGGGCGGGCCGCAAGCGCGTGGACGACGCCTTCACCGACCTGCTCCGCCGCGAGCGCGAACTGCTGGCCGGACTCGGGCAGCATGAGCAGCAGGCCCTCGCGGGCCTGCTGCGCACGCTGCTCATCCCTTTTGATGCCACCGACACCGGAGCGCCCTGAAGCACAGGACTTCTGTGCCCTCCCTGAGCGGAATAAACACGCCCCGGGAGATCTCCGCCGGGAAAACCCCGTCAGGGGGCTCCCGGCGGTCCGCCGGGGCCCTTGGGGGGATCACTCGCCGAGACGCTCGGCGACCTCCAGCCACGCGGCCTCGATCTCGTCCTTCTCGCCCTGGACGGCCTTGAGCTCGGCGTCCAGCTCGGCCAGCCGGCCGTAGTCGGCGGCCGCCTCGGCCATGGCGTCGTGGAGCTTCGTCTCCCGGCCCGCCAGCTTGTCGAGCTGGCGCTCCAGGCGGGAGAGCTCCTTGCGCAGCTCCCGCTCCTCCTTCGCCGACAGGCCGGACCCCGCCTCCGGGGCCGCCGCGCCCTGGGCGGAGGCGGGGGCCGCGCCGGACCCCCCGGCCGCCCGCGCCGACAGGGCCGAGCCCGCGGCCCGCCGCTGGAGGTACTCGTCCACACCCCCGGGGAGCAGCGAGAGCCGTCCGTCGCCCAGCAGCGCCACGCAGCGGTCGGCCACCCGCTCCAGGAAGTAGCGGTCGTGGCTGACCAGGATCAGCGTGCCGGGCCAGCCGTCGAGCAGGTCCTCCAGCTCGTTCAGCGTCTCGATGTCGAGGTCGTTGGTCGGCTCGTCGAGCAGCAGCACGTTCGGGTCGTCCATGAGCAGCCGGAGCAGCTGCAGGCGGCGCCGCTCGCCGCCCGACAGGTCGCCGACGACCTTCCACTGCGCCTCGCCCTTGAAGCCGAGGCGCTCCAGCAGAGCCGAGGCCGTCCACTCCTTCTTGCCGACCTGGACGTACTTGCGGATCTCCTCGACCGTCTCCAGCACCCGCCGGGCGGGGTCGAGCTCGGCCAGCTCCTGCGACAGGTGCGCCAGGCGCACCGTCCTTCCCTGCACGACCTTGCCGGAGTCGGGCTGGACGGTGCCGGCCAGCAGCCGCAGCAGCGAGGACTTGCCCGAGCCGTTCACCCCGATCAGGCCGATCCGGTCGCCGGGGCCGAACTGCCAGGTGCAGCGGTCCAGCACCAGCGGCCCCTGGCCGGGGCCGCCCGCGTGCAGCGTCACGTCCTCCAGGTCGTAGACCGTACGGCCCAGCCGGGCGGCGGCGAACTTCACCAGCTCGACGCTCTCCCGGGGCGGCGGCTCGTCGGCGATCAGCGCCTGGGCGGCCTCGATGCGGAACTTCGGTTTGGAGGTGCGGGCGGGCGGGCCGCGCCGCAGCCAGGCGATCTCCTTGCGCATGAGGTTCTGCCGGCGGGCCTCGGAGGCCGCGGCGATCCGGGCGCGCTCGGCCTTGGCCAGCACGTAGGCGGCGTAGCCGCCCTCGTAGCGCTCGACCGCGCCGTCGACGACCTCCCAGGTCCGGGTGGAGACCGCGTCGAGGAACCACCGGTCGTGGGTGACGACCACCAGCGCGGTCTTCCGCGCCGCCAGGTGCCGGGCCAGCCAGTCGATGGCCTCGATGTCCAGGTGGTTGGTGGGCTCGTCGAGGATGATCAGGTCGTGCGCCTCGATGAGGAGCCTCGCCAGCGCCGTCCGGCGCCGCTCGCCGCCGGACAGGCTCCCGGCCGGAGCGGTCAGGTCGATGTCGCCGAGCAGGTTGGCGAGGATCTCCCGGACGCCCGCGTCGCCGGCCCACTCGTGCTCGGCCCGCCCGCCCAGGACGATCTCGGCCACCGAGCGGGCGGGGTCGAGGTCGTCGCCCTGCGACAGCACGCCCAGGTGCAGGCCGCGGGTGTGCGTGACCCGGCCCTCGGCGGGCTTGAGGCTCCCGGCGATGACCGAGATCAGCGTCGTCTTGCCGCCGCCGTTGCGGCCGACCACGCCGATCCGGTCGCCCGCCTCGATGCCGAGGGAGACGTCCTTCAGCAGCGGCTTGGGACCGTAGGAGTGGGAGACCGACTCAAGGTTGACCAGATTCATCGTTCCCAAGGGTATCCGCTGCCGCGCGGCCCCCGCCCCGCCTACACGACCGCGGGCCCCGGGACCTGGCCGTGGGCGGTCAGGAGCTCGCGGGCGACTCCGGCGCCGCGCAGTGCCGCGGCCAGCTCCTCGGCGTGCTCCGCGGAGGCGGCGAGGAAGGCGCAGGTCGGGCCGGAGCCGGAGACCAGGGCGCCGAGGGCGCCGTGCGCACGGCCGGCCTCGAGCGTGGCCGCCAGGGACGGGCGGAGCCGGAGCGCGGCCGGCTGCAGGTCGTTGGTCAGCTGCGCGCCGAGCGCCTCGGCGTCCCCGGCGTGGAGCGCGGCCAGCAGCGGCTCCGCGGCGCGGGGCTCCGGGACCGGCAGGCCGTCGGCGGCGCGGATGCGGTCGCACTCGGCGTAGACCTTCGCCGTGGACAGTCCGCCGTCGGCCAGGGCGAACACCCAGTGGAAGGTCCCACCGACCTCCAGCGGGGCCAGCCGCTCGCCCCGGCCGGTGCCGACGGCGGTCCCGCCCAGCAACGCGAACGGCACGTCGCTGCCCAGATCGGCGGCGATCTCCATCAGGTCGTCGAGCGGCAGGCCCAAGCCCCACAGCTCGTTGCAGGCGACCAGGGCCGCGGCGGCGTCGGCGCTGCCGCCCGCCATGCCGCCCGCCACCGGGATCGCCTTGCGGATGGCCAGGCTCACACCGTACGAGCGGCCCGCGTGCCGGGCCAGCGCGACGGCGGCCCGGATGGCCAGGTTGTCGCCGTCCTCGGGCACCTGGTCGGCGGACTCGCCCTCGACGCGGACGCTCATCCCCGTCTCCGCGGCCGCGGTCACCTCGTCGAAGAGCGAGACGGCGTGGAAGACGTTGACCAGGTCGTGGTAGCCGTCCTCCCGGAGCGGCCCGACCGCAAGCTGCAGGTTGACCTTGGCCGGGACGCGGACGGTCACGGAGTCCATACGTCTCCCACCGGAACTCGCTCGTGCATGACGTCCGATGGTAACGGGACCTGCGGGCCCTCCACGCCGGCCCGCCGACGAATCACCCTATGACCGGTTCACGGCTTGTTCTCCGCGATACGGGCGAAATCTTCGATCGTGAGCTGCTCACCCCGCGCCGAGGGATCGACCCCCGCGGCCCGCAGCGCGACCTCCGCGGCGGCCGCCGTACCGGCCCAGGAGGCCAGGGCCGCGCGCAGCGTCTTGCGGCGCTGGGCGAAGGCGGCGTCCACCACCGCGAAGACCTCCTCGCGGGCCGCCGAGGTGGCGGGCGGCTCCCGGCGGGCCATCGCCACCAGTCCGGAGTCCACGTTGGGCACGGGCCAGAAGACCGTACGGCCGACCGGACCGGCCCGGCGGACGTCGGCGTACCAGGCCGCCTTGACCGAGGGCACGCCGTAGACCTTCGAGCCCGGCGCGGCCGCCAGCCGGTCGGCCACCTCGGACTGCACCATGACCAGGACGTTCCGCAGCGAGGGCAGGGTCTGCAGCAGGTGCAGCACCACCGGCACGGAGACGTTGTAAGGCAGGTTCGCCACCAGCGCGGTCGGCAGTTCCTCGGGCAGCTCCTCCGCGGTGACCCGCATCGCGTCGGCCCGCACCACCGTGAGCCGGTCGGCCAGCTCGGGGGCGTGCTCGGCCACGGTCAGCGGGAGCTGCCCGGCCAGCACCGGGTCGATCTCCACCGCGACCACCGCCCGGACCTCGGGGAGCAGCGCCAGGGTGAGCGAGCCCAGACCGGGCCCCACCTCGATGACCACGTCGTCGGGGTGCAGCTCCGCCGTCCGGACGATCCTGCGGACCGTGCCGCCGTCGATCACGAAGTTCTGGCCGAGCCTCTTGGTCGGGCGGACGTCCAGCCTCTGCGCGAGCTCGCGGATCTCCACCGGCCCCAGCAGGCTCATGATCGGCCTCCACCCGGCTGTACGGCACCCGGCTGTACGGCACCCGCCGGAGCACCCCGCCGGGGCTCCCGGCCGTCCTGTCCAGTCACGTCTGCTCTCCCCACGTCATCCCACAAGTTTCGCGCATCGGGCACCGTGCGCCGACGCATCCTGGACACGGGAGGCGGATCTGTGGATACCGTGTCCCTCAGGGACCCTCGGGATCTCTCGGGGTCCCTCGGGGAACGCCCTTCGAGCGCGCGGAGCTCTACGGTGAGGTGGACGTGGACCAGTCCGGTGTCGACAGACTCCGCGCCGCCGATCCCGAGCGGATCGGGCCGTACCGCCTGCTCGGCCGCCTGGGCGAGGGCGGCATGGGCACCGTCTACCTCGCGCTGGCCCCGACCGGGCGGCCGGTCGCGGTCAAGGTGATCAAGGCCGAGTTCGCGATAGAGGAGGGGTTCGCCGCGCGTTTCCACGCGGAGGTGGACAACGCCCGGCGGGTCGCCTCCTTCTGCACCGCCCAGGTGCTCGACAACGGCGATTTCGACGACGGCCGGCCGTACATGGTGACCGAGTACATCGCCGGCACCCCGCTGTCCCGGCAGATCTCCCGGCACGGCGCGCTCGAGCCCGGCACCCTGCACGGCGTGGCACTCGGCGTGGCCGCCGCGCTGGCCGCCATCCACGTGGCCGGGCTCGTCCACCGCGACCTCAAGCCCGGCAACGTGATCCTGTCCCTGTCCGGGCCCCGCGTGATCGACTTCGGCATCGCCCGCGCGCTGGACTCCCCCTCCGGGTTCACCCGCTCCGGCGAGGTGCTCGGCAGCCCCGGCTGGTGGGCGCCGGAGCAGGTGCGGGGGCGGGGGATCACCCCGGCGGCCGACGTGTTCGCCTGGGGTTGCCTGATCGCCTACGCCGGGAACGGCCGCCACCCCTACGGGCGGGGGGACGCGATCACCATGGCCTCCCGGCTGCTCAACTCCCGGCCCGACCTCGGCGCGCTCCCCGCCCCGCTGAACGAGCTGGTCCGCCTGGCCACCGCGATGGACCCCCAGCAGCGCCCCACCGCGCAGGACCTGCTGATCGCCCTGGTCGGCGGGGGCATCGCGGCCCCCTCCCCGAGGCGCGCGGACCCGCCCACGCTGGTCGCCACCGATGTGCTGGCCGAGTCGTGGCAGGCCCCGCCCAACGTCGAGCCCGACGCCACGCTGACCCTCGGCGCCCTCCACCTGGAGCCTCCGGCCGCACCGCAGGAACCCGCCGCCCCCGCCCGGGACCCCTCGGCCTCCTCCACCGGCCCCGCCCCGTCCCGCCCGGGCTCCGCGCCGGGGGCGGGGGAAGAGGCCCCGACCGGTCCCGGCCGCCCCGACCGGCCGGAGCGGCCGCGTGCGCCCCTGTGGCGGTGGACGCTCGCCGGCGTGGCCGTGGCGGCGGCGCTGGCGGTGACGGGGGCCGTGCTGGCGAACCTCGGCGGCGAGGACGTGCGGGCGACGGCGTCGCCCGCCCCCACCGGCCCTGTCCCGGGCCCGGACGTGGGCCGCGGCATCCCGCTCGGCCCCGCGTACGGCTCCGCGCTCGGGGCACCGCACCTGGTCGTGCCCCGGGCCCCCGACTGCGGCCTGGCGGACTGGCCGGGCACCGCCCCGGCCCGCGGCCGGTTCTGCGCCGTCCGCTGGATCCTGCTCAACCCCGGCGGCGAGCAGGTCCTGCTGAGCGGGGACCCGCTCGTCCTGGTGGACGACCGCGGCGCCTCCCACACTCCCGCACCGGTCTCCTCCTCGCCTCCGGCCGCCCTGGACCCAGGAGAGCGGGTCGACGGGGTGCTCGTCTACGACCTGCCCCCGGGCCGCGGCCCGGCCAGGCTGACCGGCCGCGTGGCCGAGAACGGCACGGAGATCGAGGTGAGGCTCTCGTGAGGCTCCTGGCCGTCCTCCTCGCCGCACTGGCGCTCCCACCGCTCGCCGCACCCGCCGCACCGCCCGCCGCCGTGATCTCCGTACGGCCCGCCGCCGTGATGCCCGCGGCACCCGTTCCCGCGTACTCCACGGGGTCCTCCTCCCCGTCCTCCGCCTCGTCCTCCGCGCCGGCCGCCTGCTCCGGGACGGGTCCCGGCGCGGGCGCGGCCGGCGGCGACTTCGACGGGGACGGGATGGACGACGTCGTGGCCGGCGACCCGCTCGCGGACACCGCGGGCGCCGGCGGTTCCGGGGCCGTGCACGTCCTGCCGGGCACGTCCGGCCAGGCGGGGGCGCCGGTGGTGGTGAGCGCCCCGGCCCCCGCGGCGGGTGACGGCTTCGGCTGGACGGTCAGGCTCGTTCACCTCGACGGGGACCGCTGCGCCGACCTGCTCGTGGGCGCTCCGTACGCGGACGTGGCGGGGGTGCGGGACGCCGGGGCGGTCTACGCGGTGTACGGCGGAGGCCGGCGCGAGGCCGTCCCCCTGGTCGCAGCGGAGCCGGAGGCCGGCGCCCACTTCGGCTGGTCCCTGGCCGTGCGCGGCCCCCTGATCGCCGTCGGGGCGCCACACGAGGACGTCGACGGGGTCCGCGACTCCGGCGCGGTCCACCTGTTCGAGGCCGGGAAGTACCACGCCGGCCGGCGGCTCACCCAGAACACCGAGGGCGTCACCGGCAACAGCGAGACCGGGGACCTGTTCGGTTGGGCGCTGGAGCTCGGCAGGCTGGGCGGGGACGCCGGCGAGCTCGACCTCGCGGTCGGCCAGCCGTACGAGAACGACGACGGGCAGGGCACGCAGAGCGGCGGGGGCACCGCGGACTCCGGATCGCTCACCGTCCTGTTCGACGTACGGGCCCGGCGGGGCGAACAGGCCACCAGGAAATGGGACCTGCGCGACCTCACGGACGCCCGGACGGGAGACCGGTTCGGCTACGCCCTGGCCTACACCGAGCAGGGTGACACGGCCTACCTGGCGGTGGGCGCCCCGCTCGGCGACGGCGGAGCGGTGGAGGACTCCGGGCTGGTCCAGCTCTTCCAGGCGGCCAGCACGGCGGAGGTCACCCCGGCCTACCTGCTCCACCAGGGCGCGCTGGGCGCCTCGGGCGAGGGGTACGGCTCCGCGCTGGCCTTCGCCGGCGGCGGGGACGTACGGCTGGCGGTCGGCACGCCGTTCGACGGCCAGGACCGGCGGGGCAGCGTCCGCCTGGTCCCGCTGGCCGACCGCGACCGGGCCCAGCCGGTGGAGGGGCCTTCGCCCGGCGCGCGGTTCGGCTGGTCGGTGGCCGCGAGCGGCAACAAGCTGGTGGCGGGCGCCCCCGACCACGGGCCGTCCGGGGCGGTGGCCCTGCTGGGCCGCAACGACGGCGCGGTCACCCTGCTCTCCCCCGGCACGGGCAGGATCCCGGCCGTCACCGGCGGCGCCTCCGTCGACTTCGGCGCGGCCACCGGCTGAACCGTCCCGGACGGCTCCCGACGCGCCGCGGCGTCACGAGACCACAGCGTCACGAGACCACAGCGTCACGAGACCACAGCGTCACGAGACCACAGCGTCACGAGACCACAGCGTCACGAGACCACAGCGTCACGAGACCACGGCGTCACGAGGCCGCGGCGTCATGCGGTCGCAGCATCGCGGGAGCGCGGAGGCGTGGGTCACCAGGCGCCGAAGACCCGTTCCCCGTTCGTGCTGACGGCGGCGGCGAGCTCCTCCTCGGCCATGCCCTTGACCTCGGCCAGGCAGCGCACGATCAGCGGGATGAGGTAGGGCGCGTTCGGCTTGCCCCGGTGCGGGGTCGGCGGCAGGTACGGCGCGTCGGTCTCGACCAGGATCAGCTCCGGCGGAGCCACGGCCGCGGCCTCGCGCAGGTAGCCGGCGTTCTTGTAGGTGACCGGCCCGGAGAAGGACATGAAGTAGCCCGCCCGCGCGCACTTCCCGGCCATCTCCGCGTCGCCGGAGTAGCTGTGGAAGACCACCGTGTCGGGCGCGCCCTGCTCGGCCAGCACGCGCAGCACGTCGTCGTGGGCCTCGCGGTCGTGGATGACCAGGGCCTTGCCGGTCCGCTTGGCGATCTCGATGTGCGCGCGGAAGCTCGCGTGCTGGTCCTCCTTGGAGGCCCAGTCGCGGTAGTAGTCGAGGCCGGTCTCCCCGACGGCCCGCACCCGCGGCTCCCCGGCGAGCTCCTCGATCTCCGCGAGGACCTCGGGGGTCGCGGCGTGCGCCTCGTTGGGGTGGATCGCCACCCCGGCGTAGACGTCGCGGTGGACGCGGGCGATGTCGGCGTTCCACCGGGAGGAGGCCAGGTCGTAGCCGATGGTGACCAGCCGGGTCACCCCGACCGCCCTCGCCTCCTCGGCGATCCGCTCCACGCTCGCCTCGGCCGCCTGGGCGGCCTGGGCGGCCTGGGCGACCGGGTCGCCGGAGGATGCCTTGCGGTTGCCCACCATGATGTCGAGGTGGCAGTGGCTGTCGAACACTTCGCCGGCCAGCGGCGCAGGAGGAGCGGGCATCGTGGTCACGGCGCCCAACCTATCGTCTGCGGCCCGGCGGCCCGGCGCGGGGAGAACCCGGCGCGGAAAGGCCCCCGCCTCACGCCGGGGCTCGGAGCGGACGACGTTCCGGTCCGTGCAGGCACGCGAACCCCCGCCTCACGCCGGGGGCTCGGGCTTCCTGTCGTAGGTGAGGACGACCGTGCCGCCGTCGAGGATGCGGGTGCCGGTGAGCGTGAAGTGCACCGGGGAGAAGTCGGCGGTGAACAGGGGGATGCCCGCTCCGGCGACCACCGGGTAGAGCTTGACGACCAGTCTGTCGATCTCCGGCAGCAGACTGCCCGCCAGGCGGGCGCCGCCCATCAGGTAGATGTCCTTCCCGTCCTCGGTCTTCAGCTGCCGGATCCGGTCGGCCACGCCGGTGGAGACGATCTCCACCGCGGGGTCGGGGCTCTCGTCCGTGGTCGTGGAGACGACGTACTGGCGCAGATGGGCGTAGGGGCTCGTGATCCCGGCCTTCAGGGCGGGCTCGTAGGTGGCGCGCCCCTGCACCCCGATGTCGAAGTTCGGGTTGGGGACGTGCACGCCGAGCTGCTCGCGCACGTGCGTCGGCAGGGTGTCCGGGAACTCCTCGGCGATGAAGTCGATCACGTCCTGCGTCACGGGGAAGAAGGCGAAGTCTCCATCGGGGGCGGCGATGAAGCCGTCGATGGTCATGCCGACGTAGTAGACGAGCTTTCGCATGTGCGGTCCTTGTCGTGTGCTCTGCGGGCGGTGGGCTGGCGGGGTGGCCGCCGGGACGGCCGCGGAGGTTCGGGACGCGAGGGTCCCGCAGGGCGGGTCAGCGGTTGCCCCCGTGCCTGGGCAGCAGCCGGGGACGGGGAAGCGGACGCGGCCGGGGCGTCTGCCGCCGGTGTTCCGGCCTGCCCTGCGGGAAGGGCCGCGCGCCCTTCCCTGCGGCCTGCGCGGCGCCGGTCGGGACCGGGACCCGCCCGGCGCCGGTCAGGGCCGTGATCGGCACCGCGGCCGGGGCGCCGGTCGGCAGGGCGGCGGTGGCGGGGAGCGAGAGCCGGGCGGGGACGAGCGGGGAGGTGCGGTGGGCGGTGGGACGGACTCGCATCTGTTCTCCTCTTCGTGCCATCAGCGATTCACTTCGCTTGTAGTGGTTAGAACGTAGTACTACGATTGGAGTGGTGTCAACATCGATTTCAGGGAGATCGCGATGCGGCAGAACCCGGCACGACGGGCGGCGCTCCTCGACGCGGCCATCGAGGTCCTGGCCCGGGAGGGGGTGCGCGGGCTGACCTTCCGCGCCGTCGACGTCGAGGCGGAGGTGCCCAACGGCACCGCCTCCAACTACTTCAGCAACCGCGACGACCTGCTCACCCAGGTCGGCCACCGCTTCTACGAGCGGATGGAGCCCGACCCCGGCATCCTGGCCGCCATGCTGGAGGGCTCCCGGGACCGCGAGCACGTCACCCGGCTCATGCACGAGCTGGTGGAGCGCCTCAGCGACTTCCGCTCCGGTTACCTGGCGCTGATGGAACTGCGCCTGGAGGCCACCCGCCGCCCGGAGCTGCGCCGCCTGCTCACCGAGCGCATCCGCGCCGACCTCGACTTCAACATCGGCAACCATCTGCGATCCGGCATGCCCGGTGACAGGACCACCGTGATCCTGCTCTACCTGGCGCTGAACTGGCTGATCCTGGAGCGGCTCACCCTGCCCGGCGTCTTCCCGGACGAGCAGATCCACGACCTGGTCACCGAGGCGGTGGCCCACGCCCTGCCGGCCCCGGGTAACCCGGCCTGACCCGGACCGGAGACGGCCGCGCCGCGCCGCGCCCTGTTCACCCCCCGGCCCCGGGAGCGGGTACGGCGCGCTCGGCGGCCCGGCTGACCTCCTCCCAGGCGGCCCAGGTCTCCATCCGCCGCCGGGAGATGTCGAAGGCCAGGTCGTAGACCATGCTCCCGAGCAGCAGCCGGAGCGGCGGGTCGTCGCCGTCGACCAGCTTCAGCACCGCCTCGGCGGCGAGCTCCGGCGCGCTGTCGACCGACCCCTGCGCCCACTGCTTCTCCAGCTCGGCGCGGAGCGGGCCGTAGGCCTCCATCGGCGCGGCCGTGGCCATGCGGGTGTAGAGGTCGGTCCAGTAGCCGCCGGGCTGCACGATGGTGACCTTGACCCCGAATCCCGCGGCCTCCATCGCCAGCGCCTCGCTCAAGCCCTCCAGGGCGAACTTGCTCGCGCTGTACAGCCCGGTGGACGGGAATCCGCCGAGGGCGGCGATGCTGGAGATCTGCAGGATGTGGCCGGAGCCCTGCGCGCGCAGGTGCGGCAGCGCGGCCTGGCAGACCCACATCGCCCCGAAGAGGTTGACCTCGAACTGGGCTCGGGCCTCGGCCTCGGTGAACTCCTCGACCATGCCCATGGACAGGGTCCCGGCGTTGTTCACCACGATGTCCAGCCCGCCGAAGTGCCCGGCGGCGGCGTCCACGGCGGCGAAGACCGCGGCGCGGTCGGTCACGTCGAGGGGGAGGACCAGCAGCCGGTCGCGGTGCCGGGCGTCGAAGTCCTGCTCCGTGACGGTGCGGGCGGCGGCGGCCACCCGGTCGCCGCGCTCCAGCGCGGCCCGGGCGAAGGCGCGGCCGAGCCCGCCGCTCGCCCCGGTGACGAACCAGGTGCGCGCGGGGCGGGGGGCAGGGGAAGCGGGGCGGGGAGCGGCGGGTGCCGGAACGTTCATGCTCGGATCTCCGTTCATCGTCCTTCAAATGGAACGAGACGTCTCGTCTCGCTCTGTCGGCGACAATACGGGCCCCTCTCCGCCAAGTCAAGACGGTCCGTCTCGTCTAGCCCTCTGTTAGGTTGGCCGCATGACGACGCAGCGCAAGTCCTCCGCCGGCGCGGCCCGCCGCAGCGAGTCCTCCCGGCGGGCCATCCTCACCGCCGCGTTCGAGCTGGTGCAGGAGGTCGGATACGCCAAGCTGAGCGTCGAGGGCATCGCCGCGCGGGCCGGTGTCGGCAAGCAGACGATCTACCGCTGGTGGCCGTCCAAGGGCGCGGTGCTGTTCGACGCCTTCCTCATGCTCAGCGAGGGCGCGGACGGCGAGGCCGCCCTGCCCGACACCGGGGACCTGGAGGCCGACCTCAAGACGGTCCTGCGCGCCACGGTCGCGGAGCTGAACGACCCGCGCTACGGCGAGCCGATGCGCGCCCTGAGCACCGAGATCACGCACGATCCCGAGCTGGCCGCCGTTTACGCCGAGCGGCTGGACGGGCCGATGAAGGAGATCAAGAAGGAGCGGCTGCGCAGCGCCCAGCGGGCCGGGCAACTGGCCGCGGACCTCGACCTCGACCTGGCCGTCGAGATGCTGTGGGGCCCGCTGCAGAACCGGTGGCTGCAGCGGGGCGGACCGCTCACCCCCGAGTACGCCGACCGCCTCGTCGAGACCGCCCTGAACGGCCTGCGCCCGCGCCGATGACGCCGGGCACTCTGAACGGCCTGCGCCCGCGCCGATGACGCCGGGCGCGGCCCCCGGAGAACGAGAAACCGCCCGGGCCGTCACGGTCCGGGC
>NZ_JBHSBM010000012.1:292997-298020 GCF_042650625.1 Planomonospora corallina
GTCACGGCCCGGGCGGTTCCAGTGGAAAGGCTCACTCGCCGAGGCGGGCGAGCTCCTCGTCGACGATCTTCGGGTCCAGCTTGCGGAAGAGCGGGGTCGGCGGGGCCAGCGGGGTGCCGGGCCGGATGGGGGTGGACTCCCAGCGGGCCGCGCCCTCGTAGGACCCGGTGATGACCGGGTAGCTCCGGCCGTCTTCGTCGACCTCCTTCATCTCCGGCATGCCGGACCAGACGCCCTCACCGCCGAGCATCGCGTAGATCTTGTTGGAGGAGGTCGGCAGGAACGGGGTGAGCAGGGTCTTGGCGTCGTCGACCACCTGCAGGGCCACGTGCAGGATCGACTTGACCCGCTCCGGGTCGTCCTTGATCTTCCAGGGCTCCTGCTCGGCGAGGTATCTGTTCGCCTCGCGCACCACGTCGAACGCCTCGTTGACCGCGTTCTTGAAGCGGGAGCGGTTCAGCTCCGCGCCCACCGGGGCGAACGCCCCGCGCGAGCGGGCCAGCAGCGCCCGGTCGGCGTCGGTCAGCTCGCCCGCCTCCGGGATCGCCCCGAAGTTCTTGGCCGCCATGGAGATCGAGCGGTTGACCAGGTTGCCCCAGGCCGCGACGAGCTCGCCGTTGTTGCGGTTGAGGAACTCCGACCAGGTGAAGTCGGTGTCCTGGTTCTCCGGCCCGGCGACCGCGATGTAGTAGCGCAGCGCGTCGGCGTCGTAGCGGGCCAGGAAGTCGCGCACGTAGATGACGACCTGCCGAGAGGAGGAGAACTTGCGCCCCTCCATGGTCAGGAACTCACTGGAGACCACCTCCGACGGGAGGTTCAGCGCGCCGAGCGAGCCCGCCGCGCCGCCCTTGCCGCCCTGGCCGTTGTAGCCGAGCAGCAGGGCCGGCCAGATCTCCGAGTGGAAGACGATGTTGTCCTTGCCCATGAAGTAGTAGCCGCGGGCCTCGGGGTTCTGCCACCACTGCCGCCAGGCGTCCGGGTCTCCGGAGCGGCGGGCCCACTCGATGGACGCGCTCAGATAGCCGATGACGGCGTCGAACCAGACGTACAGCCGCTTGTTCGGCTGGTCGCTCCAGCCCTCCAGCGGGATCGGCACGCCCCAGTCGAGGTCGCGGGTGATCGCGCGCGGCTGCAGGTCGCCGAGGAGGTTGAGCGAGAACTTCAGCACGTTCGGCCGCCACTCGCCCTGCTTCGACTGCAGCCAGGTGCCGAGCACCTCGGCGAAGGCGGGCAGGTCGAGCATGAAGTGCTCGGTCTCCACGAAGACCGGCTTCTCGCCGTTGATCCGGCTGACCGGGTTGATCAGCTCGATCGGGTCGAGCTGGTTGCCGCAGTTGTCGCACTGGTCGCCGCGGGCCCCGTCGTAGGAGCAGATCGGGCAGGTGCCCTCGATGTAGCGGTCGGGCAGGGTCCGGCCGGTGGACGGCGAGATCGCCCCCATCGTGGTCTTGGGGAAGATGTAGCCGTTGGCGTGCAGGCCCTTGAAGATCTCCTGCGCCACCGCGTAGTGGTTGGCCGTGGTGGTCCGGGTGAACAGGTCGTAGGACAGGCCCAGGGCCGTGAGGTCCTCGGCGATCAGCCGGTTGTAGCGGTCGGCGACCTCGCGGACGCCCAGACCCTCCTTGTCGGCCTGGACCTGGATGGGGGTGCCGTGCTCGTCGGTCCCGCTGACCATCAGGACCTTGTTGCCCGCCATTCGCTGGTAACGGCTGAAGACGTCGGACGGGACGCCGAATCCGGAGACGTGCCCGATGTGGCGGGGGCCGTTGGCGTACGGCCAGGCAACTGCGGTCAGGATGTGCTGGGACATGGTTACCAGCCTAGAGGCTGTCTTGTGAATCTTCCGCCCGATACGGGCCCCGGCGCCCGGCGGGGCGGGTCGTACGGCCCGCCCCGGCCACCGGTCACACGCGTCCCCGCCGCCGGCCGCACCCGCCCTCGCCGCCGGTCACACCTGCCCGTTGCCCGCGGTGTTCTCCACCGGGACGGCCGCGCCCGCGGCGGTGTCCCTGCTGACGGCCTCGGCGGCCTCCTCCGCGGCGGAGGCGGCCACGTCCATGGGCGTCTCCCTCGTGCGGCGGATGCCCAGGATGCTGATGAACAGCGCGGCGAAGACGGTCTGGAAGCTCATGATCAGCGCGGTGGCCGCGGGCACCGCGATGCGCAGCGACTGCGACGGGATCAGCTGGCCGAAGCTGTGGGTCTGCCAGTGCACCAGCGAGGCCGCCAGCCCGGCCACTCCGGCCAGGGCCAGCAGGCCGCCGGCGACCAGGCCCTTCTCCAGGGAGACGATGTCGACGAGCTTGCGCACCCGCCTGTCCTCGGGCAGGAAGCCCTCCTCGGCCGCGTAGACCTTGGTGAACAGGGCGAACAGCACCGCCTGGAAGCCGGCCACGACCATGGCCGAGGCGCCGACGAGGGTGGTGACGTCGAAGCCGATCCTGCCGATGTAGATCGGGCCGAAGGTCAGGGCGGTGCCCAGGACCAGGCCGAGGACCATCATGACCAGGCCGGGGATGAAGAACAGCCAGCGCGGGCTGTACAGCAGCAGGAAGCGCAGGTGGCGCCAGCCGTCCCGCCAGGAGCGCAGGTGCGGGGGCCGGCTCCGCCCGTCCGGGGAGAGCGTGGTCGGCACCTCCCGCACGTCCAGGCCGGCGAGCGTCGAGCGCACCACCATCTCGCTGGCGAACTCCATGCCGCCGGTCTGCAGGCCGAGGCGGAGGATGGAGTCGCGCCGGAAGCCGCGCAGGCCGCAGTGGAAGTCGCCGATGGCGCTGGGGAAGAACAGCCGGCCGATGAAGGAGAGCACCGGGTTGCCGAGGTAGCGGTGGAGCGGGGGCATCGCGCCCGGTGCGATCCCGCCCTTGAAGCGGTTGCCCATCACCAGGTCGGCGCCGTCGCGCAGCTGCTCCACGAAGGGCAGCAGCGCGGTGAAGTCGTAGGAGTCGTCGGCGTCACCCATGATCACGTAGGTGCCGCGGGCGGCGCGGATGCCGCCCATGAGGGCGTTGCCGTACCCCTTGGCGTCCACGTGCACGACCCGCGCCCCGGCGTCGCGCGCCAGCTGCTGCGAGCCGTCGGTGCTGCCGTTGTCGGCGATGAGCACCTCTCCGTCGATCCCGTGCTCCCGCATGCAGGCCAGGGCCTTGCGCACGCAGGTCTCCACGGTCTCGGCCTCGTTGAGGCACGGCATGACCACGGTCAGTTCCACGTCTCGAACCCTTCCATCACGGCACAGGCAATCCCACCATGATGCCCGGTCCTCCGGGTGCCCGCACCGGGTCCCCCGAACGGCTGGCATTCTGTTGTGCATGGTGACCGTCGCGGATCCTCCGCCTCCGGCCGGTGGGCGCGCGCGCCTGCGGGCGTTCCTGCGCCGCCACCGCGTGTTCGCGGCCGTCCTGGCGGCGGCGTTCGTCCTGCGCGTGGTCACCATGCTCGGGTACGGCCCGGCGCTGTGGTTCAACGACTCCTACGAGTACGTCTCCGGGGCCGTCAACCCCGACAGGCCCAGTGCCCTGCGCCCGAACGGTTATTCCTTCTGGCTGCTGGCCCTGCGGCCGTTCCACAGCTTCGCCCTGGTGGCCCTCACCCAGCACCTGATGGGCCTGGCCACCGGCGTGCTCGTCTACGCGCTGCTGCGCCACAGGTTCGCCCTGCCCGGCTGGGGGGCCGCGCTGGCCGCGGCGCCGGTGCTGTTCGACGCCTACCAGATCCAGCTCGAGCACATGATCATGTCCGACACCATGTTCATCCTGCTGGTCGTGGGCGTCATCACGCTGGTGCTCTGGAACCGGAGGATGTCCTGGTGGATGGGGGGGCTGGTCGGCCTGCTGCTCGCGGTCACCGCGCTGACCCGCTCGATCGGCCTGCCCATCCTCGCCCTGGTCGTGGTCTATCTGCTGGTCAAGCGGACCGGGTGGAAGCCGATCGCGGCCATGGTGACGGCGTGCGCGCTCCCGGTCGCCGGCTACATGGCCTGGTTCGCCTCGGCGCACGGCAACTTCGCGATGACCAACAGCGACGGCCCGATCCTCTACATGCGGGCCGCGAAGTTCGCCGACTGCAACGAGATGGGGGTCGACAAGCGCAGGGAGCTGATGCTCGCGCTGCTGTGCATCAGCGAGCCGCCGGACAAGCGCTCCTTCTCCGGCCAGAAGTACCTGTGGTGGGCGCAGAACGGCCAGCGCTTCCACGCCTTCGGGGTGGGCACGACCTTCACCCCGGAGATGAACAAGGCCGCCGGGGACTTCGCCAAGCGGGCCATCCTCTCCCAGCCCGGCGACTATCTCGCCGTCGTGGCCGGTGACTTCTTCCGCGCCTTCCACTGGGGCCGGCCGCGCTTCCCCGACGCCCAGACCTACCTGCAGTACGAGTTCCCGTTCGAGGACAAGGTGCTGCCCGCCTGGTCCGCCCCCAAAGGCAGCACCACCGACAAGGACGCCCTGGTCTACGACCCGGGTCTGCGGGTCAAGGAGATCCGCGGCAAGCCGAGCGTGGTCGGCACCGACGTGCGCGACCCGTGGGCCGCCTTCATGCAGGGCTACCAGCGGATCGTCCGGCTGCCCGGCACCGCGCTCGGCGTGCTGCTGCTGGTCGGCCTGGCCGGGGTGGCGGTGCGCTGGCGCACGCTGGGCGGGCCGGTGCTGCTGCCGTGGCTGGCCGCCTTCGGCCTCATCCTGGCCCCCGCGGCGACCGCCGAGTTCGACTACCGCTACCTGCTGCCCGCGGTGCCGCTGGCCTGCCTCGCCGCGGCGATCACACTGCGCCCGCGGCGCCGGGCTCAGGGCTCGTACCAGCGGCGGGTGAGCATCCGGGCGTACCAGTCGGCGTAGGGGATGTCCTCCGCGGTGAGCACCGGATACAGCCACCAGAGGTTGGCCAGGGCCAGCAGCGTGAAGGTGCCGGCCGCCGCGGCCCCCAGCGCCCTGCGGTTGGGTGGTGCGGTGGCGGGGCCGATGACCAGGCCGGCGGCCAGCGTGACGGCCAGCACCATGAACGGCACCATCGGGACCGCGTAGAA
>NZ_JBHSBM010000013.1:0-15783 GCF_042650625.1 Planomonospora corallina
TGCGAGCGTGCCAGGGGGCCGAGAAGGCCGCACGGACCCGATGACGGGGAGGACCTCCAGCGGAGAGCACGGCGACACGGCGGCGGACCATACTGGCGTGTGGACTCCGGACCGGCACTGCGCGACGTGCGCTGCTTCGTGCTCGTCGCCCGCCATCTCGGCTTCTCGCGCGCCGCGGCCGAACTGCGCCTGTCCCAGCCGGCGGTGAGCCAGGCCGTCGGCCGGCTCGAACGATCCCTCGGGGTACGGCTGTTCGACCGGACCAGCCGCGAGGTCCGGCTCTCCACACCGGGCAAGGCACTGCTGCCGTACGCCGAGGCGATGCTGGAGTCGGCCGCCGCGTTCACGGAGGAGGCGGCACGGCTGGCCGTGCCCGACAAGCCCTTGGTGCGCCTGGCCTACGCGCCGCTGGCCGGGGCGCTGGCCGCGCGGGCCGCGCGCAGGCTGGCCCGGCGCAGACCGCCGGTCGGCGTCGAACTCCGCCCGGCGGGATGGAAGGCCGCGACGGCGGCGCTGGCCGCCGGTGAGGTGTGCGCGGCGCTCATCGGCGCGCCGTTCCCGCGTGACCTGGTGACCGCGGCCCGGTTCCACATGGCGGTCGGCCACCTGGCCGTGCCCGCGGACGATCCGCTGACGCGCCTGCCGAAGGTCCGGCTCGACCGGCTCGGGCGGCACCGGCTCCTCCTGCCGCGCGACCGGCCGCCCGGCGGCATGTGGGAGCGGCTGGCCGCCCTGCTGCCCGGCTCGCACCGGCACCACGTCGTCGCGGAGGACATCGACGACTTCGCGGCCGCGCTGGACCTGGTCGCGGCCGGGAGCGGCCTGCTGGCCGCGCCCGACCCGCTGGTGCGTGCGGTCCGCCGCGACGACGTGCGCTTCGTCCCGCTGGACGGCGCCGTCCTGCGCATGACGTACGGCCTGGCGTGGTCGCCCGAGCGCGTCTCACCCGAGCTGATGGCCCTGGTCCAGGCCGTGCAGGAGACGCTCTGGACCCGGTAGGGCCGCCGGACCACCGCCCGCCACCGCCTCGGGCCGGCGGCCGGTTCAGGCGTCGCGGCGGCGGAGCACCAGATAGCCGCCACCGAGCGCGGCGGCGGTCCAGAGCAGCAGGATGCCCATCCCGGTCCACCCGTCGTACGGCCGGCCGAACCGGGGATCGTCCGGCGGGCCGGTCAGGTGCATGACCACCATGGCCGCCTGATCCGGCAGGTACTGTGCGACGGGCTTCAGCGCCGGGACGTTGCCGAGTCCGTACGAACCGAGGAAGAGCAGCGGGAGCAGGGTCCCGAGCGCGGCGGCGGAGCCGCGCAGCATCGCCGCCACCCCTGTCGCGAACAGGCCGATCAGCACCAGGTACAGGCAGGCGCCGACCGATGCCTCCACCGCCCCGTCCGCGCCGAAGGAGACGCCGTACGGGCCGAGTGCCGCCTGCGAGACGAGGAACGAGACCGGTACGGTGACCAGCGCGAAACCGAGGAACAGCGGCGCCTCGGCGAGCAGTTTGCCACCGTAGAACAGGCCGCGCCGGGGCACCGCGGCCAGAGAGGCGCGGATCGTCCCCGACGAGTACTCGGAGCCCATCACGAGCACCGCGAGGGCGACCAGGGGGAGCTGGCCGACGGTCAGGCCGTAGAAGGCGGCGAAGAGCGGGTCGAAGGACTCCCGCTGCTCGGCGGGCAGCTCGGAGAAGTCGTCACGGAATGCGGACCCGGCCAGCCAGGCGAGGCCCACACTGATCACGAAGGCCGCCAGGAGCAGCCAGAAGGTCGACCGCACGGTCCGGATCTTGATCCACTCGGCGGCCACCGCCGCTCGCGGGTCCATCGGCGCGCTCATCGGGACGCACCTCCCGCCCGGTACTCCGCGGCCTGTCCGGTGAGCCGCAGGAACGCCTCCTCCAGCGAGGCCGATTCCGTGCTGATCTCGTGCACGGCCAGGCCGCGGGCCGCAGCCAGCTCGCCGACCTTCACCGCCTCGGCCCCGTGGGCCTCCAGCGCGCCGTCCGCCGCCTGCCGTACCGGGATGCCGGCCGCGGCGAGCGCGTCGCGCACCCGCTCCGGCTCGGGCGTGCGGACCCGGACGCGGGAGCGGGCGTGGGCCGCGACGAACTCCCGCACGGTGGTGTCGGCGAGCAGCCGGCCCCGGCCGATCACGATCAGGTGATCCGCGGTGACGGCCGTCTCTCCCATCAGATGGCTGGAGACGAGCACCGTGCGGCCTTGCGCGGCCAGGTCCCGCATGAGGTTCCGGATCCACAGGACGCCCTCGGGGTCGAGCCCGTTGGCCGGCTCGTCGAAGAGCAGCACCGGCGGGTCGCCGAGCAGCGCCGCGGCGATGCCGAGCCGCTGGGCCATGCCGAGGGAGAAGCCCCCCGCCCGCCTGGAGGCCACGTCCTCCAGCCCGGTCAGCTCCAGGACCCGGCGCACCCGCGCCTCGGGGATGCGGTTGGCGCGTGCCAGCCAGAGCAGGTGACGGTAGGCGCTGCGGCCGCCGTGCACCGCCCCGGGATCCAGCAGGGCTCCGACGTGGCGCAGCGGTTCGGCCAGGTCCCGGTAGCGCCTGCCGCCGATGAGGACCCGGCCCGCGGTGGGCCGGTCGAGGCCGAGCATCATCCGCATCGTGGTGGACTTGCCGGCGCCGTTGGGCCCGAGGAAGCCGGTCACCCGGCCGGGCCGGACGGTGAAGGAGAGCCCGTCGACCGCGACCGTGCCGCCGTATCTCTTGGTGAGGTTCCGTACGTCGATCACTCGGCCGACGCTACGGAGCGCGGCGGGTTCGGGCAGTCCTCGAAAGTCGCCGTCTCCGGTGACGAAAGTCGACATCCGGCGGGGAACGCGGGCCGTGCCGGGGCGGTGCGGCGGTCGTGGGGCCGGTGGCCCGGCCCGGGAGAACCGGATGCGGTGATCGGGTGAGTGCCGCGGCGGGGAGGGACCGGGAAGCGCGGGGGACGTAGCCTGCTGGGCATGGGCCGACATCTCCTCGTCGCCGTGGTGGTCCTGGCCGACACCGCGCTCTTGGCGGCCGGGCATCCGGGCGGCCTTCCGCCGTGGGCGACTCCGGCGTACGCACTGGCCGCCCTCGCCGTGGTCGTGGTGCGCCACTGGTCCCCGCTCGCCGCGTTCACGGCCGCGGTGGTGCTCGCCGCGCTGACCGGCGGCGTGCATCTCCTGCTGCTGTGGGCCTCCTACCAGGCGGGGCGCTGCGTCCTGTCCCGGCGGGGCACGGCGGCACTCGCCGGCGTCGCGCTCGGCGGCCTCGCCGTGCAGCCGGTGCCCCGACCCGTGGAGCCGCGGGAGGTCCCCTACCTCGTCCTCGCCTACCTGGTGTTCGTGGCGCTGCCGCTGCTGGCCGGACGGTACCTCGCCCAGCACGAGCGGCTGGTGGCCGCGCTCGACCGGCACAACCGCGAACTCCGCGGGAACCGGGAGCTGCTGGCGCAGCGGGAGCGGCTGCGCGAGCGGCTGAGGATCGCCCGGGAGATGCACGACTCGCTCGGCCACCGGCTCAGCCTGGTCACCGTCCAGGCGGCCGCACTGGAGGTGTCGCCGCTCCCGCCGGAGCAGCGCGGGGCCGTCCGGCGGCTGGCGGAGGCCGCGCGCGGCGCCGTGGACGAGCTGCACGAGCTGGTGGGCGCGCTCCGGGCGGAGGACGGGGCGTGCGCGCGCACGCCCGGGGTGGAGGAGATCGGTGCGCTGGTCGAGGAGTTCCGGGCGGCCGGGGTCCCGGTGGAGCTACGGCGGCACGGACAGGACCGGGGGATGCCGGCCGCGGCCGGGCGGGCGGCGTACCGGGTGGTCGAGGAAGGCCTGACCAACGCGGCCAGGCACGCGGCGGGCCGGCCGGTCGGGGTGAGCGTCGAGTGGGAGTCGGATGCGCTGCTGCTCACCGTCGCCGACCCGTTCCCGGAGGACCGGACCACCGGTGGCGGCCGCACCCACGGCCTCCGGACCGGGGCCGGTCTCCCCCCGGAGGGCGCTGTCGCCGGTGCGGGAGCGCGTCCGGACGGTCCCGTGGCCGGTCTCGGAGACGGCCCGTGCGATCCGGCGAGACGGGCGCGGCCCTCCGGCGGGTACGGCCTGGCCGGGCTGGCCGAGCGGGTGCGGGAGGCCGGCGGGTTCCTGGACCACGGGCCCCTCCCCGGAGGCGGGTTCCGGCTCTTCGCGATGCTGCCCGCCGGGGACGCCGGGGACGCCGGGGACGCCGGGGACGCCGGGGGTACCGGGGGCCTCGTGTTCGGCGGAGACACCGGACCGCTCCGGGCACCCGTGGCCGCCGGGGAGCGGTGGGGATTCGTGGCCGTCGAGGGTGGGCGCCCACCCGCCGGGCGTGTCCGCACGGCCGCCGTCGGGTTCGCCATCGCGGTTCTGATGTTCGTGGTCCTGCCCGCGAGCATGCTGCTGGGGGTGGGCTGAGTTGACCGGAGAGGCGACGGGCGGGACGGCCGGTGCGATCAGGGTGCTGGTCGCCGACGACGAGCCGCTGATCACGGCGGGCATCCGCGCCGTGCTGGAGTCGGCGCCGGACATCGAGGTCGTCGCGGAGGCGGGCGACGGCCGGGCGGCGGTGGAGGGGGCGCTCCGGCACCGCGCCGACGTGGCGCTGGTCGACCTCAACATGCCGGTGCTGGACGGGCTGAGCGCGATCGAGGAACTGCGCCGCAGGGTGCCGGGCCTGCGAACCGTGGTGCTCACGGCCTTCGGCGCCGAGCCGAACGTGCTGCGCGCCCTGCAGAGCGGCACCCGCGGGTTCGTGCTCAAGAACTGCACGCCCGACGAGCTGATCGCCGCGGTCCGGGCCGCGCACCGCGGCGACGCATACCTGTCCCCGGCGGTTACCCGGCTGGTGCTGGGCATGGTCACACCGGTGGAGGCCCGGCGGCGCCGGGAGGCGGCCGGGCGGCTGGCGGTGCTCGCGCCCCGGGAGGCGGAGGTCCTGGACCTGGTGGCCGAGGGCTTGTCCAACGCCGAGATCGGGCAGCGGCTGAGCATGAGCGAGACGACCATCAAGACCTACGTGAGCCGGATCCTGGCCAAGCTCGGCTGCGCCAACCGCGTCCAGGCGGCCCTGCTGGCCCGCGACGCCGGTCCCCGCGGAGCACGCCGTACCTCTTGATCCGGGCCGTCCTCCGGGAGGCGCCGCACACCTTGATCGCCTGTTCCCGGCCCGATACGCCTCGTCCGGCGTGGACCGTCCGGGCCGGCCGGAGGTGAGGGCGGCCGGAGGTGAGGCGCCTCTCGCGCCGCGTATACCCTCATGTCCGATCATCACGGGCGTACGCCGCCGGCCATCACGGTGACGGGTGCCCCCGCCCAGGACCCGAGAGACCCATGACGTTCGACCACACCCGCCGGGCCTGCTACGCCGGATACGTCACCCAGGCGATCGTGAACAACCTGGCGCCGCTGCTGTTCATCGTCTTCCAGGACCGCTACCAGGTGCCCTACGAGATGCTGGGCCGCCTCGTCCTGCTGAACTTCGCCACCCAGCTCGTCACCGACCTGGTCGCGGTCAGGGTGGTGGACCGCACGGGCTACCGCGTGCCGCTGGTCCTGGCCCACGCGTTCTCCGTGGCCGGGTTCGTGCTGCTGGCGGTCGCGCCGTCGGTGGCCTCGCCGTACCCGGGGCTGGTCCTCGCCGTCGTGGTGTACGGCATCGGCGGCGGCCTCCTGGAGGTCCTGGTCAGTCCCGTGGTGGACGCGCTGCCCAGCCCGCAGGAGGGCAGGGCGGCCGCGATGAGCCTGCTGCACTCGTTCTACTGCTGGGGCCAGGTCGCCGTGGTGGTGGGGACGACGCTGCTGCTGGCGGCG
Source organism: Planomonospora corallina (assembly GCF_042650625.1). Taxonomy (NCBI): domain Bacteria; kingdom Bacillati; phylum Actinomycetota; class Actinomycetes; order Streptosporangiales; family Streptosporangiaceae; genus Planomonospora; species Planomonospora corallina. The sequence goes on from NZ_JBHSBM010000013.1 coordinate 5,808, forward strand.
ATCGGGGACTCGGCGTGGCAGGTGCTGCCCCTGCTGTGGGCGCTGGTCCCGCTGGCCAACCTCGTGGCCTTCCTGCGGGTGCCGTTGCCGGCGACGGTCCCCGAGGAGCACCGGACCCCGCTCCGCGCGCTGCTGCGCGCCCCGGCCTTCGCGGCGGCGCTGGTGCTGATGCTCTGCGCGGGCGCCGCCGAGCTGACCATGTCCCAGTGGTCCTCGCTCTTCGCCGAGCAGGGGCTGGGCGTGTCCAAGGTCTGGGGCGACCTCGCGGGCCCGTGCCTGTTCGCGGTGCTCATGGGCGTCGGCCGGATCGGCTACGGCCTGTGGGGGGAGCGGATCCCCCTGGTCCCGGCGATGCTCGCCTGCGGGACGCTGGCGGCCGTCTGCTACCTGGTGGCCGCCCTGGGGACGCATCCCGCGCTCAGCCTCGCCGGCTGCGCGCTGTGCGGGCTGGCCGTCAGCCTGATGTGGCCGGGCGCGTTCAGCCTCACGGCGGCGCGCTTCCCCCTGGGCGGGGCCGCGATGTTCGGTGTCCTGGCGGTCTTCGGCGACGCGGGCGCGGCGGCCGGGCCGTGGCTGGCCGGAGCCGTCGCCGACGCGGCCGCCGGTGGCGCGCCCGGAGGCCTGACCGGGGCGGTGCCCGGAGACGGAGGCTCGGGCCTGCGGACAGGCCTCCTGGTCGGCACGGTCTTCCCGGTCGCCGTCGTCGCGCTGAGCGCGGTCCAGCTCCTCCTCGCCCGCCGCTCCGGGTCCGGTGCGTCGGTCCCGCCGGGCGGCGGGGACTCCCCTGGTGCGCCGGACCCGGACGGGGGACGGCGGTCAGGCGGGGATGGAGACGCCGACGCCGCCGCGGGTGTGCGCGCCGTACCGCTCCTTCTCCCGGGCGATGTCGAGGGGCCGGATGCGGGAGCGGCCCGCTAGGGTCTCCTCGGTGATCAGGTCGGCGGGGACCAGCCAGGAGACCTCGAACTCCAGGCCGTCGGGGTCCTGGGCGTAAAGCGCCTTGGTGGTGGAGTGGTCGGAGGCGCCGACCAGGGCGTCGAGCTCGCTGAGCTTGACGGCGATCCGCTCCAGCTCGGCCAGGGTGTCCACCTCCCAGGCGAGGTGGTAGAGCCCGACGGTCGAGCGTCCGGCGGCGGAGGGGCCGGCCTGGGCGCCGACCTGGAACAGGCCGAGGTCGTGGTCGTTGCCCGACCCCTCGGCCTGCAGGAAGGCCGCGCCCGGCATGCCCATGACGACCCGGAAGCCGAGCGCCTCCTGGTAGAAGGCGACGCTGCGCTCGACGTCGCGCACGTACAGGACCGCGTGGTTGAGCCGCTGGACCGGCATGGTGACCCCCTGGGCAAGAGAATTTGAACTCTCAAGTACTTTAGCCCGCAAATGTTGAGAGTTCAACTAAACTGGCGGTGTGACGAAGTGGCTGGACGATGACGAGCAGCGGGTGTGGCGGTCCTTCCTGACCGTCTCCCAGGTGATCCAGGAGGAGCTGGACCGCCAGCTGCAGCGGGACTCCGGGATGCCGCACGCCTACTACGCGGTGCTGGTGCGCCTGTCGGAGGCTCCCGAACGCCGGATGCGGATGAGCGAGCTGGCCGGGGCGGTCGGCTCCTCGCCGAGCAGGCTCTCCCACGCCGTCGCGCGGCTGGAGGAGCGGGGCTGGGTGCGGCGCGTGCCCTGCCCCGAGGACGGACGGGTGAGCTGGGCGGTCCTCACCGACGCGGGCTTCGAGGTGCTCGAAGCCGCAGCGCCCGGCCACGTCGAGGCGGTGCGGCGCTGCGTGTTCGACCGGCTCACCCCCGAGCAGGTCCGCCGGCTCGACGAGATCTGCGCGGCCGTGCTGGACGGCCGGGGCACCTGAGAGACCGGCGGTCAGTCCGGTCCGGGAGCCGTCCGGGACGCCGCGAGGTGGGCCACCGGGTCGGCGATGATCCGGTGGATCACCTGCCCGGCCGCGCCGAGCATCGCGGCGTCGGCGCCGAGCCGGGAGACGGCCAGGTCCGGTACGGCGGCGCGGATCGCGGAGAGCCGCGCGGCGGTCGTCTCGCGCGCCGGACCGGAGATCCACGGGAAGAGCGGGGCGAAGACGCCGCCCAGCACGATGGTGCCGGGGTCGAACAGGTGGACCGCCGAGGTCAGCGCGAGGCCGAGCGCGTGCCCGGCGCGCTCGCAGGCGGCCAGCGCCGCCGCGTCCCCGCCCCGGAGGCGCTCGACCAGCTCCGCGACGGTCCCGGCGCCGGCGGCGCGCAGCAGCGCCTCCTGCCCGGCGTACTGCTCCAGGCAGCCCCGGCCTCCGCACCGGCAGGGCGGGCCGTCCGGGGAGACGATCACGTGGCCCAGCTCGCCGGCGAGGCCGTGCGCGCCCCTGAAGAGCGCGCCGCCCACGACCAGGCCGGCGCCGATGCCGATCTCCCCGGAGACGTGCAGGAAGTCGCGGTGGCCGGAGCCGAACCAGAGCTCACCCAGCGCGGCGAGGTTGGCCTCGTTGTCCACGGCGGACGACGGGAGCGGGCCGGGCCCTGCGGGGCGCATGAGGGCCGCGCCCGCGGATCCATCGGCGCACACGGATCCATCGGCGCACACGGATCCATCGGCGCGCGCGGGTCCGGCGGGGCGCACGGTCTCCGGGGAGTAGGCGGAGGGCCGGGGCGGAGCGCCGGACAGGTCGCCGAGGAGGCCGCTGCGGGGGTTACCTAGAAGGTCACCGAGGAGGTCGCCGACGCGCACGTCGCGCCAGCCGAGGTTGGGGGCGCTGTGCACCAGGCCGTCGTCCACGGGGCCGGGGACGGCGAGGGCCGATCCGGCGATCACCAGGCCCAGCGAGCGGGCTTCGTCCACAGCCTCGCGGGCGAGTCTCCGCACGTTGGCAAGGGTCTCCGCGGGGGAGGCCGCCCGGTTGTCCACAGCCTGTGCGCGGCGCAGCCGAACCGCGAGGGTGAGGTCGACGACGCAGGCGGACAGGTAGTCGACGTTGACCTCCAGGCCGAGCGCCGCCACCCGCCCGCCGCTCAGCGCGAGCGCGGTGCCCGGCCGGCCGCGCTCGCCGCGGGAGGCGACGCCCGTCTCGGCGACCATGCCCGCCTCCAGCAGGTCGGCGACCAGCTTGGAGACGGTGGTCTTGGTCAGCCCGGTGATCTCCGCCAGCGCGGCGCGGGTGACCGGCCCGCTCCGCCGTACCTCGGCGAGGACGACGCCGAGGTTGCGGGCGCGCATCGAGTCATGGCGTACGGCCTGCGTCATGGACACCCCACCCCTTGACGATCCCACTTCCAGGACGCATATTAAGTCCATTAAGTGGATTAAATGGAGGACCGGCCCATGAACGCCTACACGCCCACCCCGCAGGACCGCTTCACCTTCGGCCTGTGGACGGTCGGATGGTCGGCCCGCGACCCGTTCGGCGACGCCACCCGGGCCGCCCTCGACCCCGTCGAGACCGTGCACCGGCTCGCCGAGCTCGGCGCCTACGGCGTCACCTTCCACGACGACGACCTGCTCGCCGTCGAGCCCGACCGGGACAAGGCGGTCGAGCGCTTCAAGGGCGCGCTGGCCGAGACCGGCCTGAAGGTCCCGATGGCCACCACGAACCTGTTCACCCACCCCGTCTTCAAGGACGGCGCCTTCACCAGCAACGACCGCGACGTGCGGCGCCACGCGCTGCGCAAGGTGATGCGCAACCTCGACCTGGCCGCCGAGCTGGGCGCCACCACCTACGTCTGCTGGGGCGGCCGGGAGGGCGCCGAGTCCGACGCCGCCAAGGACGTCAAGGCCGCGCTCGCCCGCTACAAGGAGGCGCTCGACCTGCTGACCTCCTATGTGATCGACAAGGGCTACGACATCCGCTTCGCCCTGGAGCCCAAGCCGAACGAGCCGCGCGGCGACATCCTGCTCCCGACCATCGGCCACGCGCTCGCCTTCATCAACGAGCTGGAGCACCCCGAGCGGGTCGGCCTCAACCCCGAGGTCGGCCACGAGCAGATGGCCGGGCTCAACTTCGTGCACGGCATCGCCCAGGCGCTCTGGCACGGCAAGCTCTTCCACATCGACCTCAACGGCCAGCACGGTCCCAAGTACGACCAGGACCTGATCTTCGGCCACGGCGACGTCAAGAGCGCGTTCTTCCTCGTCGACCTGCTGGAGAACGAGGGCTACGACGGCCCCCGCCACTTCGACTACAAGCCGCTGCGCACCGACGACGCCGCCGACGTGTGGGAGTCGGCCGCCGCCAACATGCGCACCTACCTCATCCTCAAGGAGAAGGCGAAGGCCTTCCGCGCCGACCCCGAGGTGGCCGAGGCGCTGGCCGCCAGCCGGGTCGGCGAGCTGGCGCAGCCCACGCTCGCCCCCGGCGAGACCCTCGAGGACCTGGCCCGCGACGACTTCGACCCCGACGCCGCCGCCGAGCGCGGCTTCCACTTCACCCGGCTGAGCCAGCTCGCGCTGGAGCACCTGCTCGGAGTGCGCGGATGACCCTCGTGGCCGGGGTGGACTCCTCCACCCAGAGCTGCAAGGTGGTCGTCCGCGACGCGGAGACGGGCGCCCTGGTCCGCGAGGGCCGGGCCGCCCACCCCGCCGGGACCGAGGTCGACCCCGAGGCCTGGTGGTCGGCGCTCGGCGAGGCCGTGCGCGCGGCCGGCGGGCTGGACGACGTGGCGGCCCTGAGCGTGGCGGCCCAGCAGCACGGCATGGTCTGCCTCGACTCCTCCGGGGCCGTGGTGCGCGACGCCCTGCTCTGGAACGACACCCGCTCGGCGAAGGCCGCCGCCGACCTGGTGACCGAACTGGGCGGCCCCGCCGCCTGGGCCGAGGCGGTCGGCAGCGTGCCGGTCGCCTCGTTCACCGTCACCAAGCTCCGCTGGCTGGCCGAGCACGAGCCGGAGCACGCCCGCCGCACCGCGTCGGTGTGCCTGCCGCACGACTGGCTGACCTGGCGGCTGCGCGGCGGGGCGGCGACCGGCGCCGGGCTCGTCACCGACCGCGGCGACGCCTCCGGGACCGGCTACTGGTCCCCCGCGGCCGGCTCCTACCGCGAGGACCTGCTCGAGGCCGCCTTCGGCGCCGTCCCGCGGCTCCCCGAGGTGCTGGGGCCCCGGGACGGCGCGGGCGAGACCTCTCCGGTCCCGGGGAGCCCGGTCCCGGGCGGCGTCAGGCTGGCGCCCGGGACCGGGGACAACATGGCCGCCGCCCTCGGGGTGGGGGCGCGCCCGGGCGACGTGGTGGTCTCGATCGGGACCTCCGGCACGGCCTTCGCGGTGGCGGGCGCCCCGAGCGCCGACCCGAGCGGGGCGGTGGCCGGGTTCGCCGACGCGACCGGGCACTTCCTGCCGCTGGTCTGCACGCTGAACGCGGCCCGGGTGCTGGACGCCGCGGCCCGGCTGCTCGGGGCGGACCTCGACCGGCTGGGCGAGCTGGCCCTGTCCGCCCCCGCGGGGGCGGGCGGACTGGTCTGCGTGCCGTACCTGGAGGGGGAGCGGACCCCGAACCTGCCCGACGCCACCGGGTCGCTGCACGGGCTGACCCTGGAGACGTCCACCCCCGCCCACCTGGCCAGGGCCGCGGTCGAGGGCATGCTCTGCCACCTGGCCGACGCCTTCGACGCACTCGGACTGGACCCGGCCCGGGTGCTGCTCATCGGAGGCGGGGCCAGGTCGCAGGCCGTACGGCGGATCGCCCCGGCGGTCTTCGGGCGGCCGGTGGTCGTGCCCGAGCCGGGGGAGTACGTCGCCGACGGGGCGGCGCGGCAGGCCGCCTGGCTGCTGGCCGGGGGCGATGAGCCGCCCGTCTGGGAGACCGGCTCGGCGGAGGTCTTCGAGGCCGACCCGGCGCCGCAGGTGCGGGCCCGCTACGCCGAGGTCCGCGGCCGCGCCTGACCTCGGGGGCCGCGGGGCCCGGCCGGTCACCTGCTCAGGGCGTGACCGGCCGGGCCTTCCGCGTGCGGACCGGGCCCCGCCTCTCCTCCCCGGGCTTCCCCGACCGGTCCTCCGTGGGCTTCCCCGACCGGTCCTGCCGGGGCGCGCCCCGCCCGCGGGCGGCTCCCGGCGTGCGGAGCGGCTCTCAGGGGAGGGTCAGGGTCGTATCAGGGGCCGGTCCCGATGTCCCCCACCGGGTCCGGGGGACAGTCTGGGAGGCATGCTCCGGTTGAAGACGATCCATCCCCTGGTCTGGTCCCTGGTCGCCTGCGCGGGGATCCTGCTCGCGGCCGTCGCGACCGTGGTCGGGCAGATCGATCCCGACCCGTACCTGAGCCCGCTCGACCTGACGGTCAGCGAGTACGCCGCGCTGGACCGGGGCGGGGCGACCGAGTTCGCCATGGCGGCGCTGGGGGTCGCGTCGTTCGCCCTGGTCATGGGGGTGCGGGCGGTGCGGGCACCGGTGGGGGCGCCTGCCGAGCGGCTGATGCTGCTCTGGAGCGCGGCGCTGGTGGTCATCGCGGTCGTGCCGACCACCGCGCCGGGGGTGGCGCTCGACCTGGGCGCGCAGGTCCACCGCTACGTCTCGATCGCCGCCTTCGCCGCGATGCCCGTGGCCGGGATGTCGATGGTGGCGCGGCTGGCCGGGGACGAGCGGTGGCGGGCCGTGGCGAGGCCGGTGGAGTGGCTCTCCCTGGCCGGCGGGTTCGGCCTGCTGGCGCTGACCTACGTGGCGCTGCCGGGGGACAGGGTGCTGATAGGCCTGGCCGAGCGGGTGCTGCTGGTCACCGAGGTCGCGCTGCTCGCCGTACTGGTCGGCAGATTGCTCCAATTGACCTGGAACCGGAACACACGGGTCCCGCAGGCCCTTCTAGGCTGACTTGTCACACAGCATTACTATTTCCTGACTTATCACAAATAGGACACAGATATACGAACAGAGGGTGCTATCCTCATCGCCGATCTAATGATCGCTCGGTGGGGCTCCCCCCGTCGGCGCGCCCAGGCTGAACCGTCGAGGTGACATGGCATCCAGCAGGTCCATCCGGTTCAAAGTCTCCGTGCTCCTGGCGGTCCCCCTCGTCTCCCTGGTGGCGCTGTGGGGCTTGGCCACCCTCACGACCTCGGAAGAAGTGATCACGAGGCTCAACGTCGGCACGCTGAGCGACGGCGTCATCAAGCCCGGGAACGTCCTCCTGAACAACCTCCAGCGTGAGCACCTCCTGTCGGCCGAGTACCTGGCCACCGGCGCGGAGGTGGACCGCCTGACGCTCCTCGGCCAGCGGAAGGTGACCGACCAGGCCCGGGACCGGTTCCGCGAGGAGTCGGCCACGGACTCCGTGCGGTCGCTCCTGACCCCGCAGATGACGGCCCTCCTCGACAGGATGACGGCCCACCTCGGGCGGTTCGACGCGGTCCGCGCGAAGATCGACTCTGGCCGGATCGGGATCGTCGAGCTCACCGAGGAGTTCGCGGTGATGCCCGACGTGTTCCAGCGGTTCGCCGTCGGTGTGACGATCGGCAACGCCGTCGAGGCACGCGCCGTGATCACGATGGCCTACTCCAAGGACTTCCTCACCCGGCAGCGCGCCGTCGCCGCCGGAGCGCTGGCGGCGGAGCGGCCGCTCACGCCCGAGGAGACGAGGCTGTTCTCCCGGTTCGCCGACATGCACGCCTTCCTCATGAAGCAGGGCCTGGCGGACCTGTCCACGGAGGAGTTGCGCGCCCCCTTCGCCAAGGTGGCGGCCTCGCAGGCGCACGACCGCTTCATGGCGATGGAGGAGCAGCTGCTGTCCGGCATGACCGTGCCGTACGACGACTGGCGCACCGTCACCGACCGGCTGGACGCCGAGTTCCAGGTCCAGATCGGCACGGCCAACGCCTTCATGATCGACCGGGCGCGCGGGAAGGCCGTCCCCATCTTCGTCAGGGCCGGGATCGCGGGCGGCATCGGGCTCATCGCGGTCATCGTCTCGCTGGTCCTCTCCTACCGGGTGGGCCGCGGCCTCACCAGGGAACTGGCCGGCCTGCGGCAGGCGGCCGCGGACATGGCGGAAGTCCGGCTCCCCCGGGTCATGGAACGGCTGCGCCGGGGCCAGGAGGTGGACGTGGCGGCGGAGGCGCCCCCGCTGGAACCGCTGGGCACCACCACCGAGGTCCACGCCGTCGCCGCCGCGTTCGACAGCGTGCGGTACCGCGCGCTGGACGCCGCCGTGGAGCAGGCCCGGCTGCGCGAGGGCGTGGCGCACGCCTTCAGGAACCTCGCCCGGCGCAAGCAGAGCCTGCTCCAGCGGCAGCTCAAGCTGCTCGACGGGATGCAGAAGGAGGCCGAGGACCCCGGGACGCTGGAGAAGCTGTTCGCCCTCGACCATCTGACCACCCGCATGCGCCGCCACGCCGAGGGCCTGGTGATCCTGTCCGGCGGTGCCGCGGGACGCAAGTGGCGCTCGGCGGTCCCCATGGAGGACGTGCTGCGCGGAGCCGCCGCCCAGGTCGAGGACTACGCCAGGGTCCGGATCTACCCGATGCCCGCCGGCACGCTCTCCGGCGGCGCCGTGGCGGACATGATGCACCTGTTCGCCGAGCTCATCGAGAACGCCACGGCCTTCTCCCCGCCCGGCGGCGAGGTCTCGGTCCGCGGCTCGCGCGCCGCCCGGGGCTTCGCGGTGGAGGTCGAGGACCGGGGCCTGGGCCTGGACAAGGAGAAGCGCGAGGCGATCAACGAGCGGCTGGCCAGCCCGCCGGAGTTCGACCCGGTGGAGACCGACCGGCTGGGCTTCGCGGTCGTCGGCCTGCTGGCCGCCCGGTACGGGGTCGGCGTGACGCTGCGACCCTCGCCGTACGGCGGGACCACGGTGGTCGTGCTCATCCCCGAGAACCTGCTGGGCGGGACCGGGAAGCCGCCGGCGGCCGAGCCCGCCGTGTCCCCGGTGCCCGAGAGGACTCCGGCGCCCGCGGCGGCCGGCGGGCAGGCGGCGGGCGGCCCCACGGACATCGGACACGCGCAGCCCGCCGGGCCGGCCACGGCGGTCCCGGCGCGGGCGCACGCGGTGGCGGGCGCGCCCGGGGCGGCGCAGCGGCGGAGCGGACTGCCCCGCCGGGTGCGCCAGGCCAACTTGACGCCGCAGCTGCTGCAGGGGGAGCCCGAGGCGGCCGCCCCGGCCGAGGCGAAGGTTTCTGAGACGGTTTCTGGAACGGAGGAGAGGTCGCCGGAGGAGGCGAGGGCGTTGCTGAGCTCGCTCCAGTCGGGGTGGCGGCGCGGCCGGTCGGAGAGCGAAGACAACGGTGGGGAAGGGGCTTGACCACGTGCCGGGTGAGCTTTATTGGCTTCTGGATGACTTCGCCACAAGTGTGGCGGACGTCTCGCACGCGCTGATCCTGTCCAACGACGGGCTGATGATGGCCTCGTCGCGGAACCTGAGCAAGGAGGAGGCCGACCATCTGGCGGCCGTGGCCTCCGGCTTCCAGAGCCTGGCCAAGGGCACGAGCCTGCAGTTCGGCGGAGGCTCCGTACGGCAGACGATGGTCGAGATGGACTCCGCCTTCCTGTTCGTCACCGCGGCGGGCCAGGGCAGCTGCCTGTGCGTCCTGACCACGGGGGCGGCGGACGTCGGCCTGATCGCCTACGAGATGGCACGGCTGGTCAACCGGGTCGGGGAGCACCTGACCACGAGCCCGAGGGCGGCGGGCTGATGAGCGACGTCGAATGGGTTGACGAGGAGGCGGGGCCGGTCGTCCGTCCCTACGCCCTGACCGGCGGACGGACCAGGCCCTCCACGACCTCCTTCGAACTGCTGTCGATGGTGGTGGCGACGGGCGCGGCGATCAGCCCCCGGGCGCACCTGGGCTCCGAGCACCGGCGCCTGCTCGGCCTCGTCTCCAAGGCCCGCCCCATCGTGGAGGTCGCCTCGGAGGCGGGACTGCCCCTCGGCGTGGTCAAGGTCCTCCTCGGAGACCTGCTGGACCACGGGCTGATCCTGGTGCGGCAGCCGATCCCCGCGGCCACCTCGCCCGCGCAGAGCCTGCTCCTCGAAGTGATCAACGGCATCCGGGCGCTGTAGCACGACCCGGCG
>NZ_JBHSBM010000013.1:15805-102842 GCF_042650625.1 Planomonospora corallina
GGCGGGCCGGGCCCGGCCCGCGGTCAGGCCTGGCCCGTGACCGGTCCTGGACCGCGGCCGGATCCGCCCGCGGTCAGGCCTGGCTCGCGGTCAGCACCCGCAGGGAGTGCTCCACCAGGGTGACCAGCACGGTCTTGGCCGACGAGCGCCGCCGCACGTCGCACATCAGCACCGGGACGTCCGGGTCCAGGTCGAGGGCCGAGCGGACCTCCTCGACGTCGTAGTGGTCGGCGTCGTCGAAGCAGTTGACCGCCACGATGAACGGCGTGCCGCGCTGCTCGAAGTAGTCGATCGAGGGGAAGCAGTCGGTCAGCCGCCGGGTGTCGGCCAGCACGACCGCGCCCAGCGCGCCGTAGGACAACTCGTCCCACATGAACCAGAAACGCTCCTGGCCGGGCGTGCCGAACAGGTAGACGACCAGCCCTTCCCGGATCGTGATGCGGCCGAAGTCCATCGCGACCGTGGTGGTCGTCTTGCCTTCCACGCCGTCGGTGTCGTCGATGCCGATGCCTCGGTCGGAGAGCACCTCCTCGGTGCGGAGGGGGCGGATCTCGCTGATCGCGCCGACGAGCGTGGTCTTGCCCACACCGAAGCCGCCCGCGATGAGGATCTTCAGCGCGACCGGTTCGTCAGAGGGCTCGAAGTCCATTGATCACTTCCTTGAGAATGCGCTCACTCGCCGAGGCGCGTCCGATCGAGATGAGACCGTGGTCCTTGAGGTCACCGAGGAGGACCCGGAGCACGCCGAGAGGCAGGTCCAGCTCCGAGGCGATGTCGGCGACCGAGGCCGGGGTGGTGACCAGGGACAGGATGCGCTCCTGCTCCGGTCCGGGGACGAATCCACCGGAGGGGTGGGCGCCGGTCGCGTTGATCATGGCGACCAGGTCCAGCGCGTCGCCGGAGGACCGGGTACGGCCTCCGATGAGCGCGTAGGGCCGGACCACCGGACCGGCGTCCTCATCCATCCAGTGGGTCATGACAGGCCTTGGCGTGGGTTCGCCGAGATGTGCTGGCCGACCCGCTTGACCAGCATCGCCATCTCGTAGGCGATGTGGCCGACGTCGGCGTCGGCGTCGCTCAGCACGGCCAGGCAGGTGCCCTGCCCGGCGGCCGTGACGAACAGGAAGGCCGACTCCATCTCCACGATGGTCTGGCGGACCTCACCGCCGCCGAAGTGGCGGCCGGCGCCGCGCGCCAGGCTCTGGAAACCGGCGGCCACGGCGGACAGGTGCTCGGCGTCCTCGCGGCTGATCCCCTTGGAGAAGCCCACGGCCAGTCCGTCGGTGGACAGGATCACCGCCTGCCGCACCGCGCCGACCCGGCTGGTCAGGTCGTCGAGGAGCCAGTTGAGCTCGCCGGTGCCGTTCAGTTTGCCGGCCATGTGACCTCCTCCGTCGGACGCGTGACCCCGGCGCCGTGCCCGGTGCCGGCACCCTCGCTGTGCTCGGTCACTCGTCCTCCTTCTCGCCTGTCGTCTGGTGTGCGAAGTCGTCCATGCCGGCCTGCTCCTCGCGCCCGCGCCGCGCGCCCGCCTGGAAGGCGGTCAGCAGCGCCCGGGCCTCCTCCGGTGAGCGCGCGGCGCACGGGGCGTCCGCCGGCTCCGCCGCGGGGGCCGGCTCCGCGGGCGCCTGGGCGTCCTGGCGGAGCTGAGGGGCGAGATTCGCCTGCCGTACACGCCTGGGCAGGGCACCGGGGCCCGTGGTCTCACGGGCCGGCCGGCTGTCCTGCCCCGCGGGGCCGCGGCCCGGCAGGCCGCCGGGATCCATGGTCTCGCGGTCCGGCAGATTACCGGAGTCCGCCGTCCCGGAGTCCGCCGGGCCGGGCACCACGGTGAGCGTCGGCGCCGCCAGGGGCTGCTCCGGTACGCTCCCCGCCGAGGAGGCCGGAGGGACCGTCCGGGTACGGCGCGGCAGTCCGGAGCGGCGGGAGGACGGGCCCAGCGCGGGCCTGCCGGAGTCCTCCGGAACGGCCCGCCGCTCCGAGATCCGCTCGGCGGTGACGGAGAGCGGGGAGGGGTTCTCGGCCAGCACCGCGCGGGGGAGCAGCACGATCGCCGTGGTGCCGCCGAACGGCGAGGCGCGCAGCACGACCTGGACACCGTGCCGGGCGGAGAGCTGGCCCACCACGAACAGGCCCAGCCGGTCGCTGTCGGCCAGGTCGAACTCCGGCGGGTCGGCGAGCCTGGCGTTGATCTCGTCGTACTCCAGCTCGCTCAAGCCCAGCCCCCGGTCCTCCACCTCGACGGCGAATCCGTTGGCCACCACGTCGCCGCGGACGGTGACCGTGGTCTGCGGCGGGGAGTAGAGCGTGGCGTTCTCGATGAGCTCGGCGATCAGGTGGGTGATGTCGGCGACGGCGGCCCCGTCCAGCAGAGCGTCGGGCAGCGGCGCCACCGTGACCCGCTTGTAGTCCTCCACCTCGGCGAGGGCGGCCCGCACGACGTCGACCACCGGCACCGGGTTGCGCCAGGCGCGGCCGGGCGGAGCGCCGGACAGGACGACCAGGCTCTCGGCGTGGCGGCGCATGCGCGTGGTGAGGTGGTCCAGACGGAACAGGCCGTCGAGGGCGTCGGGGTCGGTGGCCCGGCGCTGCATGCTGTCGAGCAGGGTGAGCTGGCGGTGGAGCAGGCCCTGCTTGCGGCGGGCCAGGTTGACGAAGATCTGGCTGACGCCGCGGCGCAGCCGGGCCTCGCCTACGGCGGCCTCGACCGCGGTGCGCTGCACCGAGCCGAACGCCCGGGCCACGTCCACGATCTCCGCCGAGCCGCCCGCGGCGCCGGCCCCGATCGGCGGGGCCTCGGCCGTCACGTCCACCTCCTCGCCGCGCCGGAGCCGGGTCACGAGACGGGGCAGCCGGACGTTCGCGAGGTCGAGCGCGGAGGCGCGGAGGCCGGCCAGCTCGCCCGCCAGCCGGCGGCCGAAGCGGACCGAGACGACGATCGAGACGACCACCGCCGCCAGGCCCGCGCCGCCGGCGAGGACGATCCTGGCCACGACGCCGACGGCCATCGACCGGGACCGCTCGGCCAGCGTCTCGGACGAGGAGGCGGCGAGCCGGTCGAGCCGGTCGGCCAGGGGGGTGGCGACCGCCTTCCAGCGCCGCGCCTCGTCGGACAGCCCGGAGCCGCCGGACATGATGGCGGTCTCCACCGAGGTGAACGTGCTGAAGTCGGTGGAGCCGAACAGGTCGCGGTACGGCTTGCCGAGTTCGGTGTCCAGCACGGACACACCGCGCTTCCGCAGGAACTCGCGCGTCGCGACGTACTCGGCGAAGGCGGTGCGCTCCTCGGCGGAGAACCGCAGGTCGATCAGGGCGCCGCTGACCAGCGCGTCCTCCCTGGCGAGCATCTCGCGGGCGTGGCCCATCGTCTGCATGGCCATGGCCTGCTGGGAGCCCACCAGGTCGGGGACGGTGACGAGCTGCTGGTACAGCAGGAAGACCGAGTCCAGGATGCCGTTGTAGCGATCGAGGGCGTCCAGGCGGGTGTACCGGCCCTTGTCGATCTCGGAGCGGATCTCCGGCAGGTCGCCGAGCTGCCGGAGCACCTGGTCCAGGGCGGCGCGCAGCTCGGGGTCGTCCTCCCCGGTGGTCCGCGCGGCCTCGCTGAACTTCGCGAACGCCCGGTCGGTACGGTCGCGCTGCTCGCCGAAGCCGCTGGTGAGCTCCCGTGAGCTGATGGCCGCGGCCGAGCGGGTCCGCTCGGCCTGGAGCTCCCGCCCCAGCTCGGTGGAGGCCACGCCGACGGTCTCGTAGAGGGAGTCGGCCCGCAGCAGGGCGGTGCCCTCGCCGACCGTCAGGTTGAGCACGAAGCCCCACAGGGCACTGAGGGAGAGCAGGGGCAGGAGCAGCAGCATGAAGATCTTGAACCGAATCGAGCGGTTTTCAGAGCCCATGCCCACTCGTCCCAACCTCGGTGTGCGGAGGCTCGTGGCGGTCCGGGAACGAATACGCCTCCGAAAGATCGGACAGGAGACTAGCACCGATACGCTTCCGGCGCAGGTGCAGATCTGATGATTAGTGCGTTCACCGGGGCAAGTGTCAAAATTGTGACTGTCGTCGCGGCTGTGCCGTGAGACAGTTCCCCGGCGTTTCACCCGCCGTTGGCCGGGGATTTCGCGCCGCCTCGTTAGGGTCCGGGGGCTGTGAACGAGTGTGGCGAGCGAATCGGCGGGCACGGCGGCCTGCTCGCAGGACCGGCGGAGGCCTGTGAGCGGGCACGGCGAGCGGTCCGGCGGGCACGGCGGCCCGTCCGCCGGATCGGCGGAGGGGAGCCGTGAGCATCGCGCCCTCCGTCCGGACGGCCCCGGCCGGGCGGATCGGCCGTGACCCGTTCTTCGACAACGCCAAATTCCTGGCGATCACGCTGGTGGTCTCCGGACACCTGATCGAGGATCTCCGGGACGTGGCGGTCGCGCACGCGGCCTATTCCTACGTGTACGTCTTCCACATGCCGCTGTTCATCGTGCTCAGCGGCTATCTGTCGCGGAACTTCACCTTCTCCTCCGGCAAGGCGCGCAAGCTGATCAGCGCGCTCGCCGTGCCGTACGTGCTCTTCGAGCTCGCCTACTCCCTGCCCCGCCTGGTCCTGTACGGGAAGCTCGAGATCAGCCTCCTCGACCCGTACTACCTGACGTGGTTCCTGATGTCGCTGTTCCTTTGGCGGCTGTCCACGCCGGTCTGGCAGCAGCTCCGGTGGCCGCTGGCGGTCGCGGTGGGGCTCTCGCTGCTCTCCGGGACCAGCGCGCTCCCCGACGAGCTGTCGATGAACCGCACGCTCGGGCTGCTCCCGTTCTACGTGCTCGGCCTGATGCTCCGGCCCGAGCACTTCGAGCTGCTCCGGCGGCGGGGGGTGCGGATCGCGGGGGCGGTCACGCTGGCGGCGGGGGCCGTTTCGGCGCTGGCCGTGCACGGTTCGGTGAAGACGGAGTGGATCCGGTGGCGGCACGCGAACGAGGCGATCGGGGTGGACGACCTCACCGGAAGCCTGATCCGCCTGGGCCTGCTGGCCGCGGGCGCGCTGCTGGTCGCCGCCTTCCTGGCGGTCACCCCGTCCCGGCGGACCTGGTACTCCGGGCTGGGCGCGGCGACCATGTACGCCTACCTGCTCCACGGCTTCGTGGTGAAGGCCGCCGAACGGTTCTACGGCGACTGGGCCGCGACCCCGCCGGGCGTGGCGGTGGTGGCGGCCTCCGGTGTGGGGCTGGCCGCGCTCCTGTGCAGCCCACCGGTACGGCGGGCGGCACGCTGGGCGGTCGAACCCCGCATGGACTGGGCCTTCACCCGGCTGCGCCGTCCCGGCTGAGCCCTTGGGCGGGTCCCGTGTTCCCGGGCTGGAGTGGTCGCCGTGTCGGGTTCTTGTGTGCGCGGGTCCCGCGTTCCCGCTTCTTGTGTGCGCGGGTCCCGCGTTCCCGCTTCTTGTGTGCGCGGGTCCCGCGTTCCCGCGCCGGGCCGGTCACTGTGGGCGAGGGGGCGGGCCGGTGCTCCGGCCGGCCGTCGCAGTCGCCCTCTGGTGGCATTCCGCCTCCGGCGTTGATCGGGCGCGCGGGGTTGCGCTTTCTTATACGCCGGCCGGAGCACCGGCCCGCCCCCACGCCGTGTGCGAGCCGTACCCATGCGGGCCGTAGTCGCTTCCTTCCGGGCCGCCCACTGCCCTCGCCGACGCTGAAGCGATCCGCGCGGGACCGGCTCAGGGCCGGTCGCCGTCGCCTTGCGGCCATCCTGGCAGGAAGGAGCTCATGGTCGCTCTCCGCAGGGAGCCCTGCCGGGAACGCGAGGTCCTTCCGCGGTCGGCCATCCCTTGCCAGTGCGTCGGGCGGACCTTCCGCCGCCTCGGCGGGGGCTCCTCTCCCCGGAGACCGGTTGCCGTGCGGCGGTCTTCCGCCGGGTACGGGTGGTACGGCGTGAGGGGAGGCGGGAGGCCGGAACGCGACAGGTGCGGCCTGAGGTGGACGAAGGGTCAGACGCCGGCGGTACGGCGCAGCAGTGAGCGGAGGACCGGCTCGGAGTGGGTCCAGAGCAGAGAGGCGCCGGCCTCGGCGACGACGTGGCGATGGGCGGTGGGGATGCGCCCGGCGAGCGCGGCGCCGAGGTCGGGCGAGTGGACCGGGCTGGTGTCGTGCGAGCCGTACCAGAGGTCGACCGGGACGGTGATGCGGGCGGGGTCGAACGGCCAGCGGCCCGTGGCGAGGACGGTGTCGCGGGCGTACCCGGCGGGCCCCTGGGCGAACGCCTCGGCCATCGCCCGGCGGTAGGCGCGCTCGAACGACGGTTGCAGGTAGACCTTCCGGTCGACGTCGGAGCTGCCCGTGATGGCGATCTCCCACATCGTCTCGGGGTCGCCGAACCCGGCGAAGGAGGCCTCCGCGGCGGCGGGATCGTCCGCCACGGCCTCCACCATGCCCCGGACCTGGGGGATCAGGGCGTCGGCGAACCCCGGCGCGGCCAGTTCGTCCGTGCCGGAGACGATCGCCGCGCCGGCGACGACGCCCGCCGCCGCGCACGCCAGGGCGAAGGGCGCCCCCTGCGAATACCCGATGGCCGCCGGCCTTCCCAGCCCGCGTGCTTCGGCCAGGTGGCGGACGTCGTCCGCCCAGTCGTCGAGCGTCCGGCCCGGCATGGGGTCGGAGGCGCCGAGGCCGGGCCGGTCGACCGAGACGAGGCGCACACCGAGATCGCTGATGGCCTCCGCGCCGAAGCCCAGCCACCGGCTGGTGGCCGCACCGGGGCAGAGCAGCACCGGTGCGCCGTCCTGGGGTCCCCACTCCGCCCAGCCGAGCAGGCGGCCGCCGGGGAGTTCAGTCTGTCCGAGCCGCTCCGGCTCCTCGATCACCACGTTCACGGGGAGGGATTCTCTCCGGCCCGGCCCGGGGATCGCATCCCTATTTTCCGGTCACGCCTCCGCGTTTCCGGCCACGTATCCGCTCGCGGCATCCCGGCTCTCCGGCCGCGGTGCGCCCCGGTCCCACCCTCGCTTCCGCCGTGGTGTGGCCTGCCTTACCGCGCTCACTTCCACCGGACCGGGCGGACGGAACGGGTGCTCGGGAACCCGGTGCGGCGACCGGAATCCGCTGGAGTTGTGCGTCCGCTCGCCGCCGGAGGCGGAGACGGTGATCGGAATACCTTCGGGACGCGGCCCACGGTCCGGGCCGCGTCACCTGGCGAAGGAGTTCTCATGGATCTGCAGCTGACCGGGCGCGTCGCCGTCGTCACCGGGGCCTCCAAGGGCATCGGGCTGGCCGTCGTGCGGACTCTCCTGGCGGAGGGCGCCCGCGTGGTGGCCGCCTCCCGCAAGAGCAGCGCCGAGCTGGACGCGCTGGCCGGTGCGAACCTGGTGCACGTCCCGGTCGACCTGATGGACCCGGAGGCGCCCGGCCGGGTCGTGGAGCGCGCGGTGGAGGAGTTCGGAGGTCTGGACGTCCTGGTGAACAACGCCGGAGGCCCGCCGCCCGGGGTGAGCCTGCCGCGTTTCGGGTTCCTGACCCCCACCGACGACGACTGGCGGGAGATGTTCGAGTTCAACCTCTTCTCGGCCGTTCGCGCCATCCGGGCCGCCATCCCGGTGATGCTCGGACGGGGCGGTGGCGCGATCGTCAACGTCTCCTCGGTGCTCGCCCGGCAGCCCGCCCCGATGAACGTCGACTACAACGCGGCCAAGGCCGGGATGAACACCCTCACCAAGGTGCTGTCGGAGGAGTACGGCCCGCAGGGCATCCGGGTGAACACGGTCTCGCCGGGCCCGGTCCTCACCGCGTGGTGGACCGAGGAGGGCGGCGCGGCCGACATCATCGCCGGGCAGGCGGGCACGGACCGCGAGAGCGTGCTGCGGAACGTGGCGCCCGAGATGATGAACCTGACCATCGGCCGTCTCGTGGACCCGCAGGAGATCGCCGACATGGTCGCCCTGCTGGCCTCCCCGCGCTCGGCCGGCACGACCGGCGCGGAGTTCGCCGTCGACGGCGGCTTCCTCAAGGCCGTCTGAGCACCGGGCGCGAGAACTCATCGGTCCGCCGCCGGATCCCCCTTCCAGCGGGCGAGCTGGTGCCGGGTCTCCCGCGTGCCGGGGTGCTCGGCGCCCTGCACCTTCTCGCGCGCCGCGAGGAGGGCGGCGAGCCGGTCGCGCGCGGCGGCGGGGTCTCCCGCCTCTCCCGTCCAGCAGGCGAGATGGTGCCGGACGGCCAGCGTGTCCGGATGTTCGGCGCCCAACAGTCGCTCGAACTCCGGCAGCAGGGGGATGAGCCGGTCACGCGCCCCGGCAGGATCCCCCGCCTTCCCCGTCATGCGGGCGAGGTTCTCACACGCGCCTAACGTGTGCAGATGCTCGAGCCCCAGGACCTGCTCGAACACCGGCAGCAGGACGGTCAGCTGCTCACGGGCGGCGACGGGGTCCCCGGCCTCTCCCGTCCAGTAAGCCAGGTTGCTCCGGACGAGCAGTGTGTCCCGGTGCTCGGCACCGTTCAGCCGCTCCTCCACCGGGAGCAGGGCGGCGAGTTGGTCGCGGGCGGCGTCCGGATCTCCCGCCTCTCCCGTCCAGTGGGCGAGATTGTGCCGGGTGGCTCGTGTGTACGGATGCTCGGTGCCCAGCACCTTCTCACGCACCGGGAGCAGGGCGGCGAGCTGGTCACGGGCGGCGGCCCAGTTTCCGATCTCTCCCGCGCAGCGAGCGAGTTGGCGCCGGACGTCCAGCGTGTACGGGTGTTCGGCGCCCAGAACTTGCTCGAACCCCGGCAGTAGAGTGGTGAACTGGTCGTGGGCCGTGGCGTGATCCCCTGCCTCCGCTGCCGAAAGGGCGAGATTGTGCCGGGTGCTCACCGTCTGCGGGTGCCGGAAGCCCAGGGCACGCTTGGACATCGGCAGCAGGGCGGCGAAATGGTCGCGGGCGGCGGCCCAGTCTCCGGTCTCACCCGTCCAGCAGGCGAGGTAGAGCCGGGCGAGCAACGTCCGTGGATGCTCGGTGCCGAGGATACGCTCGAACACCGGCAGCAGGGCGGCGAAGTGGTCGCGGGCGGCGGCGGGATCCCCAGCCTCCCCCTTCCCCACGGCGAGGTTGGCCTGGTCGAGTAGATCGTCCAGGAGTCCGGCCACCCGCAGCCGTCTGTGTGCCCGCAGCAGGAAGACGGTGCTGATCACCAGACCGGTCAGGCAGAGCGCCGCGCCCACCACGCTGATGCGCTTGTCCGGCACGTTCAGCACCTCGGGTTCGGCTGCGACCAGGTCGGCGACGAACACGGCGAATCCGGCGCCGGCCGTCAGGAGCGAGACCGCCGTGGCGGTGACGGCGACGACCTGGAGTGAACGCGCGGAAACCGGCGAGAAGGCGAGCGACTGCGGATCAGCGGGAGTGGACACGACGTACATCGTGACGCGCACAAAGACCGGTATGTCCACACGTGTCCCACCTGTTACCGATCATTTCCCGGAGGCGGGAACGGCCGGACCGGCGGAGGACGCGGTGCCGATCCTCCGCCGACGCGTCCAAGCCCCCCCATCCTGGTGGGCCGGATCCACGCCCCGATGAGACGGGGCGTGGCCGGGCCGCATCACGGATGAATAATCGCGGTCATGGAGCTCCCCCGCATGATCGCGACCGACCTCGACGGCACACTTCTCCGCAGCGGTGGGACGGTCTCGGAACGGACCCGTCGCACGCTCCTCGCCGCCCGGGATCTGGGGATCGAAGTGGTCTTCGTGACGGCCCGGCCGCCCCGGTACGTGGACGCCATCGCGGAGGCGGTCGGCTGCGTCGGGACCGCCGTGTGCAGCAACGGTGCGATCGTCTACGACGTCGCCGGACGCCGGGCCACCGCCGTGAACGCCCTCGACCTGGCCGGGACGCGGAGACTGGCGGCCGCCCTGCGGGCGGTGCTGCCGGGTCTCACCTTCGCGGTGGAGACGGGCCACCAGGTGATCTGCGAGGTCGCCTACCACGACGGCCGGGACGCGCACGGCGAGGTCCAGACGAGGGTGCCGACGCTGGAGGACGTCCTCCGTCAGGCCGCCCCCATCGTCAAACTGCTGGTCTGGTCGGGAGCGCAGGACGCCCACACGATGTGGGAGACGGCCCGCCGGGCGGTCATGGGTGAGGCGGAGGTGACGCACTCGGGCGGGACCGGTCTGCTGGAGATCAGCGCCTCCGGTGTCACCAAGGCCGCGACGCTCGCGGCCCTCTGCGACCTGAGGGGCGTGACCCCCGCCGAGGTGTGGGCCTTCGGCGACATGCCGAACGATCTTCCGGTCCTCGAATGGGCCGGAACCTCCTACGCCATGGCCAACGCCCATCCGGCCGTGCTCGCCGCGGTGGACCGCCGCGCGCCCTCCAACGACGAGGACGGCGTGGCCCAGGTACTCGAGGAACTGCTCACAACGGCCGGGCCTGCGCAGAGTCATCCCTCCTCGCGCGTCTGAGGGGCTCCGGTGACGCGCCGGCTCCGGGCGGATCAGTGATTCCGCCCCTCTCCCGGTCCGAGACGAGAATTTCTGACGGGCTTCCCTCGACGAGGACCCCGTAGGGCTCCCTGCGGAGAGCGACCATGAGCTCCTTCCCGCCACGATGGCCGCAAGGCGACGGCGCGCAACCCTGGACCGGTCCCGCGCGGATCGCTTCAGCGTCGGCGAGAACAGTGGGCGGCCCGAGAGTGAGACGCTACGGCCCGCATGAGTACGAACCCGCAGAAGGCGTGGGGGCGGGCCGGTGCTCCGGCCGGCGTAAAAAGAGCCCGCAACCCCGCGCGCCCGGAGCACGCCGGAGGCGGCAACCAACGAGACCTCAACTGCGACGGCCGGCCGGAGCACCGGCCCGCCCCCACGCTCTGCACAGACCGGCCCGACGCGGGAACGCGGGACCCGCCGAAGAGGAGCGCGGTCTACGCACCGTCACCGCCCCCGCGGAGACCGGACGGACGCGGGACCCGCCCGAGCCCTACGATGACCAACCGCTTGGACACGGGACCCGGCCCGGAAGGAAGATCTGCCCGGACCGCCTCAGATCATGACGTGGTCGTCCGGGCGGCCGACGAAGGAGAACTGGGCGCCGCGGGTGAGCTTGTGGTCGTCGGGCTGCCAGGTGTGCATGGCCGGGTCGCCGCTGCGCCAGTAGACGAAGTTGAACCGGTCGGCGGAGTAGATCTTGACCCGGTCCTCCTTCAGCCGCTTGACCAGCCGCGTGTCCTCGCCCCGGGTGACGTCCTCGAAGCCGTAGTGGCGGAACATGTCGGCCTTGCCGAGGAAGGTGCCGCCCTGCACCAGCCAGGCGTAGCGGTGCTCCAGGCCCGGCATGCGGAGCATCGTGGTGTTGGTGGACTCGAAGTAGGCGTAGTGCGCGCCCTTGCCCACCAGCTCGGCGTCCGCGTAGTCGTAGGAGCGGACCAGGTCCGACAGGTAGTGCTCGCCGTACAGGTTGTCGTCGTCCATCTTGGCGATCAGCTCGCCGTCGGCGGCGGCGATGCCCATGTTCATGCAGGCGCCCAGCGACATCGACGGGTCGGCGGCGAGCACCACGACGTCGGTGATCCCGGCCATGCGGGCCTTGTCGGCGACGACGACCGGGTCGATGTCCAGGCCGTGCAGGACCATGACCAGCTGGAGCGGCCGGTGGATCTGCTTGGCCACCGAGGAGATGGCGTGCTCGATCTGGGCGGCGCGGTTGGTCGGCAGCACCACGGAGACCGAGCGGGTCCGGGGCTCGACGGGCCGGCCGAGGAAGCCCAGGATCTGGTCCACGCGGTGCGAGAACAGGTGCTTGTCGAAGACCTCGCGCATGGCCAGGTGCCCCTGGCGGGCCCGGAGCTCGGGGCTGTTGAGCAGGTGGATGACCTTGTTGTAGGACTCCAGCTGGTCGCGGGCGATCGGGACCAGCTCGCCGAAGGTCTCCTCGATGGCCCTCGACCAGCCCGAGACCACCGGGGTGGAGCAGGCGGAGAGCTCGAAGACGCGGCGCGCGCACATGGTCGGCGAGTCGAGCACCGAGTTCACGTTGAGGAAGACCTTGTACATCTTGTACGCGGCCAGCATCCGGTCGTACGGCAGCTCGCCCACGATGTGCGGGACGTACTTCTCCGGCCAGGCGTACTTCTCGTCGACCGTGCCGTTGCGGGCGAAGATGTGCAGGCCCAGCTCGCGGATCGGGTCGAGCACGGTCTCCATCTGCTCGCGGCGCTCGGGGTGCTTGTCCCGGAAGTACATGCCGGCGAAGACGACGTCGTGGATGCGCCCCTGCTTCTCCTGGATCGGGTTGTGCACCCGGGGCTGCGCCGCGAACTGCAGCACGTCGATCCGATCGTGTCCCAGGATTTCGCGATATTTCGGCACCATGTCGCCGTCGCACGTGAACACGTGGTCGAACAGCTTGGCCGTGTCGATGAAGAAGTCGAAGTTCGGCGGGTCCTCCTTGTTCCAGAAGACCGTCGGGATCCCTTCCTCGCGGCACCAGTCGATGAGCGCCCGCAGTTCCGGCTTGGGGGCGTTCGTCCCGGTCATCTGGTAGCGCCAGCGCCCCTGGTTGCCGTGCCAGGCCGACTCGACGAAGAGCAGGTCCGGCCGCTTCTCCGCGAAGATCTCCGGCCAGTCGCGCAGGCCGAACTCGATCTGGTCCCACTCGTACTTGAACGCCATCCGGGAGAAGTCGTCCAGGATGACCGCGACCTTCAGGTCCGGGCGCACGACCGGCCCGTCCGGCCACTTGACCTGCGGCACGTCCACCGACGGCCCGAGCCCGTCCAGTTCGGCGACCACCTCGGCGACCGGGCGCGGAGCCTTGGGCCCCTTGCGCGGCTTGAGCGCCATGCGGAGCTTGCCCGGCAGGCGGACGACCCCCGGCCCCTTGGCGGCGGTGAGCGCCTCGGCCACCCGGTAGGGCCGCTGGACCTTGGTCGACTCCAGCTTCCACTGGGCGTAGTCCGCGCGGGCCTCCGCGATGGCCAGGCGCCGCTCCAGGTCCCGCACGCGCTCCTCGAAGCGCTCGACGACCTTGCGCTCCTCGGGCAGCCAGTTGACCGGTCCCAGCCGCTGGAACCTCGGCTCCTCGGAGGTCTCGCCGGGGGTCTCGTCACTGATGGGGGAGGTGGAGCTCATGGGGATCGCCTTCGTCCGGGTCGTGCCAGGGTACGGCTTCCGCCGTACGAAACAGGGGATTTAAGCGGATTTGGGCGGTACGGCCTGCGACGCCGGAGAGAGGTTCTCCCCCTCCAGCCAGGAGGCGATCACCCGGGCGATCCGCGGACCGGCCTTGCCGTCCCAGAGCGGGGGCAGCTCGCCCGAGGGGGTCGCCGCCCCGTCGGCCAGGGCCTTGTCGGCGGCGGCCGGGAGCAGGGCCGGGGTGACCAGGCGGTTGGTGCCGTGGGTGACGGTGACCGGCCGCTCGGTGTTGGGCCGGACGGTCAGGCAGGGCACGCCGAGCATGGTGGTCTCCTCCTGCACGCCGCCGGAGTCGGTGACGACCAGGGCCGCGCCCCGGACGAGGGAGAGGAAGTCCACATAGCCCAGCGGGTCGACGATCGTGAGGTCGCCGCCGGTCACCAGCCCGGCCTCGGCCAGGCGCGCACGCCCGCGCGGGTGGACCGGGACCACGATCGGCAGCCGCTCGCTCACCTGGATCACCGCGTCGACCAGCTCCTGGGCCGCGGCGGGGTCGTCGACGTTGGCGGGTCGGTGCAGGGTGGCCACGCCGTACCGCTCGGGCAGGCCCAGGCGCTCGCGGACCGGCGCCGGGTCGAGGCGGTCCAGCGCGGAGAAGAGGCTGTCGATCATCGGGTTGCCGACGAGGTGCACCCGGGCGGGGTCCACGCCCTCGCGCCCCAGGTAGGCCAGGGCGTCCGGCGAGGTGGCGAAGAGGATGTCGGACAGGGCGTCGGTGACGATCCGGTTGACCTCCTCCGGCATGCCGCGGTCGAAGGAGCGCAGGCCCGCCTCGACGTGCGCGGTCGGCACGTGGAGCTTGGCGCAGACCAGGATCGCGGCGAGGGTGGAGTTCACGTCGCCGTAGACGACGACCAGCGCCGGGCCGTGCTCCAGCACGACCTCCTCCAGGCCGGTCAGCAGGGCCGCCGTCTGGCGGGCGTGCGAGCCGGAGCCGACGCCCAGGTTGGCGATCGGCTCGGGCAGCCCCAGGTCGGCGAAGAACACGTCCGACATCAGCGCGTCGTAGTGCTGGCCGGTGTGGACGATGCCCTGACGCACTCCCAGCTCGGCGAGACCGCGCACCACCGGAGCCGCCTTGACGAAGTTCGGCCGGGCGCCGAGCACGTGCAGGACGAGGGGGTTCTCGGGGGCCGGCGTCACCTGGGAGGGGGCTGAGTCCCGCATTGACCTCGCCTTTCATAGGGGAGTGGGGCAAACGTTGCCTATGGTACGGTCACGACCGTGGTACCTGACGCCAGTCCGCCGGAGTCCCGAGCGCCTTCAATGGGTTCCGCGAAGTCGGCGCGTGCCGGTCTCCGCGGACTCCTCAAGGGTTTCGCGCAGCATCCGATCATCGTCTCCCGGGTCGTCGTGACCAAGGTCAAGACCGACCCCGTCCGGGTCGCCCAGGCGGCCGCGGAGACCCTCCCGCCAGGCCTGCGCCCCGTGGTGGGCCGGGTGGCCTGGCCCATGGCGCGCCGCGCCAGGGGCGCGGTGCGCAAGCTCGGCATGCGCATGGTCAAGGGTCCCTGGAACGAGGCGAAGGAGCACTTCGACGCCGGCCGGATGACCGAGGCCGTCGCGGCGCTCGAGGGCCACGCGAAGTACCCCTTCATCAAGCGCAGGGCCGCCTACTACGCCGGCGAGCTGGCCGCCATCCAGCCGAACCCGATCCCGCCCAAGTCCAAGGTGATCGTGGGCGAGCGGGTCGAGGGCCGGGTGCTGCACTGCGTGACCAACGCCCTGCCGTACACGCAGGCCGGCTACACCGTGCGCACGCACCGGATCGTCACGGCGCAGAAGGCCGCGGGCCTGGACCCGCACGTCGTCACCAGCTGGGGCTGGCCGATGATGCAGGGCCACGCCGACGCCACGCCGTACGAGGAGATCGAGGGCGTCCCCTACCACCGGCTGCTGCCCAGCGGCGACGTGCCGTTCGAGAGCCGGGGCCGGATGATCCGCGGCGCCGGCGAGGTGACCGAGCTGGTCCGCACGCTCCGGCCGCAGGTGATCCACGCCGCCACCGACCACCGCAACGGCTCGGTCGCGCTGGCCGTGCGGGAGCGGACCGGCACGCCGATGGTCTACGAGGTCCGCGGCTTCCTGGAGGAGACCTGGGCCTCGCGCGACCCCAAGCGGGTCGGCAGCCAGCGGCACATCCTCCAGCGCGAGCGCGAGGCCTTCATCATGCGCTCCGCCGACGCCGTGGTCACCCTGGCCGAGACCATGGCCGCCGAGATCGTCGAGCGCGGGGTGCCCCGGGAGAAGATCTACCTGGCGCCCAACGCGGTGGACGACTCGCTGCTGACCGCCCAGTACGACGGCGCCGCCTTCCGCGCCGCCTACGGGATCGCCGCCGACGAGATCGTCATGGGCTCGGTCTCGAGCATCGTGGCCTACGAGGGCTTCCGGACCATGATCAGCGCCGCCGCGATCCTGCGGGACGCGGGAACCCCGGTGCGGGTGCTGCTCGTGGGCGACGGCGCGGAGCGCCCCGCGCTGCTGGAGCAGGTCGCCGTGCTCGGCCTGGAGGACATCGCGATCCTGCCCGGCAGGGTCGGCCCGGAGGAGGCGCTGCAGGCCCAGGCGGCCATCGACATCTTCGTCTGCCCCCGCGAGGACCTGCGGGTTTGCCGACTTGTTACGCCATTGAAACCCGTCGAGGCGATGGCGCTCGGAAAGCCCGTCGTGCTCAGCGACCTGCCCGCTCTGTCGGAGCTGGTGGGGAGCGAGGGCGCCGGTCTGCTGGTCCCGCCGGGAGACCCCGAGGAACTGGCCAAGGCGGTCGCCGGACTGCGGGAGGACCCGGAGCGGCGGGCCCTGATGGGCGAGGCGGGACGGGCCGAGGTGGCGGCGAAACGCACGTGGAGCCGGGTCGCGGAGACCTATCGTGGCCTCTATCGCTCGATCACGGATTGATGATCTGATGACCATAGCGGGCGGTCACGACGTTTGCGATGCGTTTAATCGCATCAGGCGTGGCGTGTGCCGAGTTGAGATAACCTTTGCGACCATGAAGTGTTGTTTCCGGCTCCTCAGGGTCTCCCAGTGACCGGCTACGACCTGGCCGTGATCGGTCTGGGTTACGTCGGAATGCCCCTGGCCAAAGAGGCCACGGCCGCGGGACTGCGCGTCGTCGGATACGAGGTCGACCCCCGCAAGGTGGACGCCCTCAACGACGGCCGCTCCTACATCGACGACCTGACCGACGCCGACCTGGAGCACATGCTGGCCGGCGGCTTCCGCGCGACGCTGGACGAGAGCGTGCTGGCCAAGAGCCGGACCATCGTCATCTGCGTGCCCACTCCTCTGGACGAGGACCACCGCCCCGACCTGTCCGCGGTGGAGGGCGCCACGGCGACCGTCGCCAAGAACCTCAGCGCGGGCACCCTGGTGGTCCTGGAGTCCACGACCTGGCCGGGCACCACCGACGAGGTGGCCCGCCCCATCCTGGAGTCCTCCGGCCTGACCGCGGGCGAGGACTTCCACCTGGCCTTCTCCCCCGAGCGCATCGACCCGGGCAACCCCAAGTTCGGGCTGCGCAACACGCCGAAGGTCGTCGGCGGCTACACCGAGGCCTGCCGCGACGTCGCGACCGCGTTCTACGGGCAGTTCATCGAGCAGGTCGTGCCGGTCAGCGGCACCCGCGAGGCCGAGATGGCCAAGCTCCTGGAGAACACCTACCGGCACGTCAACATCGCCCTCGTCAACGAGATGGCGATCTTCTGCGACGAGCTCGGCGTCGACCTCTGGGAGTCCATCGAGGCCGCGGCCACCAAGCCGTTCGGCTTCCAGAAGTTCCTGCCCGGTCCGGGCGTGGGCGGTCACTGCATCCCGGTCGACCCGTCCTACCTGTCCTACACCGTGCGCAAGCTGGGCTACCCGTTCCGGTTCGTGGAGCTGGCCCAGGAGATCAACGAGCGGATGCCGTCCTACGTGGTGACGCGTGTGCAGCGGCTGCTCAACCGCCACAAGAAGGCGGTGAACGGCTCCAAGGTGCTGCTGCTGGGCGTCACCTACAAGCCCGACATCGCCGACGAGCGCGAGACGCCGGCCCTGCCGGTGGCCCGCGGCCTGCTGGAGCTGGGCGCCGAGCTGGTCTTCGCGGACCCGCACGTCAAGCAGTGGCAGGTGGACGGCACTCCGGTGCCGCGCGAGGAGAACCTCGCCAAGGCGGTCGCCGAAGCCGACGTCACGCTGCTGCTGCAGCAGCACGCCGCCTTCGACCTGGCGACCGTCGAGGACCACGCCAGGCTCGTGCTGGACACCCGCGGTGTGCTCGCCGAGGGCGAACGCGTCGAGCGGCTCTAGGCGACGAAGGGGCTGCGCGCAGTGCACGTGCTCGTCATGACGGTGGTGCATCACCCCGAGGACGCCCGGATCCTGCACCGGCAGATCCGGGCGCTCGTGGATGCCGGTCATGAGGTCACGTACGCGGCGCCGTACAGTGCCCGGGGGGTCATGGCCCGGTCCTGGGTGAACGGCGTCGACCTGCCCCGGGCGGCGGAGCGCAGGCGGGTCTCCGCGGTGCTGGCCGCCCGCAGGGTGTTCAAGCGCATGCGCGGCCAGGTCGACCTGGCCGTCATCCACGACCCCGAGCTGCTGCTCGCGGTCGCGGGGGTGCGCGGGCGCCCGCCGGTGGTCTGGGACGTCCACGAGGACACCCCGGCGACCCTGTCGCTCAAGCCCTGGCTGCCCGCGTTCCTGCGGCCGCCGGTGCGCTTCCTGGCCCGGCTGCTGGAGGGCACGGCCGAGCGCCACCTCCACCTGCTGCTGGCCGAGTCGGCCTACGCCGGGCGTTTCCGCAGGGAGCACCTGGTGGTGCCGAACGAGACGTGGGTGCCCGACGGGGTGGTCGTGCCGGGTGACGACCGGGTCGTCTACCTCGGCTGGCTCTCCGAGGCGCGGGGCGTGAAGGAGGCCATCGAGGTGGCCCGGCTGCTCCAGCCGTACCACGTCTCGGTCGAGCTGATCGGCTACGCCGACCCGCAGTCGCGCCCGGCGCTGAACCAGGCCGTGACCGAGGGCCTGCTGGAGTGGCGCGACTTCATGCCGAACGACGAGGCGCTCAAGCGGCTCGACGGCGCGCTGGCAGGTCTGTCGCTCCTGCGGGACGAGCCGAACTACCGCCACTCCATGCCCACGAAGATCGTGGAGTACATGGCGCACGGCATCCCGGTGATCACGACTCCGTCGCCGCGCGCGGTGGAGCTGGTAGAACGCTACAACAGCGGCCTGATCGTGCCCTGGCAGGACCCCAAGGCCGTGGCCAAGGCCGTGCTGATGCTCCGCGACGACGTCGCCGAGCGGCACGCCCAGGGCGCCCGGGGCTACGCCGCGGCCCGGGCGAACCACCACTGGCCGAACTCCGCCCGCCGTTTCGTCGCCCAGCTGGAGGAGTGGGCGGGAGTCAAGAGCTGACCTCTTTCGAGGCTTATGCCCGGCTGATCCAGAGAGCGGTAGTGTCCTGAACGTGCGCTGGTTCACGGCTTTCCTCGGCGTGGCGATCCTGGTGGCGGTGGCGGCGGTCGTGCTGGTCCTGCGCTCCGGCGACCCCGGCACGGTCGGCGGGCAGACGGCCTCCTCCACCTCGGCGGCCTCGGCCTCCCCGTCCGCACCGCCCTCGCCCACCGCGTTCACCGACCCCTGTGGAACGTTCGACACGGCGATGCGCACGCCGTACGCGGTGACCGGCTACTGGCTCATGCCGTCGAGCGACCACTGCACGTGGCGCCGCCAGCTGTCGGCCATCCACCAGGTCGGCGGGGACACCGTGATCCGGATCGGCTGGGGCCTGCAGGCCCGCCTCCTCGACGACGACGGCCGGGTCCTCGACTCCGCGGGGGAGAAGGCCGACCCCCGCTACGACAAGTGCGAGGAGGACGGCGTGCCGTGCATGGCGGCGGCCGAGCGCGACCTGCGGGAGCTCAACCCCGGCAACCGGGTGAGCTGGACGTTCGTCTACCGGACCGACGAGGCGTTCGGGCCGGGCCTCTTCCGCTGCCCCGAGGTGGAGAAGAAGATCACCGTGGGGAAGACCGTCTTCTACCGCCTCGTGGCGCCCGAGGACGGCAGCGACGACGCCAACTGCGAGAACCTCAGCGCCCGCGGCCGCGGCTACCACGTGATCCTGATCGCCGGGGCGGCGCAGGACAGCCTGACCGAGCTGCTCGACCTCGGTGACCGGTTCGGCATGCGGGTCTTCCCCGCGCTCCCGCTCGCCCCGCGCGACCCGGCGCAGACCACCCGCGCCTCCGAGCGCGGCGTCGACACGCTCACCACGCTCACCCGGCGCATCCTGACGGACTACGGCGACCGTTTCGCCGGCCGGGCCTCGCTCGGCGGCTTCTACCAGTCGTTCGAGCTGCAGATGCGGGACATGGTCTACACGGGCGCGCTGGAGGGCAGCGAGGAGGCGGCCAAGGAGCACCCGACGCTCAAGGTCTACGCCTCCCAGCACCGGATCGTCGAGCAGCAGATGCCCGGCAAGCCCGTCCTGGTCAGCCCCTACCTGGAGGCCCGCAAGGACAAGGCGTTCAGCGCCACGCCCCAGGAGGTGGCGGCGGGCTTCGAGGCCATCGCCCGGACCGGGGTCGGGATCATCGCGCCGCAGGACAGCCGGGGGACCGGCAAGGTCGGGCTGTTCTGGCCGGACGAGCGGGACGAGCCGGTGGACGAGCGGCTCCGCCAGATGGTCGGGGAGACCACCAACGGCGAGGCCTACCACGGCTCGACCCGCGATTACTACCGGGAGATGGCCGCCGCCCGGGACAAGATGGCGGCGCAGGGCTACGACGTGCAGCTGTGGGCCAACGTGGAGGCGTTCGAGCCGTCCGGCGAGACGTGCGGCTCCCGGACCGGCACCCGGGGCCGGACCGACAAGGAGCGGCTGGACCAGGCCGTCACGCAGGTCGGCCGCTACGCCTCCAAGGTCGTCTCCTACATGTGGAGCGACTTCTTCACCTGCGGCTCCCCGTCGCTGGCGGAGGAGATCGCCGCCGACGCGGGCCGGCCGATCCCGGTGGACGCCGTGCGCTCGGGGCGCGACATCCGCGACGGCATCGAGATCCGGGGCTACGGCCTGACGATGGGCGGCAAGGTGACGATCACCTGGGAGGGGCAGGACGCGCCCAGGATCGTCGACATCGCCGGGATCGGCCTCTCCTCGCCGCCGCCCGGCGTCCCCGAGCGGATGACGACCGCCTGGGTCCCGTTCGACTGGACCCAGGTGCCCGCCGACACCTGGGTCCGGATCGAGGTCGCCGCCCCCGACGGGCGCACGGCCGCGGAAGCGCTGCACGTCCGCATCGACCTGTGACGCGCCGATCCGCCGCACGTCCGTACCGGCCGGTGACGTGTCGGTCCGCCGCACGTCCGTATCGGCCGGTGACGTGTCGGTCCGCCGCACGTCCGTATCGGCCGGTGACGTGTCGGTCCGCCGGGCGTCCACATCGGCCGGTGGCGCGCCGATCCGTGCCGTGCTGATCTCCCGGCGGTGTAACGTGCCTGGCGTGGTGCCCCTCATTCCGGTCAGCGTGGACCTGGTCGTGCTCACGGTGCGCGGACAGGCGCTGAGCGCGCTCGTCTGGCGGCGGGACAACCCGCCCTACGAGGGGCACTGGGCGCTGTCGGGCGGCTTCATCCAGCTCGACGAGGACCTGCCCGCCGCCGCGGCCCGGGTCCTGGCCGAGCGGGCCGGCCTGCCGGGCGCCCCGGTCCACCTGGAGCAGCTGCAGACCTACGGCTATCCCGACCGCGACCCCCGTCGGCGGGTGCTGAGCGTGGCCTACCTCGGCCTCGCACCCGACCTGCCGGCCTCCACCGAGGCGCACATGAGCTGGCAGCCGGTCGAGGAGCTGACCGCGATGGCCTTCGACCACCGGCGCATCATGATGGACGGGGTCGAGCGGGCCCGCTCCAAGCTCGAGTACACCTCGCTGGGGGCGGCCTTCTGCCCGCCGGAGTTCACCGTCGCCGAGCTGCGCCGGGTCTACGAGATCGTCTGGGGCCGCCTGCTGGACCCGCGGAACTTCCACCGCAAGGTCACCAACGCCGAGGGCTTCCTGATCCCCACCGGCCGGACCACCACCCGCGACGGCGGCCGCCCCGCCAAGCTCTACCGGCGCGGCCCGGCGGAGAACCTCCACCCGCCGATGCTCCGCCCCCGGGACTGAGGGCCGCGCGGGTCAGATCCTGGTGATCTCCGTCAGGTCGATGTCGAGGTCGAAGGGGAGACGGAGCCTCAGGTGATCGCGGTGAACGCCGGTGAGGGCGTATCCGCGGACGGCCGGATCGAGGTGGTGAACGTAGACCGCGGGGCGACCGCTCTCGTACTCGACCCGCCAGAAATACGGGATGCCCGCCTCCGCGTACAGGAACGGCTTGCGCTTGCGGTCGCGCTCCTCCGACTCCTCCGAGACGACCTCGACGGCGAGGAGGACGTCGGCCGCCTCGTAGAAGGTCCGCATCAGGTCGGCGGCCGCGTGGGCGTGGAGCACCACGAGGTCGGGTTCGGGACGCTGGCGCCGCCCCAGCTTGACCGTCATCTCCCGCTCCACCCGGAGATGGTCCGGCGCCGCCTTGCTCAGCTCCCTCTCGAGGAGGGAGAGCATGCGGGTGTGGAAACGGGTCTGGGAGCTCACGAAGACGAGATTGCCATCGATGAGTTCGGTGTGCGGAGGGATTCCGGGAAGTCTGTCCAGGTCCTCCGCGACGAATCCCTTCACCGAGGGAACCGCCCAATCGGGCAGGGGATCCCACACCGACGGCTCCGGGCGGAGCTCGCTCTCGGACAGCGGCGCAGCGCTCATGTCGTCCTCCCGGTCGGGCATGCTCGTCCCTCCAGTCTCGCAGGATGACGTCCCATCCGCCCGCTCCTCATAAGGTAAGGCCATGCCTCGTTTCCGCGCGATCCTGGACACGATGCCCGCCTACAGGCCGGGCAAGGCCGTGGTCTCCCCCGACGGCCGGTCCTACAAGCTCTCGTCCAACGAATCCCCCTATGACCCGCTGCCCTCCGTGGTCGAGGCGGTCGCACGGGCCGCGACGGAG
The DNA here is from genome assembly GCF_042650625.1 of Planomonospora corallina. Taxonomy (NCBI): domain Bacteria; kingdom Bacillati; phylum Actinomycetota; class Actinomycetes; order Streptosporangiales; family Streptosporangiaceae; genus Planomonospora; species Planomonospora corallina. The sequence goes on from NZ_JBHSBM010000013.1 coordinate 37,967, forward strand.
GTCCACCGCTACCCCGACCCCGCGGCGACCGCGCTGACCGAGGCGCTCGCCGAGCGGTACGGCGTGCCGCCCGAGCACATCGCGCTCGGCGCCGGCTCGGTGACCGTGGCCCAGCAGCTCTTCGAGACCGTCAGCGAGCCGGGCGCCGAGGTGGTCTACGCCTGGCGCTCATTCGAGGCATACCCGCTCCTGGCGGACCTGGCCGGGGCGACCTCGGTCCGGGTGCCGCTGGCCGGCGAGACCCACGACCTGGCGGCCATGGCCGAGGCGATCACCCCCGCCACCCGGATGGTCTTCGTCTGCAACCCGAACAACCCCACCGGCACGGTCGTGCGCTCGGGCGAGCTGAAGGCGTTCCTGGACCGCGTCCCGGAGGACGTGCTGGTCGTGCTCGACGAGGCCTACCGGGAGTACGTCCGGGACGCCGACGTCACCGACGGTCTGACGGTCTACCGCGACCGGCCGAACGTCGCCGTGCTGCGCACGTTCTCCAAGGCGTACGGCCTGGCGGGCCTGCGGGTGGGTTACCTGATCGCGAACGAGCCGGTGGCGGCCGCGGTGCGCAAGACGATGGTGCCCTTCGCGGTCAACCACCTCGCGCAGGCCGCCGCGGTCGCCTCCCTGGCGGCCGAGGACGAGCTGCTGGAGCGGGTCGAGACCGTGGTCGGGGAGCGCACCAGGGTCCGCGACGCGCTCATCGCGCAGGGCTGGACGGTGCCCGTCACCGAGGCCAACTTCGTCTGGCTCCGGCTCGGCGAGCGCACGCTGGAGTTCGCGGAGGCGTGCGCGGCCGAGGGCGTCGCGGTGCGGCCCTTCGCGGGCGAGGGGGCGCGTGTCTCGATCGGCACCCCCGAGGCCAACGACACCTTCCTGGCCGCCGCCGCGGCCTTCAGGGACGCCTGACGGGCCCTTCTGCGGACATCCGGTGCCCCCGGCGGTCAGCGCGCCGCGGGCACCGGCTCCGGGCCTGCCGGACCACTGTGGGCACCGGTTCCGGCCCTGTCGCCACCGGGCACCGGTTCGGGGCCTGTCGCCACCGGGCACCGGTTCGGGGCCTGTCAGGCCGCCGCGGGTTCCGGTTCCGGCTCGGCGGCCGGTACGGCCTTCTTGCGCCGCTCGGTGGAGACGACCAGCGCGACGCCGACGACGATCACCAGTCCGGCGACGGCCATCGAGCCGGTCACCGGTTCTCCCAGCACCAGCGCGCCCAGCGCGACCGCCACGACCGGGTTCACGTACGCGTAGGTCGAGACCAGGGAGATGGGCGCGTTGCCCAGCAGCCACACGTACGAGGTGAAGGCGACCAGGGAGCCCATCACCACCAGATAGGCCAGCGCGCCCCAGGAGCGTCCGGAGACGACGGCGGGGTCCAGCCGCTCGCCGGCGGCCAGGCCGATCAGCAGCAGCCCGGCGCCGCCCGCGGCCATCTCGACCGCGCTGGCCGCGAACGGGTCGGGCGGCATCGGGATCCGGGAGGAGATGAAGGACCCGATCGACCACGAGACGGACGCGAGCAGGATGATCGTGATGCCCGTGCCGTCCGTCGCGGCGTCCCCGCCGGTCAGGGAGAGCCCTGCGACCCCGCCGAACCCGACGAGCACTCCGGTCAGCGTGAGCAGTCCCGGCCGGTCCCGGGCGACGACGCGCAGGATCACCAGCCAGAGCGGCACCGAGGCCACCAGCAGCGCCGCCAGCCCGCTGGAGATGTGCTGCTCGGCCACGGAGACCATGCCGTTGCCGGCGGTCAGCAGGAGCAGGCCGACGAGCGCCGCGCCGCCGGCCTGCCGGAGGGTCATCCGCAGGACCGTACGGCCCCGCAGCGCGAGGAGCACGGTGGCCAGGACCAGGGCGGCCACGGCGAAGCGCAGGGCGCCGCTGAGCAGCGGGGGGAGAGTCTCGATGACGATCCGGATGGCGAGATAGGTGGAGCCCCACACGATGTAGACGATCCCCAGCGCTCCCCAGACGAGGAGCGAGGTGCGCTTGTCAGCAGTGTCTGGACTCATGGCACATGACGATACAGGCTGGGCAGGACAGGAAGCTCGCGGGGACCGGACAGGGAGGTTCGCCGGGTGGGCGAGAGGCTCGCCCGCCCGGCGCGCTCCTGCGGTTCCCGCGGTTCCCGCGGTTCCTGCGTCTCCGCCGTCTCCGATGTCTCCGGTGCCCCCGGCGTCCCCGGCCGTGGACGGGTGTGCGGAGGGCCGGGTCAGAGGCCGCGGTGGTAGCGGGCGGCGACCGCGGAGACCCAGAGCATCGCGGTGACGGCTCCGGCGGCCAGGGTCAGGGACCCGGCGGTTCCGCCGCTCATCGCCCAGCCGTTCCCGGCCAGGAGGGCGGTGCCGGCGACGTAGGAGGCGGCGGCGTGGCCGCGGTGCCCGGCGCGGCCGAAATGGCGGCCCAGGACGTAGCAGGCGGCGATCAGGGCGGTGAAGGAGATCGATCCGGCGGCCAGATGGCCGTAGCCGTGCCAGCTGAGCTCCGCGGGCATCCCGTGGGGGGCGCCGGCGGGGAAGCCGCCGCCCGGGTCCATGACGAGGATCCCCGCGGCGATCATGCCGAGGCCGCTGACCCGGACCAGCCGCGGCGCCCACGTGCCTCCGTGGGTGCCGCGCATGGCCCGGCGCAGGCCGCTCGCCCCGGCGACGGTCAGGACGCCCGCGAGCAGGAAGTTGGTGATCTGCAGCCAGCCCAGGGAGCCGTTGCTCAGCGCGCTCAGCGGATGGCGGGTCAGGTCGAAGCCCTCGCGGGTGGCGGCCTGGGCGAGGGAGACGGCCGTCCACAGGGGCGCGGCGACGATCGCACAGGTGAGCAGGGAGCGGGTGCCGGCCGCGGTGGTGCCTCCGGTGGTGGCCGCGGTGGTGGCCGAGGTGGCTGAGGAAGAGGGGATCTGGACGGCGGTCATGGGCGGTGCCTTTCTGGGATTCTTCATCGGTGCTCGCCCATGCGTCGCATCCGGTATGTGACAGGGAACGGCGGTGTTCCCTGTCACATCGAGCCGTTCGACGTACGGGCACGGCAACGGAGAGAAGAGGAAAGGCCCCATGCGCTACCTGATGATGAGCAAGGCGTCCGACACCGCCCCCGACGAGAAGCTGTACACCGAGATGGCCGCGTTCATCGAGGAGATGACCGCTGCGGGCATCCTGCTGGCCACCGGTGGCCTGGAGCCGGGCGGTGTCCGCGTCACCTCCTCCGGTGACGAGATCACCGTGACCGACGGGCCGTTCACCGAGGCCAAGGAGGCCGTGGTCGGCTTCGCGCTGGTCGAGGTCCGCTCCAAGGAGGAGGCGATCGAGCTGGCCCGCCGCTTCCGCAGGATCGTCGGTGACGGGGAGAGCGTGATCCAGCAGGTGTTCGGCCCCTGACCCGCCGGGCGGCGCCGCCCCGGCTTGCGAAGGGGACCGGGGCGGTGCTGTCATCGTGCGGTGACGGACGTCCATCGCACGGTCGACGCGGTCTGGAAGCTCCAGTCGGCCCGGATCGTCGCGGGGATCGCGCGGATGGTGCACGACGTCGGCCTGGCCGAGGAACTGGCCCAGGACGCGCTCGTCTCCGCCCTCGAACAGTGGCCCGGGTCGGGGGTCCCGGACAACCCCGGCGCCTGGCTGATGACCGTCGCCAGGCGCCGCGCCGTCGACCACATCCGGCGCTCCCGGAGCTTCGAACGCAAGCAGGGGGAGCTCGCCCGCGGACTGGAGCAGCGGGACCCCGAGCCGGACCCCGGCCAGGACCCCGAGCAGGACCCCGAGCAGGACGACGTCCTGCGGCTGATGTTCGTCTCCTGCCACCCCGTGCTGCGGGCCGAGGCTCGGCTCGCGCTGACGCTCAAGCTCCTCGGCGGTCTGACGACCGGGGAGATCGCCCGGGCGTTCCTCGTCGACGAGACGCGGATCGCCCGGCGTGTCGCCGCCGCGAAGCGGACGCTGGCCGAGGAGCGGGTGCCGTTCGACCTGCCCTCCGGCGCCGAGCTGGCCGAGCGGCTCTCGTCGGTGCTCGGGGTCGTCTACCTCATCTTCAACGAGGGGTACTCGGCGACGTCCGGGGACGACCTGGTGCGGCCGGGACTCTGCCTGGAAGCGCTGCGGCTGGGCCGGCTGCTGGCCGGACTGATGCCGCAGGAGGCCGAGGTGCACGGGCTGGTCGCGCTCATGGAGATCCAGGCGTCCCGCTCCGCCGCGCGGACCGGGCCCTCGGGCGAACCGGTCCTGCTCCACGAGCAGAACCGGGGGCGCTGGGACCAGCTGCTCATCCGCCGCGGTTTCGCCGCGATGCTGCGTGCGCGGGAGATCGGCGGCACACCCGGCCCGTACGTGCTGCAGGCGGCGATCGCCGTGTGCCACGCGCAGGCGCGGACCGCCTCCGACACCGACTGGGCGCGGATCGCGGCCCTGTACGGGGCGCTGGCCCGGCTGCTGCCGACGCCCGTCGTGCAGCTCAACCGGGCCGTGGCGCTCGGGATGGCGCACGGGCCGGAGGCAGGGCTCGCACTGGCCGACTCCCTGGCCGGCGACCCCGCGTTGCGGGACTACCACCTGCTGCCGAGCGTCCGGGGCGACCTCCTGGCCCGGTCGGGGCGGCTCGAAGAGGCGCGGCTGGAGTTCGAACGGGCCGCCTCCCTCACCGGGAACGCCGCCGAGCGCGCCCACCTGCGCCGCCGGGCGGCCGAGATCACCGTTCCCGCCGCGCCGGGCCCCACCCTCGCGCAGGCCGCCCGGGACTTCCTGGAACGCGGTGAGCTGGACGCCGGAACGGTCCGCTCGTACGGGCAGACCCTCCGGCGGCTCCGCCTGGCCCTGGGCGACCGCACGCCGCTGCCCTCCCTGACCGCCGACCAGGTGGCGCGGGTGTTCACCGCGGCCTGGGGCGAGGCGGCGCCCGCGACCTGGAACCGGCACCGGGCGGCCGTCCGGTCGTTCGGCGCCTGGGCGTCCATGGAGCACCTCGCCGCGGGTCTCGACCGGCGGGCCGGGACCCGCCCCCGGGCGGAGGGCATCGACCCGGCCCGGCTGGAGGCGCTCTGGAGCCGTCCCGATCTGCCGCTGCGCGAACGGGCCCTGTGGCGGCTCCTGCACGAGTCCGGAGCCGCGGTGACGGCCGTCCTGTCCCTGAACGTCGAGGACCTGGACCTGGACGACCGCCGGGCCCGCACGGGCGGCTCCTGGGTGAGCTGGCGGTCCGGGACCGCCCGCCTCCTCCCTGATCTGGTGGCGGGCCGTACCCGGGGCCCGCTCTTCCTCAGCGACCGGCGGCCGGGGCCGGCCCGGACGCCGGCGCCGGCCGACCTGTGCCCGGAGACGGGCCGCCGCCGCCTGTCCTACGAACGGGCGGAGTACCTCTTCAAGCAGGCCACCAGGGACCTGGATCCGGCGGGCGACGGCTACACCCTGCGGCGGCTCAGGCCAGGCGCCTGACCGGCCGGAGAGCACGGCGGAGCCCGCAGGGGGCACCGCCGTGCGCGGCCGCCTAGCGGCTGCCGAGCTTCTCCACGATCAGGCGGTAGAGCTGGCGGGGCCGACCCGGCTGCGGGGTCCGGTTCGGCGGGAGCGGCCACGCGAGTCCCTCGTCCACCAGCGTGCGCAGCAGCCGCCGTGCCGTGCGCGAAGTGACGCCGAGCATCTTGCCGGCCCCCTCGGCGTCCACGACCGTGTCGCCGTTCTCCAGCTTGGCCGCCAGCCGGGCCAGCACCTCCACGCCCTTGGGTTTGGCCGACCCGCCGTGCGCGGGCGTCCTGGGCGCGGGGACCAGGGCCCGGCCCTCCCGGTCCACCGCGAAGCCCTGGGTCTGCTTGCCCGTCTGGGTGCGGGCCAGCGCGGCCCGGGCGTGGGCCTCGGCGTCGTGGGTCGTCCGGCCCATGCCGACGCCCACCTCCACGGCCAGGCCGAGCTCGTCGCGGACCCGCGCGGCGAACGGGAGCACCCGGAAACCCTCGGTGGCGGTGGCCACCGAGCCCCGGGTCGCGGTGACCATGTAACTGTGGTCGTCGATCGCCGTCACGGTCGCGTTGATCCGGTTCGCCTCCTGCACCAGCAGCCGGTGGAGGGACAGGCGCAGCTCGTCGCGCCAGTGGCGGGGTGCGGCCCGCCGTACCGGCTCCCGGAGCGTGGGCACCTCCACCAGGACCACGGTCAGCTGCGACTCCTCCAGCCGGTGGTGCGCGCCGAGCAGCGCCGCGGTGTGCAGCGCCGTACGGACGGCGGCGGAGGTCGGGCGGATCCGGACCACCGGGACCTCCGCCGACCGCAGGCGGTCGGCGACGGCCGGCAGGCAGGTGAGCACCCCCGTGGTGGTCCCCTGCCGGAAGAGTCGCTCGTGGAAGGAGGCGATCGTGCCCGTCGCCCCCGGCTCGTCGCGGCTGTGCACCTCGTCGGCGGGCAGGCCCACGTCGGCGTAGGCCTCCTCGACGTCCGCCCGGTTCAACACGTCCACGCTGACCCGGCGTGGATCGATCCGCTCGTCCATCACCGCCCTGCCCAGCGCGGCGATCAGCGCCGCCCCGCCGAGCTGCACATAGGTCGCGGGCATGGTCAGCACACCGGAACGCCGCGCCAGATCGTAGGGGATCGGGCTGGCGAACAGGCAGGCGTCGATCCCCGCCCCCAACCGGGTGACCTTGTCAGGGGCCTCCTGCTCGTCCCGGTAGGCGGCGGCCACGAGGCGGCAGGGCAGGGGTGCCGCCGCGTGACCCATCAACATCACTCGTTCGACCAGATCGTGGGGGCCCACCACACCGATGGTGAGATCCGGTGTCATGGCACCCGTGCGTGACACTCGTGGAGCTTCTTCGGCCCGCTCGACCAATGTTCGTTCCCATCATGCCGTCCGTTTGTTTCGGCTCTCTTTTGGAACGATCGTGCATTGGGGCCGTAATGTCACGCCCGATTCCGTGTCCGTCCTGGGACAGACCGGCGGCTAAACCCTTGACTCACCCTGTTCTTACAGGTCAAGACGGTTATAGACGGTCGAAACCGGTTGATTATGACGGCGAAATCTCCTGAACGACATCCGCGCCCAGCGCCTGCATGCGCTCGGCCAGATATGAGTGGCCGCGGTCGATGAGATAACCGGACTCGATGACCGTTTCGCCCTCGGCGATCAGGCCGGCGAGCACCAGCGCGATTCCCGAGCGCAGGTCGTGCGCGGTCACCTGGGTGCCCTTCAGCGGGGTCGGGCCGTGCACGACGGCGCGGTTCTCGGTGACCTCGATGTTCGCACCCATCTTGTTCAGCTCACTGGCCAGGGCGAAACGGCCGTCGAAAATGCGCTCGTGGATGTAGCTGGCGCCGTCGGCGAGGCAGGCGACCGTCATGATCGGGGACTGCAGGTCGGTGGCGAAGCCGGGGTAGGTGTCGGTGATCACGTTGATCGGGCGGAGCGGGCGGTCCCGGCGCACGTGCAGCACCGCGCCGTGGGAGGCGAACTCCACCCCCATCTGCTCCAGCTTGTAGCGGACCACGCCGAGGTGGTCCAGCTCGGCGCCGACCAGGTTGACCTCGCCGCCGGTGACGGCCGCGGCCATGGCGAACACGCCCGCGTCGAGCCGGTCGGGCATCACGGTGTGCTCGACGGCCGCCAGCTCCTCCACACCCTCCACGGTGATGAAGCCGGTGCCTCCGCCGCTGATCTTCGCGCCCATCCGGGTCAGCATGTCGATGACGTCGAGGACCTCGGGCTCCAGGGCGGCGTTCTCGATCACGGTGGTGCCGCGGCCGAGGACGGCCGCCATGATGAGGTTCTCGGTGCCGGTGTGCGAGGGGGTGTCGAGGTACAGCTTGGCGCCGGTGAACCCGCTGGTCTTGACGCGGATGACGGTGTCCTCCTCCACCACGGCCGCGCCCAGGCGCTTGTAGCCGAGGTAGTGGAAGTCGAGGTTGCGGCTGCCCAGGTTGCAGCCGCCCACGCCCTCGATGACGGCTTCGCCGAGGCGGTGCAGCAGCGCGGGGACGAACAGGACCGAACCGCGGAAGCGGCGGGCGATCCGGGCGGGCAGCACCGGGCTGCTCAGTGTGGAGGCGTCGATCACCAATGTGCGCTCGGCCTCGTGCAGTTCGACCTTGGCGCCGATGGCCTCGGCCAGCTCCACCGCGCGGCGGACGTCCTCGATTATGGGGACGTTGCGCAGCACCGTCCGGCCCTTGGCGGCGAGCAGCGCCGCGCCGATCATCGGCAGCACGGCGTTCTTCGCGCCCTGGATGAAGGCGGTTCCACGCAGCGCGTTGCCACCGCGCACACGGTAACGGACCATGCGTCATGCTCCTTGCAAGGTGGGGAAGTGTGACTCGTGCGCCGGGGGGACGGCAGCCGGAGTGTCGGCCCAACAGTAGCCGGTGGACACGCCCGGCCCGGTCACTTCCGTGAGCGACCGGAGCGCTGGTCCCCGGGGACGCGACCCCACGATCTCGCGCCCCCGAGGTTCCACGCGAAGGCACCTACCCCGTGAAGGGGCGGCCAGTCAGCCTCTCGTAGGCCTCCACGTAACGGGCCCGCGTGCGCTCGACGATCTCGTCGGGGAGCGGCGGCGGCGCCTCACCGGAGGCGCGGTCCCATCCGGAGGCCGGCGAGGTGAGCCAGTCGCGGACGTACTGCTTGTCGAAGGAGGGCTGCGAGCGGCCGGGCTCCCACGCGTCGAGCGGCCAGAAGCGGGAGGAGTCGGGGGTCAGCACCTCGTCGCCGAGCGTCAGCACGCCGTCGGCGTCCCAGCCCAGCTCGATCTTCGTGTCGGCCAGGATGATGCCGCGCTCCAGCGCGATCTCCGCGCCGCGCCGGTAGACGGCCAGCGTGATCCGGCGCAGCTCCTCGGCCACGTCGGCGCCGACCTCGTCGACGACCCGATCGAAGCTGATCGCCTCGTCGTGCTCGCCGACGGGCGCCTTGGTCGAGGGGGTGAAGATCGGCTCGGGGAGGCGGGAGCCGTCCACCAGGCCGGACGGGAGCGGCACGCCGGAGACCTCGCCGTCGCGCCGGTAGTCGACCAGCCCTGAACCGGTCAGGTAGCCGCGGGCGACGCACTCCACCGGCACCATGCGCAGCGGCCGGCAGAGCACGCTCCGTGAGTCGGGGCCCGGGCCGACCACGTGGTTGGGCACGACGTCGGCGAGCTGCTCGAACCACCACAGCGACATCTGGGTGAGGATCGCGCCCTTGTCGGGGATGTCGGGGGTCAGGGTGTGGTCGTAGGCGGAGATGCGGTCCGAGGCGACCATCAGCAGCAGGCCGTCGTCGGTCTGGTAGAGGTCGCGGACCTTGCCGGAGTGCAGGTGCTTCACGGCCCAAGTCTGCCACCAGGGCTCAGACCGCCTTGAGGAGGGGAAGGCCCTGCGGCGTCCCGCTGGGCCCGCGGTGTCCGGAACGGGCCTGCGGCGTCGCGACGGGCCCGCGACGTCTCGATAGGTCCGCAGTGTCCCGATGAGCCCGCGGTGTCCAGAAGCCCGCGACGTCCCGAACGGGCGCCGCGGGCCTCTGCCGGGCCTGGGAGGCGGTCTACAGAGCCTGGGCGGCGATGTCGGTGCGGTGGTGGGAGCCGCGCAGCCGGACGCGGCCGACCAGCTCGTAGGCGGCGTCCCGGGCCGCGGCGACGTCGGGACCGGTGCCGACCACGCTGAGCACGCGCCCACCGGCCGAGACGACGCGGCCGTCACCGTCGGCGGCGGTCCCGGCGTGGAGCACGTAGGCGCCCTCGACCTTCTCGTCGAGGCCTTCGATCACGTCGCCCTTGACCGGGTCGGCCGGGTAGTTCTCCGCCGCGACCACCACGGTCACCGCGGCCCCGTCGTGCCAGGCGAGCGGCCCGGACTCCGCCAGCCTCCCGGTGGCGCAGGCGAGCAGGAGGCCGCCCAGCGGCGTCCGGAGGCGGTCGAGCACGACCTGGGTCTCGGGGTCGCCGAACCGGGCGTTGAACTCGATCACCTTCGGGCCGCCGGAGGTCAGCGCCAGACCCACGAAGAGCACCCCGGTGTACGGCGTGCCGCGCCGGGCCAGCTCGGTGACCGTCGGGATGACCGTCTCGGCCATGACGCGCTCGGCCAGGTCCGCCGGGGCCCACGGCAGCGGCGTGTAGGCGCCCATGCCGCCGGTGTTGGGCCCGGCGTCGCCGTCGTAGGCCCGCTTGTGGTCCTGCGCGGGCAGCAGCGGCACGGCCGTGGTCCCGTCGCAGAGCGCGAAGAGCGACACCTCCGGGCCGTCGAGGAACTCCTCGATGACGACCCGCCCGCAGGCGGCGGCGTGCCGGAGCGCCTCGTCGAGGTCCTCGGTGACCACCACGCCCTTGCCGGCCGCCAGTCCGTCGTCCTTGACCACGTACGGCGTGCCGAACTCGGCGAGGGCGGCGGCGGCCTCCTCGGGGGTGGCGCAGGTGCGGGAGCGGGCGGTCGGCACGCCGGCTGCGGCCATGACCTCCTTGGCGAAGGCCTTGGAGCCCTCGATCCGCGCGGCCTGCGCCGACGGGCCGAAGCACGGCACGCCCGCCTGCCGCACGGCGTCGGCGACCCCGGCGACCAGCGGCGCCTCGGGGCCGACGACGACCAGGTCGGCGCCGAGCTCCACCGCCAGCGCGGCGACCGCGTCGGGGTCGGCCGGCTTCACCGGGTGCAGGGTCGCGACCTGCGCGATGCCCGCGTTTCCGGGAGCACAGTGGACCTCGGCGACCTGGGGGTCTGCTTTCAACGACCGGCACAGGGCATGCTCACGCCCGCCGGATCCGATCACAAGAACGCGCACGTGCGAGAGCCTATCGGCCGGGCCCGCACGGACTCCCGCCCGTCCCCGGCCTGTGGAGAACCGGCTGACGGGGAGCGCGTCCTGTGGAAAGGATCGCGGGGAACGAGCCGTGGAGAACCGGAGTGAATGGAGCCGTGGAGAACCGGCGCGAACGGAGCTGCGGGGAACGGAGCCGTGGAGAACCGGAGTGAACCGAGCCGTGGAGAAAGCCCGGTCGGGTCCGCGGTCCCGTCCCCAGGCTGTGGACGGCCGGCCCGGATGTGAGGCGGATCTCCCGATTACGCATGATCGGCCGCGTGGGCGGGGAGTAGGCTGGGAGCCACTCCCCTCTTGCCGTGGTAGATTCGGACGGCTATGCGTGCCTCATACCGATTGGAGGTGGTTGGGGATGTCCTCTGGCGATCCCAGCAGTACGTGCTCGCGCACGTTCCCGTGCGCATTCTCGACCACTCACCAATCGGTGCCCGACCGGCTCCGCGCGCTTTCCGTTTGAACCGAGGTGACATCGTCTCGCGCGTGAAGTATGTCTGGTCGGGCGGGAAAGGCATGTCATGCGTTCTTCGCTCCTTTTTCCCCGAATTCGGCACGTGCGTGCAGTCCGTGCGCCACACGCGCCCGCTGTCCCGGTCCGTGACCGGTTGAACGGCACCTGCGTCCCGCCGAGCGACTCGCTCGTCGAGTACGCCGCCTACGTGAACGGCGAGCGGATCGAGGCCCTGGGCATCCCGGACGCCCTGGAGCTGGTCCGCGCGCACAACGCCGCCCAGGAGAAGGGCGACGCCTTCGTCTGGGTCGGCCTGCACGAGCCCGACGCCCCCGAGGTCGAGTGGCTGGCCGAGGTCTTCGACCTCCATCCCCTCGCCGTCGAGGACGCCGTCAAGGCTCACCAGCGACCCAAGGTCGAGCGCTACGACGACTCGCTCTTCGTCGTCCTGAAGACCGTCGCGTACCTGGAGCACCCGGAGCTCACCGCGACCAGCGAGATCATCGGCACCGGCGAGATCATGGCGTTCGTCGGCCCCGACTTCGTGGTGACCGTACGGCACGGCCGCTACTGCCCGCTGGCGGAGGTCCGCGAGCGTCTGGAGGACAAGCCGAAGCTGCTCCGCCGCGGCCCCACCGGCGTGCTGCACGCGATCGCCGACCACGTCGTGGACAAGTACCTCCACGTGGCCGACGAGATGCAGGTCGAGCTGGAGGAGGTGGAGGCCATGGTCTTCGCCGACGTCAGCGCCCGGGACATCGGCCGGATCTACAACCTCAAGCGCGAGATGATCGAGCTGAAGCGGGCGGTGACCCCGCTCCAGTCGCCGATGTCCACGCTGGCCCAGCGCCGCATGATCCCCTCCGAGATGCGGGAGTACTTCCGCGACGTCGTCGACCACCTCGCCCGCGTCTGCGAGCAGGTCGAGTCGTCCAACGAACTCTGCAACTCCGTGCTGCAGGCGGCACTGGCGCGCTCCAACGCCCTGGCCAACGAGGACATGCGGAAGATCTCCGCGTGGGTGGCCATCATGGCCGTCCCCACGATGATCGCCGGGATCTACGGCATGAACTTCGAGCACATGCCGGAGCTCGACGCCGTCTACGGCTACCCGGCCGTGCTCGGCGTCATGGTGCTCGCCTGCACGCTGCTCTACCGGGGCTTCCGCCGCAACGGCTGGATGTAGCGGCCGTCCCGGGCGGGCCCGGCACGGGGATGAGCCGGGTTGCGGGACGGGACCGGAAGGCGCGGTCCGGCGGCGGACGCAGGCGCTACACGGTGGCGGCGGGCCGGTCCGGAAGAGAGAGCGGGGCCGGCAGGGAGAGGCCGCGCTCGGTCCACAGGGCGCGCATCCGGTCGGGATAGTCGGTGACGATCCCGGCCACGCCCAGGTCGAGCAGCTCCGCCGCCCGGCCGGGCTCGTTGACGGTCCACGGGACCACCGCCGGTCCGGCGGCGGCGGCCCGCCGCATGAACTCCTCGTCCACCATCACGTGCTCCGGCGAGACCGCGGTGCCCCCGGCCGCGACCGCGGCGGCCGGGACGTCACCGCCGAAGTCCGCGAGGTCCAGGCCGTTCAGCCAGGCGCTGCCGAGGGTGTCCGGCTCGATCAGGGCGTAGCGCTGCGTGCGCGGGGCGAGCTCCCGCGCGACGGCCAGGATCCGCCAGTCGAAGCTGAGGATCGCCGCCCCGCCCAGCCGGTCGTGCCGGTCCAGCTCCGCGACCACCAGCTCGGTGAACTCCCGCGGGTCGGCGGTCAGGTCCGGCCGGGTCGGATCGGACTTGAGCTCCACGTGCAGCCGCACCCCGTCGGCGCCGTAGGCGTCCACCAGGCCCAGCACGGCGCTCAGCGTCGGCATCCGGGTGCAGGGCACCGGGACCTGGGTGGCGACGAAGCGGTCGTCGGGGTCGCGCGGCAGCCGGAGACCGCACTCCAGGGTGCGCAGCTGCGCCAGCGTGAGCGCGCCGACCGGCCTGCCCACGTAGGGGAAGAGCGGGTCGCCCGCCCGGGCCGGGCCGGTGTCGGCGCTGGTCACGGCGGAGACGGTGAGGTCGTGGGTGAGCACGAGCCGCCGGTCGGCCGTCAGCGCGACGTCGAACTCCAGCGCGTCGACGCCCAGTTCCAGGGCGTGGGCGAGCCCGGGCAGCGTGTTCTCCGGGCGGAGCCCTCGGGCCCCGCGGTGACCGTGGATCTCGGCATGCACATCCCGGACCCTACCGAGTGAGCGCGCCGGGCGGCTCCACACAGGCGGGGCCGCCCGGCGGGCGGCTCAGATCAGCGGGCGCAGCTGGAGCGTCTCGGTCCGGCCGGGCCCGACGCCGATCGCGGAGATCGGGGCGCCGCTCATCTCCTCCAGGGCGCGGACGTAGGCGCGGGCGTTCGCCGGCAGGTCCTCGAAGGACTTGGCGCCGGAGATGTCCTCCTGCCAGCCGGGGAACTCCTCGTAGACCGGCTTGGCGTGGTGGAAGTCCGTCTGGGTCATCGGGATCTCGTCGTGGCGCACGCCGTCCACCTCGTAGGCCACGCAGACCGGGATCTTCTCCAGGCCCGACAGGACGTCCAGCTTGGTGAGGAAGAAGTCGGTGACGCCGTTGATCCGGGTGGCGTAGCGGGCGATCACCGCGTCGAACCAGCCGCAGCGGCGGTTTCGGCCGGTGGTCACGCCGTACTCGCCGCCGGTGGTGCGCAGCCAGTCGCCCATCTCGTCGGTGAGCTCGGTCGGGAACGGGCCGGAGCCGACGCGGGTGGTGTAGGCCTTGAGGATGCCGATCACCCGGCTGATGCGGGTCGGCGGGATGCCCGCGCCCGCGCAGGCGCCGCCCGCGGTGGGCGAGGAGGAGGTGACGAACGGGTAGGTGCCGTGGTCGATGTCGAGCAGGTTGCCCTGGCCGCCCTCCAGCAGCACCACCTTGCCCTCGTCCAGCGCCCGGCTCAGGATCAGCGAGGTGTCGGCGATGTACGGCTTGAGCCGCTCGGCGTAGCCGAGGTACTCCTCCAGGACCCGGGCCGGGTCGAGCGAGCGCCGGTTGTAGATCTTGGTGAGAATCTGGTTCTTCTCGTTGAGGGCGACCTCGATCTTCTTCTGCAGGATGCCGGGGTCGAGGAGGTCCTGGACCCGCACGCCCATCCGGTAGATCTTGTCGCCGTAGGCGGGGCCGATGCCCCGGCCGGTCGTGCCGATCCGGGCCTTGCCGAGGTAGCGCTCGGAGACCTTGTCGATGGCCTTGTGGTGGGGCATGATCAGGTGCGCGCTGGCGGAGATCAGCAGCCGCTCGGAGGAGACGCCGCGCGCCTCGAGCCCCTCGATCTCGCTCAGCAGCACGCCCGGGTCGACCACGACGCCGTTGCCGATGACGGGGACGACGTTCGGCGAGAGCACGCCCGTCGGAAGCAGGTGCAGGGCGTACTTCTGGTCACCGATCACGACGGTGTGGCCCGCGTTGTTGCCGCCCTGGTATCTGACGACGTAGTCAACCTTGTCGCCGAGCAGGTCGGTGGCCTTACCCTTGCCCTCATCGCCCCACTGGGCACCGAAGAGAACGACAGCCGGCATCGTTGAGTCTCCTACCGCAAAACGAAAACCCCTGACGCAATCGCGACAGGGGCTCTTGCGTGGAGAGAATACCCGAATGGTCCCCGGAAAGGGGATCTCCCCTCCCCGTGAGGGAGGATCCCCCGCGCTTCAGCGGCCGGCCAGCTCGTTGTAGGCCTCGCCGCTGGAGTCCCTCAGGAAGGTGAAGCAGCGCTCGGCCTCGTCCTTCTCCCCGATGCTCTGCGCGGCCCGGGCCAGCGCGAACAGGCAGCGCAGGAAGCCGCGGTTGGGCTCGTGCTCCCAGGGGATCGGGCCGTGGCCCTTCCATCCGGCGCGGCGCAGCTGGTCGAGACCGCGGTGGTAGCCGGTGCGGGCGAACGCGTACGACGTCACCGCGTGGTTGGCCGCGAAGTACTCGTCCGCGAGGGCCGCCCACGCCGCGGGGTAGGCGGGGAAGCTCGCGGCCACGTCGGACGCCTTGGCGCCGGACGCCAGCGCCTCCCTGGCCTCGGGCAGGTCGGGCAGCAGGGTGGGCGGGGGGCCGGCGAGGAGGTTCTCCTGGGATTCCATCATTCTCCTAATGAGGGGACTGTCGCGTTCGCCCGGTAGGGGAATCACTTCCTTGGTACGGTCTCTCCGTGCCCCGGAGGGCATCGGTGAGGGCTCGGCCGTCGCTGCTCCGGCTGTCCCAGCCGGGGGAGGCGAGAAGCCGCTCTCTCGGGGAGCGGAGGAGCCACCCTCCTGTCGAGGATCGCCGGACTCGTCCGGCGGGGGAACTGCTTCCTCGCTGCGGTGTCTTCCGCCCGCAGCGGTCAGGGCCTGTCTGAAACCTCCCCGATCGGGACCGTCCCCCTGTGGGGGAAACCGTATGGACAGTCCTACCCGATCGGTGGGATCAGACCGCGACCGGCCCCCGGATGACCTTCCGAGGGCCGGTGGGCTCGCGCGCCGCCCGGTCCGCCGGCGGACCGGGCGGAGAGATCAGCCGAGCTTGGTGCCCGCGGACTTCAGGTGCCGGCAGGCCTCGGCGACGCGCGCCGCCATGGAGGCCTCGGCGGCCTTGCCGTAGGAGCGGGGGTCGTAGGCCTTCTTGTTGCCGACCTCGCCGTCCACCTTCAGCACGCCGTCGTAGTTGCTGAACATGTGCGCGGCGATCGGGCGGGTGAAGGCGTACTGCGTGTCGGTGTCGATGTTCATCTTGACCACGCCGTAGGAGATCGCCTCGTGGATCTCCTCCAGCAGCGAGCCGGAGCCGCCGTGGAAGACCAGGTCGAACGGCTTGTCCTTGCCGAACTTGGCGCCGACGGCCTCCTGGATCTCCTTCAGCACGCCCGGGCGGAGCTTGACGTGGCCCGGCTTGTAGACGCCGTGCACGTTGCCGAAGGTCGCGGCGAGCATGTAGCGGCCCTGCTCGCCGACGCCCACCGCCTCGGCGGTCGCGATGGCGTCCTCGGCGGTGGTGTAGAGCTTCTCGTTGATCTCACCGACGACGCCGTCCTCCTCGCCGCCGACGACGCCGATCTCCATCTCCATGACGATGTTGGCGCGGTGGCACTTGTCGAGGAGCTCCTTGGCGATCTCGAGGTTCTCCTCCAGCGGTACGGCGGAGCCGTCCCACATGTGCGACTGGAAGAGCGGGTCCTGGCCCCTGGCCACCCGCTCCAGGGAGATGTCGATCAGCGGACGCATGAAGCCGTCCAGCTTGTCCTTGGGGCAGTGGTCGGTGTGGAGCGCCACCGTCACGGGGTACTTCGCCGCGACGACGCGGGCGTACTCCGCCAGTGCCGTCGCACCGGTCACCATGTCCTTGACGGTGGTGCCGGACAGGAACTCGGCGCCGCCGGTGGAGACCTGGATGATGCCGTCGCTCTCGGCCTCGGCGAAGCCACGGAGCGCGGCGTTCAGGGTCTGGGACGAGGTCACGTTGATCGCCGGATAGGCGAAACCGCCGGCCTTGGCCCGGTCGAGCATCTCGGCGTAGACCTCTGGGGTCGCGATAGGCATCGGTGTCAACTCCCTGGAGACGGACAGGTGCAGGTCGGCGGGGCCCGGAGGCGCCCTCATGGGACACGGCCCGACGGCCAGTATTCCTTTTTCCTACCCGGCTCGGTAGCTTCGCCACTCCCTTGATCCAGATTGTCTCGCTCGTCCGCGTACACGCTCTGTGAGACCGATGGAACCGGGGGCGGTCGAGGGACCGCCGCACATGCCGCTACTCTCCAGTGTGTGGGACGCCACAGGTCTGACCCCATGGGCATCGCCCGGCTGGCCCTCGCCGGCCTCGCGGCGCTGGCAGTGCTGTCGTTGATCGTGGTGGGAGTGCTGTCGCTGTTCGGCGCGCTCGACTCCGAGGCGGAGCCGGCCTCCGCGCCGGCGCCCGGCGCCGGGTCCTCCTCCTCCACCACCACCACGTCCGGGAAGGTCCCCACCGTGCTCGTCGAGTGCGTCGCGGACCGCTGCCCGAACGTCTTCCTCAAGGTCGCCGGCGGGGACGTGCTGCTCAACCGGGAGATGGCCCGCGGAGAGCAGGCGCAGTCCTTCGACGCGAAGGTGGACGTCGTGCTGACCGACGCGTCCACCGTGCGCGTCCACGTGAACGGCGTCCTGCGCGAGCCCGGCGGCACGGGGGAACGCCAGGAGTTCACCGTCGGCAAGGAGGAGTAGGGACCGAGGAGCAGGAACCGGGACCGGCGGCCTCGGATCGGCCCGCGCTCCCCGGTCGGCAGTGGTTCCCGGCCGGTAGTGGTTTCCGGAGGGGCCGGGCCCGCGGTCCGCGCCGGACGTCAGGCCAGGCCCAGGTCCGCCAGCGTGTAGGCCGTGCGGTACGGCAGGCCCGCCTCGGCGATGGCGGAGGCCGCTCCCCGGTCCACGATCGTGGCCACCGCCACGACCTCGGCGCCCGCCTCGCGCAGCGCCTCGACCGCGGTCAGCGGCGACCCTCCGGTCGTCGAGGTGTCCTCCACCACCAGCACCCGCCGCCCCGCGACGTCCGGCCCCTCGATCCGGCGCTGCATGCCGTGCGCCTTGGCCGCCTTGCGGACCACGAACGCGTCGAGCCTGCGTCCCCGGGCCGCCGCCGCGTGCATCATGGCCGTGGCCACCGGGTCGGCGCCCAGCGTCAGCCCGCCCACGGCGTCGTAGTCGAGGTCCGCGGTGAGATCCAGCATGACCCGGCCCGCCAGCGGCGCGGCCGTCCCGTCGAGGGTCACCCGGCGCAGGTCCACGTAGAAGTCCGCCTCCTTGCCGGAGGACAGCACCACGCGGCCGTGCACGACGCCCTTGCTCTTGATCTCGGTCAGCAGGTTCTCGCGATCGCTCATGGCAACAAGGTTAGGGCCGCCCCGGCGGGACCCCTCCTCAGGGCGGGCGCCGGTCGGGCGGAGCGGCTCACGGGCAGGTCGCAGGCGGGTCACGGGAGGGCTGGAGGGCATGCGGTGGGCATGCGGCGGGCAGGCGGTGGGGCGGGACGCGGGCGGATCTCCGGCAGGTAAAGGGCGGACTTTGGTTTAGCCACGACGGTTACTGCGGAATGAACCGGCGCGACAGCTAAAGGTAACCGCGAGGTCACAATGAGTGTTGAAACGTCTCAGGGTGACGCCGAGCTGCTGGCCGCGACCCGCAACGGGAACGCGGCGGCCTACGGCGGCCTCTACGAGCGGCACGCTCCGGCGGCCCGGGCCCTGGCCCGCCGGCTCGTCCGGAGCGCGGCCGAGGCGGAGGACGTCGTGGCGGAGACGTTCACCAGGATCCTCGACCTGACCGGGCGGGGCGGCGGACCCAAGGAGGCCTTCCGGATCCACCTGCTCACCGCGGTCCGCCGCACGGTCACCGAGCGGGACTGGGACACCGGGGGTGGGCCGGCCGGGGAGGGGGCCGGGCCGTCCGACCTCGCGGTGCCGTTCGTGGACCCGGCGCTGGCCGGACTGGAGCGCTCACTGGTCGCGCGGGCCTTCTTCTCGCTGCCCGAGCGCTGGCAGCTCCTGCTGTGGCACCTGGAGGTGGAGAACGCCGACCCCGCCGAGGTCGCGCCGCTGATCGGCCTGCCCGCCGAGGAGGTGGCGGAGCTCGTCGCCCGGGCCAAGGAGGGGCTGCGCCAGGCGTGCCTGAAGGTGCACCTGACCGGAGCGCACCGGAAGGGCTGCCGCCCGGTGCTGTCGAAGCTGGGCGCCTACGTCCGGGGCGGCCTGGCCAAGCGGGAGACCCGGGTCATCGACCGGCACATGGACGGCTGCGCCGACTGCCGGTCCGTGTTCATGGAGCTGACCGACGTGGACCGGGGCATGCGGGTCATCGTCGGCCCGCTCGTCGCGGGTCCCGTCCTGGACGGATACCTCACGGCGCTCGGCAAGACGGGGGCCGCGCCGGCGGGAGGGCTCGCAGGCTGCCTCGGCGGACTCGGGAGCGCGGCCGGCTGGGCGCGGCGCAGCTCCCGGGGGCGGCAGCAGGCCGTCGCGGGCAGCGCGGCCGTCATCGCGATCGCCACGGCGACGGCGCTCGTGCTGGTGACCTCGGGGGATCCGGCGGTCATCCGGCCCGCCCCGGGCGCCCTGCCGGTTCCGGTGACGTCCCCGCCGATCGTCGCGGAGCCCGAGCCCTTCCCGGACGAGGCACCGCTCACCCCGAGCACGCTGCCGCCGTCTCCGGGCGCCCCCTCCCTGACCGCGCCGTCCCTGAGCGTGCCGTCCCCGGGCACGCCGTCCCCGACGGGCGCGGCGTCCGGGCCCGCACGGCCCGGAGCGGTGACCCCGCGGCCTCCGAAGACTCCGCCGCCCGTGCGGCCCCCGCGGCCGGCGCGGGAGGAACCCGTGCCGGCGCGGCCCCCGCACCTGGCCGCCCCGGCGCAGGGACGGAAGGTGGGCCTGCGGCACCAGCGGGGCGGGACCCGGGTGCCCGCCCCCCGCCTGGACGCCAGGATCGACGCGCTCGGCGCACTGGTCCGCGCCCAGACCGGCATGGTCGCGGTACGGCTGCGCAACACGGGCCGGGCCGGCAGCCGCGCGGTCGTGGCCCGGATCGACCTGCCGAAGGGGGTGACGCTGATGCCGGGCGGGCTCCGGACGCGGGTGGCCGCCCTTCCCGGGGCCCGCACCGCAAACGGCGCGGGCACCGGGGGCGTGGGCACCGGCACCGTGGGCACCGGGGGCGTGGGCACGGTGGACGGCTGGTCCTGCCGGCCGGTGAGCCGGGCCGTACGCTGCGCCCGCGCCCCGCTGGCCCCCGGCCAGGGCACCTCGATCTTCCTGCGGGTGGCGGTCGACCGGACCGCCCCCCTCGGCGTGCCGCTCCGGCTCCAGGTCACCGGAGGAGGGCCGAAGGCGACGGCCGTGACGGAGAGCGGGGTGCGGGCCGTGGGCGCCCCGGCCCGTTTCGCCGCCGACGGCCGGGTGACCACCGCGGCGATCGGCAACACCCTGCTGACCCGCGCGCCCACCGGCCGGATGTGCCGGGCCGCGCGGTCCAGGGACGGCGGCGCCCGCGACAACGACGCGGCGCCGATGCGCCTGTACGACCAGGACCGCGACCCGGCGACGAAGAACTCGAGCGCGGCCCGGCTGGACCTGCCGAACCGCGGCAGGGTCGTCTGGGCCGGGCTGTACTGGTCGGCGAGCGCGCCCGCGGCCGGACGGACGATCAAGTTCCGGGCCCCGGGGGACGCGGGTTACACACAGGTGCGGGCCGCCCGGGTGGCGGAGCAGGAGCTGCCGTCCGGCCGGGCGTACCAGGCGTTCGCCGACGTGACCCGGCTGGTGCGCAAGCTCCGCGGGAAGTACTGGGTGGCAGACGTCCCGCTCCGGCCCGGCGTCTCGCGGCACGCCGGCTGGAGTCTGGTGGTCATCGCGGCCGACCCGCGCCAGCCGTACCGGCAGGCGATGGTCGTCGACACCACCGCCCTCGTCCAGGCGGGCTCCCCCGCGCGGATCCCGCTCGACGGGCTGACCCACACCGGCATGCCCGCCCGGATGGACCTGGTGACCTGGGAGGGCGACGCCGACCTGCGGGGCGATCGGGTGAGCCTGGGGCAGGGCCCGCTCCAGCCGGAGGGCGGTGACCGGAACCCGGACAACCCCTTCGACGGCTCGTCCACGGGCTCGGCCAAGGTGGAGCTGACGCCCGGTGTGGACGTCGACCGCTTCCAGGCGACGCTCGGCCCGAGGCCCGTGCTCCGGGTGAGCACGCGCCGGGACGCCGTGCTCTTCGGGGTGGCGGCCGTGAGCGTGCAGACCCGTTCGTGATGGCTGGTCTCAATAAAGGGACAAACTGGTACGGTCGGCGTAAACGCTCTGGTGAACAGTCGGTTGAGGGTGGAATCGTGGTGATTCGCTCTCAGGTCGTCAGTGGCTTGACTACCCTGAGAGAGGCCCATTTGTCCGGCCCGTCGGGGCGTCTTCAAACGTGTCCGAGCCGTACGGTCGGGCGGCGTAGGAAGGGCGGTGTCGCGTGGATCGCTGCGCGCTGTTCGTGGACGCTGGCTATCTGCTGGCCGACGGTGCGATGGCCGCGCACGGGACCCGCCATCGTGAGGCGGTCTCGTGGGACTACGCGGGCCTGCTCCGGCTGCTCACCGGTCTCTCCAGGGAGCGCACGGGGCTGCCCCTGCTCCGCTGCTACTGGTACGAGGCGACCGTCGAGGGCCGGCACAGCGCCGAGCACGACGCCCTGGGCGACCTCCCCGGGCTGAAACTCCGGCTGTCGCGGATCCGGCCCGGCCGCCGCGAGGGCGTGGACGCCCAGGTCCACCGCGACCTGCTGACGCTCGCCCGCAACAGCGCGATCTGCGACGCGGTCGTGGTCAGCGGGGACGAGGACCTGGCCCAGGTCGTGTGCGACGCCCAGGACCTGGGGATCCGGGTGACCCTGGTGCACATCGCCGCCGATGGGGGCTGGGGCGTCTCCCGGGCGCTCCGACAGGAGTGCGACGACCTGATCGAGATCGGCGCGAGCCACCTGCGGCCGTACGTCAGCCTGGCCTCCTCCGGTCCGGCGGAGATCTCCTCCCCGGGCGTCCCCGTGCCGCTGAGCCACGCGGCGTCCCTGGGCGGCGGCGTCCCCGTGCCGCTCGGCTCCGGCGTCTCCGCGGGCAACGGCTCCCCGGCCGGCTACGGCGTCTCCGGGAGCGCCGGTGTCCCGCAGGGCAACGGCGCGATCTCGGGGAACGGCGCGGCCTCGGGGAACGGCTCCTCGGCGGGCAACGGCGCCCGGTCCGGCTACGGCCCCCTGCCGGGCGGGAGCCCGTCCGGCAGGGGCTTCCCCTCCGCCAACGGCGCCCCCTCGAACGGGATGTCCGCTGTCTCCCCGAACGGCGTCTCCCCGGCCGGCGGGGGCTTCCCGGCCAACGGGACGCGGGCGGGCGGTGACGCCGCCTCGGACGGGTCCGCGCCGCCGCTCCCGTCCCGCCGGGCGAACCCCTCGCCATCCGCCTATCCGGGCTACGCCCAGGAGTCCCCGGCGACCTCCCCGGCTCCCGCCGTGTCCTCCGCGCAGACTCCTCCCACCGGGACACAGCCCGTGACACAGCCGGGAGCGCACGCCGGGGCGCACCACAGCCCGACCGGTTCCTCGCCGGCCGTCTCGCAGTACGGCCAGGGCGACACCGGCAGCACGCCGAGCTACCAGCTGCCCGCCTCCTACACGGGTCCGCAGCCCGCCGCCGCGCAGCCCGTCGGCCCCTACACCGGTCCGCACGCGGCTCCCGTGCCGCTGAACACCTCGAGCGGCGGGACGACGACGCTGGCCGACGCGGTGAAGGCCGCGCACAAGGAAGGGCACGACTTCGGCGAGTCCGTGGCCAAGGACGCGCCAGCGCTGTGGCTCGAAGCCGTCCTCGCCCGCAAGCCCCGCATGCCCTCCGACCTGGAGGCGCGGCTCCTGCAGGGTTCCTCCCTGCCGATCGACTTCCTCCTCCACGACGAGGTCCGCCACGCCCTGCGCCGCGGCTTCTGGGACGCCTTGGAGCACGCCCGCAGCTGACCGTTCACGACCTCGTGGTCGTCGTCAACGCCGACGACCCCACCGGGGTGCACCTCGACTCGGGCGTCCTGCACGAGGTGCCGGCGGCGGCCCCGGGCCGGAAAAGGAGGCCGGAGCACGGCGTCCGCTTGCTAGCCTTGGTCCGTGCAGTATCTGCTCTTCCTCTGACGGGACCCCGTCCAGCCCGCCTCCTCGCGTCCGCGAGCCGAGACCGCGGGCTGTTCGCCGTTTCCCCCGGCCGATCGGCCGCCCGTCAGCGACCGAGGGCCCTCCATCCGCCTGCCGGCGGCGAGGGCGCCTCCTTCCGGAAGAGAAATGACCACTTCTGTAATCCTGCCTGCGCGTGCCCGCGCGCAGCTCATGGCATCCGACATCCACATCAGCCGCGGCGGCCGCAAGGTCCTCGAGGGCGTCGACCTGACCGTCTCCCCCGGCTCCCGCTGGGGCGTCGTCGGAGAGAACGGCCGCGGCAAGTCCACGCTCCTCCACATCCTCGCCGGGACCCTCGAACCGGACTCCGGGAGAGTCCACCGGGTCGGCACGATCGGGACGGCCGAGCAGGAGATGACCGTCACCGGCGGGCGCACCGTCGGAGGCCTCGTCGACTTCGAACTCGCCGACGCCCGCGCCGCGCTGCGGGCCCTCGACCGCAGTGCCGAGCACCTGGCCGAGGGGCGGCCCGGGGCCGCCGAGGAGTACGCCGCCGCGCTCGCCGCCGCGGAGACGCTCGACGCGTGGGACGCCGACCGCCGCGTCGACGTCGCGCTCGAAGCGCTCGGCGCCGTCACCGACCGCTCCCGCCCCCTCGCCGAGATGTCGGTGGGGCAGCGCTACCGGGTACGGCTGGCCTGCCTGCTCGGCGCGGAGCGCGACTTCCTCCTGCTCGACGAGCCGACGAACCACCTCGACCAGGACGGCCTGGAGTACCTCACCGCCCGTCTGCGCGAGGCTCCCGGCGGGGTCGTTCTGGTCAGCCACGACCGGGCGCTGCTGTCCGACGTCGCCACGGTGATGCTCGACCTCGACCCCAGCAGTGACGGCCGTCCCCGTGTCCACGGCGGTGGTTACGCGGGATACCAGGAGGGCCGCAGAGCCGAGCGGGAGCGGTGGGAGGAGGAGTACGAGCGGCAGCAGGCCGAGCACGCCCGTCTCGCCGAGGATCTCGCCAGGGCGCAGAGCCGGCTCGTGACGGGCTGGCGCCCGCCCAAGGGCACCGGAAAGCACCAGCGCGCCACCCGCGCGCCGGGCCTCGTCCGAGCCGTCAACCGGCGTCGCGACGAACTGTCCGAGCACGCGATCACGGTGCCCGAGCCCCCGCTCCGGCTGCGGGTGCCCGACCTGCCGGTGCGCCCCGGGGCCACCCTCGTCCACGCGGCCGGGGTCACCGTCGCCGGGCGTCTGGACGGGCCCGTCACGCTCGTCCTCGCCTCCGGATCGCGGCTCCTCGTCAGCGGGCCCAACGGCGCGGGCAAGTCGACCCTGCTCTCCGTGCTGGCCCGCCGCCAGGAGGTGTCGGCGGGGGCGGTGCACGTCGCCCACGGCGCCAGAGTGGAGCTGCTGGCCCAGGAGTCGTCGCCGTCCTCCGCGGGGCGGGCCCGCGACGTCTACGACGCCCACGTCGGGCGGCTCGTCGGCAGGGGCGCCCTGCGGGAGGCCGACGCCGTCCCGCTGGAGTCGCTCGGCATCCTCTCCCCGGCGGACGCGGACAAGCCCGTCGGCGAGCTCTCGATGGGGCAGCGGCGCCGCCTCGACCTGGCCGTGGTGCTCGCCGCCCGCCCGCACGTCCTGCTGCTCGACGAGCCGACCAACCACCTGTCGATCGCGCTCGTCGACGAGCTGACGGAGGCCCTCGGCGCGACCGGAGCGGCGGTCGCGCTCGCCACCCACGACCGGCGGCTCCGCCGCGACGTGGCGAACTGGCCCGTCCTGCCCCTGGGCGGCGCCCCGGCGCCCAGGGACCCCGGGGGAGACCCCCTCCGCTCCGCACACCCGGCCCTCCAGAGAGAGGTCCCGTCCCCAGCACGCCCGGCCTTCCAAGGAGAGACCATGTCCTCCGCGCACCCGGCCCTTCAGGGAGAGAAGGAATGAGCGACGTCGAGTTCGTATCCGAGACCGGCGAGTCCGTATCCGAGACCGCGCCCGCCCGGTGGCGGGCGCTGAGCCCGCTGCGCAACCGCGACTACCGGCTCCTCATCGGCACCACCGCGCTGTCGATGTTCGCCACCGGGATGTGGACGGTCGTGATGGTCTTCCAGGTCATCGCGATCGACGACAGCCCGACCGCGTTGTCGGCGGTGGCCACGTGCTTCAGCGGCGGTCTCCTCGCCTTCGCCCTGGTGGGCGGGGTCGTGGCCGACCGCGTCCCCAAGCGCTCAGTGATCGTCGCGGTCGTGGCCGACCGCGTCCCCAAGCGCTCAGTGATCATCGCGGTCGAGGGGATCGACCTCCTCGCCGTGACCGCGGTCTCCGTGCCGGCGCTCACGGGCACGATCCGGCTCTGGCACATGGCCGTCGCATCCGCACTGCTCGGCGCGGGGAGCGCGTTCTTCTACCCCGCCTACAGCGCCTACCTGCCGTCCATCCTGCCCTCGGACGAGCTGCTGGCCGCCAACGGCCTGGAGGGCGCGCTGCGGCCGGCCCGGCGCGGGAGCGGCGGGACCCGGCCGGGGGCGCGAGCCCGTACGGGGACCCGGCCCGAGGAGGTCAGGTGAGGGCGTCGAGGCCGGCGCGGAGGTGGAGCAGGCGGTCGGAGAGGTCGGCGACGGCGCCGTTCAGGGTGGGGTCGTCGGTCTTGCGCGCCAGGTCGCGGACCCGGGTCAGCTCGTCCTCCGCGGCCGCCAGACGCCGGGAGAGCTCGGGGATCACGGCCGCCTCGCCGTCCCGGCCCGCGGGCAGCTCGCCGTTCAGGCGGTCGCGGAGCAGGGCGGCCTGCTCGGCCAGGCGGCGGTTCATGTTGTAGAGCTCGACGAAGACCGCGACCTTGGCCCGGAGCACCCACGGGTCGAACGGCTTGGTGAGGTAGTCGACGGCTCCGGCGGCGTAGCTGCGGAAGGCGTAGTCCGGGGCGCTGTCGACCACGGTCAGGAAGATGATCGGGATGTTGCGGGTGCGTTCGCGGCGCTTGATGTGCGAGGCGGTCTCGAACCCGTCCATGCCGGGCATCCGCACGTCGAGCAGGATCAGCGCGAACTCCGTGCTGAGCAGTGCCTTCAGGGCCTCCTCACCGGACTTGGCCCGGATCGGGACCACGTCCAGGGAGCTGAGGATGGCCTCCAGGGCGATGAGGTTCTCCTCCCGGTCGTCGACCAGGAGGATCCTGGCGCGGTGCGGCATCTCCTCACGCACCTTCCTCGGCGGCGGCGGACCGGCCGCGGGTGAGCCAGCCGCGGAGCCGTTCCAGCAGGCGGTCGACGTCGACGGGCTTGGGGATGTAGTCGGAGGCTCCGGAGGTGATGCTCTTCTCCCGGTCGCCGTGCATGACCTTGGCGGTGAGCGCGATGATCGGCAGGTCGGCGAACTGCGGCATCCGGCGGATCGCCGAGGTGGTCGCCCAGCC
Source organism: Planomonospora corallina (assembly GCF_042650625.1). NCBI lineage: Bacteria > Bacillati > Actinomycetota > Actinomycetes > Streptosporangiales > Streptosporangiaceae > Planomonospora > Planomonospora corallina. Next base: position 64,221 of record NZ_JBHSBM010000013.1, read on the forward strand.
GTCCATCTCCGGCATCATGATGTCCATCAGGACCAGGGCGACGTCCTCGTTCCGCTCCAGCTGCTCGATGCCCTCCCGGCCGTTCTCGGCGTAGACGACCGTGGAGCCGTACCGCTCCAGCACGCTGGTCAGCGCGAAGACGTTGCGGATGTCGTCGTCCACGATGAGGATCTTCGCTCCGGCGAGCGGGTCCTCGCCACCCGTCCACACGGGTCCGTCGTCCGGCGGGAGGGGGGCGACGGGCAGGCTCTCCGGCATCGGGATCTCCGGGAGCTCGGCCGCGGGCTCGTCGGACTGCTCCACCTGGCCGGGGATCACCGCGTGGCGGGACGGGACGCCCGGCGTCGCGGCCCCGCCGTCGCGCGAGGCCAGCGGGCCCGTGTAGGCCGGCGGCAGGTACAGGGTGAAGGTGCTGCCCTGGCCCACGTCGCTGTGCACGTGGATCTCGCCGCCGAGCAGGCGGGCGATCTCCCGGCAGATGGACAGGCCCAGGCCGGTCCCGCCGTACTTGCGGCTGGTGGTCCCGTCGGCCTGCCGGAACGCCTCGAAGATGACCTCCAGCTTGTCGGCGGCGATGCCGATGCCGGTGTCCACGACCTCGAAGGCGAGGATGCCGTCGACGCCGCGGAGCGTCTCGTCCACGAAGGCCACGTCGCGCGGGGCGTGGACCACGCGGAGCCGAACCTCGCCCTTGGGGGTGAACTTGATCGCGTTGGAGAGCAGGTTGCGCAGCACCTGCTGGAGGCGCTGCTCGTCGGTGCGGAGCTCCTGCGGGACCGACGGTTCCACCTCGACGGCGAACGACAGGCCCTTGTCGTGGGCCACCGGGGTGAAGGTGGCCTCGAGGTAGTCGACGAGCTTGGGCAGGGAGATCTGCTGGGGGTGGATGTCCATCCGCCCGGCCTCGACCTTGGACAGGTCCAGGATGTCGTTGATCAGCTGGAGCAGCGCGGAGCCGGCCCCGTGGATGGTGCGGGCGAACTCCACCTGCTGCGGCGTGAGGTTGCCCTCGGCGTTCTCGGACAGCAGCTTGGCCAGCACCAGCAGGCTGTTGAGCGGGGTGCGCAGCTCGTGCGACATGTTGGCCAGGAACTCGGACTTGTAGCGCGAGGAGACCGCGAGCTGCTCGGCGCGCTCCTCCAGGGTGCGGCGGGCCTGCTCGATCTGGAAGTTCTGGATCTCGATGGCGCGGTTCTGCTTGGCGAGCAGCGCGGCCTTGTCCTCCAGCTCGGCGTTGGACCGGCGCAGCTCCTCCTGCTGGCGCTGGAGCTCGTCGGAGCGTTCCCGCAGCTCGGTGGTGAGGCGCTGGGACTCGGTCAGCAGGTCCTCGGTCCGGGAGTTGGCGATGATCGTGTTCATCGTGACGCCGATGGTCTCGACGAGCTCGACCAGGAAGTCGTGGTGGATCTCGCTGAACTCGTTGAGCGAGGCCAGCTCCAGCACGCCGAGCACCTGGTCCTCGAAGAGGATCGGCAGCACCACGATCTGCGCGGGTGTCGAGGAGCTCAGGCCGGTGTCGACCGTGAGGTACCGGTCCGAGACGTCCCGCAGGATGATCCGCCTGCCCTCCAGGGCGGCCTGGCCGACGATCCCCTCGCCGACGGCGAAGCGCTGCCGGGGGCCGACGCCCGGGCGGACGCCGTACCCGGCGATGAGGTGCAGGTCGTGCTCGCCGGTGGGCTCGGCGAGGTAGAAGGCGCCGTACTGGGCGGAGACCAGGGGCGTCAGCTCGCTCATGATGAGCTTGGCGACCTGCATGAGGTCGCGGTGGCCCTGCATGAGACGGGAGATGCGGGCCAGGTTGGACTTGAGCCAGTCCTGCTCCTGGTTGGCGGTCGTGGTGTCGCGGAGCACGGACACCATCGTGTTGATGTTGTCCTTGAGCTCGCCGATCTCGCCCTCGGCGTCGACGGTGATCGAGCGGGTCAGGTCGCCCTGGGCGACGGCGGTGGTGACCTCGGCGATGGCCCGCACCTGGGTGGTGAGGCGGCCGGCGAGCTCGTTCACGCTCTCGGTGAGGCGCTTCCAGATGCCCTCGGCGCCCTCCACCCGGGCCTGGCCGCCGAGCTTGCCCTCGGAGCCGACCTCGCGGGCGACGCGGGTGACCTCGGAGGCGAAGGACGACAGCTGGTCGACCATGGTGTTGATGGTCGTCTTGAGGGCGAGGATCTCGCCCTGGGCGTTGACGTCGATCTTGCGGGTCAGGTTGCCCTGGGCGACGGCGGTGGTGACCTCGGCGATGTTGCGGACCTGGTAGGTCAGGTTGTTCGCCATGGAGTTGACGTTGTCGGTGAGGTCCTTCCAGACGCCGGAGACGCCGGGGACGCGGGCCTGGCCGCCGAGCTGGCCCTCGGTGCCGACCTCGCGGGCGACGCGGGTGACCTCGTCGGCGAACATCGACAGCTGGTCGACCATGGTGTTGAGGGTGTCCTTGAGCTGGAGGATCTCACCCTGCGCGTCGGCGGTGATCTTCTTCGAGAGGTTGCCGTTGGCGACCGCCGTGGAGACCGCCGCGATCTGGCGGACCTGGGTGGTCAGGTTGTTCGCCATGAGGTTGACGTTGTCGGTGAGGTCCTTCCAGACGCCGGAGACGCCGCGGACCTGGGCCTGGCCGCCGAGCCGGCCCTCGGAGCCGACCTCGCGGGCGACGCGGGTGACCTCGGAGGCGAAGGACGACAGCTGGTCGACCATGGTGTTGATGGTCGTCTTGAGGGCGAGGATCTCGCCCTGGGCGTTGACGTCGATCTTGCGGGTCAGGTCGCCGTTGGCGACGGCGGTGGTGACCTCGGCGATGTTGCGGACCTGGGTGGTCAGGTTGTTCGCCATGAGGTTGACGTTGTCGGTGAGGTCCTTCCAGACGCCGGAGACGCCGCGGACGCGGGCCTGGCCGCCGAGCTGGCCCTCGGTGCCGACCTCGCGGGCGACGCGGGTGACCTCGTCGGCGAACATCGACAGCTGGTCGACCATGGTGTTGAGGGTGTCCTTGAGCTGGAGGATCTCACCCTGCGCGTCGGCGGTGATCTTCTTCGACAGGTCGCCCTGGGCCACGGCCGTGGAGACGGCCGCGATGGCCCGCACCTGCGTGGTCAGGTTGCCCGCCATGACGTTGACGTTGTCGGTGAGGTCCTTCCAGACGCCGGAGACGCCGCGGACCTGGGCCTGGCCGCCGAGCTGGCCCTCGGTGCCGACCTCGCGGGCGACGCGGGTGACCTCCTCGGCGAAGGCGGAGAGCTGGTCGACCATGGTGTTCACGGTGTTCTTCAGTTCGAGCATCTCGCCGACCGCGTCGACGGTGACCTTGCGGCTCAGGTCGCCCTTGGCGACCGCGGTGGTGACCAGCGCGATGTCGCGGACCTGGGCGGAGACGCGGGTCGACATGGCGTTCACGGCCTCGGTCAGGTCGCGCCAGCTGCCCGCCATGCCCAGCGCCTGCGCCTGGCCGCCGAGCCGTCCCTCGGTGCCGACCTCGCGCGCGACCCGCGTCACCTCGGAGGTGAACATGGACAGCTGGTCCACCATGCCGTTGATGGCCTTGCCGAGCCTGCGGATCTCGCCCTGCGGGCCCTGCTCGAGGTCCACCCTGCGGGACAGGTCGCCCTTGGCCACGGCGTCGATCACGTCCGCCGCCTCGCGGACCGGCCCGACCAGGGCGTCGATCAGGTCGTTCACCGAGTGCACGCTCTCCGCCCACGTGCCGACGCCGGGGCCCGGGGAGAGGCGCTCGCCGAACCGGCCCTCGTCGATGACCTCGCGGCGGACCCGCAGCAGCTCGTTGGCCAGGTGCTCGCGGCGGTCGGCGACCTCGTTGAGCAGCAGGCGGATCTCGCTGAGGATCCCGGGCGGGGCGTGCGGCACGCGACGGCGGAAGTCGCCGTCGCGCCAGGCGAAGAGCGTCTCGAGGACCGGTTGCAGGTCGGACTCGCTGTAGCGCCGCTCCTCGGTGTCGGGCACCGTGTCGGCCGTCGTCATGGCGGACCTCCTTGACTCCCGAGGGGGCGGCCCCGGGTAGTACCAGTCTGTCACGATGCGCAACCCCCTGGTCGTGCCTTCGTTTTACCCGCGCCGGTGCGGAGTGTGGTAATCAGGGAACGATGACCACCGCTCCCCGTGCCCTGCTCGCCGCGACGTTCACCCCCGGGGACACCGCCGTGCCCGCGGTCCGGCGGTTCACCCGCGAGGTGATGACCGCCTGGGCCGCCGTCCCCGTGCTGGACGTCGCCGAGGAGCTCGCCGCGGAGCTCGCCGCGCAGGCGGCCGACGCGCCGTTCGAGGTGGTCTGGACCCATCTGGGGTACGGCGTGCGGGCGGAGGTGCGGCAGGCGAGCGGCTCCGGAGCCGCCCCGGGGGCGCCCGGCGTCCCGGTGGAGGAGTGGGGCGTCACCTTCGGCGCGGACCACCGCGTGCACTGGGCCTGGCTGGCGCTCCCCGGCGTCCCGGACCGCCAGGTCCCGGAGTGGGTCGAGGAGGAGCCCGCGGGCCGGGGCCCCATCTGGCTGCGCTTCCTGGCCGACGCCAGCGACCTGCTCGCGGGCACGCTCAACCCGGACATGGTCCCTGCGATCATCGCGCAGATCGCGGTGCCCCGGCTGGCGACCTGGTGCGCGGTCTACACCTGGACCGACGACGGCGCCCCGGGGCGCCCGGCCTACCTCTGGCACGCCGACGAGGGGCGCATCGACGAGCTGAGCGAGGTGCTCGCCGGGAGCACGGTCCCCGCGGAGGGCGGTTCGCTGCAGCTCGGCGACTCCCACGTGTTCGTGGTGCCGCTGCTGGCGCGGGGCCGCTCGCTCGGCGCGATGTGCCTGGGGCGTCCGGAGCGCTTCAGCGACGAGGTCATGCAGTACGCCGAGGACATCGCCCGGCGCGCCGCGCTCGCCCTGGACAACGCGCTGCTCTACGCCCAGCAGGCCGCGGCCAACCGGGCGCTGCAGCGCAGCCTGCTCCCGCCCGACGACCCCGGGGAGATCCCGGGGCTCGACCACGCCGTGGTCTACGAGCCCGCGGGCGAGACCAACGAGGTCGGCGGCGACTTCTACGACCTGTTCGCCACGGGGAACGGCACGTGGCGGTTCGCGGTCGGCGACGTCTGCGGGACCGGCCCGGTGGCCGCCGCGGTCACCGGCCTGGCCCGCCACACGCTGCGCCTGCTCGCCCGCGAGGGGTACGGCGTGGCCGCCGTCCTGGGCCGGCTCAACCAGGCGATCCTGGAGGAGGGCGAGCGGGCCCGGTTCCTCACCCTGCTGCACGGGGAGATCACGCCGGTGGGGACCGGCCTGGAGCTGAAGCTCGTCTCCGCGGGCCATCCGGAGGCGCTGCGGCTCAAGCCGGGCGGCGAGGTGGAGACGGTGGTGACCTCCCAGTCGCTGCTGGGGGTCTTCCCCGAGGTGGCCTTCGAGGCCGAGACGGTCCACCTCGACCCCGGTGACGTGCTGCTCGCGGTGACCGACGGCGTCACCGAGCGGCGCCGGGGCGACCGGCTGCTCGACGACGACGGAGGGCTGGCCGCGCTGTTCGCCGAGTGCGTGGGCCTGTCGGCGGGGGCGGTGGCGGCGCGCATCCGCCGGGCCGTGCAGGAGTTCGCGCCCGAGCCGAGCGCGGACGACATGGCGATCGTCGTCCTGCGCGCCGGCTGACGGCCGGCTCCCCTCAGGCGGTCCGCACGTGCCGGCGGACGAAGTCCAGCTGGGCGGCCATCTGGGCGATGCGCTCGGAGACGACCAGCGAACCGTGGCCGGCGCCGTACCGGTGGACCTCGTGCCGGTGGTCCCGGGCGGCGAGCCGGGAGACGTAGGCCTCGACCTGGCGGATCGGGCAGCGCGGGTCGTTCTCCCCGGCCAGGATCAGCAGCGGCGCCTCGACCCGGTCGACGTAGGTGATCGGAGAGCAGCGCGCGTAGCGCTCCGGCTGCTCGTCCGGCGAGCCGCCGAGCAGCGCCCGGTGGTAGGCCCGCAGCGACTCCGGCTCGTCCTCGTAGGCCGCCGCGTGGTCGGCGATCGGGATCGCCGCGACGCCCGCGGCCCAGACCTCCGGCTCGGTGCCCAGCCCCAGCAGGGTGAGGTAGCCGCCCCAGGAGGATCCGGCCAGCACCAGCCGCTCCGGGTCGGCCAGACCGCGCGCCACCATCGCCTCGCGCACCGCCGCCACGTCGGCCAGCTCGATGTGGCCGACCTCGCCGGACAGCGCGTCGCGCCAGGCGGAGCCGTACCCGGTGGAGCCCCGGTAGTTGACCCGCACGACCGCGAAGCCGAAGTCCACCCAGGCGGCCACCTGCGGCAGGAAGGAGTCGTCGTCCTGCGCCGCGGGCCCGCCGTGCAGCAGGAAGACCGTCGGGTACGGCCCGGCGCCGCGCTCGGGGCGGGAGACCAGGGCGTGGACCCGCCCGCCGGGCCCGTCGACGTCGACGTCCTCGACCGGGACGGACGGGGGAGAGGACGGGCCGCCGTGGCCCAGCACCACCTGGCCGCCGCTGGAGCGGATCACCGGCGGGTGGGCGCCGCTGGACCAGGAGTACTCCACCGTGCCGTCGGGGCGGGGCACGGCGGCGTCGATCATGCCGTGCTCGGTCTCGATCGGGGTGAGCACGCCCCCGGCCAGGTCGTAGCGGTGCAGGTGGGTGCGGCCGCGGTGGGTCCGGACGACCAGCAGGGAGCGGCCGTCGCCGTACCAGTCGGCGGTGATCTCACCGGGGTCGCGCAGCCAGATCTCCCGCTGCTCGCCGCTGACCGGGTCCCAGACCAGCGGCTCGCGGCGGCCCCGGCGCTCGTGCAGGGCGAGCAGCCGCCGGTCGCCGGGGACCGGGGCGAAGCGCAGGCCGACGACGCCCCTGCCCGGTCCGTCGGCCAGCTCGCCGGCCGTCTCGCCCGACTGCCGGAGCACCCGGAGCGCGGGGTGGCGGGTGTCGCCGTGCTCGCTGTGGCCGATCGCGATCAGGGAGGCGTCCAGGGAGACCGCGGCCACGGAGGCGGCCTCGGTGTGCGCGTAGAGCACCCGTGCCGGGCCGCCGGGCCGCAGGAGGTGGACGGTGAAGCCCTCGCCGGGCCGGGCCATGCCGATCACCGCGTCGCCCGTCGCGGCCAGGGCGATCCCGGCGGGATGACCCGGGGCCAGGTCGATCGGCTCGTCCGGTCCGCCGGCGAAGGGCTGGCGCATCCAGCGGCCCCACTCGTCGCCGTCGGTGTCGTCGAACCACCAGATCCACCGCCCGGTGGGGTCGATCGTGCCGTGCGAGGTGCCCATGGGGCGCGCGGTCACCTGGCGGGTGGTGCCCTCGGCGCGGTCCCAGGCGTAGACCTCCCAGACTCCGGAGGCGTTGCTGCGGTAGACGGCGCGGGAGGGGGCCTGCCGCGCCCAGACGGGAAGCGTCACGCGGGGCGCCCGGAACCTCGCCTGCCAGCGTCCCTCCGTCTTCATGAATTGCCTCCATCAAAGGCATCGGCTCCGCGCGCACGAGCACGGGCCCGCCGGGTTGCCGTCTAGTATGTCGCCTTCTCCGCTGATTTGCTTAAGAAATGTGTGCGATTTACGGCTAATATCACTTCAGTAACACGGGCGACAAAGGGAAATGTCAAGTCGTTCTCTTGATCAGAGCAGCGGCTTGAAGGTAGAAATGCGGAAAGACGCGAGCACTTCGCTCGTCTCGGGAAGTTCCGCGATTTTCGCCGCCATGGCACCTGAATCCACATGCCAGGCGCTCGGTCCCATGCCCACGACCGCCTCGACCGCGGCACGCCCCAGCGCCATGGGGAACTCGTGCGTGGCCCGCCCCGTCTCGGTGAAATGCCCGCCCAGGCTCTCCGCCGTCCGGCGCTCCTTCGACTCGTCCACGGAGAGCAGGCCCAGCCGCTCCACCAGCGGGCGCAGGTGCCGCGCGGTGGGCGTCACCACGACCAGGGTGCCGCCGTCGCGCAGGATCCGGGCGAACTCCGGGCCGTTGCGCGGGGCGAAGACGTTGACGAGCACGTCCACCGCGCCGCTCGCCACCGGCAGCGGCCGCCACACGTCGGCGACCACCGCGCCCAGCCGGGGATGCGCCCGCGCGGCCCGCCTGACGGCGTGCTTGGAGACGTCCAGGGCGATCCCGGCCGCGCCCGGGAGCCGGTCGAGCGCCCGGGCCAGGTAGTGGCCGGTCCCCGCCCCCGCGTCCGCGACGACCGCCCGCGCCGCATGGCAGGCGGCGGAGACCGCCTCCGCGACCGCCTCGGCGAGCGGGTCGAAGTGGCCCGCCCCCAGGAACGCCTCCCGGGCCGCCACCATCTGGGGGCTGTCGGCCGTGCCCGGCACCCGCGAGCCGGTCAGCAGGCTGACGTAGCCCTGCCGGGCGACGTCGAAGGTGTGCCCGGCCGGGCAGCGCAGCGCCCGCTCCCCGAACTCCAGCCGGTCCGCGCAGACCGGGCAGACGAGGAACTCCACGATGTCGGCCAGCATGCCCCCATCATCCCGCCCCCGGCGGCACGGCCGGTCCCGGTGCTCCCCCCGGAGCGGGCCCGGTCCGGTCCAGGAGTGGCCCGGCCGTGCGGCTCGCTCTCCGGAAAGAGGCGGAATGTCGCCTCACACCCTTACGATTGCCCGCCGTACAGTGAGCCGATCTTGATCCGCACCGGAGGGCGCGGAGGGCAGGCGGCAGGCTCGCGGAAGGAGTCGTCGTGACCGAAGGTCCCGTGGCGGTCCAGGCCAGGAGGGCGGCGTGGCCGCAGTGGGCCGCCGCCTTCGCCTTCGCGGTGGCGCCGACCGTCCACTGGCTGCTCACCGGCCCGGAGTCCTACAGCTACGGCTACGCCGTCTACGGCGACCCGGCCAGATGCGTGGGCAACACGTTCATGGACGACCACGGCTACGGGATCCTCCAGGCCGTCTACGCGGTGCCGTTCTTCGAGTTCGGCGGCTCGCCGCTCATGGCCGGGGCCCTGGCGGCCTGGCTGGCCGGCAACCGGCAGGGCCTGCCGGGGATCGGCCGGGCCGCCGCCCGCGTCGTCGCCGTAGCGATCGCCCTGGTCGCCCTCCTCCCCCTCCTGCCGCTGGGGGTGGACGCCGTGGTGGACGCCGTGCTGGAGAACAACTGCCTGGACATGTGGGGCGGTCCGTTCCTCGTCTCCACCAGCCTCGTGCAGGGGCTGGTCACGTTCGCCTCCCTGTGGCTCATGCTGCGTGCCGCGCGGCCGCCGCACGCCCGGCGCTCCTGGGTGGTCCGGGCCGCGCTGGCGCCGCTCGTTCTCCTCCCGGTGCTCTTCCTGCCGGTCGCGGACACCACGCCCGGCCGGATCTCCGGGAGAGAGATCTGCGGTGAACCCGGCCGGGAGGAGGAACTGCGGGGCGAGACGCGGTTCCTGTGCGCGGCGCGCGGCACCGAGTGGGGGCACTACGGGATCTCCGACTTCGACGGCATGCCGGACGAGCAGGTGCTCGGCTACGGCCGTCACCTCTGCGCCGAGGTGACGCGGGGCGGCGGGTACGCGTACCAGCCCGCGGCGTACGAGGCGGTGGGCCTTTCGTACAGCACGACCCTGGCCGACGCGCTGGAGGCGATCTGCCCGAAGGTGGCCGAGACGCGCCGGGCGGTGGAGGAGCAGCGCCGTCTGGACGAGGTGCGGGAGCGGGAGGAACTGGAGCGCCGGTGCGCGGCCCACCCGCCGCACCGTCCCCGGATCCGCCCGGTACGGCGGGCGTCGGGCGCCGTCGGCACCGACTACAACGCGCTCGTCGCCCTCGAGGACGAGGAGTCCGGGATGATCGAGGCGAGCCCGCTCCCGGTGGAGGGCCTGGTCGGGGCCGAGCCCGGGATCCTGCAGATCTCGGTCACCAATGAGTTCGCGACCGTGTGCGTCACGGCCGAGGCCTACGACCGCAGGCCCCCGCTGGAGCGGCGCGGCTGGGAGATGGTGAGGGAGATCCCCTACCGGAGCACCCGGGGGCGGCTGACGTTCGTCGACTTCTACGGGGGCAGGCGGCTGGTGAACCTCACCGCGGCAGGCCGGGGCGACTACCGGGTCCGCGTGCACGTGCGCGGCAGCGAGGAGGCCGGGGCGAACTGGGGGCAGGACGCCGTCGAGCGGTTCCTGGTCATGGTCTATCCGGTGAAGAAGTGACAAGTGGCATGCAAGGATCCTTCAAGCCACTACCGGTACGAATGGGACCCATGAGGAAGAGAACTGTCATCGGTGGCGGACTGCTCGCGCTCGTGCTCGCGGGAGGGCTGACGGGGACGGCGCAGGCCGCCGCCGACCGCGTCCACCACTGGGGTCCCGTGCAGTCCAAGGGCGGCCACGGCGGCCACGCCAAGGCCGACGTCTGGCTGGACGACTTCGACTCCGAGCGGTTCGTCGTCTCCGGCAAGCTCTACGACCGCGACCGGCACGGCGGCCACTGCGCCTACATCCGGGTGAAGTTCCACTACGTCAGCGGCGGCTCCGGCTGGTCGCAGGGGCGCTACACCTGCTCCTCGAAGGGCGCGGCCTTCACGTTCTCCTCGGACGGCGAGGTCCACCGGGCCGACGCCAAGGTCTGCGTCCTGGACCGCACGCGCCGCGAGATCCGGCTCCGCAACTGCTACACCGACCCGATGAGGGCCTCCGTCGTCGCCGACTGGCCGCGGTAGGCGCCGCGCTCCGCGGACGACGGTCCCGGGGACCGCGACCGCTCCGCTGCCGCGGCTCCGGCGGCCTCAGGAGGCGCGGCCGTGACGGAACCGTCGCCGCGCCGCGCTAGAGTCGCCCGCCGTGACACGACGATCTCGGTGGCTCTGGGCCGCCGCCGTGCTCTGCTCGGTGGCTCCGGCCGCCTACCTGTGGATCGGGGAAGTGCTGGTCTGGATGGGGCCGCCGAGGGAGGACGTGGGCGGGGAGGCGTACGGAGACTCGGTCGTCTACGGGATGGTCGGCTTGTACTCCGGCGGTGGCCTCCTCAAGGCCTCCATATTGCTGGAACACGTCCACGGCAGCCCCGCCCTCGCACTCGGCGCCGTGCCGTACGTGCTGCTCGGCCTCGGGGCGTGCCTGCTCGCCGCCCGGCTGGGCAGGCCGAGGGCCGGCCGGGTCACCGCCGGAGTCCTCGCCGCCGCCCTGGCCCTGGTGTACAGCCTGCGTCCCGCGCTCTGCTCGGTGCGCGCCGCCACGGAGAGCGGCTCGTACTGGTCGCTCTCCTCCTCGGCCACCGGAGATCTCCTCCAGGTCGCCGCGGCCGCGCTGATGGTGCTCGCGCTCCGCTCCGGGCGGCGGGCCGTACGGCGTGGCTGAGGCGGACCGGCGGGAACGACGGCCGTCCCCTCACGGCGTCCACGGCCGGTTTTGCTCCGGCGTGCGTCCGCTGCCACGCTGGCACCGTCGCCCCGGCCCGGAGGAGGAGAACGCATGCCGCACGAGCCCATGACCGTCGCGGAGGTCGAGGTGTTCCCGCTCTGCGACGCGGTCGGCCCGATGGGGGAGTCGATCCGGCGGCCGCTGCCGGAGATGTTCCCCGGCGGCTGCCACCACGACGGGGAGTGGACCCTGCACTTCCACTGCTACCTGCTCCGCGACGCGGCGGGCCGTACCGTGCTGGTGGACACCGGGATCGGGCCCGAGGACGCGCCGGCGGCGAGCTGGGCCCCGGTGCCGGGGAGGCTGGCGGCCGAGCTGGCCCGGGTGGGGGCCGCGCCCGAGGAGGTGGACGCGGTGGTCATCACGCACCTGCACAGCGACCACGCGGGCGGGGCCGTGATCGGCGGGGTGCCCGTCTTCCCGAACGCCGACCACGTGCTCCAGCGGGCCGAGGTCGGCGCGGCCTCCGAGGCGGTCCTCGACCACGTCGTCCGCCCGCTGGGCGACCGGCTCCGGGTGGTCGACGGGGACGCGGACCTGTTCTCCGGCATCCGGGTGGTCCACGCCCCCGGGCACACCCCGGGTCATCAGATCGTCCGGGTGGGCGATCTCGCGCTCACCGGTGACCTGGTGCTGCACCCGTCCCAGCTCGCCGACCCGAGAGTGCCCTACCTCTACGACGACGATCCCGAGCTGGCCGTGCGGACCCGCGTCGAGGTGCTGGACCGGGTCAGGGCCGAGGGCGGGCTCATCGCCACCGCGCACTTCGCCGAGCCCTTCACGCCTCTGACCTGACGCGGGGCCCCGCGTCGGACGCGCGTGTGGGATCCGCGCCGGACGTGCGCGTGGGACGTGCCCGCCGCGGCCCGCGCCGGCCGGGCCGTACGGAACCGCGGGGCCGTACGGGCGTGCCGGGGCGGCGGGTCAGGACGGCTGGGCGGCGAGCGCGCGGCGGGTGATCGTCCGGTAGCGCAGCACCTGCACCGCCCCGAGCAGCCAGAACGGATACTGGACGGCGAACGCCCAGCGGAAGGCCTCGGTGCCGGTCCCGCCGTGCAGGTCGAGGGCGACGCCGACGAGCGCGATCACCGACATGGAGGCGACGAAGCCGCCGCCGTTCACGATGCCGGTCGCCGCGCCGATCCGGGCGACCGGGTTGAAGGTCCGGGCGTAGTCGAAGCCGATCATCGAGCCGGGGCCGTTGGCGGCCAGGACCACCACGAGCACGACGAGCAGCCAGAGCGGGGCCCGGCCCGGCCAGGCCAGGACCGCGGTCCAGGCTCCGGCGGTGCTGCCGATCACGGCGAGGACCAGCCGGGAGCGGTGGAAGGGGAACCGCCCGGCGAGATAGCCCAGCACCGGTCCGCAGACCATGCCGCACAGCGTCAGCGTGGACAGCAGCACACCCGCCGTGGACGGGTCCAGCCCCTGCCCCTGGACGAGGAACGGGTATCCCCACAGCAGCAGGAACGAGGCGGCCGAGCACTGGGTGGCCGCGTGGGTCCACATGCCGAGCCGGGTTCCGGGCTCGGCCCAGGCGGCCCGCAGGCCGGGGGGCGCTCCGGCCTCGCGCTCCGGGCGGGTGTCGCGCAGGACGGCCAGGAGCAGGACCACGGCCACCCCGCCGAGCCCGGCCGCGGCCAGGAAGGTCGGGGTCCAGCCGTAGGCGTGCAGGGAGTGGATCAGCGGGACCGCGGAGATGAGCGCGCCGAGCTGCCCGATGATGCCGGTGAGCTGGACCAGCAGCGGGTTGCGGCGGGCGGAGAAGTGGAGGTTCACCAGGCGGATCACGCTGATGAACGTCATCGCGTCGCCGCACCCGATCAGCGCCCGGCCCACGACGCCGGGGACCAGGCCGGAGGAGAACGCGAAGACGAGCTCGCCGCAGGCCATCACCGCCGCGCCGGTGACCAGCATGCGCTTGGAGCCGAACCGGTCGACCAGGACGCCGACGGGCACCTGCATGGCCGCGTAGACCAGCAGCTGGAGCATGGCGAGCAGGGAGAGGCCGGAGGCCCCGACCCCCAGCCGGGCGGCCGCCTCGATGCTCGCGACGCCGAGGGACTGGCGGTGGAAGACGGCGATGACGTAGGCGAGAAGACCTGTGACCCAGAAGATCAACGCTTTGGGCAATGGTCGCATGAGTTGAATATTACTTTTGTCTGTTTTTTGCATGCTGCTGGGGTCTGCTGGGTCCGGTCCGTCTGCCGGAGGCCCCCGGGCCCGGTCCGGCAGGCCCGCCCCGCCGGGGAAGGCGGGGCGGGGCGGCGGTCCGCAGACTGTTCCGTCCTGTGAGGTGCTGTGAGGTGCTGTGAGGTTCTGGGGGGCCGTGCGGCGACCGTACCGGCCGCCGCGACCGCACCGGGCCGCCGCGACCGCACCGGGCCGCCGCGTCCGCACCGGGCCGCCGCGTCCGCACCGGGCCGCCGCGTCCGGTACGGCTAGCCGTTCGTCACCTGGATCCGCTTGACGGTCCCCTCGAAGGCCCACCGGTCGCCGCCGGAGACGCGGTTGGCGCCGAGGGTGAGGTTGGCGATGGTCGGGACCGAGGCGAAGAAGCCCTGGGTGGCGGACTGGGCGATCTGGCGGCCGTCCAGGATGATCCGCGTGCCGCTCCCCGTGCTGGTGACGACGAGCGTGTGGTCCCGGCCGTCGGCGACGTCGACGCCGGTGGCGATCCGCACCGGGTAGTCGGAGGTGTCGCGCCGCACCTCGAAGTACGGCCTGCCGTTGTTGATCGACACCACCAGGTCCTTGACCCGGCTGGCCGGGTCGGCGGCCGAGAGCAGCGAGGCGGCGGGACCCCGGGTGGTGGTGGAGAAGGTGACCGCGATGCTCCCGCCGCTCAGGTCCTTGACCAGGTGCAGGTACGGGGAGATGTCGACCGCGTTCACGCCGTCCGTGGTGCGGCTGATGGTGCTCACCAGGGCGGTCGTGCCGCCGAGGAGCGTGGTGGTCCCCGATCCGGTGGACTGCTTGCCGCCGGCGCTGTAGGTGGCGGTCATCGTGACGGCCGCGGTGGTGGCCGGGGCCGGTGCGGTGACCCGTACGCTCACCTCGGTGCTCGCGCCCGCGGCCAGCTGGGGCACGGTGGCGGTCGCGCCGGTCCAGCCGCCGGGCGGGGCGAGGGTGACGGTGCCCGCGGCCAGGGGCGCCGCGGTCTGGTTGGTGACCTTCACCTTCACCGTGCCGGTGCCGCCCGCGGTGAACAGCGGGGGCGCGGTCACGGTCAGCGGCGCGCAGACGCCGGGGAGCCAGTCCAGTCCGAACGAGGTGAAGGAGACGTGCCGGTAGTTGTCGCGCTCGTACAGCAGGCCGAGCCTGCCGTCCCGCAGGAGGGTCAGCGTGGAGTAGGCCGCCGAGCCCGCCTCGACGGTCTTCCTGATCGGCCAGGTCCTCCCGTCGTCGCAGGACATCTTGACGGTCAGGTTCTGCCGGCCGGAGGTGCTCTCGGTGTTGCTGAACAGCAGCCACTTCGAGCGCGGGTCGGAGGCCGGGGCGTCGGGGGCGTAGCGCATGATCGAGCCGTTGTTGGCCGGGTCGGCCAGCTGCGGCTCGCCGGCGAAGGGGGTGTAGGTGACGCCGCCGTCCGTGGAGTAGGCGATCTTCCGGTACGGCGCGGCCCGCGAGTTGAGCATGATCGTGCCGTCGGAGAGCTCGACCGTCTTGTTCTCGTCGGCACCGGGTCCCACCAGCGCGCCCATCTTCCAGGTCTCACCGTGGTCGTCGCTGTAGGCGCTGGCGGCGTAGTTGCCGCCGTTGTACCGCACGGCGTACTGCTGGACGAGGCGCCCGGCGTGCGGGCCGCGGCGGAGTTGGATGCCCTCGCCGGAGGCGGCGAACAGGCCGGCCCAGGCCGGATTCTTGATCATCTTGGTGATCCGGCGGTGCTTCCAGGTGACGCCGTGGTCGTCGGAGTAGCTGTAGTCGGCCTGCTGGACGTCCGGGTCGTTCTCGTCGTTGCCGGTGTGCGAGCCGAAGTAGCCCTGGTTGACCGTGGCGGAGTGGAACAGGAAGATCCGGCCGGTCCGCCGGTCGGTCAGCAGGCTCGGGTCGCCGTACCCGTTGGGCGCGGCCTCCCGGCGGACCACCTGCTGCGCGGTCCAGGTCTTCCCGTTGTCGGTGCTGCGCCGGACGAGGAGGGCGATGTTGGAGGGGAGGTCGGCCCCGCTCGGCCGGCCGTCGTAGGCCGCGATCAGGGTGCCGTCGGTGGCCGTGGTCAGCGCGGGGATGCGGTACACCGGCCAGCCGCCGGTGTTCCCGGTGGCCAGGTCGGTCACCGTCAGCGCGGGGTCGGCCGCGCTCGCGGAGGTGGTCGCGGCGTTCGCGGAGACCGTGGTCGCGGACGGGGCCGTCACACCCGCTGAGGCGGAGGCCGAGGAGTGGGCGGTGGCGGGGGTGGCCGCGAGCGACAGGCCCGCGGCCGTGAGACAGGCGAGAAGTCTCTTCACGGGGAGGTCCTTCATTGACGGGGGGATGTGTCTCATCAGACATCAGATGTCTGATGAATTTAACGTATAGAGGACACGGACACCGATCAAGGGGCGCGGGGATGGAGGTGGGTGCGGGCGTGAGGCCGGGTCCGCAGGGCACGAGCGTCGGGACGGGGTGCGGCGGGCATCGGAGGCGTCGGGACCGGGCGCGGGTGCGGCGGGTGGAGGCATCGGGTCCGGAAGGCATGGGCATCGGCTTCGGAGGCGGGTAGGCTGAGCGGTGGCGCCGTCCCGCGCCCGACCTCTTTCCCGGTGCTCACGCCACCGGCTCCGCGGAGGTAAAGGGGGCCCTGCGTTCTCGGGACGCCGGTTGTGCATGCCCTGGATCCGGCGGGGCGGCGGGAGCGTGAGTCCCGGCGCGACGCCGTGCGCAGGGAGCACGAGATGACCGGTAACAAGTCCTTCAAGGGCCGCGTCCGCGCCCGCATGGCCAAGACGGGCGAGAGTTACACCGCCGCCCGCCGCCACCTCGTCCCCGGGGACGCGCCCGGAGAGGTTCTCGCGGGCGGAGGGACGGATGCTGGGCCGGAGGGCGCCGGAGGCGGGCGGACGACCGGTGAGCCGGTGGCCTCCCCCTACGAGGCGACGGTCTCCGACGACGCGATGGCGGCCCGGACCGGCCGCCCGCGTGACGACTGGTTCGCGCTGCTGGACGCCTGGGGCGCCGCCGAGCGCCCGCACGGGGAGATCGCCCGCTGGCTGGTGGAGGAGCACGGGGTGGCGGGCTGGTGGGCGCAGAGCGTCACCGTCGCCTACGAGCAGGCGCGCGGTCTGCGGATGCCCGGTCAGCGGCGCGGCGGTGACTTCTCGGTCGGCGCCAGCAAGACCATCGCCGTCCCGGCCGAGCGGGTCACCGAGGCGTTCACCGACGACGACCTGCGGTCCAGGTGGTTGCCGGACGCGCCGTTCGAGGTCAGGACCTCGCGTCCCGGCAGGTCCGTCACGGCCGGCTGGGAGGGGCGGGCCGCCATCTCGGTGCACCTGACCGCCGTGGACCCGGCCAGGACCCGGGTGTCCCTCCAGCACGGCAAGCTCCCCGACGCCGCCTCGGCCGCCGAGATGAAGGCCTACTGGCGGGAGCGGGTGGCCGAGCTGAAGCGGATCCTCGAAGGCTGATCCTGCCGGGCGCCCCGCGCGGCCTTCTCGCCCGCGCGGCCTTCTCGCCCGCGTGGCCCTCGGCCCGCGCGGCCTTCTCAAAGGCGCGGGTAGCGGATCAGGAGACTGGCGTGCACGTCCTGGTCGCCGAGGGCCGCGTAGGTGTGCGGGACGTCGGAGCGCCAGGAGACGTGCTCGCCGGGCCCGGCGAGCAGGGGGGCGTCGGCGGGCCCGGCGCGCAGTACCCCGGTGAAGACCGTGAGGTGCTCGGTGACGCCCTCGTGGTGGGCGGGGGAGGTCTGCGACGATCCGGCCGGGACGACGAGACGGTAGAGCTCGTAGGTCGCGGCCTCCTCCTCGAAGACCTGGAGCAGCACGCCCTGCACGGCGGTGCCGTGCACGACCGGTCCCGTGCCGACGACGGCGGCCAGCGGGACGCCGAGCCGGGCGGTCACCGCCCAGAGGGTCTCCAGGGTCGGGTTGCGGGTGCCGTTCTCCAGGCCGGAGAGCGTGGCCTTGCCGACCCCCGCGCGCCGGGCGAGTTCCGAGAGGGAGACACCGCGTTCCTGCCGCAGCCTGCGGATCCGCTCTCCGACGTGTTCGCCGACGTGTTCTTCGGCATGCTCTTCGCCATGCTCTTCGCCATGCGATGTGTCCGCCTCTGCGGATGGACGGGGGCTTTGTGCGCCGGGCTCCATGGGGCATATCCTCCGGCATGACAGTCGTTCCGTTTACGGAACACTCCGATGGGGCGTGAGCCGGACGGACCGGGACGGGAGCGTCCCGGGCGGGACGGACGCCCCGGGAGAGCCGGGCCGCGCGCGGACGTGCCGCGGGGATGTGAGGGGACGCGATGGACCGCCTGCTGCAGCCCGTGCTGGCCGGTGTGGTGACCGCCCTGGTCGGCTTCGCCAGCTCCTTCGCCGTCGTTCTGGCCGGTCTCCGGGCGGTCGGCGCCGACTCCGGGCAGGCGGCCTCCGGCCTGCTCGCGCTCTGCGTCGCCGTCGGCGTCACGGCCGTCTGGCTGAGCCTGCGGCTGCGCATGCCGGTGAGCGTCGCGTGGTCCACGCCGGGCGCGGCGCTGCTGGCCTCCACGGGCGCGGTCGAGGGCGGGTTCCCCGCCGCGGTGGGCGCGTTCGCCGTCTGCGGGGTGCTCATCACCGTCGCCGGCCTCTTCCCCCCGCTCGGCCGCTGGATCGCGGCCATCCCCGCCCCGATCGCGGGCGCGATGCTGGCCGGAGTCCTGCTGGACCTGTGCGTCGCTCCGGTCCGGGCGCTCGTCGAGGTGCCCGCGCTGGCCGTACCGGTCGTGCTGGTCTGGGCGCTGCTCAGCCGCCTGGCGCGTGTCTGGGCGGTTCCGGGGGCGCTGCTGGCCGCGGTCGTGGCCATCGCGCTGACCGGTCCCGGGCCGGGGGCGCTGGACGCGCGCCCGGTGGTCGAGCTGACCGCGCCGGCCTGGAGCGCCTCGGCGATGGTCGGCATCGCGCTCCCGCTCTTCCTGGTCACCATGGCCGCGCAGAACGTGCCGGGCATGGCGGTCCTCGCCGGGTACGGCTACCGCCCGCCGCTGGGCCGCGTCCTGGCGGGCACGGGCCTGGCGAGCGTCCTGGCGGCTCCGCTGGGCGGGCACGCGGTGAACCTGGCCGCGATCACCGCGGCGCTGGCCGCCGGGCCCGACGCCGGTCCGGATCCCGGCCGGCGGTGGATCGCCTCCGTCACCGCCGGGATCTCGATGGTCGTCCTGGGGGTCGGGGCGGGGCTGGCGACGGCCCTGGTCCTGCTCTCCCCGCCGGTGCTCGTCGAGGCCGTCGCCGGACTGGCCCTGCTCGGTGCGCTCGCCTCGGCGATCACCTCGGCCGTCGCCGATCCGGAGCGGCTCCAGGCCGCGGCGGTCACGTTCGTGGTCACCGCCTCGGGGGTGACGCTGCTGGGCGTGGGCGCGGCCTTCTGGGGGCTCGTCGCGGGTGGGCTGATGACCCTGCTGCACCGGCGGCGGGCGCCGCGGAGCGTGCCGGGGGAGACGGAGCCCGGGGAGGCCGTGCCCGCGGGGACGGAGACCACGGAGGCCGTGCCCGCGGGGACGGAGACCACGGGGACGGAGACCACGGAGGCCGTGCCCGCGGGGAGCGTGCCCGCGGGGGCCTCTCCTGGAGAGGAGCCCGCGGGCACGGGCCTCGGACGGGAGTCCGCGACCGGGGAGGACCTCAGCCGACGGTGACCGGGACGCGCTCCCCGGGCAGGGCGTCCGGCTCGTCCGGTCCGCCGTCCCGGCCGGGGCCGCCGTCCCCGCCGGATCCACCGGCCTCGCCGGCCTCATGGTCCAGCGCGGGCAGCCAGCCCAGCCAGCGCGGCAGGTACCAGTTGGCGTCGCCGAACAGCTTCATCGTCGCCGGCAGCAGCACCGCCCGCACGACCGTGGCGTCGATCAGCACGGCCACGGCCAGGCCGATGCCCATCTGCTTGAAGGAGAGCAGCGACATCGTGCCGAAGACGGCGAACACGCCGACCATGATGAACGCCGCGCTGCTCACCACCCCGGCGGTCGTCCTGATCCCGTGGGCGATCGCCCGCTCGGTGGGCATGCCCCGGTCGTACGCCTCGCGGACCCGGCTCAGGATGAACACGTGGTAGTCCATCGACAGACCGAACAGGATCACGAAGAGGAAGAGCGGGAGCCAGCTCACGATCGAGCCGGTCGAGGTGAAGTTCAGCAGGCTCTCGCCCCAGCCGTACTGGAAGACCACGACCAGCACGCCGTACGCCGCGGCCACCGAGAGCAGGTTCAGCACGATGGTCGTCACCGCCACGACCAGCGACCGGAACGACGCCAGCATCAGCAGGAACGCCAGCAGCAGCACGAAGCCGAAGACCAGCGGGACGGTCCGGCCGAGCTGGGCGTTGAAGTCCATCACCGACGCCACGGCACCGTGGACGTGGGCCTCGCCGACCCGTCCGAGGGTCTGCGGCACGACCTCCTCCCGGAGCGTGCGCACCGCCTGCTCGGAGGCCTCGTCGGAAGGACCGCCGCCCACCACTCCGAAGGAGACGACCACGACGGTCTTGTCCGGGTTGACGGCGACGCCGAAGGGCTCCACCACCTCGCCGGTGGCCAGGGCCTGCTTCTGGAACCGCTCGACCGCCTCCCGAACGGGGGCCGAGGTCACGTCGCCGGCCTTGACGACGACGGTGGCGGGGGCCTTGCCCGTGGGGAAGGCCGCCTCGATCCGGCGGAACGTGTCGGCCACCGGGTAGTCGCCCTGCAGCTCCGCCAGTCCCGCCTGACCGGTGCGCAGGTCGAACGCCGGGACCGCCAGGCCGATCAGCAGGCCCGCGGCCAGCACCGCGGAGACGACCGGGCGGCGCAGCACCCCGGTGAGGATCGTGTTCCAGATCCGGCCGCCGCCCTCGCGCCCGCCGAGCCTGCGCCGCCAGGTGCGACCGGTGAGCTTGCGGACCGCGCCGTGCACGACCCGGGCGTCGATCTTGTCGCCGATCAGGGAGAGGATCGCGGGCAGCGCGGTCATCGAGCCGACCACGGCGGTCAGCACCACCAGGATCGTGCCCTGGGCGAACCCGATGAAGGTGCCGTTGCCGGTCAGGAACATGCCCGACATGGCGACGATCACGGTGATGCCGGAGATGAGCACCGCCCGGCCGGACGTCGCGGCGGCGATCTCCAGTGCCCGCTCCCGGCCGCGCCCGGCGGCCCGCTCCTCGCGCTCCCGGCGGATGTAGAAGAGGCTGTAGTCCACGCCGACGGCCAGGCCGATCAGCAGCATCAGGTTGGTGGTGGCCGAGTCGACGTGGAGCAGCTGGCTGGTCAGCGCGAGCAGGCCGACCGCGCCGAGGTAGGCGGTGAACGCCACGACCAGCGGGACCACCGCGGCCAGCAGCGCCCCGAAGGCGGCCAGCAGGATGCCGAAGGTCAGCGGGACGGACAGCAGCTCGGCCCGGGTCAGGTCGTCGGCGAGCGCGTCGCCGATCGTCAGGTTGGAACTCGCCTCGCCCGCCTGGTCGATCCGGAGCTCCGGGTGGGCGCGCTGGACCTGCGCCACGGCGTCGATCACGGGCCGCACCCGCTCGTGCGCCGTCCCGGCCTCGCCCTTCATGTCGAACATCACCAGCGCCGACCGCCCGTCGGCGCTGACCGGCGCGGGCGCCCCCTCGCTGTACGGCGTGCGCACGTTCTCCGCCTGGCCGGTGGCGAGCACCGCCTTCCCGACCTCCTCGGAGACCCGCCGGAAGTCGGCCGGGGCCTTCCCGTCCCGGGTCTGGATCAGCACGCTCTCCCCGGCGGCGTCCGGGAAACCGGCCGCCTGCAGCACCGTCGCGGCCTTGCGTGACTCCCCGTTCTCGCTCTCCCAGGACTCCATCCGCTCCGTGCCGACGGCGTTGCCCACCAAGGTGGCCGTCACCACGAAGGCGATCCAGATCAGCAGCGCGGCCCAGCGGTGGCGCGCGCTCCATCCTCCTATGGACGCGGCCAGGTTCCTACGGCGTGCCATGACTTCCCCTCGTTCGATCTCATACCGGGATCGAACCTAGGAGCGGGGAAGGCCGCGGGCATCGGCCGTGGATGCCGTCTTCGGGTCGTCCCCCGTGGGGAGGAGGACCGGGCGGGTCAGACCTGCGGGCTAGGGGGCGGCTCGGGTGCGGGATCAGGGGGATCTCAGGGTTTCCCGGGTTTCCCGGCAGACGGCCGCGCCGGTGCGGGGCGCGGAGCCGCACCGGCGCGGCCGCCGGGAGCGGGCGAGGGACGCCCGCGGCGGTGCGCCGCGGACCGGTGGCCTCCGGCCCGCGGCGTTCTGCGGCCACCCCGCCCCTCCGGCCGGTCGGAGGGGCGGGGCCGGCCTCAGGGGCGGTGCGTGGTGCGCTGGTGGCGGCCGGCCACCAGCTGGTCGGTGGACTCGGGCTGCCGGGGCACCTCGGCCCTCTGATGGGGGACCGTGGGCTCGTCCCGGTCGGCGACGCCGTCCCGGTCGCGGTCCGCGGCGGCAGGGCTCAGGTCCCGGTCCGCGGCCCGGCCCGCGGGCGGGGCCGCGGGAGCCTGTTCGAGCCTGCGCTCCAGCTCGCGCTTCTCCTCCTCCAGCTGCGCGACGCGGTCACGCGCCGCGAGCCGGGAGTCGCGCAGCCGCCGGCGGCGGGCGGCGGCGTGGCGGACGCCGGACAGCAGCAGCGCCAGGCCGAGCAGGAAGAGCGCTCCGGTGGCGGCGCCGGCGAGGAAGAACTCCAGCGGCGAGAACTGGAACGTGCGGTCGAAGACCGTGAACGACGCGGCGGCGGAGGACAGCGCGGTCTCGTTCCAGAAGGCCGCGACCATGACCGCACCCGCGAGTACGATCAGGAGAAGGCCCAGCACTATCATCGTGACCTCATCTCGGCTGCGGATGTCGTGGGGCCTCAGCTGCCCCGGCGGGGCCGGATTATTCGCCGGGACGCCCGCGTTTTACCGGTACGTGACGGACGTTGACGTCGTGGTGATCGGGGCCGGCCAGGCCGGTCTCTCCAGCTCCTACTTCCTGACCAGGGCCGGGATCGGCCATGTGGTGTTCGACCGGTCGCCGCGACCCGGCGGCGCCTGGCAGTTTCGCTGGCCGTCCCTGACGCTGGGCGCGGCCCACCGGGTGCACGACCTCCCCGGGCTCCCGCTGGGCGTGGCCGACGTGAGCCGGCCGTCCTCCGAGGTCGTCTCCGAGTACTTCGCCGCCTACGAGCGGGCGTTCGCCCTGCCGGTCCGCCGGCCGGTGGAGGTGCGCGCGGTCCGCGAGGGCGCCGGCGGCCGGCTGCTGGTGGAGACGGCGGAGGGCGAGTGGTCCGCGAGGGCGCTGGTCAACGCCACCGGCACCTGGGACCGGCCCTTCTGGCCGCGCTATCCCGGGCAGGAGACGTTCCGCGGACGCCAGCTGCACACCGCCGGCTACCGGAGCGCGCAGGAGTTCGCCGGCCGGCGGGTCGTGGTCGTCGGGGCGGGGGCCTCGGCGGTCCAGCTGCTGATGGAGATCGCCGGGACGGCCGCGGAGACCGTCTGGGTCAGCCGCCGGCCCCCGCTCTTCCGGGAGGGGCCGTTCGACGAGGAGGCGGGCCGGGCGGCCGTGGCCCGGGTGGACGCCCGGGTACGCGCCGGGCTGGTGCCCGGCAGCGTGGTCGGCGCGACCGGCTATCCGCTGACGGCGCGGGTCAGGGCCGCCCTGGCGGCCGGGGTCCTGAACCGGCTGCCGATGTTCCGGCGGATCGTGCCGGACGGTGTCGTCTGGGACGACGGCCGGTTCGCCCAGGCCGACGTCATCCTGTGGGCCACCGGGTTCCGGCCGGCGGTCGGCCATCTCGCCCCGCTGCGGCTGCGCGAGCCCGGCGGCGGCATCCGGGTCGAGGAGACCGTGGCGGTCCGCGACCCCCGCGTCGTGCTCGTCGGGTACGGCCCCTCCGCCAGCACGATCGGGGCCAACCGCGCGGGCCGTACCGCCGCCCGGCACGTCGCCCGCCTCCTCGCCGGGCCGCTGGCGGCGTGAGCGGCCGCCGGTCGCGAACGCCCGGAGGGGGTGCGCCGCCCGGTGATCCGGATGGGGACGTGCCGTCCGGTTAGGCTGGCGGGGTGGATCGCACCCGGCTCTACCGCGACGGTGTCCTGGTCAGGGAGAATTTCCCGATCACCGAGGTCGCGGAGTGCGTCGCCGATCCGGACGCCTTCGTCTGGTTCGATCTCTGCTCCCCCACGGACGAGGACATGGTGCTGGTCGGCCGGGAGCTCGGCCTGCACGAGCTGGCGGTCGAGGACGCCGGGAAGGACCGCCAGCGGCCCAAACTGGACGCCTACGACACCCATCTGTTCATCACCGCCTACGCGGCCACGCTCACGGGCCGGAGCCTTGGACTCATCGAGCTGTCGATCTTCGTTACGAAGAACGCCCTGGTCACCGTGAGGGAGAGCCCGGACTTCGACATCGAGGACGTGGTCAGGCGCTGGGACGCCGGATCCCGGATGGCCCGCCACGGCGTGGCGTACCTGCTGCACGGCCTGCTCGACCACGTCGTGGACGGCTACTTCGGCGTGCTGCAGCCGCTGGACGAGCGGATCGAGGAACTGGAGGAGGAGCTCTTCGAGAACGGCCCGGCCGACCGGCGCGGGCAGTACCGCAGAGCCTTCGACGTGCACCGGAACCTGGTCAGGTTCCGGCGGGTGGCCACGCCGATGCGGGAGGTGGTCGGCGGCCTGCTCCGCCGGGGCGCGGACGTGATCGACCCCGTGCTGGTCCCGTACTACCAGGACGTCTACGACCACACCCTGCACGTCGCCGAGTGGACCGACTCCCTGCGCGAGCTGGTGGACAACGTCCGCCAGGCGCACCAGAACCAGCAGGACATCAGGCTCAACGAGATCATGAAGAAGGTCACGAGCTGGGCGGCGGTCATCGCGGTGCCCACGCTGATCACCGGTTTCTACGGGCAGAACGTCCCCTACCCGGGGTCCGGCGAGCCGTCGGGCTTCTGGGCCTCGACCATCATGATCGTCGTGGGCACCGTCCTGCTCTACCGGCTCTTCAAGAGCCGCGACTGGCTCTGATCCGCGGGCCGCGACCGGGCACCGGGCCGGCGGAGGCGAGAAGCGCCCGGGGTCAGAAGCGCTTGAGGATCGCCTGCTTGGCGAGGGCGAACTCCTCGTCGGTGAGCACGCCGTCCCGGTGGAGGTCGCCGAGCTCGCGCAGGCGGCGCAGGAGCGCGTCGTGGTCGTCCGGACCGCCCCCAGCCCCGGCCCCGGCCGCCTCCTCGGCTCCCGCGGCGGCGGGCGCGGTCCGCTCGGCCGCGGCGGTCAGGGCGGAGGCCGGGAGGGCGGAGGCGGCGGACGGGTGCGGGAGCCGGGCGACGACGGCGGCGACGAGCAGCGCGACCGTCCGGGTCTCCTTCTCCAGGCCCCACAGCACCAGGCAGTGCGGGTCGTGCTTGGGCGGAAGGTGGTGCTGCACCACCCCCCTGACCTGGAACCGGACGTGGCCGTTCTCCAGCCCGGCGGCCGGGATCCACTCCACCCCCGCCAGATCGGCGAGTGCGAACCGCTGCGATCCGGCGGACTTCTTGGTCGACTCGACCGACCAGTTCCACTCCAGGCGGATCGTCTCGCCGTCGAACGTCGCGGTCCCGTCGCCCGCCGCCGCCGTCAGCGGCACGCTCGGACCCGGCATGAGGTAACGGGAGGCGGGGCCGTCCGGGACCTGCTCGATGACGAGGGCGTTGCGCACCTCGTCGACGAGGTAGCCGGCGACGCCGGTGCGGTCGGCCTCGACGGCCAGCTGGTAGGGGTCGGCCGCGTCCGGGATCCGGCCGCGCGCGGCCTGGGTGAACGGGTCGGCGCCCTCGCGCAGGCGGAGCCGGAGCCTGCCGCCCTTCTTACCGGGCTCGTAGGAGATCCCGGCCACCGCCTCCAGCGGGACGGCCACCTCGCCCAGGAGCTGCCGCAGCTTGTGCACGCCCCGGTCGCGGCCAGGAACGATCCGCAGGATCTCGCCGTCGAACGTCCATGTCCCGTCCCGTCCCGTGACCTCAGCCATGGGACGATCCTATGCAGGCCGTCCCGGTCGATGTGATCATGCCTGATGGGGCCCGCCGTCCGTGGGGCGGGATGGGCCGTGCTGTGATCAGTCGGCGGTGTGCGACCGTATCCGGAGGGGCGATGGCTGGCGGGGTCCGGAGAGTGGTCAAGGACATCAGGGCTCGCCGGAACCTCGACGTGTACGCCGTCGCCGCCATCGCGCTGGTCTTCGCCGTGCTCTCGGTGATCGGCGACGTCCTGGACGAGGACCTCAAGTGGACCGTGGCGCTGGCCGGGATCGGCCTGCTCGTCTACCGGGTCGCGGTCCCTCCCGAGCCGGCGCAGCGCAGCGACGAGCTGCTGGGTGACCGCTCGGCCTTCGAGCGGGTGCCGCTGCACGTCCGCTTCCGGCAGGCGCGCGACATCCGGATCCTCGCCCCCTCGGCGGTCAACCTGCTCTCACCGCAGACCTGCGAGCTGCTGCGGAGCACCGTGCTGGCCCGCCCGGACGGCACGGTCCGCGTGGTCGTCCTCGATCCCGCGGAGACCGCGGCCGTCGAGATCGCCGCGGCCCAGCTCGACGACTCCGTCGACCTGCCCGTGCAGCGGCTGCCCGACGCGGTCCGCACCACCTGCGGCCACCTGCGGGCGATGAGCCGCTGGCAGGTGAAGGGGGCCTTCGAGGCGCGGCTGCTGCCGTACAGTCCCGGCTTCAGCCTCATCGCGCTGGACCCGGAGACCGCGCACGGCAAGGTGATCGTCGAGACGCACGGGTTCCGCAGCACCTTGACCGCCTCGCGCATGCACCTCGAGCTCACCGGAGAGAACAGCCCGCACTGGTACACCTACTGGCTCCAGCAGTTCGAGCACGCCTGGCAGGGCGGCTCCCCGCTCGACGCCGGTCCCGGTGCCGATCCTGGCGCCGGTTCCGACGCCGGTCCCGGTTCCACGCCGGTGCCGGGAGAGAAGCGGGGCGAGACCGCGACGTGACCACGGCGTGACCACGGTGAGGCCACGGTGAGACCGCAGCGAGAGCGCGGTGAGACCGGCGCGCGGTGGAATCGGCACGCGGTGAGGCAGCAGTGAGGCAGCAGCGAGGCCGTGGTGCGGCCGCAGTGGGGCCGCAGTGGGGCCGCGGTGAGGCAACAGTGGGGCCGTGGCGAGGTCATGGCGAGGTTGTGGCGTGACCGCTGCGGATGCGCGGTGAGTGCGCGGCCGGTCATGAGGTGACCACCCGGCGGAGGAGGAAACGGGTGGAGATTTATCACGGATGTGAGTGATTGTGCTGAGGGAAATGTACGCCGATGTCAGGAGACTCCCTTCTGACAGCGGAGTAGCGTCCGATGTCAGGAGGCACCGTGACCGCTGTCCATGACGTCGAACGGCCGCTGGCCGACATCCCCCGCGAGTTCGCGGAGGTGTTCCGCGCCCATCTGGGGGACATCGCCGAGGAGATGATCGAGGAGATCCGGGCGAGCGTACCGGAGTACTCCCGGCCGAGCGGCACCTACGAGCACACCGTACGGCGGGCGGTCGAGGAGGCGCTCGCCGGGTTCGTGAACCGCGCCGGGGACCGGCGGGTGAGCCGGGGCCGGCTGCTGGAGGTCTACCGGATCATCGGCGGCGGGGAGGCGAGCGAGGGCCGCCCGCTGGACTCGCTCCAGTCCGCCCTGCGCACCTGCGCCCGGGTCGCCTGGCGCAGGCTGGCCACCGAGTCCGAGCGGCTGAACCTCTCCCGGCAGCACATGTGCGACATCGGGGAGGCGATCCTTGTCTACCTGGACGAGATCGCCGCGGCGGCGGCCGAGGGGTACGCCGAGGCGCAGGCCAGGGCGGCCGGAGAGCTGGAGCTGCGCCGCCGCAGGCTGCTCGGCCTGCTCGTCGCCGACCCGCCGCCGGACGCCAGGGCCGTGGAGGACCTGTCCCGGTCGGTGGGCTGGACCCTGCCGCGTACCGTGGCCTGCGTCGCGCTGGCCCCCCGCAGGCAGGGAGAGCTGCCGAGGCCCGCCCTCCCGCCCGACGTGCTCGCCGACCTCGACCGTCCCGACCCCTGCCTGGTCGTGCCCGACCCGGACGGTCCGGGACGGCAGGCGCTCCTGCACCCCCTGCTCTCCGACTGGATCGTGGCGGCCGGGCCCGCAGTCAAGCTCGGGGAGGGGGCGGTCTCGCTGCGGCTGGCCGGGCGCGCGCTGGAGCTCACCCGCCGGGGCGTGCTCGGCCACGACACGGTGATCAGGGTGGCCGATCACGTGTCGACGCTCATGATCTTCCAGGACGAGGCCCTGATCCGGCTCATGGAGCAGACCCGGCTCGCGCCGCTGCGCGGGCTCCGCCCCGGCAGGCGCGACCGGCTCGCAGAGACGCTGCTGGCCTGGCTGCAGAGCGGCTACAACGCCAACGAGGCCGCGGCGCGGCTGCACATCCACCCGCAGACCGTGCGCTACCGGCTCCGCCAGGCCGTCGAGCTCTTCGCCGACCAGCTGAAGGACCCGGACGGCAGGTTCGAGCTGGAGGCCGCGCTGCGGGCCTGGGCGCTGCGCACGCAACGGCGCGACGCGCGTCTCTGACCGGAGGCCGCCCCGCGGGTGCGAGCATCGGACCCTCGGCGGAGGGAAGGCGGGCCCGGCATGTCACACGATCGGGGGCTGCCTCGTCCTCAGGACGTGAACGGCGACGATCTCGATGATCTCCGCGAGCTCGAGGAGCTCGCGGCGGAGTTCCACGCGATCAGGCCCCGGCTGGTGGGAGTGGCCTACGGGCTGCTCGGCACCGTGGACGAGGCCGAGGACGTGGTGCAGGAGGCGTGGCTGCGCCTGGTCCGGGCCGACCGCGCGGACATCCGCGACGTCACCGGGTGGCTGGTGGTCACGGTCTCCCGGCTCGCCCTGGACGTGCTCCGCTCGGCGCGGGTGCGCCGGGAGGAGTACGTGGGGCCGTGGCTGCCCGAGCCCGTGGTGACGGGCGGCGTGACGGGCGGCGTGACGGGTGACGACCCGGCCGAGCGGGTGACGCTGGCCGAGTCGATGAGCCTGGCCATGCTGGTGGTGCTGGAGTCGCTCAGCCCGGCGGAGCGCACCGTGTTCGTCCTGCACGACGTCTTCGGCCTGCCGTTCGCCGAGGTGGGGAAGGCGGTGGGACGCACGCCCGCGGCCTGCCGCCAGCTCGCGGCCCGGGCCCGCAGGCACGTGTCGGCCCGGGCTCCCCGGTTCGACGTGGACGCCGCCGAGCACCGCAGGGTGGTGGAGGCGTTCACCGCCGCGACGGCGGGCCGGGACATGGACGCCCTGCTCGCGCTGCTCGACCCTGCTGTGGTGCTGCGCAGCGACGGCGGCGGGGTCGTGCGGGCCGTTCGGCGGCCGGTGTTCGGCGCGGCCAAGGTGGCGCGCTTCCTCCTCGGCGTGGCCGAGCGTTTCGGCGACGGCCACCACGTCCGGCCGTCCACGGTCAACGGATGGCCGGGACTGCTCCGCTTCCACGGGAACGAACTCGTGGGGGTGACGGGGCTGGCCACGGCCGGCGGCCGGATCACCGAGATCGACATCGTGATGAACCCCGAGAAGCTGAGGAGAGTGAAGTGAAGGCACGGATGAACGTCGTGGAGCTGGCGCCGGAGGCCTACAAGGCGATGCTGGGACTGGAGAGGTTCCTGCACTCCAGCACGCTGCCGGGCAGCACGCTGGAGCTGGTCAAGCTGCGCGCCAGCCAGATCAACGGCTGCGGGTTCTGCGTGGACATGCACAGCCACGAGGCCAAGAAGGCCGGGGAGAGCGACGAGCGGCTCTTCGCGGTCGCGGCCTGGCGGGAGGCGCCCTACTTCACCGACGCCGAGCGGGCGGCGCTCGCCCTGACCGAGGAGGCCACCCGGCTGGCCGACCGGGGCGAGGCCGTGCCCGACGCGGTGTGGGAGGAGGCGGCCCGGCACTACGACGAGGAGACGCTGGCCGCGCTGGTGGTGGCGATCGCCACGATCAACGCGTGGAACCGGATCAGCGTGACCACCCGCATGGTGGCGGGCTCGTACCGCCAGGCCTGAGGGCGCGCGGGGGCCGGGGTTCCCCGCTCCGGCGCGGCCTGCCGGGAGCCGACCGGTTTCTGCGATCATTCCGGACATGACCGAGGACGTGAAGGGTGCGGGTGGCCGGCTCAGCCGGAAGGAGATCTCCGACGCGGTCGGAGACCTGGGCTGGCGGTACGTCCTGGGGGCGTTGCAGACGTCGGTGCCGGTGCTCTCGCTGCGGTGGGCGGTCGACGTCGCCGGCCGCGTGGTGGAGGCGGCCGGGGACGACGCCGACGGCAGTCTCCGGCTGGACGCGCGCCCGGACCGGCTGGTGATCACCCTGCAGTCGTCCGCCGCGGCGACGGTGACCGCCGTGGAGGTGGAGCTCGCCCGGCGGGTCTTCACGGCGGTGCGGCGGCTCGGTCTCTGGCCCGATCCCGGTGTCGCCGACCCGGAGTCCCGGGCGGTCCAGCTCATCGAGATCGCGGTCGACGCGCTGGACATCCCCCGGATCCGGCCCTTCTGGAAGGCCGTGATGGGCTACGCCGACGAGGCGGGCGCCTCGGGGCCGGAGGACCCGCTCGTCGACCCGCTCGGCCAGGGGCCGGCGATCTGGTTCCAGCAAATGGACACGGCGCGTCCGCAGCGCAACCGCCTCCACCTCGACGTGTCGATCCCGCACGACGAGGCCCCGCACCGGATCCGGGCGGCGCTGGCCGCCGGGGGCGTGCTGGTCTCGGACTCCCACGCGCCCTCCTTCTGGGTGCTGGCGGACGCGGAAGGCAACGAGGTGTGCGTGACGACCTGGCAGGGCAGGGACTGACCTCCGGACCCGGAGTCGGCCTGTCGAATATGGATATATAGAACAAATCGGATAAATGACTCGTGGGGTGTCAGCCCCGATCCGCCGGGAGACCGGGAGGAGAAGGAACATGCAGCACGACGAGTTCATCGGACAGGTACAGGCACGCGCGCGTCTGGCCGGCCGGGCCGAGGCGGAGCGGGCCACCCGTGCGACCCTGGAGACGCTCGGGGAGCGCGTCTCCGAGGGGCTCGCCGACCACCTCGCCGCCCAGCTTCCCCACGAGATCGGGGAGAACCTGCGGCGGACCGAGGTCTACGGCGGGCTCGGCGCCGGTGAGCGGTTCGGGCGGGACGAGTTCATCCACCGCGTCGCGGCCAAGGCCGGCGTCAAGGAGCCGCAGGCGGCCTACATCGCACGGGTCGTCATGGAGGTCACCGGAGAGGCGACGCAGGGCGGGATCATGAGCAAGGTCTGCGAGAGCCTCCCCGAGGACGTGCGGGAACTCGTCACGGCGGGCAGCCGGGGCTCCGCCTGATCCGCCGGGCGTGGCCGGAGCGCACGGGCGGCCCCCGTGCCGGAGCGCGGGTGGTTTCCCGCGCCGTGGCGGGGGCAGTCGCCTGCCGTGACGCGTGATCTGCTGAGAGGGGCCGCCGGAGGCGTGCTCGCCACCGCGGTGATGAGCGCGGTGATGGTCGCCGGGGAGCGGGCCGGGCTGATGGGCGACCAGCCGCCCAAACGCATCGTCCGCGCCATGCTCCCGGGTGGCCGGTACCGGCCCAAGCCGGGCGAGGGCGTGCTCGGCGCGGTCGCCCACTTCGGTTTCGGCGCCGCCGCGGGCGCGCTGTACGGCGTGCTGGCCCGCGGGCGGCGCGTCGCCCCGCCGATCGGCGTCGCCTACGCGCTGGGGATCTGGGTCGGCAGCTACGCGGGCTGGGTGCCCCGGCTCGGCATCCTGCCCTCGATCCCGCACGACAGGCCGGGCCGCCCCGCGGTGATGGCCGCCGCCCACGTCGTGTACGGCGCGGCGCTCACCCTCGCGGTCAACCGGATGAGCCGCGAGGAGCGGGCCGACGGCTCCGGGGCACGGACCGGTACGGCGGCGCGGCCGGAGCCGGCCGGGACGCCCGCCGCGCGGGCCGCCGGGACTCCTGCGGGGACCGTCACGCGGGACGGATGACGAGGCGGCCGGCGAGCACGGACGCCGGGCGGCCGGGGCCGTACGCGGACCCCGGGAGAACGGGCCTCACCTGCTCCCGGGGGTCACCAGCCCGGACTCGTAGGCGTGGACGACCAGCTGGGCGCGGTCGCGGGCGCCCAGCTTGCCCATCGTCCGGCTGACGTGGGTCTTGACGGTGGCATGGCTGATGGTCAGGTGATCGGCGATCTCCTCGTTGGACATCCCGGCCGCGACCAGGGAGAGGACCTCGCGCTCCCGGTCGGTCAGCCGCTCCAGTCCCGGCCCGGGCGCCGGGCGGGGCGGCGTGGCGACGTACTCCTCGATCAGCCGCCGGGTCACCGAGGGCGAGAGCAGCGCCTCGCCCCGGGCGGCGACCCGCACCGACTGCAGCAGGTCCGCCGGTTCGACGTCCTTGACCAGGAAGCCGCCGGCCCCGGCGCGCAGCGCGGCGAAGACGTACTCGTCGAGCGCGTAGTTGGTCAGGATCACCACGCGCACGGAGTCCAGCGCGGGATCGGCGCCGATCCTCCGGGTGGCCTGGATGCCGTCCATGATCGGCATCCTGACGTCCAGCAGCGCCACGTCGGGCCGGAGCGCACGGCACATCTCGACGGCCTCGCCGCCGTTGCCCGCCTCGCCGACGACGGTGATGTCGTCCGTCATCTCCAGCAGCGCCCGGAAGCCGGCGCGGATCAGCGGCTGGTCGTCGGCCAGCAGCACCCGGATCACAGGCGTCCCGCCGCCGGCGGCTCGGCCCGCGGGACCCGGCGTCCCGCGGCAGTCGGCTCGGCCCGGCGTCCCGTGGCAGTCGGCTCGGTCCGCTCGGTCCGGCGTCCCGCGGCCGGCAGTTCGGCCCGCACGGCGAAACCGCCCTGCGGGCGCGGCCCGGCGGTGAGCGTCCCGCCGACGGCGACCGCGCGCTCGCGCATCCCTATCAACCCCATCCCGCCCGTGCCCGTGCCCGACTCCCCGTCGTCCTCGACGGACAGCACGATCATGTCAGGCCGGTACTCGGTCGTCACCGTGACCGTCGCCGCCCCGGCATGCCGCAGCACGTTGGTGAGGGCCTCCTGCACGATGCGGTAGGCGGCCCGGTCGACCTCCGCGGGGAGCTCCCGCCGCTCGCCGAGGACGGCCGTCCGCACCGGCAGTCCCGCGGCCTCGGCCCTGGCCGCCAGCCGGGGCAGCCGGGCCAGCCCCGCCTCGGGCCCGTCCGGGTCGGCCTGCCGGAGCACGCCCAGGGTGGCGCGGAGCTCGCCGATCGCCTCGTGCCCGGACTCTTTGATCGCCATCAGCGCCTCGCGGGCCAGTTCCGGCCTGTGGTCGAGTGCCTGCAGGGCGACCGCGACCTGCACGTTGACGACCGAGATGGCGTGGGTGAGCGAGTCGTGCAGCTCCTGGGCGATCCAGAGCCGCTCCTCGCCCGCCCGGCGCAGGGCCGCCGCCGTGTAGATCATGACCAGGGTGGGGGCGGCGGCGATGACACCCGGATACCCGGCCCCGTAGTAGACGACCCCGCACCCCACGGCGACCAGCCCGGCCGGCACGGGGGCGGTGCGGCGGAACGGCAGCGCCAGCGACGGCACCGCGATCAGCACGAGGGCGAAGCCGTCCGCGGGCCGCTCCACCAGGCCCGAACTGGACAACCTCCCGTAGACGTCGGCGACGCCCAGCGCGAATACGGCCACCGCGACCAGCGCGTCCGCCGCCTGGAACCCCGGATCGGCGGCGTCGGCTTCCCCGCGCCGGGTGCCCGGCGGCGCGTGCGTTCTCCAAGGCTTCACGCCTGCCACGTTAGGGCCGCCGGCCGCCCCGCGCCGACCCGCGCACGGCCGGGATCGCGGGTGCGACCCCGGTCGTACCCGCGCCCCGCCGTACATCCCGGGATGTACGGCGAAGTGCCGTCCCCGGGCTGACGATCATGCAGTGGCGGCGCGGCACCATTCCCGTCCATGAGCATCTCAACCGATCCGGTCGCGGCCCGTCCGCGGGCCCGCCGCACCCCCCGGCCGGGCTGGGCCGTCTGGTCGCTGCGCTCCACCGCCACCCTGCACCTGCTCGGCGTGCTCGTGCAGGCCGTGCTGGCCGGGATGTTCGTCACCGGCGACGTGGACATGCTCACCTGGCACCGCAACAACGGCGGGTTCACCTACGGCATGCTGTTCTTCCAGCTGGTGGCCGCGATTCTGCTCTGGCGTCCGGTCCGGGGTCCGGCGTGGCCCGCTCTGGCGACCGGCGCCCTGACGGCTCTGGAGACGCTCCAGGTCATGCTGGGGCAGGAGCGCGTCCTCATCGGGCACTTCCCGATCGGCGTGCTCGGCTTCGGCGCCTCCGCCGTGCTCGCCTGGTGGACCTGGAGCGGCCTGCGGACGGAGGACACGTGACCTCCCGCCTCTCCCGCCGGGGCTTCCTCGGACTGCTCGGCGGCACCGGCCTCGCGGTCGCCGGCTGCGGCTCCCTCACGGCCGAGGCCGCGGGCGAGGGCCTGAGGAGCGCGCTGCCGCTGCCCCGGCCGTTCACCGTGCCGCTGCCCGTGCCCGCGACGGCGCGCCCGGTGCGGCCCGGCCACTACGAGGTGGTCCAGCGCGCCGCCCAGGTGGAGATCATCCCGGGGACGAAGACCGAGGTGTGGGGGTACGACGGCACGTTCCCCGGGCCGACCTTCGACCTGCGCCGCGGGGAGCGCACCGTCGTCCGGGTCCGCAACGAGCTGCCCGTGCCCACCTCGACGCACCTGCACGGCGGGGTCACCCCGCCCGACTCCGACGGCTACCCCACCGACCTGGTGGTGGCGGCGGGCCGCGGGTTCCGCCCGCAGCCCGGAGGGCACTCCTCCCACCACGACCTGACGCAGTGGACCTTCCACTCCGGCGCCAAGGACTACGTCTACCCGCTGGACCAGCGGGCCGCCACGCTCTGGTACCACGACCACCGGATGGACTTCACCGCGCCGCAGGTCTGGCGGGGGCTGGCGGGCTTCCTCCTGATCCGCGACGACGAGGACGACGCCCTGCCCCTGCCGAAGGGCGAGCGCGACCTCCCGCTGATGATCTGCGACCGGGCCTTCGAGGAGGACGGCTCCTTCCGCTACCCCGCGGTGGACGACACCCTGCTGGTGAAGGCGGGAGTGGAGGACGCCTACATGGAGGGCGTCGAGGGCGACGTGATCCTGGTCAACGGGGCGCCCTGGCCGGTGCTGGAGGTGGACGCCGCCCGCTACCGGCTCCGGCTGCTCAACGCCGCAGGCGCCCGCCGCTACCGGTTGACGCTGACCCCCGGCGGCCGGTTCGTGCAGGTCGGCAGCGACCTGGGGCTGCTCGCCGCGCCGGTGGCGCACGACACGATCACGATGGCGCCCGCCGAGCGCTTCGACGTGGTCTGACCGGAAGGCGGCCGGTTCCGGGACGCGGCCCGCCGCACTCCGGGCGGGCGGCAGGACCCCGGCCCGCCGGATCCCGGCCCGCCGGATCCCGGGCGCCCGGGAGGCGTACGGTCCCGGATCGTGCGGCGCCGCCGCAGGTCTTCCCCGCCCCCTCCCGGGTAGGAAGCGGGAGGGTCCGCCTCGGAAAGAGGGCCCGCCTGCGACGATCGGGGGTGAGGACATGGAGGTCGTGCCGTTCCGCACCCCGGGGCTGGGCGACCAGAGCTACCTGCTGGTCCACGAGGGCATGGGCGTGCTCGTCGACCCCCAGCGCGACATCGGCCGGTTCGTGCGGGCCGCCGCCGAGCGCGGCGCCGAGCCGCGGTTCGTGCTGGAGACCCACCTGCACAACGACTACGTCTCCGGCGCCCGGCAGGCCGCCCTGGACACCGGCGCCGAGCTGGTGCTGCCCGCCGCCGCGGCCCCGGCCTACCCCTGCACGCCCGCCTTCCACCGGGAGGACATCCCCGGCGGCCGCGGCCTCGTCATCCGCCCGATCCACACCCCCGGCCACACCCCCGAGCACACCAGCTACCTGGTGCTGGCCGACGGAGAGCCCGCCGCGCTCTTCTCCGGCGGCAGCCTGCTGGTCGCCTCGGCGGGCCGCCCCGACCTGCTGGGCCCCGAACGGGCCCGCACCCTGGCCAGGCTCCAGTACGGCTCGCTGCGCCGCCTGGCCGCCCTGCCGCCGGAGACCGCCCTGTACCCGACCCACGGTCAGGGATCCTTCTGCACCTCCACCGGGGCCGGCCGCCACACCTCCACCATCGGCGCCGAGCTCTCCGGCAACCCCCTGCTGGCCATCGGCGACGCCGAACGCTTCGCCGACGAGCTGCTCGCCGACCCGATGCCGATCCCGGCGTTCTACCGGCGCATGGGCCCGGCCAACATCCTCGGCGTGCCGCCCGTGCCCCGCCCGGACGTCCCCGAGCTGACCGCCGGCGACCTGCCCGCCGGCGCCCGGGTGGTCGACATCCGCCCCTGGCGGGCGCAGGCGGCGGGTGCCCTGCCCGGTTCGGTGGGAATCGAGCTCGGTGAGGACTTCGGCCTCTGGGCCGGGTGGCTCCTGCCGTACGGGACGCCGCTGGTGCTGGTGGCCGAGCCGGGCCAGGACGTCACCGAGGCCGTGGTGCAGCTCGCCCGGATCGGGGTCGACACCGTCCGCGGCGTCGTCCGCGACGTCGGCCCGGCCGCCACGCAGACCTTCACGCAGGTGGACCTGCCGACCTTCCTGAGCCGCCTCGACCTGCCGGGCGCGCAGGCGCTCGACGTGCGCGCGCCCGCCGAACGCCGGGCCGTACGGCTGGACGGGGCCGTGGAGCGTTTCCTGCCCGACCTGGTGACCGAGGGCGTGCCCGAGGAGCTGGACGTCTCCCGGCCCGTCCTGATCGCCTGCGGCTCCGGACGGCGGGCCTCGATCGCCGCGACCCTGCTGGCCCGCGAAGGCCACCGCCCGGTCGTCCTGGACGGCGCCGGCGTCCCCGACGTGGTCGCCGCACGCCGTACCCGGCACGTCACCTGACCGGCCCGCCCGGCACGGGGGAAGAGCGGTACGGACATCCGCCCCGTTCCTGCTCTTCTCCGAAAGTTTGGGTCGATACGTGGCAAACTGCCCGGCGTGGAGTTCCTCATGCTCGGCCCGCTCGAGATCGCGCACGGTGGGCGATCCGTCTCCCCGACCGCGGCCAAGGACAGGGCCTTCCTCGGTGAACTGCTCGCCCACCCCGGCCAACTGGTGTCCGGCGAGCACCTGGCCGCCGCCCTCTGGCCGGATCGCCTGCCCGCCGATCCGGCGAACGCCGTACAGGTCCGCGCCTCCCGGCTGCGCGGGACGCTGCGTTCCATCGCCCCCGCCGAGGTGGCCGGAAAGGTCCTGGTCAGCCGGTCCGGAGGATACGAGCTGAACCTGGAGAACGCCGAGACGGACGTCTTCCGCTTCGAGGCCGCCCTCGCGCTCGGCGATCTGCCCGGGATACGGCGGGGACTCGCGCTGTGGCGGGGCGCGCCGCTCTCCGACGTGCCGCCGACCCCCTGTGTCGAGATCCAGGCGGCGAGACTGGAGGAGCTCCGGCTCTCGGCGGTGGAGTCCCACGCGGACCTGTGCGTCGAGGAGAAGGACATCCCGGCCAGCCTGGTCGCGGACCTGGTGGACGAGGCGGCGCGCAACCCGCTCCGCGAGTCCCTGCAGTACAGGCTGATCCGGCTCCTGCACCTGACCGGCAGGTCCGCCGAGGCCCTTACGGCCTACGAGCGGCTCCGGAGCCTCCTCGCCGACGAGCTCGGGACGGACCCGCGACCCGAACTGCGCCGCCTCCACCTCCAGATCATCGGAGAGGAGGCTCCGGACGGCCTGCTTCCCGCCTCGGTGCGGGTGGAGCCCTCCCGCCGTCCGGAAGACGGCGCCGCGGACCGTACGGCGGGCTCCGCCCCGGATCCCGCGACGGTTTCCCCGGTGGTTTCCCCGGCGGACTCCGCGACGGTTTCCCCGGCAGGTTCCCCGGCGGACTCCGTGACGGCTCCTCCGGCGGGTTCCGCGGCGGACCCGGAGGCGGGAGGGCACGGCGGCCGGGAGCCGGAACGGACTCCGCCCGGCGGAGCCGTGTGGCGGGTGCGCCGGAGGACGTGGGCCGCCGCGGTCGGCGCCGGCTGCGTGCTCGGACTCGCCGGACTGGAGATCGGAGGATACGGCCTCCTGCGGGAGCCGGACCCGCCTGGCGCCTCCTCGCCGTCCTCGCATTCCTCACCGCCCGCGGCGTCCCCGGTGTCCCCGGCGACGGCCACCGGCCCCCAGCGGCCCATCCCCGGTGACAGCTCGAGGCTCGACGCCGATGTCACCTACCCGGACGGGAGCACGGTCAGGGCGGGCCGGCGCTTCCTGAAGACCTGGAAGCTCACCAACACGGGTTCGGTCGCCTGGCACGGCCGCCGGCTGGCCCGCCAGCCGCTCCAGCCGGGCGAGGAGGGGTGCGACTCACCGACGACGGTGCCGATCCCGGACACCGAGCCGGGCCACTCGGTGCTCGTGAGCGTGCCCGTGAAGGCGCGGTCGACGCCGGGACGGTGCAAGGTCTACTGGAAGATGATCGACGAGCAGGGCGTGCCCTTCATGCCCCACCTGGCGGGGATCTTCTTCGACGTGACCGTCGTCTCCCGGCGCCCATAGCCCTGATCTGGGACTTCACCGGCCCGCGCCGGGTGCAGCGGTCGTGCAGGCACGTTCTGACGGCGTGTTCAGGAGGAGTACAGGGTTCCGGTCCAGGCTGTCTCACGTCCCACCCCGCCCGTCCTGGACGGCGGGGCCGCGGACGAGTCCCTGCATCCGACCGGAAAGTGCACACGATGAGGAGAACGTTCGCTCAGGCCGCCGCGGTCGGCGCCCTGGTGCTGCCCATGCTGGCCGGCTTCGGCGGACCGGCGCACGCCGAGACCAACCCCTACTGCTCCAAGGTGACGAAGATCGGGTCGACGGCCCGCATCACCTCCGGCGGCAAGACGTTCGCCTCGGTGAAGCAGTTCAAGGGCTGCAACAAGAACTGGGCCTACGTCTACGTCTGGGGCTCCTGGCGCGACAGCCACAGGTCGTGGAACGCCTGCGCCTCCGTCACCACGCGCTCCGGCTCCAGGACGACGGTGGAGGGCCCCCGTTGCAAGAGCGGCCGGTTCACCGAGCTGTGGTCGTACGGCACGGCCACGCTCTCGAAGTGCACCCGGGCGCTCGGCTGGATCGGGCACGGGCCGTTCCCCGGCTCCGGCGACCGGAAGGCCTCGACGAGCGAGCGCTGCTGACCCCGGTGACCTTTCCGGGACGCCGGGCGGGGG
>NZ_JBHSBM010000013.1:102871-120152 GCF_042650625.1 Planomonospora corallina
GGACCCACCACGAGGAGACGATGATGAACGGAAGAGTGAAGATGAGCATGCGCAGGCGCGCCGCCGTGGTCGCGGCGGCGGCACTGGTAACGTCCGGGATCGCCACGGCCGTCCCGGCCTCGGCCTCTGCGGGAGGCTACGGCTGCAGCGGTTCGTTCGTGGGCAGCTGGCGGGTGCCGTCGAAGGACATGCTCACCGGCAAGAAGTACTACGTCACCGACGTCAAGCTCTACTACAACGCGAAGACGGGATGGAACTGCGCCGTCTTCGTCAAGCGCAAGGGCAGTCCCCGCTACGGCCGCCCCACCCCGATGATGATCTCGATGTACAACCAGCGGTGGACCGAGGACCGCATGAAGAACAACTACGACGCCGACAGCGGCGACTTCAAGCACTACGCCGGTCCGGTCAAGGTCTACGGCAGGAACATGTGCGTGAGCATCAGCGTGCTCTACTCGGACGGGGAGGTGACCCGGTTCAACAAGAAGGACAAGGTTCACTTCAACACCCGGCACCACCTGAGCGGCCTGGCCTGCCGCTGACCCGTGCTCCGGGCGGGTCGCCGCGGACCGCGTCTTCGGGGGCCGGTCCGTGGCGGCGCGGCCGCGGTCGGCGAAAACCGAGAGGGCCGCTTCCGATCTTCGGAAGCGGCCCTCTCGGCCTCACTGGGTCGGGGTGAGAGGATTTGAACCTCCGGCCTCTTCGTCCCGAACGAAGCGCGCTGCCAAACTGCGCTACACCCCGGTGCACGCCGTCTTGCTCGTGCTTGAGAGAGTCTAGCGGACTTCGTGGGTGCTTGTGACACCTCGGCGGCGCGGCACGAGCGTGAGGAGCGAAGCCTCGGGGAAGCAGGCGAACCGGACCGGCGAGTACGGGCTGGTGCCCAGGCCCGCGGAGACGTGGAGATAGGCGGAGTCGTGCCGGCTCAGGCCCTTGACCCGGGCCCGGTCGATGCCGCAGTTGGTGACCAGCGCGCCGTAGAACGGGACGCAGAGCTGGCCGCCGTGGGTGTGGCCGGCGAGCAGCAGCTGGTAGCCGTCGGCGGCGAAGTGGGTCATGTTGCGCGGCTCGGGCGAGTGCATCACGCCCAGGCGGAGGTCGGCGTCCGCGGGGGCCGGACCGGCGATCAGGTCGTAGCGGTCGCGGTCGATGTGGGAGTCGTGGATGCCCCCCACCGCCACGTCGAGGTCGCCGACCTTGACGCGGGCGGTGGTGTTGTTCATGTCCAGCCAGCCCGCGGCGGCCATCCCGGCGCCCAGCTCCTCCCAGGGCAGGTCGGGGGAGCGCCGGCTGTTGTCGCCCTTGGAGGGGCGCAGCAGGTAGCGGGCGGGGTTCTTGGGGCGGGGCGAGTAGAGGTCGTTGGAGCCGTAGACGAACAGGCCCGGGCGGGACAGCAGCGGCTCGAGCGCGTGCAGCAGCGCGGGCACCGCCTCGGGATGGGCGATGGAGTCGCCGGTGTTGACCACCAGGTCGGGCCGGAGGTCGCCCAGCGAGCGGACCCACTCGATGAGCAGCCGCCGGCGCGGGGTGAGGTGCAGGTCGGACAGGTGGAGGATCCGCACGGGACGCTGCCCGGGCTCCAGCACGGGCACGTCGAAACGGCGCAGGCGGAACGCGTTGCGCTCGACGACCGAGGCGTAGGCGAGACCGGCCACACCGGCGCCGAGCAGGGACAGGGGTACCGCGGCTGCTTTCCTCACCCCTCCATCATGCCCGAGCCGCACCGGGAATCCGGCCCGCCGCGGGAAACCCGGAATACAACAGGGCTGGTGAGGCGGGAAGATGGACCGCATGAGCGCATTGAAGGAAAAGCTGAAGGCCGATCTGACGGCCTCGATGAAGAGCAAGGACGAGATCCGCACCCGGACGATCCGCATGGCCCTGGCGGCCGTGAACGTCGAGGAGGTCTCGGGCAAGACCGCGCGTGAGCTGACCGACGACGAGGTCGTCAAGGTGCTGACGAAGGAGGCCAAGAAGCGCCGTGAGGCGGCGGAGGCCTTCGCCGGGGCCGGCCGCACGGAGCAGGCGCAGGCGGAGCGGGACGAGCAGGCCGTACTGGAGGAGTACCTCCCGGCCCAGCTCTCCGACGCCGAGCTCGCCGCGCTCGTGGACGAGGCCATCGCCGAGAGCGGCGCCTCCGGCCCGCAGGCGATGGGGCAGGTCATGAAGGTCCTCAACCCCAAGGTCGCCGGGCGGGCCGAGGGGGGCCGGGTGGCCCAGGCCGTACGGGCCCGCCTGACGGCCTGAGCGGGCTCCGGGCCCTCCGCCCCGGTCCCGGTCCCGGCAGGCGCGTGAGCGGGCCTGTGAAAGGCCGCCGAGGGCGTGGGGCGGGCCCGTGAGAGCTCGCTGAAGGCAGGAGAAGAGCCCTCCTCCGCCGGTTCGCCCGGCTCCGAGGAGGGCTCTTCTCCTGTCCGTCCCCGTGCCGCCTCTGGAGCGGGGACGGGACGGGGCGCCCGGCCTGGAACGGCCGGACGCCCCGGTTCACGGGCGAGCGGTCAGGGGACGATCGGCGCGCCGCCGTTCCCCTCGCCCCAGCCGTCCGGGGGCTCGGTGACGTCGAAGCCGCCGTCGTCGCCGTCGAAGCCGCCGTCACCACCGCGGTCGCCGTCGCCGCCGCGGTCCTCGACGGGCTTCTTCTTGGGCGGCGGGGCGCACCGGCCGGCCGAGCAGCCGCCGAAGCGCTCCATGTTCACCGGGGTGAACGGGGTCGCCTCCACGCCCTTCAGCGCGCCGATCATGGACTCCTTCCAGATCGGCCCGGAGATCGACGCGCCGTAGACGTAGGAGTAGTAGCGTCCGCCGATGGTCACGCCGATCAGGTCGTGCTTGAAGGCGCCGCGCGGGTCGCCGATGCTGACCGCCGAGGCGAGGTCGGGGGTGTAGCCGGCGAACCAGGCGGCGGTGTAGGCGTCGGTGGTACCGGTCTTGCCCGCCGCGGGACGGCCGATGCCGCCCACCCCGCTCATCGTGCCCTTGGTGAAGACCCCGGACATGATGTGGCTGGCCGCGTCGGCGACCTCCTCGTCCAGCACCTGCTTGCACTTCGGCTTGTACGAGGTGGCCTTGTTGTTGCGGTCGCGGATCTCGGTGATGGCCATCGGCTTGCAGTAGGCGCCGCGCGCGCCGATCGTCGCGTAGGCCGCGGCGACCGTGACCGGGTCCATCTCGTTGATGCCGAGCGTGAAGGTCTCGAACTCCTTCAGCGGCTGGCCGTCGGCGCGCTTGATGCCGAGCTTCTGGGCCGTCTTGACGGTGTCGCAGAGCCCGACGACCTCCTCCAGCTTCATGAAGAAGGTGTTCACCGAGCCGAGCGTGCCGGTGGTCAG
The DNA here is from genome assembly GCF_042650625.1 of Planomonospora corallina. Classification (NCBI taxonomy): domain Bacteria; kingdom Bacillati; phylum Actinomycetota; class Actinomycetes; order Streptosporangiales; family Streptosporangiaceae; genus Planomonospora; species Planomonospora corallina. Next base: position 106,198 of record NZ_JBHSBM010000013.1, read on the forward strand.
GGTCTTGAAGCCGCCGCCGCTCTCACTGGAGTTGTGGACGGTGTGGCCGGGCTCGCCGACCTTGTTGCCCTTGCAGTCGCGGAAGGAGGCGTTGCTCGGGGCGGCGTAGCCCGAGCCGGTGCTGAAGCCGTCGTTGAGCTTCATGCCCTGCTCCAGGGCGGTGAGCAGGGTGAAGGGCTTGAACGTGGAGCCGGCCTGGAACCCCGTCCCGCCGCCGTGCGCCACGTCGGACACGAGGTTGTAGCTGATCTCGTTCTTCTTCTTGTTCCGGCCGAACGTGCGGCTGGCGGCCATCGCCTTGATGGCGCCGGTGCCCGGCACGACCATCGCCTGCGCGGCGACCGGCTTGTCGCTGGTCCTGACGTACTTCCTGATCGCCTTCTCGGAGGCCTTCTGGGCCTGCGGGTCGAGCGTCGTCTTGATCGTCAGACCGCCGCGCTGGAGGAACTTCTCCCGGGCCTCGGCGGTCTTGCCGAAGTCCTCGTTGTTGAGGATCTCGTGCTGGACGTAGAGGCAGAAGTAGGGGTAGTCGCTCTGGTCGCAGCCGCCGGGGACCGGGACGTCCTTGTAACCGAGCTTCTTGGCCTTGGCCTCCTCGGCCTCCTCCTTGGTGATCTTGCCCAGCTTGTACATGCGGTTCAGCACGACGTTGCGCCGCTCCAGCAGCCGCTGGCGCGCCGCCTTGCCGGTGTTCGGGTCGGTCACGCTGGGGTTCTGCACGGCGCCGGCCAGCGTGGCGGCCTCCCAGAGGGTCAGCTCGGAGGCCGGCTTGCCGAAGAACCGCTTGGCGGCGGCCTGGATGCCGTACGCGCCCGCGCCGAAGTAGGAGATGTTGAGGTAGCGCTCCAGGATCTCCGACTTGGTGTACTTCTCCTCGATCGCCAGCGCGTAGCGCAGCTCCTTGAGCTTGCGCTCGAGGGTGGGCGCGACCGCGGCCTCCTGCTCCTCCTTGGTCTCGGCGCTGTTGACCAGGACGAGCTTGACGTACTGCTGGGTGATGGAGGAGCCGCCCTGGACGACGCCGCCGCCGGAGAAGTTCCGCATGGCGGCGCGGGCCGTGCCCTCGATGTCGATCGCGCCGTGCTCGTAGAACCGGTTGTCCTCGATGGCGACGATCGCCGTCTTCATGACGTCGGCGATCTGGTCGAGCTTCACCGACTCGCGGTTCTCGTAGTAGAACTGGGCGAACTGCTTGCCGTTCGCGTCGAGGAGGACGGTCCTCTCGGGCAGCGGGGGCTCGTTGAGCTCCTCCGGCTGCAGGTGCAACCCCTCGATCGCGGACTTCGCGGTCACGCCGGCGCCGCCCATCGCGGGGAGCGCGATGGCCGCGACGAGCACTCCGGCGCCCGCGCCCGCGGCCAGCAGCCGCAACACGTTCCCCACCGGCGACTTGTGATCTTTGCCTAGAGCTTGCACGGAACCAAGACTACGTCGATCGGACGGCTCGGATGGTAACGGAAGACTGATCCGGCTTGGCGCGTCCTTGATCCAGGTGGCCTTTCCCAGGTTCCGGCGAGAGGTAACTAGTCATTCCCGGCCAGATGGCCGCCGATGACCATGCGGGAATTTGGTCCCGCCGGGGGCTGTCGGCCCCAACGTCTCATTGCGTACGTTCTCTTTCTGCGGCAACTGAATAGGAAGCCCGACGACCGCGCCCGTCGGCTCCAAGTCACGACTGACCACCTAAGGGGAGTGGGGTCGAATGTGGATCACGGATTGGACGTCCAGCGCGGCCTGCAAGGGTGCGGATCCTGACGCGCTGTTCGTCCAGGGTGCTGCTCAGAACCGAGCGAAGCTCATCTGCCGAGGATGCCCGGTCCGAACCGAGTGTCTGGCCGACGCGCTGGACAACCGCATCGAGTTCGGGGTGTGGGGCGGAATGACCGAGAGAGAGCGCCGGGCGCTGCTGCGCCGGCGCCCCGACGTCGACTCCTGGCGGGACCTCCTGGAGATGGCCAAGGAGGAGTACGAGCGGACGAACGAGCTGATCGCCGGCTGAATCCGAGGAAGAGCCCCCGTATGATCCGGTCCGTACGGCCGGCGCCGCCCGCCGGCCGTACGCATGCCATGTCCGCCGAGCACGCCTCCGAGTGCGACTCCCGGAGGTCCCGCGCGCGCAGGGCGCCGTCGCGGCCCGCTGAGCGGTCCGGGGCGGTCCCGCGGCTCCGTGGCTTCTGCGGCGTGGCTTCTGCGGCGGCCGGTGTCAGGCCGCCGCGGAACTCCGCGGCTCGGCCAGGAGGGCGCCCACCTCGCGCAGGCCCTCCAGGTCGTGCACGTCGGTGGGCATCGCGGGCACCTGGGTCACCGGCACCGTGGGGTGGGCGGAGGAGAAGTGCTCCTGCTCGCGGTGCTCGCGGGCGGCCAGCTGCATCCGGTCGGCGTGCAGCCGCAGCACCGCCGAGGTCAGCTCGTGCTCGCCCCGCGCCTCCAGGTCCTCCGCCGCCGCGCAGCTCCGGGCGGCCGTCAGGCCGGACATGGGCGAGCGGTGCACCCGGTTGACCACGAGCCCGGCCAGCGGCATGCGCTCCTCGGCGAGTCTCTCCACGAAGTACGAGGCCTCGCGCATCGCGTCCCGCTCGGGCGCGGCGACGACCACGAACGCGGTCCCCGGAGCCTGCAGCAGCCGGTAGGTCTGCTCGGCCCGGGCGCGGAACCCGCCGAAGACGGCGTCCAGGGCGGAGACGAACGTCTGCAGATCCTTGATCAGCTGGGCGCCCAGGAGCTTGTTCAGGGCGCCGGCGACGAATCCGAAGCCGGCGTTGAAGAGTTTGAAGGCGCTGCGCCCGCCCGCCTTGGCGGGGGCCATCAGCAGGCGGATGAACCGCCCGTCGAGGAAGCGGCCGAGCCGCTCCGGCGCGTCCAGGAAGTCCAGGGCGGACCGGGACGGCGGGGTGTCCACGATGATCAGGTCCCACTCGCCCGTCCGGCGGAGCTGGCCGAGCTTCTCCATCGCCATGTACTCCTGCGTGCCGGCGAAGCTGGACGACAGGGACTGGTAGAAGGGGTTCGACAGGATCTGCTGGGCCCGCTCGGGATCGGCGTGCGCCTCGATGATCTCGTCGAAGGTCCGCTTCATGTCGAGCATCATGGCGTGCAGCTCGCCCGGCCCCTCCACTCCCGCGACGGGCCGGGGCGTGTTGTCGAGCTCGGTCAGGCCCATCGACTGGGCCAGCCGCCGCGCGGGGTCCACGGTGAGGACCACGGCGCTGCGCCCGCGCTCGGCGGCGCGCAGGCCGAGGGCGGCCGCGGTGGTGGTCTTGCCCACGCCGCCGGAGCCGCAGCACACGATGATCCTGGTGTTCCGGTCGTCGATGATCGCGTCGAGGTCGAGCTCCGGCGGGGGCCGGTGACCTCCGAGCCGCTCTGTCATGCCGCTCCCTGGGTGCGGATGGATTCGGCCAACTCGTACAGTCCGGCGAGGTCGATCCCGTCGGGCAGCAGCGGAAGCTCGTAGCGAGGCCGTCCGGCCGCGTCGAGCGAGGCCCGCTCCTGGCGCTCCAGCTCGGTACGGCGGGCGTACTCGACGATCTCCTCGCTGAGGGCGGCGGCCACGGTGGCGGCGTCGGCGGCGCCGTCGGCCAGCCCGGCGGCCTTGAGGCCCAGCGCCAGCTCGGCCGGGTCGAACCGCCCGGCGGCGGCCGCCTCGACGGCCTCCGGGGGCAGCTGGGAGGTCCTGACCATGTTGGTGAAGACTCCGCCGGGCGGGAGCCCCGCCCGGCGGAGCTCGGCGAGCCCGTCGAGGGTCTCCTGGACCGGCATCTCCTCCAGGAGCGTGACGAAGTGCACGGCGGTCTCGGGAGAGGCGACGACGTTCTTCACGAGGTCGGCGTGGTTCTTGATCGGTCCCATCCGGGCGAGCCCGGAGACCTCGCCGGTGACGTTCAGGAAGCGGACGATCCGGCCGGTCGGCGGCGCGTCCAGGACGACCGCGTCGTAGACCCGCCGGCCGGCCTTGTCCTTGCGCCGGACGGCCTCGGTGGTCTTTCCGGTGACGAGGACGTCGCGGAAACCGGGGGCGATGGTGGTGGCGAAGTCGACGATGCCCAGCTTGGTCAGCGCCCGCCCGGCCCGGCGCATGCCGTAGAACATCTCGAGGTAGTCGAGCATGGCCTCTTCGGGGTCGATGGCCAGCGCGTAGACGTCGCCGCCGTCCGGCGCGACGGCGATCTTGCGCTCCTCGTACGGCAGCGGCGGCAGGTCGAAGATCTGCGCGATCCCCTGCCGTCCCTCCACCTCGACCAGCAGGACCTTGCGACCGCCCGCGGCCAGGGCCAGGGCGAGTGCGGCGGCGACCGTCGTCTTGCCGGTCCCGCCCTTTCCGGTGACGACGTGAAGCCGTACTCCATCCCAGTCGGTGTCGCGCGCGTTCACATCTCGAAGGCTACCCAACGGTCACTTGCAGACTCGCGCCGGTGCTGGTTTGGGACGAGCTTCACATCGGTCAAAAACGCTCCACGCGGGCACGCGCCCGGCTGTGTCATGCCGGTCCCGCCCGGCCGCGCCCGCCTCGCTAATGTGTCTCGCATGACGAAATGGGAGTACTCGACGGTGCCGCTGCTGGTCCACGCGACCAAGCAGATCCTCGACAACTGGGGCCAGGACGGCTGGGAGCTCGTCCAGGTCGTGCCGGGGCCGAACCCCGAGCAGCTGGTCGCCTACCTCAAGCGCCCGAAGGAGTAGCCGGTGACTCCGGAGGAGAAGCTGGCCGAGCTCGGCCTGAAGCTGCCCGAGGTCGTGCCGCCGCTGGCCGCCTACGTCCCGGCCGTGCGCTCGGGGAACCACGTCTACACCTCGGGCCAGCTCCCGATGGTGGACGGCAAGCTCGCGGCGACCGGCAAGCTCGGGGCCGAGGTGACCGCCGAGGAAGGCTACGCACTGGCCCGGACCTGCGCGCTCAACGCGTTGGCCGCGGTCGCGTCGGTGGCCGGCGGGCTGTCGAACGTGGTCCGGATCGTCAAGGTCGTCGGCTACGTCGCCAGCGCCCCGGACTTCACCGGGCACCCGCAGGTGGTCAACGGCGCCAGCGAGCTGCTCGGCGAGGTGCTGGGCGAGGCCGGCAAGCACGCCCGCAGCGCGGTGGGCGTCGCGGTCCTCCCGCTGGACGCGCCCGTCGAGGTCGAAGTGGTCGCCGAGGTGCGCTGACGATTGTCCGGAGCGGGAGCCGTGCCCGATGATGAACCTGAAACCGAGTGATGTTCGGGTGATTCGGGCGAAAGGTCGCAGGCATGGGTGGGATTCCGCTTCCCGGGGAGCTCGGCGAGCGAGCGCGTGACATCCTGGCCGGGCGGGCGGACCCCGTCCCGGCCCGGGACGCCGCCACCGTGGTCCTCCTGAGGGAGGGCGTCCAGGTCTACCTGCTCCGGCGGAAGGCGAGCATGGCCTTCGCGGCCGGGGCCTACGTCTTCCCCGGCGGCTCGGTGGACCCCCGCGACACCGACCAGGCGATCGCCTGGGCCGGGCCCTCGCCCGCGCGGTGGGGCGAGGTCTTCCGCGCCGACGAGAACACCGCGCGGGGCCTGGTCTGCGCCGCGGTCCGGGAGACCTTCGAGGAGTCGGGCGTGCTGCTGGCCGGCTCGTCGGCGGAGTCCGTGGTGGACGACACCACCGGCGAGGACTGGGAGGCCGACCGGCTCGCGCTGATCGACCGGACCCTGTCCTTCGCCGACTTCCTCGGCAGGCGCAGCCTGGTCCTCCGCTCCGACCTGCTCCGCCCCTGGGCGCACTGGATCACCCCGGAGGTGGAGAGCAAGCGCTACGACACCCGGTTCTTCGTCGCCGCCCTCCCGCCCGGCCAGCGCACCCGCGACGTCGGCGGCGAGGCCGACCAGGTCGCCTGGGTACGGCCCGGCGACGCGATCGCGCAGGCGGCTCGGGGGGAGATCTTCCTCATGCCGCCCACCCACCGCACACTGGGCGAGATGGCCGGCTACGAGAAGGTCGCGGACGTGCTGGCGGCCGAGCGGGAGATCGTCACGTTCATGCCGAGGATCGCGGAGGTGGACGGCGAGATGCGGATCGTGCTCGACGACGACTACCGCTTCGGCGCCGCGTGAACGGCGAGGGGGCCGTATGAGCGGTCTGCGGATACCGCTGGAGGGGCCGGACGGGGCGGGCACCGAGCACGCGCTCAACCTGCTGGCCCCGAACCCGTCGCCCATGACGCTGGACGGCACGAACACCTGGGTGATCGGCCGGGGCGAGGAGGTGCTGGTCGTCGATCCGGGGCCGGACGACGCGGGGCACCTGGCCCGGGTGGCCGGTCATCTGGGGGGGCGCAGGGTGGCCGCGATCCTGCTCACCCACGGGCACCACGACCACAGCGGCGGCGCGCGGGCCTTCGCCGAGCTGGTCGGCGCTCCGGTGCGGGCGCTGGACCCCCGGCACCGGCTCGGCGACGAGGGGCTGGACGACGGCGACGTGCTCCGTGCGGGCGACCTGGAACTGCACGTGGTGGGCACGCCGGGGCACTCGTTCGACTCGCTCTGCTTCTGGCTCCCGGAGGACGGGGCGGTGCTGACCGGTGACACCGTGCTCGGCCGGGGCACCACCGTGATCGCCCCCGACGGCCACCTGGCCGAGTATCTCCGCTCCCTGGACCGGCTCCGCGCCGCCGTCGAGCGGGTGGGCGCGCGGGCGCTGCTCCCGGGCCACGGGCCGGTGCTGCCGGACCCGGTCGGCGCGCTGGACGGCTACATCGCGCACCGCAGGCAGCGCCTGGACCAGATCCGCCGGGCGTACGCGGCCGGGGCCGTCACGCCCCGCCGGATCGTCGAGACCGTCTATGCGGAGGTGGACCGCTCGCTCTGGCCCGCGGCCGAGATGTCGGTCCGGGCGCAGCTGGAGTATCTCGGCCTCGGCTGAGCGTCCCGCCCGGTCCGTCGGTCCCACCCGGCGCGGTCCGCGGGGCCGCCGGTCCGCGGGGCCGCGGGGCCGCCGGTCCGCGGGGCCGCGGACCCGCCGGTGTGCGGGCTCGCGGGTCCCGGCCGGCCGGGACCCCGGGGCTCCTAGCGGGAGCGGTTGTGCAGGCGCTCCATGTCCATGATGACCACGGCCTTGGCCTCGATCCGCAGCCAGCCGCGCTGGGCGAAGTCGGCCAGGGCCTTGTTCACCGTCTCGCGGGAGGCGCCGACGAGCTGGGCCAGCTCCTCCTGGGTGAGGTCGTGGTGGACCCGGACGCCGTCGTCGACCTTCTTGCCGAACCGGTCGGCGAGGTCGATCAGGGCCTTGGCGACCCGGCCGGGGACGTCGGTGAAGACCAGGTCGGCCAGGACGTCGTTGGTACGGCGCAGCCGCTGGGCGAGGGCGCGCAGCAGGTGGAGGGCGACCTCGGGGCGGCCGGTCAGCCAGGGGCGCAGGTCGTCGTGGCCGAGCCCGGCCAGGCGGACCTCGGTCAGCGCGATGGCGGAGGCCGTACGGGGGCGGGGGTCGAAGAGCGAGAGCTCGCCGAACATCTCCCCGGGACCGAGGACGCTGAGGAGGTTCTCCCGGCCGTCGGGCGCGGTCCTGGACAGCTTGATCTTGCCTTCGAGGACGACGTAGAGGCGGTCGCCGGTCTCGTTCTCGTTGAAGAGGGTCTGCCCCTTGGGCAGCTGGACCTCGGTGACGCTCGTGCGCAGGGCGGCGGCGCCCTCACGGTCGAGAGCGGAGAACAGAGGGGCCTTGGCCAGCACGTCGTCGGTGTTCACGGTGCCTCCTTGTTGAGGGTTCACGCATCGTCCTCGGGCTTGCCGCGCTCGCGTGGTGCCGCCGGCGAACGCCCCGCTCTCTGCTCTCGTGTCCGCACGTCGTCCTCTGGCGCTGCGCTGGTGGGTGGTTCCGTCGCGGGCGCCTCGGCACCGGTCCTCAGCGTCCGCAACAGCCATTGTGACTCATTCCGTCGCGGGCTCCGGCGGGGACCCGGGGGCATAGGCTGTCGCCGTGCTCCGTGAAGACCGGCCGGCAGGTGAATCCAGACTCGCGCTGGTCCGTCGCGCCCGGCGGATGGACCGCATCCTGGCGGAGACCTACCCCGACGCGCACTGCGAGCTCGACTTCGGTGATCCGCTGGAGCTGCTGGTCGCGACGATCCTGTCCGCGCAGTGCACCGACAAGCGCGTCAATCTGGTCACTCCCCCGCTTTTCGCAAAGTACCGGACGGCGGAGGACTACGCCGGGGCGGACCGGGCCGAGCTGGAGGAGATCATCCGGCCCACGGGGTTCTTCCGGGCCAAGACCGCGAGCATCATCGGCATGGCGCAGGCGCTGTGCGAACGGCACGGAGGCGAGGTCCCCGGCAGGCTGGAGGATCTCGTGGCCCTGCCCGGCGTCGGGCGGAAGACCGCCAACGTCGTGCTCGGCAACGCCTTTAACGTGCCCGGCATCACCGTGGACACCCACTTCCAGCGGCTCGTGCGCCGGTTCGGCTGGACCACGGAGACCGACCCGGTCAAAATCGAGCACGTCGTCGCCGGGCTCATCCCGAAGCGCGACTGGACGATGGCGTCGCACCGCCTGATCTGGCACGGCCGCCGCATCTGCCACGCCCGCAAGCCCGCCTGCGGCGCGTGCCCGCTGGCCGCCCTGTGCCCGTCGTACGGCACCGGCCCCACGGACCACGCGCAGGCGGCCAAACTGGTGCGGCCGGGCCCCTTCTCGTAGCGCGTCCGGGGCCCGGGCCGGATCCGTTTTCCGCGGCAGGGCGGGGCGAGGGCGCTGCCTGCGGGGAAGCGCGGGCGCGGATGTCGTGTTCAAGGGTTGCGACAGGACCGGAGGTGTGGCGGTGGAAGTACCCGAGTGGCTGGAGAGGCTCGCCGAGCGGGCGGCGGAGACACCGGTCCCCGCGGAGCTGCGCCCTCCCGCGTCCGGAGGGCGGCGGGCCGCGGTGCTGCTGCTGTTCGGCGAGGGGCCGCTCGGTCCCGACGTGCTGCTGATCCAGCGCAGCTCGAACGGGCGGCGGCACGCGGGACAGCCGGCCTTCCCCGGCGGCGGCGTCGACCCCGGTGACGACGGCCCGGTCGGCGCCGCGCTGCGCGAGGCCGAGGAGGAGACCGGCCTGGAGCCGGCGGGCGTGCACGTGGTCGGCACCATGCCCGAGCTGTACGTCTGGCGCAGCGACAACCGGGTGACCCCGGTGATCGGCTGGTGGCACACCCCCTCCGCCGTGCACGCCGCCTCGCCCGACGAGGTGGAGGCGGTGGAGCGGGTCCCGATCGCCGAGCTGGTGGACCCGGCCAACCGGCTTCTGCTGCGCCACCCGAGCGGCTACGCGGCGCCGGCGTTCCGGGTGCGCGGCCTGCTGGTCTGGGGGTTCACCGCGGGTGTGCTCGACCGGGTGCTCGCCGTCTCGGACTTCGCGCGCCCCTGGGACCGCTCGCGGGCCGAGGACATCCCCCCGGACGTCCTGAACCTCGCCTCCCGCGGCTGAGCGGCCGGTCCCTAGCGGGAGCCCAGCAGCGTCATGCCCAGGCAGGCCCAGTCGGCCACATCCTCGTCCGGGTCGGAGGTCAGGCGGCGCAGAGCGTCCAGACCGGCGGGGTCGGGCGGGCGGCCGACGATGTTCGGCAGCGCGTAGGCGGCGCCGTACCGGACGCCCGCGTCGGGATGCTCGGACAGCTCGATCACCGAGGGCAGCGCGCGGCGGTCGCGCATGTGGCCGAAGGCGATCAGCACCGAGTAGAGCACCATCGGGTCGTCCTCGGCGGCGGCGAGGAAGCGCAGGACCGGCAGGCTGCGGTCGGTGAAGCCGAGCCGCCCGAGGATGTCGACGCCGAGCATGCGCTCGGCCTCCGTCTCCCCCGCGCACAGCCGCCGGGCGGCCGTGAAGGTCTCCAGGTCGCCCCGCTGCTGCAGGAGGGTTATCGCCTGCCAGCGGACCGCGCCGTCATGGTCTGGATCTTCCAGTGCCGCCTCGATCAATGACGCAACGGACACCGGCCCCCCGATCGATGCCATGCGAACCACCATAACCACAACTGAGCTCGGAGAAGGGCTACGCGCGCCAGGCGGCGGCTGGATACCGTAAAGGGGTGAACGGTGATCTCCTGGACCTTGTCCTGATCGCCCTGATGGTGGCCTTCGCGGTGTCGGGATATCGGCAGGGGTTCATCATCGGGGCCATGAGCTTCGTCGGGTTCGTCGGCGGGCTCGTGCTGGGCGTCTTCATCGCCCCCCCGATCGCCGGCGCGGTGGTCGACGGGGACACCGAGCAGGCTCTGCTGGCCATCGTGATCGTCTTCCTCACCGCCGTCATCGGCCAGTTCGCCTCCTCGACGATCGGCGCGGTGATCCGCAGCCACGTCACCTGGGAGCCCGCCAAGGTCGTCGACGCGGTCGGGGGCACGTTCGCCAGCGCCCTGGCGGTGCTGGTCGGCACCTGGTTCATCGGCAGCCTGGTGGCCTCCTCCCAGTTCACGCTGCTCAGCGAGCAGGTCCACAAGTCGCTGCTGCTGAGCACCGTCGACGACGCGATGCCGCAGGCGGCCAAGGACATCCAGGACCCGATCAAGGACTTCATCGACAAGTCGGGCTTCCCCAAGGTGTTCGACGGCATCGGGGGCGGCAGCATCGTCGCGGTGGACCCGCCCGACGCGGGCGTGCTGAAGGGCAACCCGCGGCTGCAGCGGGCCCGCAGGAGCATCGTCAAGGTGCAGGGCGTCGCCACGAGCTGCCGCAAGCACATCGAGGGCACCGGGTTCGTCTACGCGCAGAACAAGATCATGACCAACGCCCACGTGGTCGCCGGGGTCGACCAGGACCTGCAGGTCACCGACTACCGCGGCGACTCCCGCTCGGCCAAGGTCGTGCTCTACAACCCCGACCGGGACATCGCGATCCTGTACGTCCCCGGGCTCGACCTGCCGATCCTGCGCTTCCACGCCGGAGAGGTCGAAAGGGGCGACGACGCCATCATCGCGGGCTTCCCGCACGGCAAGGGCTTCACGCCCAACGAGGCCCGCATCCGGACCCGGCAGCAGGCCCGGGGCACCGACATCTACGAGCGCAACAAGGTCGAGCGCGACGTCTACGCGATCCGCGGCCTGGTCCGCCAGGGCAACTCCGGAGGGCCGCTGCTCACCCCCGACGGAGAGGTCTACGGCGTCGTCTTCGCCGCCGCGCTCGACCAGCAGGAGACCGGTTACGTCCTCACCGCGGCCGAGGTGGCTCCGGACGCCGAGGACGGCGCCCGGCTCTTCAACCGGGTCAGCACCCAGGAGTGCGACCACTGACCCCGGCCGGTCCGCCTGCTCCGGTGACTCAGGCCGGTCCGCCTGCTCCGGGGCGGCGGCCCGGGTCCGGCCCGCGGGTTCCGGAGCGGCGTGCCGGGCTCGCCCGCTCCGGGGCGGTGGTCCGGTCCGGGCTCACGGGCTCGGAAGCAGCGACCTGATCCGGTCGATCGCCTCGGCCGGGTCCGGCTCCGCCGAGCCGCCCAGGTCGAGGGCCGCCGCGGCGACCGCCCGGTACGGCATGCCGTACCCGGCGATCCGGTCGGCGCCGCGGGCGAGCAGCGCCGCGGCCCCGCGCGGGTTGCCCCGCTGGAGGTGGGTGAGACCGACGCAGATCTGCGCCAGCCCCTGCCACAGGTCGCGCTCGGCCGCGGGGCCGGTCTTCCAACGGGCCTCCAGCACCTCGTGGGCGTGGAAGGGGCGGCCCTCCCCGAGCAGGCGGTGCGCCTCGGCGATCGCCTCGGCGGCGTCCGGCGCGTAGTCGTCCGGGACACGTTCCACGCCCTCGGCCCCGTGCGGCAGCGGGCGCCCGAACGCGTCACGGGGTCGCTGGTTGCGGGCCCGGCCCTCCGGATCACGGTCGCGCGGGACCGCCGGGCCGGTTCCGGCACCGGGCTCGCGGTCGCCGGGGGTCACCGGTCGGGCTCCGGGTCGGCCAGCCAGGAGATCAGCTCGGTGTCGAACTCCTCGGGCCGCTCCTCGTGGGGGAAGTGCCCGGCCCCCTCGATCAGCCGCCACCGGTAGGGGGCCGCCACGTGGAGGCCGGATCCCTGGGCGGTGCGCGGGAGCATGCGCCGGTCGAGCGCGCCGTGCAGGTGCAGCGTGGGCGTCTCGATCTCGGCCCGCATGGCGCGCGCGTAACGCAGCCCGTCCGGGCGGAGCTGCGAGCGGGCGAACCAGCGGTGGTACTCCAGCGCGCAGTGGGCGACGTTGAGGATGCCGAAGGCCTCGCGGTAGGTCCGGGACACCTCCTCGTCCGGCCAGGCGGGTCCCGACCACTCGTCCAGCATCCTGCCGACCAGCGCGGCGCCGTCGGTGGTCAGGCGGTGCTCGGGCAGGAACGGCAGCTGGAAGCCGAGCGCGTGGCCGCTGGCCCGCATCTGGCCGAAGAGGTCGGAGCGGAGCGCGGAGCGGAGCCGGAGCGGGTGCGGGGACGCCACCGGGACCAGCCGCCGGACCGTCTTCGGCTCGAGTGCGGCCATCGTCCAGGCGATGAGCCCGCCCCAGCCGTGACCGACGACGACGGCGCCGGTCTCGCCGAGGGCGCGGATCAACCCGGTCGCGTCGGCGGCCAGGGCCGGCAGGTCGTAGCCGCGCGGCGGCTTGTCGGTCGCGCCGTACCCGCGCAGGTCCACGGCGACGGCGCGGTAGCCCGCGGCGGGCAGGGAGACGAGCTGGTGGCGCCAGCTCCACCAGAACAGGGGGAAGCCGTGCAGCAGGAGCACCAGGGGGCCCTCGCCGGCCTCCACGATGTGGAACCGGGTGCCGCGGGCGTGCACGGAGCGGTGGGTCCACGGGCCCTCGATGAGGACCGTGGATTCGTCCGGGCGGCTCACTGGTCGGGTCTCGCCGGCTCGGGGGAGGCCTCGGCCCGCGAGGGCTCGCTCTCTCCGCTCTTGATGGTCTTGAGCGAGCGCAGCGTGCGCTTCATCCCGGTCAGGCCCTTGAGCCGCCGGATGCCGACGAAGACCAGGAGACCTGCGACGACCAGGTAGAAGAGGGTGACGACCGCGAAGGCCCAGCCCTCCGCCCAGTCGAACACGCCCACCAGCGTGTAGGCGATGGCGAAGGAGGCGAGGATCAGGCACAGGTGGGCGATGAAGGCGGCGGCGGCGAACAGCCCCGCCGCGAGGCCGACCCGCCTGGCGTCGAACCTCAGCTCGGCCTTGGCCAGTTCGATCTCGGCTCGGACCAGGGTGGAGATATGGCTGCTGGCCGCGGCGACCAGCGCGCCCAGGGACTCCTCCTGCGGCTCCGTGGCCGGATTCTGCGTCATGAACGATCTCCTATCGAGCGCCGATGCCAACATCATCCTGCGCTTTGAGGTGTTTGCGCACGCCCGCACCGAGCGGAAGCGCCACCGGCAATGAGGATATGAGGCCCGCCGTACGCCTTTCCGCGGTCACCGCGCCCACCCTGCCCGGATCATCACCGAAGGCCGGACCGCCGATGAGCAGCGACGCGGTGGGCCCGATCCCGGCGAGCGCCGGCACCACGGACCTGACCCGCCGGTACGGCTCACCGGAGAGCGCCGGTACGGCTCACCGGAGAGTTTGGCCAATCCGAGCCGTACGGACGGTCACGCCCCGCCGAGGACGCCGGGGAACTTTCCGATGACCAGACCGGCGGCCGCGCCGGGCGCCGCCCGGCAGGTGAGGACCGTGCCGGGGCCGCCGGGGCCGGGCGTCTCACCGGCGGGCAGGCGGGCGAGCGCCGGTACGGCGGAGCCTGCCGGGACGGGCCGGACGGGGTGGCCTGCCGGTCCGGGGGGAGCGGCTGTTTCCGGGGGCGCTGTGCACGGGGGTCATGAGATCCAGCGCTACCCCGGTGGCGCCGAGGTGAACCCCGCCGGTCCCATCGGGCGTCCCTGCCCGGGAGGGGACCGGATGGAGCCACGGCCCGGCCTGGCCTGGACCGGGCGTGGCGGGATCCGGGCGTGGACCGGGTGCGGTGAGGCGGGCGTGGGAGGGACGTGGCGGGATGCGGGCGTGGACCGGGCACGGACCGGATGCGACGGAGCGGGCGCGGACCCCG
>NZ_JBHSBM010000013.1:120176-340514 GCF_042650625.1 Planomonospora corallina
GGGCCCCCCCCCCCCCGTCCGGGTGGGTCCCCGGCGCGGTGAGGACCCACGGACGGGTGGGTCCCCGGCGCGGTGAGGACCCACGGACGGGTGGGTCCCCGGCGCGGTGAGGACCCACGGAGGGGATCAGCCCGTCGGCACGGCGGGGATCCCGAGGACCGAGGGGATCAGTCCTCGCTCTTGGCGCTGGGCAGCTTCTCGGAGATGAGGTTCATCACCGTGCTGTCGGCCAGCGTGGTGACGTCGCCGATGCTGCGGTTCTCCGCCACGTCGCGGAGCAGGCGCCGCATGATCTTGCCGGAGCGGGTCTTGGGCAGCTCGGGCACGACCAGGATCTGCCGGGGCTTGGCGATCGGGCCGAGAGTCTTGGCCACGTGGGCGCGGAGTTCGGCCGCGATGTCCTCGTTCTCCTCGGCGCCGCCGCGCAGGATCACGAACGAGACGATGGCCTGGCCGGTCACCGGGTCGGTCGCGCCGACCACGGCCGCCTCGGCGACCTTCGGGTGGGAGACGAGCGCCGACTCCACCTCGGTGGTGGAGATGTTGTGGCCCGAGACGAGCATGACGTCGTCGACCCGGCCGAGCAGCCAGATGTCGCCGTCCTCGTCCTTCTTGGCGCCGTCGCCGGCGAAGTACATGCCCTCGAAGCGGGACCAGTAGGTGTCGATGTAGCGCTGGTCGTCGCCCCAGATCGTGCGGAGCATCGACGGCCACGGGTCGCGGATGGCGAGGAAGCCGCCGCCGCCGTTGCCGACGCTGTTGCCCTCGTCGTCGACCACGTCGGCGGTGATGCCGGGCAGCGGGCGCATGGCCGCGCCGGGCTTGCCGTGTGTCACGCCCGGGAGCGGGCTGATCATGATGGCGCCGGTCTCGGTCTGCCACCAGGTGTCCACGACCGGGGTGCGGTTCCCGCCGATGTGCTCGCGGTACCAGACGTAGGCCTCGGGGTTGATCGGCTCGCCGACGCTGCCCAGGATGCGCAGAGACGACATGTCGTACTTGGCGGGGATGTCGTCGCCCCACTTCATGAACGTGCGGATCGCGGTCGGGGCGGTGTAGAGGATCGTGACCCCGTACTTCTGCACGATCTCCCAGAAGCGGCCGCGGTGCGGGGTGTCCGGGGTGCCCTCGTAGATGACGCTGGTGGCGCCGTTGGCGAGCGGGCCGTACACGATGTAGGAGTGGCCGGTCACCCAGCCGATGTCGGCGGTGCACCAGTAGACGTCGGTCTCCGGCTTGAGGTCGAAGACCGCGTGGTGGGTGTAGGCGGTCTGGGTCAAATAGCCGCCGGTGGTGTGCAGGATGCCCTTCGGACGGCCGGTCGTGCCGCTGGTGTAGAGGATGTAGAGCGGGTGCTCGGCGTCGTGCGGGGCCGGGGTGTGCTCGGTGCTCTGGCGCTCGACCAGGTCGTGCCACCAGACGTCCTTGCCGGTCCAGTCCACCTCCTGGCTGGTCCGGCGGACCACGAGCACGTGCTCGACGCCGGGGCACTCCTTCAGCGCCTCGTCCACGGTCGGCTTCAGCGCGCTGGGCGCGCCGCGCCGGTAACCGCCGTCGGCGGTGACCACGATCTTGGCGTCGGCGTCCTTGATCCGGCCGCTGAGCGCGGTCGAGGAGAAGCCGCCGAAGACCACCGAGTGGATGGCGCCGAGGCGGGCGCAGGCGAGCATCGTGATCGGCAGCTCGGGGATCATCGGCATGTAGATCGCCACCCGGTCGCCCTTGCCGACGCCCAGCTCGGCCAGGGCGTTGGCCGCCTTGCACACCTCTCGCTGCAGGTCGGCGTAGGTGATCGTACGGCTGTCGCCCTCCGGCTCGCCCTCCCAGTGGTAGGCGATCCTGTCGCCGAGCCCCGCCTCGACGTGGCGGTCGACGCAGTTGTAGGCGACGTTCAGCTCCCCGCCGAGGAACCACTTGGCGAAGGGGGCCTTCCAGTCCAGCACGGTCTCCCAGCGCTTGGACCAGCTCAGCCGCTCCGCCTGCTTCTCCCAGAACGCCAGGCGGTCGGCCTCGGCCTCGGTGTAGGCCTGCTCGGTGACGTTCGCGGTCGCGGTCAGCTCGGCAGGAGGGGCGAACCGCCGGGTCTCACTCAGCAGGTTCGACAGCGTCTTGTTCGTCTCACGCGGTTCGGAACCAGGGGTCTCCGGGGCCACTGCGCACTCCTTACTCGTACTGCTCTCGGCTTCGGGGTGTGTCCCACTTCACCAGGTCAGCGCCGCCCGCCACAAGAGGTCTAGACAGGTCTGTACCAAGTGGATACACGGGGCGCTCTTGACTCATATGGGTGGAGGGGTGGACAAGGGGTCGGGGAACGGTGCGGTGCCGCCACCATAGGAAGGGCGGCGGCGGCGTTTCACGGGCTCCGATCCGGCCCTGCGCCGGATGGCGCCATACGTTCGGTGAACGGCGACGGCGGCCGGTGAACGGTCCGGCCCCGAAGGTCCCGGCCGCGGCCCGATCCGGACGGTGGCGGCCGGTGGGCGTGGGACGGAGGCGGATGGCCGGGTCCTGATGACCGGCCGGTAGGGTCGGAGACCGTGAGCGACCCATTGGCTGTCATCGCCGAGCTGCCGGGAGTGCCGGAGGCCGTGGCCGAGGTGCGCGAGGCCGTGGACCGGCTCTACAAGCACCGTGTGCTGCGGCGCAAGAGTCCCGAGGTCTCGGCCCGGTCCGCCCTGCACGGCGCCCGCGCCTCCGCCGCGCTCGAGGGCGTGGACATCCCCCTGGAGGCCATTCCGGAGGCGACCGATCCCGTCGTCCAGGGCGCGCTGCGCGTCTCGGCCGAGCTGGGCCGGCTGGGTCCCACCTGGCGTACGGCGCCGCGGCAGGTGCTGGCCAGGTTGCATGCGCTGGCCGCCGTCGGCCTCATCGAGGACCATGATCTCGGCCGTCCCCGGACCGCCGCCGAGGCGCCGGACCCGCTCGGGGTGGGAGCCGCGCCCGGGGCCGCGGAGACCGTGTCCCGGGTGGACGGCCTGGTCGGCCTGGTGACGGGGGAGACCAAGGCGCCCGCGCTGGTGCTGGCCGCCGTCGTCCACGCGGAGCTGGCCGTACTGCGGCCGTTCGGCACGGCGGACGGGATCGTCGCACGGGCGGCGGAGCGGCTGACCCTGCTGGAGTTCGGCCTGGACCCGAAGTCGCTGGCGGCGGTGGAGCTGGGGCACCTGGAGCTCGGAGCCGCCTACGCGGAGGGCCTGCGGGCATATCTGACCGGTACCCGCGAGGGCATGGCGACCTGGGTACGGCACTGCGCCTCGGCGGTCACGCTCGGGGTCCGCGAGGCCACGGCGATCTGCGAGTCCATGCAGCGTGGGGGCTGACGAGGCCGGGCCCGTGCGGCGCGGCGGCTGACGGAGGCCGGGCGGTGCGGCCGGCGGGAGCGTCGGCGTCCGCGCGGCGCGATCGGCGGGTGGTTCCGGGACGGTTCCGAGGGCGGTGCGGGATGGCCGGGGCTCGTCAGGTGCCGGCCGGGCCACGGGAGCGTCACGGGATCGCCGGGAGGATTACGGACACGCGGGCGCACAAAGAGGACGGCGCCCCTTGGCAGGGGCGCCGTCAACCGCACGTCTCACCCGGTTACCAAGCGTGCACCTCTATCCGTCGAGACGGGGCAAGCCCGTGTCGACGCGCCTCCCGCGGCTGGTCGCGCGTGGGTACCTGGTGGCCGTGCCCGGACCTGGGGTCCGTACAACCTTTGTATGACGGATTCCGGCTGATGGGAAGCCCTGAGACCAAGACCTTTACGGATTTGCGGAAGCTTTGGGCAAATGACACAAAATGCCCTTTTCTTTCCGCGGCAAGGACGGGGAGGGCGGGGTCGGGCTCGCCGCTGTTGATCACCGTATGTGATCAAACTGTCGTCGGCGGAGGGTTGATGCGTGCCGCCTCCCGTCCTGCGGCCAGACCGTTAAGGCGAAAGAAACCGGCGAAAACTACGGATCACATCTCGACGGGACTCATACATATGGGGCACGATACGGATGTATCCCCTTGGCGTGGGGCGGCATGCATAGTCCGCTTTACAACTCCCTTGCCATGCCGACCCTGCCGTTGAAAGCTTTCTTCTGAGACGGGACCGGCTCTCCCCCCCAGAGCCGGACCGCTTGGCGACCCCCGCTCTCCCCCCCAGCGGGGGTCGCCACTTCTCCAATCCGCGGTTCCAGGGCCTGCGGTTCCAGGGCCTGCGGTTTCACCGCGCACAGCGGAGCCGGGGCGTGACGGCCCGGGACGGGTCTTCCCCGGCGTGGAGCCGCCGTACGGCGACGGGCGGATTCCCCTGAGGGCGGGTGTGACCAAGCTTCTCCACGGGTGGGAGGTGCTCGACCTCCACAGGTGGGCGGCACCCGGTTCTCCACAGGTGGGCGGCAGGGCGGAACCGCTGTCCACAGAGCGGGGTTCGGGGAGGCGGCGGAGGCCGTCGCCTCCGCAGGCTGGGTCTCCCAGGTTTCCGGAAGACCCGGCCCCGTGCCCTCTGCGCCGGCCGTGGGTCTCCCCCGTCTCAGGGAGGCACGCTTGGACCGCCCTCTGGTCATCACCTCAGACGACGACCTGCTCGACGACCTGCTCCGCGTCGCCGCCGCGGCGGGCGCGGAGCTGGACGTCGCGCATGTGCCCGCGCACGCCCGCCCCTACTGGACCCGCGCTCCGATGATCGTCGTCGGCAGCGACGTCGCCGACGCTCTGGCGGCGACCGGTCCACCGCCCCGGCACCGGGTCATGCTGGTCACCCGGGATCCTGATGATCCCGACACCTGGCGCAAATGCGTCGCGGTCGGAGCCCAGGCCGTGCTGGAGCTCCCCTCGGCCGAGCGACGGCTGGCCGACGAGTTCGCCGACGTCGCCGAGCCCGCGGTGCGGGCCGGGATCGTCGTCTGCGTCGTCGGAGGCCGGGGTGGGGCCGGGGCCAGCGTCCTCGCCGCCTCACTCGCCCTGACCTCCGCCCGCAGGCGCCTGCGCACTCTCCTGGTCGACGCCGACCCCCTGGGCGGAGGGCTCGACCTCCTGCTCGGGCAGGAGGAGGCCGAGGGCGCACGCTGGTCCGACCTGGTCGCCCGCGAGGGCAGGGTCAGTTTCACCGCGCTCCAGGCGGCCCTGCCCGCCTTCGCAGGGCTGAGCCTCCTCTCCTTCCACCGGGGCGAGGCCGAGCGCATCCCCGCCGAGGCGATGCGCTCGGTCCTCGACGCGGGGCAGCGGGGATTCGACCTCGTGGTCGTCGATCTCCCCCGGGTCCCGGACCCGGCCGCGACGGAGGCCCTGGGCAGGGCCGTCACCACCCTGCTCGTCGTCACCGCCGACGTGCGGGGTGTTCTCGCCGCGGCCCAGGTGCTGACGGAGCTGCGCGGGCACACCGGGGAGGTCCGGGCGGTCGTCCGCAGCGGGGTCCTGGACGACGAGGTGGTGACCACGTCACTCGGCACGCCGTACGCCGGGGGTCTGCCCGACCAGCCGCGGCTCGCTGCCGCTCTGAACCGAGGGGACGCCCCTCCGATCGGGCGCCGGACCGCTCTCGGCCGGTTCTGCGGATCGTTCCTGGACTCCCTCGGTGGTTCCCCGGCCGGAGCGGAGAAGACCGGGGTCAGGAGATGAGCAGGGCTCCACTCACCACAGCGGTCTCGCCGGAGCTGGTCGAGGCGGTCCGGATCCGGCTGGCGAGGTCCGGGACCGAGCCCAGTGCCGCGCACGTCACGGCCGCACTCCGGGCGGAGCGGGCGATGCTCGGAGACGCCGAGATCCTGGCGGTGGCCCGGGCCCTGTGCGCGGACCTGATCGGGGCGGGCCCGCTGGAGCCGCTGCTGGCCGAGCCCGAGGTGACCGACGTGCTGGTGAACGGCCCACGCGAGGTGTGGATCGACGACGGCAGGGGCCTGCGCCGGACCCAGGTCGTCTTCCCCGACGAGGAGGCGGTCCGGAGGCTCGCCCAGCGGCTGGCTTCGGCGGCCGGGCGCCGCCTCGACGACGCCTGCCCCTACGTCGACGCCAGGCTCGCCGGAGGGGTCCGGCTCCATGCCGTGCTGCCTCCGGTGGCTCCTGGGGGCACCTGCCTATCCCTGCGGCTCCCGCCGCGGCGCACGTTCACGCTTCCCGCGCTGGTCGAGGCGGGGACGATCAGGCAGGACACCGTCCCGGTGCTCACCGCGATGGTCGAGTCACGGCTGGCGTTCCTGGTCTCGGGAGGCACCGGCACGGGGAAGACGACCCTGCTGTCCGCTCTGCTCTCCCTCGCGGGGGAGGGAGAGCGGCTGCTCCTGGTCGAGGACTCGGCCGAGTTGCGGCCCGCGCACCCGCACGTCGTGCGCCTGGAGGCCCGCCCGGCCAACATCGAGGGCGTCGGAGGCGTCGGTCTGCGTGATCTGGTCCGTCAGGCTCTGCGCATGCGCCCGGACCGCCTCGTCGTCGGCGAGGTCCGCGGTGCGGAGGTCGTCGACCTTCTCGCGGCGCTGAACACCGGCCACGAGGGTGGGTGCGGCACGCTGCACGCCAACGCGGCGGCCGACGTGCCCTCCCGGCTGGAGGCCCTGGCCTGCGCGGCCGGCCTCAGCCGGGAGGCGGTCCACAGCCAGATCGCCGCGGCGCTCGACGTGGTCGTCCACCTCGCCCGCGACCACGCCGACGGCCGCCGCCGGGTGGCGGAGATCTGCATGATGACCCGTCAGCCGTCAGGCCTGGTCCACGCGGAGCCCGCGCTGACCTTCACCGCGGGAGGGCGGGTGATCCCCGGCCCGGGACTGCCCGCGCTCGTCGCCCGCGCCCCGGGTCTCTCCTCATGTCCCTGACCGCGGCGGCGAAGTGGCGGCCGCAGTGACGACCACGGTGACGACCACAGTGGCGGCCACAGCGACGGCCCTGCTCCTCGCCGCGCTGGCGGCCGGGACGTGGACCGGACCCGACCCGGCGGCGGCCCGGTTACGGCGGTTGCTCCGACGGGGTTCCACCGGGCCGAGGTCCTCGCGGCGGTGGCCCACCCGGGAGGCCCTGCCCTCCCGGCGGGCGGCGGCGTGGCGGGAGGCCTCCCTGGAACTCTGCCAGGGGCTGGCCGCCGAGCTGGCCGCCGGACGGACGGCGAACGAGGCTCTGGTCCGCGTGGTGTCGGTCATGGCGTTCCCCGACCCGATGGCGGGCCGCACTCTGACGGCGGCGGCGCGGGACGGCGGGGACGTTCCGGTGGCGCTGCTGGCCGTCGCACCCGAGCGGGGAGGCGAAGGGCTCCGGCGGCTGGCCGCCTGCTGGCGGGCGAGTGTCACCGCCGGTGGAGGTCTCGTAGCCCTCGTCGACCGGGTGGCCGCCTCTCTGCGGGAGGCCGAGGCGCACCGGCAGGACGTCGCCGCCCAGCTCGCCGGTCCCCGTGCGACCGCCCGGCTGCTCGCCGGGCTTCCCGTGCTGGGGCTGCTCATGGCGGCGGGACTGGGCATGCGCCCCCTGGACTTCCTGTTCGGCGGTCCGGCGGGTACGGCGTGCCTGGTGCTCGGCATCGTGCTCGACGGCTGCGGCCTGTGGTGGACCCACCACCTGGTCGCCCGGGCCGAACGCGACTGAGGACCGGTCATCCCGCACGGCCTGACCGGTCGCCCGGTAGGGCTGGGCCGACCGGGCGATAGGGCTGGGCCGACAGGTAGGGCCGGGCCGGTCGTAGGGCCGGGAAGGCCGCTCGGAGGCGGAACCGGTCAGAGGAGGAGCCGGTCAGAGGAGGAGCCGGTCAGGTGCGAGGTCCGATGCCCGGCGGGGGGAGAGCCCTGAAGCCGGTCGAGGAAAGGAGAGGAACATGCCGCAGGGTGTCCTGCCGATCGAGGCGCTGGCCGCCGTGCTCGTAGGGACCGCCACGTGGTTGTGGACGTCGCCCGGTGACTCCGTCCGCAGGCTCCGGCGCACGCGGCCGCACCCTCCACGCGCGGATCCGGTCCCGGCGGAGGGGCCGGTCGCATCAGGGCTCCCCAGGCTTCCCGGGAGGCCCAAGCTCCCCGGACCTCCCGGGCCTCCCGGATCCTCCGGGTCCGGAGGAGCCTCCAGACCGGGTGAGCCCTCCCGATCCCGTGATCGCGCAGGGTCCTACGGGTCCCTCGGATCCGGTGAGTCCACCGGCCCCGGGCGATCCCGCAGCGGAGGCGCCGACCGGACCGGAAGGAGACCGCCGAGCAGGGGGGAGGCGCTGGTCGCGGTGGTCACGGGCCTGACGGTCTTCCTCACGCTGGGAGGCGTGCCAGGAGCCGTCATGGGTGTGATCGGCTCCGCGGCCGTGCCTGTGCTCCTCCGGAGGAGGGAGCCGCCGGGGAGACGCCGGGAACGCGCTCGTATCGCCGCAGACCTGCCGTTCGCGGCCGACCTCATGGCGGCGTGCCTACGGGCGGGGCAACCGGTCACCGGTGCCATCGACGTGACCGTTCAGGCGATCGGCCGACCTCTGGGCGACCGGCTGATGTGGGTGAGCGGCCGGCTGAGGTTGGGGGCCGCACCGGAGGAGGCCTGGCTCGTTCTGGCGGACGATCGGGCACTCGCTCCCCTCGCCCGGACCATGAGCAGGGCCGTCCTCAGCGGTGCTCCGGTGGCCGACGTGCTGACCAGAGTGGCTGATGACGCCCGCCACGCGGCGCGGGCCGCGTCGGCCGCCGCCGCCCGGCGGGTCGGTGTCCAGGCCGTCGCACCCCTGGGGCTCTGCTTCCTGCCCGCCTTCGTCTTTCTCGGGATCGTCCCTGTCGTGGCCGGACTCGCGGGAGAGGTTCTTCTCCCATGAGTTATCCACAGGCATGACCTGCGGGATCGGTTGTTTTCCACAGAGTGAGGTTCTTGTCCACAGGCTCATGTGAATATCCGGGAGCCTGAACGGGTGATGCCGGCCACAGGGGCACGGCTCTGACTCCGGGAGGAAACAATGGCTGCACCGAGCATGAGCCGTCTCCGGCGTGCACTGGTGGGGTGGGAGCGGGCTCGCCGCCTGCTGATCACGGGATCGGACCGTGAGCGTGGCATGTCCACCGCCGAGTACGCCGTGGGCACCATCGCCGCCTGCGCGTTCGCCGCACTGCTCTTCAAGGTCGTGACGAGTTCCGAGGTCCAGGAGATGATCACGGCCCTCATCAACCGGGCACTGAACGTGGCTGGATGAGCCTGTCGACGCTTCCGGGCCGGGCGACGAGCCCGGCCTGAGACCCGTGGTGCGAGATGGGCGTCGCCGGCATCTCACGCCCGTGCCGACCGGTTCGGCCGTCCACGAACGAAGCCATGGAGGTGGTCGATGATCCGCCCGTCCGCTCCGCGTACCGGTCCCGTCCGAGAGGCGGGGACCTGGTCTCGGGGGTCGGTCACCGCGGAGACCGCGGCCGCGCTGCCGGCCCTGGTGGTGGTGCTGGCCGCCGGATTGTGGGCGATCGCCGTGGTCGGCGCGCAGTTGGAGTGCATGGACGCCGCCCGTACGGGCGCGCGGGCCGCGTCCAGGGGCGAGCCGCTCGACCGGGTGAGGGAAGACGTCCTCGCCGTGGCGCCGGCCGGGGCCTGGACGCAGGTGAGCCGGGACCGTGAGCGCGTCCGGGTGGCGGTGTCGGCCGGGGTCAGGCCTCGGTGGGGCCTGTCCCTGCCGGAGGTGACCGTCCACGCGACCGCGGTCTCGGCCGTCGAGCCGGGCGTGGAGCAGTCGGGTGTGGAGCAGCCGGGCATGGCCGGGGAAAGCGCGGGGGAGCGGTCGGACGGGCCGGAGGAGGACGCGGGGGACGGGCCGGGCATGTCCGGGGGAGGCGGGGTGGGCGCATCAGGGGAGGCCGAGCCGGATGGATCGGGGAGAGCGAGCCGGATCGCCGCTCCGGGAGGTGATCGGTGAAGGCCCCCGCCGCACCGGCGGCAGGTCTGCGAAAGGGCTCCGTCGCACCGGCGGGAGGTTCGCGGGAGAGAGGTTCGGCGACGATCTGGATGATCGGGGTCATGGCGGTCCTCTTCACGGTGGTGGCGGCGGTGGTGCTCGCAGGGACGGCCAGGGTCGCGCGCCATCGTGCGCAGACAGCGGCCGACTTCGGGGCGCTCGCCGCCGCGCGGCTGGCCCTCACCGATCCCGAGCGAGGATGCGCGCAGGCGGCCGCGCTGGTGGCCGGGAACGGCGCGAGGCTCGTGCGCTGCTCCGCCGGGGACGACGGTGTCGTCACCGTCCACACGGCTGTGAGGCTCTCGCTGCCCGCCGTGGGAGACCGGGAGGTCGGGGGCCGGGCACGTGCCGGTCCGGTGTCCATCGCCGACCGCGCCGGTTGAGACGACGGTCCGCGGGCGGAAACGGCCCACGGGACGGTTGAGGGAACGGCTCAGAGGGGGGATCTTCGGGAGTGGGCGCCGGACCTCGGAGGAGATGGCGGGGCGGGAGGAGCGGCGGCGGTGGAAGGGCGGCGGGAGAAGAGGACAAGGTCGCGATCTAATCACAACTTCTTGGACGTCATGTCCAAAAGCGGAAAAGCTTGCGTAACGTTCCACTTACCTCCCGTCCATGCCGCCTCGCATGCACGTCCGGAGAGGCGGGCACGGGCGCGCGGCTCTCGACGAAGGGAAGCGTCGTGACGACGGTTCGCAGGCTGGTCGCCGTGGCGGTGGTCGCTCCGATCGTGTCGATGTCCGCGGTGCTCGTCACGGCGGGTCCCGCCGGCGCCAAGGCGAGTCTGGACATGCCGTCACGGATCACCTCGGACCGGAGAGTGACGATCTCGGGACGGGTCGACCTCGTGTTCGACGCCGTCCTCTACGTCAACGGCAAGCAGGTGGCGAAGGGAGACCGGCGAGTCTCCCATGTCTGGGACCCTCGCGAACACGCGAACGGCCGTTACACCATCAGGCTTGTCGAACGGGGCAAGCTGCTGGGCGGAAAATGGGACGAGACGTCCAGGACCCTCGTCCAGGCCGTTCCTCCGGCGGTGCCGCGACGGGTGGGCGTCCGGTTGCGGGGAGACCGGGCCGTGCTCACCTGGAGCAGGGGACCAGAGCGAGATCTGCGCGGGTACGAGATCTTCACGAGCCGGAGCGGCAGGGTCGGCACCGTACGGGTGGGCAGCGCCTGTGGGGATGGCTCGTGCCGGGCGACCTTGGCCGTTCCCGCCAACGCCGCCGGACGGAGGATCGCATTCACGGTGCGGGCGCTGCGGAGCGACGGCGGGGGCGGGACCCTGGTGTCGGGCCGGTCGGCCGCCGCGACGGTCAGCGTCCCCGCTCCCAGGACGCCGGCACCCGCACGGCCCGACCGCGGTGATGAGGACCGGCGTGACGGGACCGGGGAGAAGGACGACCGGAAGGCCGGTGTCGAGACCCTCCCGCAACTGCCGCCGAAGAAGCCCGCGACCGCTCCCGACCGGCGGGGGAGGATGAACGGCTCAGCGGAGAAGCCCCGGTCCCCGGAGAAGGACGAGGGCGGCCGGACCACGCCGGACGGCGACGGCACGGACGGCGACGGCACGGACGGCGACGGCACAGCGAGGACCGGCGCGGGCTCCGGCCGCGGGAAAGAGGGTGCGGCGCCCGGCACGGCGCCCGACGGCGCGTCCGGGGCAGCCGGGAACAGGACGAACGGGACGGATTCCGAGGAGGGGGCCGGCACCGCCGTGAACGTGGCCTCCCAGCCGTCCGAGGTCACGTCGGGTGGGATGAGCGGGTACGGGTTCCTCATCGCCGGGGCTCTCATCGTGCTGCTCCTCGGTGCGCACGGTGGTGCGTGGGTCCGCCGCAGACTGCTGGCCGGAGTCGGTGGACCCGGACTCGGCGGGCCCGGTTCGGGCGGACCGGGCGGTGTCGGCGCCGCCGGGCCGGAATCCGGCGGCGCCGGAAACGACAAGTCCGGCTCTCCTCACACGATCGGAGTGCGAGGGCTCAGAGCCGTCAGGATCGGCGGGCCCGGCACCACGGGAGCGAGCGGAGACGGAACCGGAGGGAGCGGACCCGGTGAGGCCGGTGACGCAGGAGACAGGGGTCCGGCCGCAGGAACGGCGGAGCCGGCGCCCCGCCGTCCCGCGGTCATCCTGGCGGTGGCCAAGACCCCGTACTCCCGGGCATCGGCGGCCGGATCAGGAGGTGCGCATCCCCAGGCTGCCTCGTCCGCCCCGGGCACCCCGGGCGCCTTGGACGCCTTGGACGCAGCAGGCACGCCGCTCCCCGGCGCGCCCGTGTGTATCGAACCGGACGAGCACGCGGGCCGGCCCGGGGAACATGGGAACCGACCCGGGGGACACGCGGGCCGGCCCGGGGAGCTTGGGAGCGTGTCCGGGGAGCGCGCTGACACCGGCATGCCTCCCACCCGTCTCGAATCGACGTACTCCCCGCTCCCGACGGCGGCACCGGCCCCCGAGATCGGCACCGTCACCCCTGTGGCGGTCCGGATCGGCGACAAGTGGGACGGCTATCTGCCGCCGGTGCCCCGCTCGATGGAGGACAGCGGATTCTGGGAGCTGCCCCAGCCCGGTGCGACGGACTTCTGGGCCGAGGACCGGGAGGAGGACGGGGACGACCCGCTCCACTCCGGCCGCCGCCACTCCGGGCACCGGCGTCCTTGAGCCGGTGCCCGGAGTGGCGGCCGACGGTCCTTGAGCCGGTGGCCGCTCCCGCACGGGCCGGGCTCACCGCCCGGCTGCGGGGCCGTCGAGCGCGAGCAGGACGGCGAGCAGCCGCAGGGCGCCGGCCTTGTCCAGGGGCTCGTTGCCGTTGCCGCACTTGGGCGACTGGATGCACGAGGGGCAGCCGCGGTCGCACTCGCACGAGGCGATGGCCTCCCGGGTCGCGGTGAGCCAGTCGAGGGCGCGGGAGAAGCCGCGTTCGGCGAAGCCCGCACCGCCCTCGTGCCCGTCGTAGACGAAGACGGTGAGCGTTCCGGTGTCGGCGTGCAGTTCCGTGGAGACGCCGCCGATGTCCCAGCGGTCGCAGGTGGCGAAGAGCGGAAGCATGCCGATGGCGGCGTGCTCGGCGGCGTGCGCGGCTCCCCCCAGGTCGATTCCGGCCTCGGCGAGGGGCGCGACGGCACCGGCGGGCAGCGTCCACCAGACCGCGCGGGTACGCAGCGTCCGCGGGGGCAGGTCGAGGTCCTCGTCCCCCATGAGCTCACCGCTCTGCAGCCGGCGCCTGAGATAGGACACGACCTGGCGGGTCACCTCCACCGAGCCGAAGTGGAGCTCTCCCGCGCCGAGCGGATGGGAGCGGAGGGAGTCGAGGACCGAGATCTCGGTGACGTCCCTGGCGAAGGTCGTGTAGTCGGGGGTCCCCGCCTCGACGAGGGCGACCCCGGCCTCCAGGTCGAGTTCGGAGACGAGGAACGTCTCCCCCTGGTGGACGTAGACGGCGCCGGAGTGCACGGTCGAATGGGCCGAGGGCTCGTCCACGGTGCCCAGCAGCCGCCCGGTGGACAGTTCGACGACCTGCACGGGAGCGCCGCCGGAGCCGCGGATGTCGGCGAGGTCGGTCGCCCGTTCCCGCCTGGTCCAGAACCATCCCGTGGGCCGGCGCCGCAGCAGGCCGTCGTGGACCAGCTCGGAGAGCACCTCCTTGGCGGCCGAGCCGAAGATCTCCAGGTCGTCCTCGGTGAGGGGGATCTCGGAGGCGGCGGCGCACAGGTGCGGGCCGAGGACGTAGGGGTTGTCCGGATCGAGCACGATCGCCTCCACCGGCCGGCCGAACAGGGCCTCGGGGTGGTGGACCAGATAGGTGTCGAGCGGGTCGTCGCGGGCGATCAGCACCGCCAGCGCGTCCTGACCGGCCCGCCCAGCCCGTCCCGCCTGCTGCCAGAGCGAGGCCCGGGTGCCCGGCCAGCCCGCGATGAGGACCGCGTCCAGGCCTGACACGTCGACGCCGAGCTCCAGGGCGTTGGTCGTGGCCAGCCCGAGGACCTCCCCCGACCGCAGGGCCCTCTCCAGCCCCCGGCGCTCCTCCGCGAGATATCCGGCCCGGTAGGCCGCGACCTTCTCCGGCAGGTCCGCCGGGACCCGCCCGGGGGCGGCCTCGGCGGCCAGGTCCGCCAGCCGCGCCCGGGCGGTCAGCGCCACGGTCTCGGCGGCGCGGCGGGAGCGGACGAAGGCGAGGGCGCGGGTCCCCGTCAGGACGAGGTCGGCGAGGAGGTCGGCGGTCTCGGCGGTGGCGGGGCGCCTGACCGGTGCGCCGCCCTCGCCGCGCAGCTCGGTCAGGGGCGGCTCCCAGAGGGCGAAGGTGGTCGCCCCCCGGGGTGAGGCGTCCGCCGTCACCTCCGCGGTGGCCAGGCCCGTCAGGCGCATGGCGAAGGAGCGGGGATCACTGGCGGTGGCGGAGGCGAGGACGAAGACCGGGGCCGCGCCGTACCGGGCGCAGACCCGCCGCAGGCGGCGCAGGATCTGCGCCACGTGGGAGCCGAAGACGCCCCGGTAGCCGTGGCACTCGTCCACCACCACCGTGCGCAGCCGCCGCCAGAAACCCGACCACCGGGCGTGACCGGGCAGCAGGGCGCGGTGGAGCATGTCCGGGTTGGTGAGCAGGTAGTTGGCGTGCTGCCGGATCCAGGCGCGCTCCTCGTAGGGGGTGTCGCCGTCGAAGGTCGCGGCGCGCACCCCCGGTACGTCCAGCTCCCGCAGGGCGCGCAGCTGGTCGGCCGCCAGCGCCTTGGTGGGGGTGAGGTAGAGGACGGTGCCGCCGTCGACGACGGAGGCGAGGGCGGGGACCTGGTAGGCGAGGGACTTGCCGGAGGCGGTCCCCGTGGCGATGATCACGTTTTGGCCACGGCGGGCGAGCTCGGCGACCTCGGCCTGGTGCGGCCAGAGGCCGGCGACACCTTGGTTCGCCCAGCGCGTAACCAGTGTCTCGCTGACCCATTCCGGCCACCGTACGTCACCAGCCTGACGTGCGGGAACGTGCTCGACGTGTGTCACGCGCGCCCGACGTGCGGGAACGCCGAGCAGGCGGGACAGGAGGGGTTCCGCCCGCGACGGCGAGGAAGAGGGCATGCTCACGGGTTTTCAGTCTCGTATCTGTGGGCAGAGTCGCCGGGAATCGTGATTTCGTATAGACACTGAGCGTACGCATGGTTGAATGCCGCGCGTCGGGGCTTGTCGTCTAGGGACCTCCAGGTCCCAGAAGTCACGCCTGAATCGTATTTTCGCAGGCAAGGCGCTGGAGGATCTGTGGATCTGAAGTTGGACCACCATTCCGAGGACCGTCTCACCATCGTCGAGGTCGAGGGTGAGATCGATGTCTACACCGCGCCCAGGTTGCGTGAGCTCCTGATCGACCTGGTGAACAAGGGCAACTTCCACCTGCTCGTGAACATGGAGAAGGTCGACTTCCTCGACTCCACGGGTCTCGGCGTGCTGGTCGGCGGGCTCAAGCGGGTGCGGGCGCACGACGGCTCCCTGGAGCTCGTCTGCACCCAGGAGCGCATCCTCAAGATCTTCCGCATCACGGGCCTGACCAAGGTCTTCGGCATCTACGCTTCGGTCGACGAGGCCAAGGAAGCCCACGGCCGAGACAAGTAGTCATGGCTACCGTCGAGCTGACGTTCAGCGCTCTTCCCGCGCACGTGCGTACGGCGCGGCTGGTCGCCACGGCGATCGCCCGCCGTACCGGGGTGGAGGAGTCCCTGCTGGACGAGGTGCGGCTCGCCGTCGGTGAGGCGTGCTCCCGGGCGGTCGAGGCGCACCGCGTCCACTGCCCGGGAGAGCCGATCCGCCTCGAGCTGTGTGACGACTCAGGGCGCTTCGAGGTGATCGTCACCGACTCCGCCCCGAGCGACGAGTTGGAGCAGGAGCACGGCTCGCCCTCCTTCGACGACCTTCTCGTGAAGGTCCCCGACACCCTGATGTCCGGCTTCGGCATCGCGGTCATCGCAGGACTGGCCGACGACGTCGAGGTGTACCCCAGCCAGAAGGGCATGCGCATCCGCATGAGCTGGCCCGCCTCCCCCAACGGCATGTCCCCGGCCTGATCCCCGGGCCGGCCCCGGACACGACGAGGGCCGGGCGCGTCCGTACGGACGCGCCCGGCCCTCGTCGTGTCCGGCCAATTTTCGGGCATGAACAATTTCCACGGATGAGGACCCGAAATATGGTGGAAATGGCGGTGTGAGGGGTTCTGTACGGCGCGTGAGGTGGCGTGAGCAGGCCGATCAGCGGGCACTATCGGACACGTTGCCGATTGACGGTGCACAGAGGCTTCATATCCGCGTCCTGGCTGCGTAGACTCCCCGCACCGGCCAAGGTTTGTCCTTCGGACGGAACCGATGTCTGGTTCCGTTCCGGAAGAAGGTCTGTGGACGCAACCGGAAGCGGCACTGCCAATCACCCGGATGTGCGCCGCCAGCCCGCCGCTCCACCTATCGCAGCGCACTCCGGGCAGGACGTGTTCCCGTCTTGCCGAGGAGAGTCGGATGTCAGTCCATCTCGCCGTTGCCGATGGGGCAACGGTATCCCTGAGCGGTTCCCACCTCACCATCGTGGTCGTGGTCGCCGCCGTCGCCCTGCTCGCGCTCGCCGTCGCCGGCGGCCTCGTGCGGGAGGTGCTCGCGGCCGACCAGGGCACCGAACGCATGCGGAACATCTCGCGGGCCGTACAGGAAGGGGCCGCCGCGTATCTCACGCGGCAGTTCCGCACGCTCGCGGTGTTCGTCGTCATCATTCCGTTCCTTCTCTATCTGCTCCCGGCGTCGTCCACAGGGGTGGCGATCGGGCGATCGGTCTTCTTCGTGATCGGCGCGCTGTTCTCCGCGCTGACCGGCTTCATGGGCATGTGGCTGGCGGTGCGCGGGAACGTCCGCGTCGCCGCCGCAGCGCGGTCGTCGGGCGAGCGGGCCGCCATGCGCATCGCCTTCCGCACCGGCGGCGTGGCGGGCATGTTCACCGTCGGCCTGGGCCTGCTGGGCGCGGCCATCGTGGTGTTCGCCTACAAGGGCGACGCCCCCGCCGTGCTGGAGGGCTTCGGTTTCGGCGCCGCGCTGCTGGCGATGTTCATGCGGGTCGGCGGCGGCATCTTCACCAAGGCGGCCGACGTCGGCGCCGACCTGGTCGGCAAGGTGGAGCAGGGCATCCCGGAGGACGACCCGCGCAACGCCGCCACCATCGCCGACAACGTCGGCGACAACGTGGGCGACTGCGCGGGCATGGCCGCCGACCTGTTCGAGTCCTACGCGGTCATGCTGGTCGCCAGCCTGATCCTGGGCAAGGTGGCGTTCGGCACCGAGGGCCTGGTCTTCCCGCTGATCGTGCCGATGATCGGCGTGCTGACCGCGATCATCGGCATCTTCGTCACCTCCCCGCGCAGCGGCGACCGCAACGGGATGGCCGCCATCAACCGCGGCTTCTTCATCTCCGCGATCATCTCGGCGGTGCTGGTCACCGGGGCGGCCTTCCTCTACCTGCCGGGCAGCTTCGCCGAGTTGACCGGGGTGAGCCCGCAGATCGCGGCCCTCGACACCGATCCGCGGATCATCGCGATCGGCGCGGTGCTGATCGGCCTGGTCCTCGCCAGCGCGATCCAGCTCCTCACCGGCTACTTCACCGAGACCAACCGGCGGCCGGTGAAGGAGATCGGCGAGAGCTCCGTCACCGGGCCCGCCACGGTCATCCTGTCCGGCATCAGCGTCGGCCTGGAGTCGGCGGTCTACTCGGCGCTGCTCATCGGCGGCGCGGTCTACGGCGCGTTCATGCTCGGCTTCGGCAACGTCACCGTCGCCCTGTTCGCCGTGGCCCTGGCCGGCACCGGCCTGCTGACCACGGTGGGCGTCATCGTCTCCATGGACACCTTCGGGCCGGTCTCCGACAACGCCCAGGGCATCGCCGAGATGTCGGGCGACGTCGAGGGCGAGGGCGCCGCGGTGCTCACCTCGCTGGACGCCGTCGGCAACACCACCAAGGCCATCAC
Source organism: Planomonospora corallina (assembly GCF_042650625.1). Lineage (NCBI taxonomy): Bacteria > Bacillati > Actinomycetota > Actinomycetes > Streptosporangiales > Streptosporangiaceae > Planomonospora > Planomonospora corallina. The sequence continues at coordinate 137,994 of NZ_JBHSBM010000013.1, forward strand.
CAAGGGCATCGCGATCGCCACCGCCGTGCTCGCCGCGACGGCGCTGTTCGGCGCCTTCCGCACGGCGGTCGAGACCGAGCTGGGCACGGCCTCGGACAGCGTGAAGGAGGCACTGGGCATCTTCGCCACCTTCACCCTCGGCGTCGACTCGCCGAACGTGCTCGTCGGCCTGGTGGTCGGCGCCGCGGTCGTGTTCATGTTCTCCGGTCTGGCGATCATGGCGGTCGGCCGGGCGGCCATGCGGGTCGTCTTCGAGGTGCGGGAGCAGTTCCGCAGCAGGCCGGGCATCATGGACGGCACCGAGACGCCCGAGTACGGCAGGGTCGTGGACATCTGCACCCGCGACTCGCTGCGCGAGCTGGCCACGCCCGGCCTGCTCGCGGTGATGACGCCGATCGCGGTGGGCTTCGCCCTCGGCTACGCGCCGCTCGGCGCGTTCCTGGCCGGCGCGATCGCCTGCGGCACGCTGATGGCGGTCTTCCTGGCCAACTCCGGCGGCGCCTGGGACAACGCCAAGAAGCTGGTCGAGGACGGCCACCACGGCGGCAAGGGCTCCGAGGCACACGCGGCCACGGTCATCGGCGACACGGTCGGCGACCCGTTCAAGGACACCGCGGGCCCGGCGATCAACCCGCTCATCAAGGTGATGAACCTGGTGGCGCTGCTGATCGCCCCGGCGGTCGTGATCTACGCCGACAACACGGTGCTGCGGGTGGGCATCGCGGTGCTCGCCCTGGTCGTGGTGATCGCCGCGGTGGTCGTCTCCAAGCGCCGGACGGTGGACGACCTGCCGGGCGAGCCCACCGCCCCGGACCGCGAGCCGGAGCCGATCGCCGGCTGAGCTCCGTACGGCCGTCCGGAGGGAGCGGCGGCACAGAGGGGTGCGCGGGACGCCCGCGCACCCCTCGCGCGTGTACGGCCGCGCACCCCTCGTGCGTGTACGGCCGCGCCGGGCAGCGCCCGGCGGGTCCCGGCCCGGCACCGCCCGGCGGCCCCTGGTTTCCGCGCACCCCTCGCGCGGGTACGGAGCACGGGCGGTGGGACACTGGGCCGTGACTCCGAGGCGGCCTCGCGCCCCCTCGGCCGGGGCGGCGGCCGGGACCCGGCGGCCGGGACGGCACGACGACAGCGACGGGCGACAGCGACAAGGGGAGGGACGGCACGCCCCGGCCACGGGCCGGCGGAGGTGCCGGCGGGCCGATGGAACAACAGCCTTCCGGGGGCAGGGCGCTCCTGATGATCCTGCTGGCGATGGCCGTGGTGTTCACGGTGATCATCGCGCTCGCCATGTGGGCGGCGAGGTGACGGCGCGCACGCTGATCGTGCTGCGGCACGCGAAGGCGGCCCATGTCCCCGGACTCGCGGACGCGGAGCGGCCTCTCACGGACCGGGGAGAGCGCGACGCCCGCAGGATCGGCGAGGTCCTCGCCGACCTGGGGCTCCGGCCGGACCTGGTGCTCTGCTCCCCGTCCGCGCGGACCAGGCGGACCGCCGAGCTGGCCGTACCGGACGGGGCCGTCGAGTACGAGCGGGACATCTACGAGGCCTACGCCGACGAGCTGCTGACGCTGCTGCGGCGGACCGACTCCGAGGTGCGCACGCTGCTGCTGGTCGGGCACAACCCCGGCGTCCACGAGCTCGTGATGGGACTGACCACACGTGACGGCGACCCCGGCTTCCCGCCGGGGGCGTTCGCCGTCATCGAGACCGGCGGGGAGTGGGCGGAGCTGGAGACGGGGCGCGCCGTCACCCGGTGGAGCCCGAAGGGCCACTGACCCGCAGGCCCGGGAAGCCGCCCGCCGTCGGCAGGCCCGCGGACCGGAAAGTCCTGCGGGCCGGGAAGGCCCGCGGACCGGAAAGTCCTGCGGGCCGGGAAACCGGTACGGAGAGTCCCGGCCGGAGCCGGAGTCAGTATTCCCTGGCGACCAGGCCGTCCTCGGCGTCGGCGGCCTCGACCTCGGCCCGGGAGATGCCGAGCAGATAGAGGATCGAGTCGAGGTACGGCACGCTCACCGCGGCGTCGGCGGCCTGGCGGACCACCGGCTTGGCGTTGAACGCGATGCCCAGCCCCGCCGCCGCGATCATGTCCAGGTCGTTGGCGCCGTCGCCGATCGCCACGGTCTGGCTGAGCGGGATGCCCGCCTGGCGGGCGAAGCGCTCCAGGGCCCGCGCCTTGCCCGCGCGGTCCACGATCTCGCCGACCACCCGCCCGGTGAGCACGCCGTCCACCACCTCCAGGGTGTTGGCCGCGGAGTAGTCGATCCCGAGCTCGCTGACGAGGCCGTCGGTGAGCTGGGTGAAGCCGCCGCTGACGATCGCGAACCGGTAGTCGAGCCGCTTGAGCGTGCGCACCAGGGTGCGGGCGCCGGGGGTGAGCACGATCTCCTTGCTGACCTTCGTGAAGATCTCCTCGGGGAGGCCTTCGAGCAGCGCCACCCGGCGGCGGAGCGACTCGGCGAAGTCGAGCTCGCCGCGCATCGCCTCCTCGGTGACCTTGGCGACCTCGTCCAGGCAGCCCGCGTGCGCGGCCAGCAGCTCGATCACCTCGGCCTGGATGAGCGTGGAGTCCACGTCCATCACGATCAGCCGCTTGGCCCTGCGGTACAGGCCGCTGCGCTGCACGGCCACGTCCACCTGCTGCGCGTGCGCCTCGACGGCCAGCTCGGCGCGGAGCGCGTCCGGGTCGGCGCCGGAAACGGCGAGCTCGATGCAGGTGACCGGGTAGCTGGACAGCCGCTCGATCCGGTCGATGTTGGCGCCGGAGGCGGCGATCCGGCCGGTGATGCCCGCCATCGCGGCGGGGAGCAGCGGCGCGCCGAGCACGCTGACGTGCAGCCGGCCGCGGCGGCGCTTCTCCTTGGTGTCGGAGCCGGTGGCCAGCTGGACCTCCATGCCGAGGTCCTCCGCGACGCGCTCGACGGCCGTCCACAGCGCGCCGAGGGTCTGGCCGGTTCCGGTGGGGGCGTCGCCGGTGTGGGCGACGAGGACGCCGAGGGTCAGCCGGCCGCGGATGACGACCTGCTCGATGTCGGCCACGGCGACGGGGAAACCGGCCAGCACGGAGAAGAGCCGGGACGTGACGCCCGGACGGTCGGGGCCGGTCAGCGTGATCAGGAGCGTGCGCTGGTTCATCGGTGTCTACGCTATCCGTCCCGGGAAACGCCCGGACACGGGGTTCAGCATGCGGACACCCGCCGCCGTCCGGAGCCCGCTCCCGGAAGGCTCCGCCCGGACCGCCGCGGAGGAGCCCCGGCCGCGCGGGAACGGGGCTCCCCGCCGTGCCGGTGTACGGCTAGCGGCGCACGATCTTGGTCTTGACCTTCACGTACTTCAGGTCGACCCCGGTCTCGAGGCCGTACATGTCCAGGGTGTCGATGCCGCCCGCGGGGACGTCGATCGAAGCGCTGGCGAACTCGGCGGTCGCGGTGCCCCGGGCGCTGCTCCGCAGCCAGACCTTGACCTTGACGGTGGCCGACTCGCCGGCGTCCAGCCGGTCGAGCAGGCAGCCGATCTCGCGCTTGTCGGCGTCGGCCTCGCAGTAGGAGCCCTTCGGGCCGGTGACGCGGACCTTGTAGGCCTGCTTGGGGGTCTCACCGGCGACGTAGGCGATGTCGGTGTACCACTTGCCGACGTTCTTGATCTTGAGCGTGTAGGTGATCGTACGGCCCGCGTAGACCCGGCGCGGGTAGTAGGCGGTCACCTTCAGCGGCGAGAGCGGGGGCGTCTCCTGAACCCCGGCCACGGGCGGGGTGACGCCCGCGGTCTGGGCGTTGGCGGTCTGGGGGGCGAGCAGCAGACCTCCCGCCATGGCGAAGGCGGCGAGGGCGGTCAGGGGCCGGCGCATGAATTCTCCCGTTTGAAGGTGGTTCGTCGGCCCGATCATGGCGTGATCGACTTGAAGTTCTCTTGCAGATGGATGATCACGCTGCTCACCGCACCTGTCCCGCCCGTGTCCGGGTGGTCCAGGGCGTGCCGGGAGGCCGTCCTCCGAGACCTCCGGACCGGGACCTCCGGACCGGGACCTCCGGACCGGGACCTCCGGACCGGGACCTCCGGACCGGGACCTCCGGACCGGGACCTCCGGACCGGGACCTCCGGACCGAGGCCGCCTCGGCCGGAAGGGCGCCCTTCGGGAGCCGCCCGGGAGCGGGACCCTCCGGGTCAGACGACGATGAGGACCTCCAGGGTGCGCGGGCCGTGCACGCCCTCGACCCGGCGCAACTCGATGTCGCTGGTGGCGGACGGGCCGGAGACGAAGGTCAGCGGGCGGGACGGGTCCAGGCGGGCCAGCCCCTCCGGCAGGGAGAAGACGACCTGCTCCGCCCGGACCACGCACAGGTGGTAGTCCGGGACCAGGGTGAGGGCCCGCCGCCCCTGGCCGGGGCCGCAGTCGAGGACCAGCGTCCCGGTGGCCGCGACGGCGACGGCGGCCGTGGTGACCACCCCGGCCACCGCGTCCAGTTCGTCGACGGGCAGCGGCGGATCGTCGTGCAGCACCCGCACGGAGGCCGGCCACGCCCGCCACTCCGCCGGGAAGCCCTCCGGCACCACCACCCCGCCGGCGCCCCGGGCGGCCAGGGCCCCGGACAGCGCCTCCGCGACCGCTCCCGCGACCTCCCCCGGGCCCGCCGTCCGCACCGCGGCCCGGTAGTCGACCAGGCGATCGGTGAGCAGCGCCACCGCCTCGGCGGAGCCGGGCGGCGGGGTCCCGCCGGTGGAGTAGCGCCGGGGCACCGGCACGTCCTCGGGCCGCTCGGTCTCCGGCACGTCCGCCAGGGCACGGCGGATGCGGCCGAGGATCTCCTCACGCGCGTTCATCGGTCACCTCCGGTGCGCGGACCCCGGCCTCCGGGCGGGGTCTCCGGTCCGATGGGTCCGATGGGTCCGATGGGTCCGATGGGTCCGATGGGTCCGATGGACCCTCTCCCGCCGGATCCGGGGCGCGTCCTGTCCCACCAGGCCCGGAAGCTCTCCTTCGGCGGCGCCGGGACGTCCCGCGCGTCGGTCCACGCCGACAGCGGTCCCGGCATCCGCCCGATCCGGCCGCGCCGCGCGAGCAGCCGCCCGGCGGCGGAGCCCGCGCGCTGCGCGGCGGCCAGCCGCGACGGGGCGGCGAAGACCCAGCCCGCGGCGCCCATCGCCAGCCGCTCCAGCGCCTTCCGGCGTCCGGAGGACCCCTCCACGACGCGGGCGCGCAGGTGGACCAGGACCTCCGGAATGTCGATCTTCACGGGGCAGACGTCGTAGCAGGCGCCGCAGAGCGTCGAGGCGTACGGCAGGGCGCGTTCCGTCTCCGAGGCGGTGCCGCGCAGCTGCGGGCCGAGGATCGCGCCGATCGGGCCCGGGTAGACGGAGCCGTAGGCGTGCCCGCCGACCCGCTCGTAGACGGGGCAGACGTTCAGGCAGGCCGAGCAGCGGATGCAGTTCAGCGCCTGGCGGCCGATCCGGTCGGCCAGCACGCCGGTCCTGCCGGCGTCCAGCAGCACGAGGTGGAAGACACGCGGCCCGTCGCCTGCGGCGGTGCCCGTCCACGTCGAGGTGTACGGGTTCATCCGCTCGCCGGTGGAGGAGCGGGGCAGGAGCTGGAGGTAGACCTCCAGGTCCCGCCAGGTGGGGACCACCTTCTCGATGCCGACGACGGAGATCAGTGTCTCGGGGAGGGTCAGGCACATGCGGCCGTTGCCCTCCGACTCGACCACGACGGCGGTGCCGGTCTCGGCCACCAGGAAGTTGGCGCCGGAGACGCCGACCTTCGCCCGCAGGAACTTCTCCCGCAGGTGGGTCCGGGCCGCCGCGGCGAGCGCGGCGGGGTCGTCGGTGAGGCCGTCGGGCGCGGGCACGCCGTAGGCGGCCATGTTCCGCAGGAAGATCTCCCTGATCTCGGCGCGGTTGCGGTGGATGGCGGGGACCAGGATGTGCGAGGGCAGGTCGTCACCGAGCTGCACGATCAGCTCGGCCAGGTCCGTCTCGTACGCGGCGATGCCCGCGGCGGCCAGCGCCTCGTTCAGGCCGATCTCCTGGGTGGTCATGGACTTGACCTTGACCACCTCCTGCTCGCCGGTCTCCCGGACCAGGTCGACGACGATGCGGCCGGCCTCCTCGGCGTCGCGCGCCCAGTGCACCCGCCCGCCCGCGGCGGTCACCCTCTCCTCCAGCTGGAGCAGGTAGGTGTCGAGGTGGCGCAGGGTGCGCTCCTTGACGGCCCGCCCGGCCTCGCGCAGCTCCTCCCAGTCGGGCAGCTCCCCGACCACGGCCGCCCGCTTGTTCCGGATGGTCCGGGTGGCGTGCGCGAGGTTGCGGCGCAGCTGCGTGTCGGCGAGGGCGCGGCCGGCCGCGGCGGGGAACGCCGGCATGCCCAGGAACGTCCGCCTGCTCACCGGGGCGTCACCTCCCCGGCGGGCCGGACCGGGAGGTCGGCTCCCGCCTCGGTGGAGGCGAGGATCTCGGCCAGGTGCAGGGTCCGCACGCCCGTGCGGAGCCGGGAGAGGGCTCCACCGATGTGCATCAGGCAGGAGTTGTCGCCCGCGCACAGCACCTCGGCGCCGGTGTCCAGCACGCGCCGCACCTTGTCGGCGCACATCGCCACCGAGGTGTCGGGGTTCTTCACCGCGAACGTCCCGCCGAAGCCGCAGCACTGGTCGGCCTCGGGCAGCTCGACCAGGTCGATGCCGCGTACGGCCCGCAGCAGGGCGAGCGGCCGGTCGCCGACGCGGAGCATGCGCAGCGAGTGGCAGGTGGGGTGGTAGGTGACCCGGTGCGGGAAGTAGGCCCCCACGTCGGTGACGCCGAGCACGTCCACGAGGAACTCGGACAGCTCGTAGACCCGCGGAGCCGTCTCCACGACCGCGGGCAGGTCCGGATCACCGGAGATCGCGGCCACGCGGGGGTGGTGCTCGCGGGCCATGGCGGCGCACGACCCCGACGGGGTCACCACGGCGTCGTAGCCCGCGAAGACCTCGGCGAAGCGCCGCACCAGCGGCACGCAGGCGCGCTGGTAGCCGGTGTTGAAGTGCATCTGGCCGCAGCAGGTCTGGCCGGCGGGGAAGTCCGCCGTGCAGCCGAGCCGCTCCAGCAGCCGCACCACGGCCTTCCCCGTCTCGGGGAACATCGTGTCGTTGAAGCAGGTGATGAACAGTGCGATCCGCATGATCCCTCCGGTGCGCGTCACGGCCGCGGGAGCGTCCGCGGGGCGACGCGGACCTGCGGGTAGAGCAGTATGCCCGGGTCCGTCTCCGGGAACCGGCCCTCGCGGGCCGCGCGCCCGGCGGAGGCGGGACGGGGGACGGGAGCGGGACGGAGTCGGTGCATGCGGCCCTCTGTGTTTGGTCAGACCATAGATCGGCCCGCTCAGCTAAGCAGGAGCATGTCTCCCTGTCCAGGGAGCCTCTGTTTGGTCTGACCAATCTCCGGGCTTCTCAAGCTAGGCTCGGCGTGCCCCGGGGCACCGGTGCCCCGGTTCCGCGAGCCGTACGGCGTGCCGCCGCGGACCGGCGCGGGTGCGGGGCGAGAGGCGAGTCCGGGGAAGGGCCGTGCGGAACGACGAGGGCGAGGCGGGCATGGGCGGGACTCATGGGTGAGGCGGCGGAGTGGGAGCCGGTGCCGCGCTTCCGCACCTTCGAACTGGTGCTGGCCCGGATCGAGGAGCAGATCCTCGCCGGAAGCCTGCGGGTGGGAGACCGGCTCCCGCCGGAACGCGAGCTGGTCGAGCTGCTCGGCGTCAGCAGGGCCGCGGTGCGCGAGGCCCTGCGGGTCCTCGAGGCCCAGGGGGTGCTCCGCTCCAGGGTGGGCACGGGACCGTCCTCGGGAAGCGTGATCACGGCCATGCCGAGCGCGGGGCTCACCCAGCTGCTCCGGTTGCACATCGCCCTGGCGAACTTCCCCTTCGACGACGTCGTCGAGTCGCGCGCCACCCTGGAGAGCGCGAGCGCCCGCCTGGCCGCCGGACGCGCCACCGAGGAGGACCTCGCCCGGATGCGCGCCGAACTGGCGCGCATGGACGAGCCCGGACTGCCCCGCGAGCGGTTCAACGACCACGACACCGCCTTCCACGTGGCCGTGGCGGAGGCCGGCGGGAACCGCCTGATCGCCGACATGACCGTCGCGGTGCGCAACGCGGTCCGGCACACCCTGCTCGGGGCCTTCCACCGGATCGGCGACTGGGAGGCCGTCGCCGCCCGGCTGCGGGCCGAGCACCACGCCATCTACGACGCCGTCGCCGCCGGGGACGGCGAGCGCGCCAGCCGCCTGGTGGAGGCGCACATCCGCGACTTCCACCGCGACGTCGTCGGCACGGCCCGGGAGGGCGATCCGGCCGGCCCGCGGTAGCGCCGGCGCCGCCCGCCTGGCGGGGACCACGCCTCCACGCCTCCGCGTCTCCGCGTCTCCGCGTCTCCGCGTCTCCGCGTCTCCGTGTCCGGGCCACCGGGCGTCCGGGCGGACCGGGCAGGGCGCGGTGGTCAGCGGAGGATCAGGTGGAGGTCGCCGAACTCGTGCCAGAGGTAGCGTTCCCGCAGCGCCTCCTCGTACGACCGGGAGAGCAGTTCCCGCCCGGCGATCGCCGCCAGCATCATCAGGTGGCTGGAGCGCGGCTCGTGCAGGCCGGTGAGCAGGCCGTCCACCGCCCGTACCCCGGTCGAGGGGGTGACGACGTGCGAGGTCCAGCCGCGTGCCGCCCGTATCCCGCCGTCCCCGGCCGGTGTCTCCACCGCGCCGGCTCCGGCCGCCGTCTCCACCGGATGGAGCCCGCCGTCCCCGGCCGGTGTCTCCGGCGCCGGGGAGCCGCCGCCCAGGGCGGCCGTCTCCAGAGCCCGGACCACGGTCGTGCCGACGGCGATCACCCGTCCGCCGGTCTCCCGGGCCAGCCGTACCTGACGCGCGGTGCTCTCCGGCACCTCGAACCGCTCCGGATAGGGCGGCTCGTCCTTCTCCGGGGAGGCCACGCCGGTGTGCAGCGTGACCGGTGCGACGCCGATCCCGCGCGCCACCAGCTCCGTGACCAGTCCGGTGGTGAACGGCCGTCCGGCGCTGGGCATCTCCGCGCTTCCCGGGACCACCCCGAACACGGTCTGGTACGCCGGCAGCGGCCAGTCCTCCTCCACGTAGGAGTAACGGATCGGCACGCCGTACCGGCTCAGGTAGCCGGGGACCCCGCGGTCCAGCCGGGCCCGCCAGAGCCGCGGCGTCCGGCGCTCGAGCAGCCGCAGGGTGGCGCCGCCGGGCAGCGGGAGCCACTCGCCGGGCGCGCCGCCGGTGTAGGGCTCGCTGGCCCGCGCCGTACGGCGGCGCAGCTCGACCAGCCAGGCGCCGTCGGCCAGCTCGGTGGAGAAGTGCACCGCGAGCCGGTCCAGCCGGACCGCGGCCGGGAGCGTGGCGGAGTTGTTGACCACGAGCAGGTCGCCGGGGCTGAGCAGGTCGGGCAGGCCGGTGAAGCGGCGGTGCTCCACCCGTCCGGTGCGGCGGTGCGCGACCAGCAGCCGGACCCCGTCCCGGGCCAGCCCCCGGGCCTCCGGCGGGCGGCGCGCCTCCAGTTCGGCCGGGAGCACGAAGTCCGCACTCATCACCTCCGCGGTGCCCATCGCGTCCGCGGTGCCCATCGCGTCTGCGGTGCCCATCGCGTCTGCGGTGCCCATCGCGTCCGTGGTGCGCGTCACGTCCGCGGCGTCCATCGCTTCCAGCCCGTCCGGTGCGTCCGTCACGCCTGTCGCGTCCGTCATGGGAGGATCACCCGCCCGCTCGCCGGGCGCCCGGAGAGCAACCGGAGCAGCGCGGGGACGACGGCCTCGGGGCCGGGCGCCGCCGACGCCTCCTTCTCGCCGACCGCCTCGGCGAGCATGGCCGTGTTCATCTCGCCCGGGTCCACCCACCAGACCGCGACCTCGGGCTCCTCGACCGCGAGCACGTTGGAGAGCTGGTCCAGCGCCGCCTTGGTCGCGCCGTACCCGCCCCAGCCCGCGTAGGCGGCCGCGGCGGCGTCGGAGGAGACGTTGACGATCGCGCCGCGCCGCTCCCGCAGGCTCGGCAGGACCGCCTGGATCAGGGCGAGCGGGGCGAGCACGTTGGTCCGCAGGAGGTCCTCCAGTACGGCGAGCGGGTAGCCGGCCAGCGGCGGCAGAGGCGTCGCGCCCAGCCCTGAGGCGTTGTTGACCAGCAGGTCCAGTCCGCCGTGGTCCCGTACGGCCGCCGCCAGCCGGTCCCGGTGGGCGGGGTCGGCGACGTCACCGGCCAGGGTGAGCGCGCCGAGCCCGCCGGCGGCGGCGTGGAGCGCCTCGGCGCCCCGTGCGGTGAGGATGAGCCGCCAGCCGTCGGCGGCCAGGGCGCGGGCCAGCGCCAGGCCGAGTCCGCGGGAGGCGCCGGTGATGAGTGCGGTCTTCGTCGTCATGCCCCGACGGTAGGAACCGGGCATGGTGTCGCACATCGGGCGTGGGACGGGGGCGGCACGGGCCGATGGGCCTAGGTCCGGCGGCGGAGGTGGAGCGTGGGCCCGGCCACCTAGAGTCTCCTCCATGGACGGAGAGCGGGACGACGTGCTGCACGCGGTGAGCTCCGCCGTGCTCGCGGTGACCAGGCACCTGTCGGTCCGGGAGGTGCTCCAGGTCATCGTCCGCTCGGCGCAGCGGCTGCTGGACGCCCGCTACGCCGCGCTCGGCGTGCCCGACGACGAGGGGGCGTTCGCCGAGTTCGTCGCCGAGGGCATCTCCGAACAGGAGTGGGAGGCCATCGGGCCGGCGCCCCGCCAGCACGGCCTGCTCGGCGCGATGCTCCGCGAGGGCGTGCCGGTCCGGCTGCCCGACATCCGCCGGGACCCCCGCTTCGACTCCTGGCCGCGCGCCCACCCGGTGCTGAAGGACTTCCTCGGGGTGCCGATCCGCGACGGCGACCGGGTGCTCGGCATCGTCTTCCTGTCCAACAAGCGCACCCCGGGCGGGTTCACCGAGGCCGACCAGCGGCTGCTGACGATGTTCGCCGCGCACGCCGCGATCGCCCTGACCAACGCCCGCCTCTACGAGCGGAGCCGGGAGCTCGCACTGGTGGAGGAGCGCACCCGGATGGCCCGGGAGCTGCACGACGCGGTGACGCAGAAGCTGTTCTCGCTCCGGCTCACCGCCCAGGCGGCGGCCTCGCTGGTCACCCGGGACCCGGGCCGGGCGCTGGGGGAGCTGGAGCGGGTGGAGCGGCTGGCGGGGGAGGCGCTGGCCGAGCTCCGCGCGGTCATCGTCGAGCTGCGCCCGGCGGAGCTCGACCGCCACGGCCTGGCCGAGACGCTCCGCAAGCACGTCCGGCTGCTGGACCGGCTCCACCCGGCCTCGTTCTCCTTCGAGGAGGGCGAGGTGTGCGCGCTGGGGCCGGAGACCGAGGCGGCCGTGCTGCGGATCGCCCAGGAGGCGCTGCACAACGCCTCCCGGCACGCGGCCGCGGAGGCGGTCGCCGTACGGCTGGGCTGCGAGGAGGGGCGCCTGGTCATGGAGGTGCACGACGACGGGACCGGGTTCGACACCGCCGCGGTCTCGGGACACGGGCTGGGCATCGCCTCGATGGGCGACCGGGCCCAGGCGCTGGGCGGGAGCGTGCGGGTGGTCTCGGAGCCGGGGCGCGGCACGCTGGTGCGGCTGGAGGTGCCCACGGGATGATCCGCACGGACGCCCGTACGGCGGGCGGGGGGAGGGCGGGCCGCGGGGGCGGCGCTCCGGCGGGCGGGGAGGCGGGATGATCCGGGTGCTGGTCGCCGACGACCACCCGGTCGTCAGGCAGGGACTGCGCACGTTCCTGGACCTCCAGGACGACCTGGAGGTGGTCGGGGAGGCCCGGGACGGGGCCGAGGCGGTGGAGCTCACCGAGTCGCTCGCGCCGGACGTGCTCCTGCTCGATCTGAGGATGCCGGTCCTCGACGGTCCCGGCACGCTGGCCCGGCTCGCCGAGCGCGGGCTGACGCCGCGCGTGCTGGTGCTGACCTCGGTCACCGACCGGGGGGACGTGGCGCCGGCCATGCGGGCCGGGGCGGCGGGTTTCCTCTACAAGGACGTCGAGCCCGCGGCGCTGGTCCAGGCGATCCGGGCGGTCCACGGCGGCCAGGTGCTGCTCGCCCCCGAGGCGGCCGAGGCGATGCTGGCCGGGGCCGCCGCCCCGCCCGGGTCCGGGCCGGCGGCGGCTCCGGTGGCGCCGCTGACCGACCGGGAGCGCGAGGTGCTCGCGCTGCTCGCCGCGGGCCGTTCCAACCGGGAGATCGCCCGGGAGCTGGCGGTGGCGGAGAAGACCGTGAAGACCCACGTCTCGAACGTGCTGATGAAGCTGGGCGTGCAGGACAGGACCCAGGCCGCGCTCTACGCGGTCCGGCACGGCCTGGCCTGAGAGTGAGGACGTGGGCGAACGCCGCCCGGCCGTCGTGCGGTGGCTGGGCGGTGGCCCGGTCTAGGGCTTGGGCTCGTAGACGAGCACGACGAGGCCCGAGGCGAACGGCGTGGAGCGCACCAGCCTCAGATGGGTCGTGTCGATCCCGTCGAAGAGGCGCCGGCCGCCTCCGGCGACGACGGGGAACGTCCAGAAGTGGTACTCGTCCACCAGTTTGTGCTCCAGGAGCGTGTGGTCGAGCTCGCCGGTGCCGTACTTCAGGATGTTCTGCCCGGGCAGTTCCTTGATCCTGGCGACCTCCTTGGCGACGTCGCCCTCCAGGAGGGTGGCGTTCCAGGTGGTCTCCGTCAGGGTCCGGGAGGCGACGTACTTGGGCAGGGCGTTCATCCGGGCGGCGTCGGTGTCCCCGGCCGCCTCCATCTTCGGCCACACCTGCGCGAACGCCTCATAGGTCACGCGTCCCAGCAGGAGGGCGTCGCAGGAGGAGAACAGCGCGTCACCGTATGCCGAGTGCTCCTCGTCCCAGTACGGTGAGCCCCACTTCTCCGGTGACTCGATGACGCCGTCCAGCGTCACGAAGGTCGACTCGATGAGCTTGCGCATGGATTCTGCCTCTCGGTTCGGTGCCGGGCCTGCTGCGGGCTTGCTCGGCAGATGCCTTCGTGTGCCTTCGGCCGCGCTGACACGGGCGGGATGCTGCGGCCGTGCCGGCCGGTCTCCGCCCTCCGCGTCAGCGGGCGGGGTCAGGAGTGGGCCGGCGCGTAGCAGAGCGCGGTGATGCCGCACTCGAACGGCTGAGTGCCCGCGAGCCGGAAGCGCTGGACGTCGCCGGTGGCGGGGAAGACGGGCAGCCCGGTGCCGATCGCGGTCGGGTTGACGATGAGGTGGAGCTCGTCGACCAAGCCGGCGGCGATGAGGTTCCGCGCGAGGGTGGAGCCGCCGTAGGTGATGATGTCGCCCCCGGGCCGGGCCTTGAGCTCGCCGATGGCCGTGGCGAGGTCGCCGCCGACGACGGTGGCGTTCTTCCAGGGCGACTCGGTGAGGGAGCCGGAGACGACGATCTTGGGGGTGTCGTTCATCCAGTCGATGGTCTCCTGGGGCTCGCCCTCGGGGCCGGCCTCCCAGGCGGGGATGAAGCCCTCGGCGAGCTTGCGGCCCAGCACGATGGTGTCGACCGGTTTGGTCAGCGCGTCGAGGTAGGCGTTGAGGTCGTCGCTCCAGGGGAAGTGCATCCAGTCCATCTCGCCGCCGGGGCCGCCCATGTAGCCGTCGACGGTGGTCTGGACCTGGAGCTTGAGTTTGCGCATGAGTGCGTCCTTTCGAGAGGGCTGGAGACGGCGCCGCCGGAGGCGGCTCTCGCCTTCTGCGTCGTCAGGGATTCACCGGGACTGCCGTCCCGCCGTCTCGCTGAAGCAAGCTTGCTAAAAACAAGCTAGCTATGTCAACTGATGTATGGCATAAAATTCGAAGCATGGCGAAGCGTGAGTTCGGACAGTACTGCGGGCTCGCCCGCGCGGTGGAGATCGTCGGCGAGCGCTGGGCGCTGCTCATCATCCGGGATCTCCTGGTCGGCCCCCGGCGTTACACCGACCTGCGCAACGGGCTGCCGAGGATTCCGACCAACATCCTGTCGGCCCGGCTGAAGGAGATGGAGGCCGCCGGCGTGGTGCACCGCCGCGTCCTGCCCCGCCCCGACGGCTCGGTGGTCTACGAGCTGACCGACTACGGCCGCGACCTTGAGGAGGCCGTCATGCACCTGAGCCGGTGGGGTGCCCGGTCGCTGGGCGAGCCCCGCCCCGGAGAGGTCGTCACGCCGGCCTCGATGGTCCTGGCGATGCGCAACACCTTCTGTCCCGCGGCGGCCACCGGTCTGAACGCCCGCTACGAGGTGCGCATGGGCGAGGTCGTCTTCCACGTGTGCGTCGCCGACGGCGGGCTGAGCGCCGGCGAGGGCCCGCTGCCGGACGCGGACCTGGTCATCGAGACCGGCATGGCGATCAAGGCCCTGATGGCGGGGGAGATCACTCCGCGGGAGGCCGTCGCCACCGGTGCCGTGCGGATCCAGGGCGACCCCGTGCTGCTGGAGCGCTTCGCCGAGGCCTTCGCCATCTGACCCGCCCCCTGGCCCGCCCCCGACCCGCCCTCCACGGCGCCCCTGCCGCCCCGGCCGTACGGCCCGGTCGGGGGGACGGGGCGGCGGGTGCTCCTGCGCGTGGTCAGACGAGCTCGGTGATGGCATGGTGGGCGGCCACGCGCGCACGCCGTACCGCGCGGTCGAGGTCGCGCAGGGCCTGGCTCCGGACGGCGACCTGGCCCGAGGTGAGACCCCGGTCGTCGGCGAGCCGGAGCACCGCGGCGAGCCGGGAGGCCAGGGCGGCGACCCGGTGGGCGCGGGCGGGATAGCCGGGGGCGAGGCCCTCGTCGTCGGCCCTGACCGGGCGCCGGCCCTGGACCGGGCCCTCCACCCCGAGCAGGGCGTCGGCGGCCGCGCGCATGGTGAGGGTCAGAGCCTGCTCGGCCTCGGCGAGGGAGGGCAGGTCGGGGACCGCGGGGGAGGCCTCGAAGAGGCTCCAGCGCACCCCGGCGTACGATGACCCGCGGCGGTCCGGCGCCGGGACCAGCCCCAGGCACCGGCCGGGCAGTACGGCGATCGCCGCCTGTCCGGCGTCGACGGCCGCGGAGTTGAAGGGGGGCGGTCCGGTGAGCCCGAGCGGGTCGCCCGCGACGGGGAGGGCCAGGCGGAGTGCCGACAGCTCCTCGCCCCGCAGGTCGGCGAGGAGCCTCCGGAGCGGGACGTCCCCGGCGGCGGTGGCGGCGAGCTGGGGACCGGCCTGCCGCTCCACGCGGTCGGCGGCCTCGTCGAGACCGGTCCGCCCGGAGAGCCAGGCGTTGCCCCAGCAGACCAGCGTGGCGGAGATCGGTGAATCAGGGTGCACCGATCCACGATATGCGCTCGTCCTGCAATAGGTTTTGAGCGAACGATTATCAAGGAGGCGTGGCGCATGGGCGGTCAGGTGCTTCGGTTGCAGGACGTCACCGTCCGCAGGGACGGGGCGGTCCTGCTGCGGAACATCGAATGGACCGTCCACGAGGACGAGCGGTGGGTCGTCATCGGTCCCAACGGGGCAGGCAAGACGACGTTGCTGCAGGTGGTCGGCGCCATGCTGTTCCCGACCGAGGGCGTCGTGGAGATCCTGGACGAGCGGCTGGGCCAGACCGACGTGTTCGACCTGCGCCCGCGCATCGGGCTGGCGAGCGCGGCGCTGGCGGAGCGGGTGCCGCCGGAGGAGAAGGTCATCGACCTGGTGCTCACCGGCTCCTACGCGATCCTCGGCCGCTGGAAGGAGGAGTACGACTCGCACGACGTCACCCGGGCGGTCGAGCTGATCGACCAGCTCGGTTGCGCCCACCTGATCCGCCGCCGGTTCAACACGCTCTCCGAGGGCGAGCGCAAGCGGGTGCAGATCGCCCGGGCGCTGATGCCGGACCCGGAGCTGCTCCTGCTGGACGAGCCCGCCGCCGGGCTGGACCTGGGCGGCAGGGAGGACCTGGTCCGCCGGCTGTCGACCCTGGCGCACGACCCGAAGGCGCCGACGATGGTGCTGGTCACCCACCACGTGGAGGAGGTGCCCAGCGGCTTCACCCACGCCCTGCTGCTCCGGCACGGCTCGGTGGTCGCCCAGGGCCCGATCGACCACGTGATGACCGCCGACAACCTCTCGCGCACCTTCGGCCTCCCGCTCAACCTGGAGCGGGGCCTCGACGGCCGGTGGTACGCCCGGGCGCATCAGTTCTGAACCGAAATGTGACTCGGCCCACTGGCGAGGAGTGAAACGAAATACCATTCCAGGTGACGAGAGATCCATTTGACTCGACCGCCCGGAGTGGCCAATGGGATCATCGCTTGTCGCCGCCCTCGTCGTGGTGGCCATCGCCGCCTTCGCCCTGTTCCGGACGGTCCGCATCGTGCCCCAGGCCACGGCGGGCATCGTGGAGCGGCTCGGGAGATACCACCGCACCCTCCTGCCGGGGCTGAACCTCGTGGTCCCGTTCATCGACCGGATCAAGGAGACGATCGACCTGCGCGAGCAGGTCGTCTCCTTCCCGCCGCAGCCGGTCATCACCTCCGACAACCTCGTCGTCTCCATCGACACGGTCATCTACTTCCAGGTCGTCGACCCCCGGGCCGCCACCTACGAGATCGCCAACTTCCTGGTCGGTGTGGAGCAGCTCACCGTGACCACACTGCGCAACGTGGTCGGCGGCATGGACCTGGAGCGCACGCTGACCTCCCGGGAGGAGATCAACAGCGAGCTGCGCGGCGTCCTCGACGAGGCCACCGGCAAGTGGGGCATCCGGGTCAACCGGGTCGAGCTCAAGGCGATCGACCCCCCGGCCTCCATCCAGGACTCGATGGAGAAGCAGATGCGCGCCGACCGCGACAAGCGCGCCGCGGTGCTCACCGCGGAGGGCCAGAAGCAGGCGGCCATCCTCACGGCCGAGGGCCAGAAGCAGGCCGCGGTCCTGGCGGCGCGAGGTGAGGCCGAGGCCGCGGTGCTGCGGGCCCAGGCCGACGCCGAGGCGAGGGCGATGCGGGCCAAGGGCGAGGCCGACGCGATCGCCATGGTCTTCCGGGCCATCCATGAGGGCAAGCCCGACCAGCGGCTCCTGGCCTACCAGTACCTCCAGATGCTCCCGCAGATCGCCCAGGGCGACGCCAACAAGCTCTGGATCGTCCCCTCGGAGATGGGCCGGGCGCTGGAGGGGCTGGGCGGCCTGTTCGCGAACGCCGCCGACGCGGCCGGAGCCCCGGCCGGTGGGGCGCCCGGTGCGGAGGGAGCGGACGGGACGGGAAAGGAGACCCCCGCTCCCCGGTGACGGCCGTCCTCCTCCTAAGGTGCGGTGAGTGCCGTGCACCGTCAGCGGGCGCGAGCCGTACGAGTGAGGAGGGCGCGCATGACGCCGTGGGAGGCGGCCGCGATCTTCGCGGCCGGGATCGGGGCCGGGGGCATCAACGCCGTCGTCGGCTCCGGATCGCTGATCACGTTCCCCACGATGGTGGCGGTGGGGCTGCCTCCGGTGGTGGCCAACGTCTCCAACAACATCGGGCTGGTGCCCGGGTCGCTGACCGGGGCGCTCGGCTACCGGGCGGAGCTGAAGGGTCAGCGCGACCGGCTGGTCCGGCTGGGGACCGGCTCGCTGCTCGGCTCCCTCATCGGCGGAGTGCTCCTGCTCTCCCTGCCGGAGCGCACCTTCACCGCGATCGTCTCGGTCCTGATCGGCCTGGCGTGCGTGCTGGTCGTGCTCCAGCCGAGGCTCAGCGGCTGGCTGAACGCCCGGCGCGAGCACGCCCGCCCGCACGGCGGCCCCTGGCTCTGGCTCGGCGTCTTCGGAGCCGGGATCTACGGCGGCTACTTCGGCGCGGCCCAGGGCGTGCTGCTCATCGGGTTGCTCGGCATCTTCCTCGACGAGGAGCTGCAGCGGGTGAACGCCGCCAAGAACGTGCTCTCGCTCCTGGTGAACGGGATCGCCGCGGCGCTGTTCATCACGGCCGACGCGCTGGACCTGTTCCCCATGGCCGAGATCGACTGGCGGGCGGTGGGGCTGGTCGCGGTGGGCGCGACGATCGGCGGCTATCTCGGCGCCCGGGTGGGCCGGAAACTCCCGGCCCCGGTGCTCCGGGGGTTCATCGTCTGCGTCGGCGTCGCGGCCATTGTCAAACTGGTGTACGGATAAAACCTACCCTGTATGGGTATGAATCCGGCATGAAGGGCGACAGAGTAGAGATCGTCATCGACGCGGGGGACTCCTCGCGCACGTACGAGGTCGCCGCGACCAGGGCGGGCCGCCGGGTGGAGATCGCCAACCGCCGCGGCGGCGTGGTCGAGGTGAGCGAGGTCACCCGGAGCGGTACGGCGGTGCGGACCGCGCGCTTCATGTCCAGCCGGGTCCTCGCCCTGGTCGAGCATCCCGCGGACGGCGGCTCCGACGACTGACGCCGGCGTCACCGGCGCCGACGTCACTGACGTCGGCGTCACTGACGCCGGCGTCCGGGTCAGCTCTGGGCGGGGCGGACCTGGATCATGCCGTCGCGGCGGATGCGGGTGTCGAAGGCCGGTACGGGCGCGGTCGCGGGCCCGTGCACGACGGCCCCGTCCGAGAGCCGGAAGGTGCTTCCGTGCCAGGGGCAGGTCACGCAGGCGGCCCCGCCCTCGGCGACCAGCCTGCCCTGGTGCAGCGGCCCGGCCAGGTGGGGGCAGTGGTCGGCGAGCACGGTGACCTCGCCGTCGACCCGGAGCACGAACAGGTCGATGTAGCCCAGTCGCCGGGCCACCGGCCGGCCGTTCGGCAGGTCGTTGAGGGGGCACAGGTCGTACCAGCCCAGCGGGACCAGGTGGGTGACCGAGTCGGCGTGGTTGGCCCCGACCGCCTGCCGGTAGGACAGGTGGCCGCCGAGGAAGCCGCCCAGGCCCGCCGCGCCCAGCCCGGCGTACGACAGCATCCGGCCGGCCCGCTCGTACCCGCCGACCCGGAGCGCGAGCGAGCCGGCGTACAGGCCGAAGGCGGTCAGGTTGGTGATCGCGTGCACGAAGCCGACGCGTTGCTGCTCGCGGTGGATCACCGACCAGTCCGTGATGCCCGAGGCGACCGCGGGGAGCGCGGCGCCGAGTCCGGCGGTGAGGACGGTCCGCGCGGCGCGGGAGCCGGTCCGGGTCAGGTCGATCACCGATGTCGCGGCCCAGCAGCCCACGACGAAGGTGACGAGCGGAGGGTGAAGGGGCTTTCCGGTGGGCACGCCGTGCAGCAGGTCGCGCAGGCGTCCTGGGCCGATCCTGCGGCGCACGGCCTTGGCCAGGCTGCGGATCGGCCGGTCCAGCCTTGACGACCGCTCGATCGGACCGACGATGTCGATCGTCGATGCCAGGCTCCTGAAGCTTCGGCGTCCGGTCTGGACTGATTCCTTCACCATCGCCCCCTCTCGACCCATAGGGACCTACCCGGGAACCGCGTTATGCACGCGCCAAATGCCCCCGGTGGACGGAGAGCTCGACGATCTCGGTGGCGTAGGCGCCCAGGGTCGGCGACCCCTCTTCGATGATCTTCACCTTCTCCAGTACCTGATCCGCCGTCACCTTGTAGAGCGACCAGGTGCCGCCCTCGTTGTGGTGGTTGGCCAGGATCGGCGCGATCCGGTCCAGTGCCTTGGCGAACCTGGCCTCGGGGGTCCTGCGCTCCTCGAACTCGTCCCAGAGCGCCCGCAGCCGCGCCGCCTGGTCCTCGGGGAGCAGCCCGAAGATCCGGTCGGCGGCCTTGCGCTCGATCTCCAGCTGGGTCTCCACGGCCTGGGAGTCGTAGATGAAGGTGTCGCCGGCGTCGATCTCGACGATGTCGTGGACGAGCAGCATCGCGATGACCTTGTCCAGGTCGGTCCCCGGCGGGGCGTGCTCGGCCAAGACCATCGCCAACATGCCGACGTACCAGGAGTGCTCGGCGTCGTTCTCCCGCCGCGACCCGTCCATCAGGGTGTTGCGGCGGACTATGCGCCGGAGCTTGTCGATCTCCATGGCGAAGGTGAGCTGGGCGTGCAGACGATCCTGTTCTGGAGGGGTGGTCACGGCGCAAGCCTAGTGTGCCCGGCGGGCCCTTTCCCGCCGGGCCATGACCGTCGCGGGCCGTCGCGGGCCGTCGCGGGGCCTCATGCGGCCTCATGCGGCGTGGCACGGCGCGGCGCCGGGAGCATCGGGCGTGCCCGGGCACGCCGTGTGACCCCGCGCGGCGTCACACGGGCACGCTGTGGGACCCCGCGCGGCGTCACGCGGGGACGACGGTGACCGGGACCCCGTTGAACACCGCGTTCCCGGAGGGCGCGTCGACCGCCGAGGCGTCCGTCAGCGCGTTCACGCTCACTCCGGCGTGCTCGGCCGCGACCCGCTGCGTGCTGCCGGCGTGTCCCCAGCCGTGCGGCAGGCTCACCACGCCGGGCATGATCGAGTCGGTCGGCTCCACCGGCACGGTCACCTCCCCGGCCGCGCTGCGGACCACGGCGTGCCCGCCAAGGCCGAGCCTGCGCACGTCGTCCGGATTGACCTGCAGCGTGCACCGGTTGCTCCCGCCGACCAGCGGCTCCACGTTGTGCAGCCAGCTGTTGTTGGAGCGCAGGTGCCGCCGGCCGATCAGCACCATCTCCGGCGCCGGCGCGGCCAGCCGCGCGCGGAGCCGGTCGACGTCCTCGACCAGCCGGGGCGGGGCCAGCTCCACCTTGCCCGAGGCGGTGCGCAGCACCTCGCCGAGCCGGGGCTCGAGGGGTCCGAGGTCGACCCCGTGCGGGTTGGCCCGCAGCTCGGCCAGGGAGAGCCCGTAGGGACCGAGCTTGAGCATGGCGTCCAGCCGGAGCTCGGCTCCGCTGCCGCCCTCCAGGCCCGCGCGGAGCTCGGCCGCGTCCCGGCCCTCGACCGGCGAGCCGGGCGTCTCGACGGCCCTGCGGAGCATCTGGTCGAGGATCATCTCGTCGAGCAGGGCGGGGTCGGCGTCCGCGCCCTGCCCGGAGGCGATCATCGCGAGCCTGGCGAGGATCTCCGCCTCCGAGGGGCGTCCGGGCTCCGGCGGCAGCACCGGCGGGGAGAACCGGGCGTAGTTCCGCACCGCGAACGCCAGCAGCGAGAAGTCGTAGTGCGGCGAGTGCAGCACCGGCGGCGGCGGGAGGATGACGTCGGCGTGCCGGGTCGTCTCGTTCAGGTAGGGGTCGACGCAGACCATGAACTCCAGGCCGCGCAGGGCCTTCTCCAGCCGGGGGCCGTCCGGCGCCGAGAGCACGGGGTTGCCCGCCACCGCGACCAGTGCCCGGACCTGCCCGTCGCCCGGGGTCGCGATCTCGTCGGCGAGGGTGGCCACCGGCAGCTCCCCGTTCGCCTCCGGCAGGCCCCGCACCCGGCTGTGCCAGCGCCCCGTGGTGTACGGCTTGCGCCTGCGGCCGGTCTCCGTGGCGGCCTTGGCGAACATCACGCCGCCGGGCCGGTCGAGGTTCCCGGTCAGCACGTTGACCACGTCGACCAGCCACTGCGCGAGCGTGCCGAACTCCGCGGTGCAGGTGCCGATCCGGGCGTAGACGGCCGCGGTGGGGGCGGCGGCCAGCTCGCGGGCGAGCCGTACGATGACGTCGGCGGGCACCCCGCAGGTCTCCGCCACGACCTTGGGGGCGAAGTCCTCGGCCAGGGCGCGCAGCTCCGCCAGGCCCTCGGCCTCGACGCCGACCGAGGTGAGGTCCTCGGCGAGGAGCGTGTGGACGATGCCGAAGAGCAGATAGGCGTCGGTGCCGGGCCGGACGAACAGGTGCTCGTCGGCGAGCGCGGCGGTGCGGGTCCGGCGGGGGTCGACGACCACGAGCCTGCCGCCCCGGGCGCGCAGCGCCTTGAGCCGGCCGGGGAAGTCGGGGGCGGTGCAGAGCGAGCCGTTGGACTCCAGCGGGTTGGCGCCGAGCATCAGCAGATAGTCGGTGCGGTCCAGGTCGGGCACCGGGACGGCCATCGGGTCGCCGAACATCAGGCCGCACGAGACGTGCTTGGGCATCTGGTCGGCGGTGCTGGCGGAGAAGACGTTGCGGGTGCCGAGAGCGCGGATCAGCGGCGCGCCGTACAGGGCCCCGGCCATGGTGTGGGCGGTGGGGTTGCCGAGGTAGACGGCCAGGGCCTGGCGCCCGTGGGTCTCGATCACGCCGGTCAGTCCCCGCTCGACGGCGCGGAAGGCCTCCTCCCAGCCGGCCTCGCGCCAGGTGCCGCCGGTGCGGATCATCGGGGTGCGGAGCCGGTCGGGGTCGGAGTCGAGCCGGCCGAGGCTCGCCCCCTTGGGGCAGATGAACCCCCGGGAGAACGGGTCGTCCGGATCACCCTTCACCGAGGTGACGTGCCCGGTGTCGTCGAGGGTCAGCCGCAGACCGCAGACGGCCTCGCAGAGGGGACAGGTCCGGTGGGCGGTTCGCATCGGCACTCCTGGGTTTGATGAATGAACTCATCATGGCCCGGTGCCCGGGGTGAGGGGAAGCCCCGCGGAGCCCGTTCCGCGGGCCGGTCACGCGGGCCGGTCACGCGGCCCGCGGCAGGCCGTCCGTCCGGGGGTCGTCCCCCTCCCCGTGGGTGCGCCCCGCCCGGCGGCCGTCCCCCTTCTCGGAGGGGGGCGACAACTCGCCGTAGACGCGCTCGAACTCCGGGGAGAGGCCCGGAGGGGTGTCCGCTTCCCGGCGGATGATCTCCAGGACGACCATGTTCGTCCACCGGGGGTGCCGGGTGACGCCGACCCGCCGGGCGAAGCAGGCCGCCGCGATCTCCTCGGCGTGCGCCCGGAAGTCCTCCGCGCAGATCCCGGCCCTGATCATGACCACGACCCTCTCCCCGGCGGTGGTGGGGGTGATCCGCATGATCAGCGGCAACCTGCCCTCCCGGGTGTGGAGAGGGGTCTCCATGCACACCCTGTGGATGCGGTGACGGGAGGTCAGGCAGCGCAGGCGGGTGGTGGTCCACCCGCGCCCGGCTCGGGTGGCGGCGGGGAACCAGACGGTGCCGGTGAGCACGAGGAACGGCCACCACTCGCCCTCGCGCAGCCCCGCGGCCACCAGCGCCGCGGCGGCGCCGACCACGGCCGTGATCACGATCTCCGTCCGCCACCGCCAGAGCCGCACCGCCAGGGGCGCCCTGCGCGCCGGCCACGAGGCCTCCCGTGGCCGGTGGCGGTCGTTGCGGGCGTTGCGCATGTCATGCCGCCTGCGCGGTGACGTTCGCGCCCACCTCGCCGGCCGCGTAGATGCGCTCGGCCTTCTGCAGGTCGAACAGGGGGTTGCGGTAGCGCCGGGCCCCGAAGCCCGTCCTCTCCACGGTCCAGCCGAGCCGGTAGGCCCACTCGTCCTGGTCCATGCAGAGCTCGTCGTCGGCCCGCTCGATCATCCGGGTGAGCCATGTCTTGATTGCGTGTGTCCCGTCCATGACGTAGAAGTGCATGGGAGGCTCCCTTTCGTGGTCTCGTTGTGGAGCTCTTTTCTGACGGCATCCGGGCCGGTGGCCGCCGGCCCGGTGCGTTTTCCGCCTCGTGGGCTTGTCTGATGCGTGGGTGCGACCGTCGGCCGTCGCCCGCCCTTTCCCCCCGCCGCGCGACCATCCGCCTCCCGTGAACCGAGGACCCTCTGTGAGGCGGTGCCGCTGCTCTGCGGGCGGCGGAGCCTCCCTTAACCAGATGCTCCCCCGGGGTGTCAAATGCTGCAATACTCTGCCGCCGGAAATATCGGGGAAGTTTTTGTGCAATCCATCGTGCACGGCCGCGTGCAAGTTGCATCCAAGCGGCCGGGTCATCCCGGCGGCGGTACCTCTGAGGCGGAGAGGCGAAGCAGTGGTGAAAGGTAATGGTGTTCCCGGGAAACCATCCCGCCTCTTTAAGGATCCGGCGGAAACTTCTCCAGGCAAACCTCTGTCATGAGAAGGCTTGCGGCAAGGTTTCCTGGCGAGAACATGGGCATAACACCCGCAGTCTCTCGTGCAACTTGCAGTGTACGATGAGCCCGAGACCCCGAATTGCGGGGTCTTAAACAGTCCTGTAGCGATACACCTCCATATCGGTGAGGGGGTCGGACGGTGCCCGAGCGTGGCAGTCCAACCGTTCGCCGGCGCAGGCTCGGCCAGGAGTTGCGCCGACTGCGGGAGGGCTCCGACCTGAGCGGTGAGGACGTCGCCATGCGACTGGCATGGTCGGCGTCCAAGGTCAGTCGCATCGAGAATGCCAAGACCATGCCGCGCAGGAGCGACGTCGAAGCCCTCGCCGAGCTGTATGGAGTCGATGAGGCCAGGCGGCGCGAGCTGCTGGAGCTTCATCGGGACGCGGCCCGGAAGGGCTGGTGGGAAGACTATTCGGACTCCCTGCCCCAGGAGTACACCACCCTGCTGGGGCTGGAGGCGGAGGCCGTCTCGGCGCTGAACTGGGAACCCCAGCTGGTGCCGGGCCTGCTGCAGACCGAGGACTACGCGCGCGAGGTCATTCGCGCCACGCAGCCGATCACTCGGATTCCGCCGGGAGAGTTCCGCAGCCGGGTGAACGCCCGTATGGCTCGGCAGGACCTCATCACCAGGAGCGCCGACCCGCTCAGACTCTGGGTGGTCATGGACGAGTCGGTGCTGATGCGCCGGTTCGGCGGTGCGGCGGTGATGCGCGGGCAGCTCGAACGGCTGGTCGAGCTGTCACGGCTGCCGAACGTACGGGTGCAGATCCTGCCTCTGGGCGGCGAGCACCCGGTGAACACCGGCTCCTTCTTCCATCTCAAGTTCCCTGAATTCCACGACGTCGTGTATCTGGAGTCGCTCTACAGCGCACGCTTCGTGGAGGACGAGGAGATGGTGTACGGCTACGAGATCGCCTTCGGCCACCTTCAGTCGGAGGCTTATGGAGTCGACGGCTCTCGGGAACTCATCGAGAAGATCATCGAAGAGCGTTGGAGATAGGTGGTCTCAGGGTCTGTCTGAGCGGCTGCTCCAACGGGAACCGAGGGCGTTTCCCGTAAAGGAGATAGAGACATGTACGAAGCTGATCTTTCGGGTGCGGTCTGGCGGAAGAGCGTTCGCAGCGCGGCCAACGGAAACTGCGTGGAGGTCGCCCAGCTGCCGGGCGGACGCGTCGGCGTCCGTGACAGCAAGGACACGCAGGGCCCGGTCCTGGTCTTCACTCCAGGCGAGTGGGACGCGTTCGTCGGAGGCGTCAAGGACGGCGAATTCGACCTGTAGCAGGAACGGCCTCCCGGTTGCGGTGACGACCGGAAGCCGCCGTCCGAGTTGTTTCCGGCGGTCTGTCTCGAACCGTACGGCCTGCGTCCGTGGGGTGACGCGGGCCGTACCCGGTGAGGGGCGCTGAGGGGAGAGAGGGAGACCGGGCGCCGCCCGGCCGGAATCCCTCGCGGACGCCGGTCCGGCGCACTCCACAGCACGCCCTCCCTGCGCACGCGCAAGGTCGCGACCGGAATCGAGTAATCCGAACGTCAATTCCTTCAAGTTCGGGTGAGAAGTCCTCCGGAAGGGCGAGCCGTCCCACTTATCGCGGCTGAAGTGGCATCCTCGATGGCGATGAACACCTACACCCGCCGCCGCCTCGGAGCGGCCGCCGCCGTCGCCGTATCCGTCCTGATCACCGCGGCCTGCACGGCGGCCGAGTCGGCCGCCCCGGACGCGGACGCGGACGCCGGGAAGCCCGCCGAGAGGTCGGCCGCCTCGGCCGATCCCACGCCCGCCCCCGAGCGCCGGCCGTTCACCATCTCCTTCGGCGGCGACGTGCACTTCGAGGGCGTCCTGCGGACCAGGCTGAACACGAACCCGCGCACCGCGATGGGCCCGATCGCCAAGGTGCTCCGCAAGGCGGACATCGCCATGGTGAACCTCGAGACCGCGATCACCACCGGCGGGACCCCCGCCCCCGGCAAGCAGTACACCTTCCGGGCCCCCGCCAGCGCGCTGACCGCGCTGAAGGCGGCGGGGGTGGACGTGGCGTCCATGGCCAACAACCACGGCATGGACTACATGGAGAGCGGGCTGGCCGACTCGCTGGCCGCCGTCAAGCGCGCGAAGTTCCCCGTGGTGGGCGTGGGCGCGAACGAGGCCGAGGCGTACCGTCCGTGGCGGACGACCGTCAACGGCAACCGGGTGGCCGTCATCGGGGCGACCCAGGTGCTGGACTCGGAGTTCATCACCGCCTGGACGGCGAAGGGCCGCAAGGGCGGGCTGGCCTCCGCCAAGAACGAGGCCCGGCTCATCCGGGAGGTGCGCAAGGCGCGGCAGACCTCCGACACCGTCATCGTCCACCTGCACTGGGGCACCGAACTGCAGAAGTGCCCCAACGAGGCGCAGCGGAGCCTGGCGCCCAAGCTGGTCGCGGCCGGGGCCGACGTGGTCGTGGGCGGCCACGCGCACATCCTGCTCGGCGGCGGCTACCTGCGAAACGCCTACGTCAACTACGGCCTGGGCAACTTCGTCTTCTACAACTGGGGACCCGAGACCGGCAGGACGGGCGTGCTCACGCTGACGATCAACGGCCGCCAGGTGCTCAAGGACCAGTGGACCCCGGCGACCATCCAGGGCGGCGTGCCCGTTCCGCTCACCGGGAACGCCCGGCAGCGGGCGATCACCGACTGGAAGGGGCTGCGCGGGTGCACCGGGCTGGCCGCCAGGCCGCGGCAGGCCGCCGAATGATCGGTAGCTGCTGACCGGAAGGGGGCGGGGCGGGCAAGATGGAGGGATGCCGTCCATCCTGCCCGCCGATGACTGCGGTGAAGTCCCACTGCGGCGCCGGCCCACCCAGCGGCGTAGCGCGCGACGTGTCGAAAGGATGCTCGACGCGTGCGCCGAGCTGCTGGACGAGATCGGTTACGAGGCGCTGAGCACCACCCGGATCGCCGAGCGCGCGGGGGTCGCGATCGGTTCCCTGTACCAGTTCTTCCCGGACAAGCGGGCCATCGCCCAGGCGGTGACCCGCCGCCACATGGAGAGGTTCGTCTCCCGGATCGGCGCGCGCTTCCTGGCGGAGGACTACGGGGGGTGGTGGGACGCGGTCGACGCGATCATCGACGAGTACGTCGAGATGAACCGGACCGTTCCCGGCTTCCGCTCCATCCACTTCGGCGACGTGGTCGACCTCAACATGCTCGACCCGGTGGCCGAGAACAACACGGTGATCGCCGGACGGCTGCGCGGGCTGCTCCTGCAGGAGTACGGCCTGGCCGACAGCGAGGAGCTGGACCTGGCGATCCTCGTGGCGGTCGAGGCGGGGGACGCGGTCCTGAAGATGGCCTTCCGCCGTGACCCGGACGGCGCCCCGGAGATCATCGCCGAGGCCAAGCGGCTGATCCGGGGCTATCTGAACCGGCAGTTCGCCGACGGGGCGGCGGTCCGCTAGAGGCGCCCCGGCCCTCACCCGGACCGGGCCCGCCCGCTCACCCGTGCCCGAGCCTCCGGGCGGAGGGGGACAGGAGCGACCGGTCTCCGAAGGGACGGAGCTGCCCCGCGTGGACGTGCGGGACGGTCAGCGGCCAGATCTGCGGGGCCTGTGCGACCCCCGGAAGCCACGGCGGCGGGCCGTACGGGAAGCCGGGGCGCCAGGCTTCCTCCGCGGCGGGCGGCGGGTCGGAGTCCGCCGCCGGATCGGCGCCCTCCTCCTCCGGGTACGAGCTCTCCGGGTGCGAACGCCCCGCGTCCTCCGCGGAGTCCCCCGCGTCCCCTGTGCCCTCCGCGTCCCTCGCGTCCCCCAAGCTCTCCTCCACAGGGCCCTCCGCGCTGTCCTCCGCAGGGTCCGTGGTGTCCTCCAGGGCGGTGTCCTCCAGGACGTCGGCCGTCTCCGGCGGCGCGTCCCCGGTGCCCGGCGCCGTGCCCTCCGTGCCGGGCGCCCCCGGCGGCGCGCCCGGCTCCAGGGCGCCGCGCGGTATCCGGTCGTCTCCGCGGTCGCGGACGGCCTCCTCCGCCCTGTCCCGGTCCGCTCCCGGAGCGAGGGCCACGGGAGCCGGTGCCCGCCGGGTCCTCGGCGGGGAGTGGTCCGAGGCGCCGCAGAGGGGGCGGGAGGGGACGGCGAGCGCCTGGGGGGAGAGACCGGCCTCGCGCAGGCGGTTCTCCATGGAGGCGAGTTCGCGCTGCGCCGCGTCCATGGCCTCCATCCTCGCCGACAGATATCCGGCACATCCGGGAACGATCACGGAGAGAAGCGCCGCGCATGTCAGGGTGAAGGTCATCTGCCGGGACATGCCCATCGCACCCCCTTCGAAAGGCACCGCTCCTGGAGCAGGAGGCGTCCGTGATATGCCCGCTTCCTACGGATAAAAGCTCGCCGTGAACAAATGTGCACATGGAGTTGCGTAACCCATACCTGTGCATTGGCCGGACGGAACAGAGCCGCGCTCGGTACGCTCGCGCTGTGGCGCATGTGACACGTGGGCAGCTGGACAGGCTGCTCGAACAGGCACTCATGGCGGACGATCACGAAAGCCTCGCCCGGCGGCTCGAGGAGCTGGCGGAGGCGTACGTGTCCGGCGACCTCTCGCGGGCGGCGATCCTCGTGCTCGCCGCGGAGGAGTGGCGGCAGGCCGGGCGGCCCGCCCGCGCCCTCCACTGCTTCCAGCGGGCCGCCGACGACGGCGGGGACGCGGGAGCCGACCCCCGGGCCGGGATCGCCGACACCCTCTTCGAGCTCGGCCGGCCGGACGAGGCGTGGCAGGTGATCGAGGCGATCGAGTCCGGCGGAGACGTCTCCCCGGCCACGGTGCTGACCGTCGCCGAGACCCTCGCCGCGTACGGCGATCCGCTCAGGGCCCATGCCTGGGCCACCCGGGGTGTCGCCGACGCGGCGCCGGGCAGCGCGGAGCACGCCGCGCTGCTGCGCGTCCGCTACCGGATCCGGGTCGACCTCGGGCTCCCGGAGGACGAGCTGGACGCGCTGCTCGACGCCGCCCGCTGACAGGACGTCCCCCGGCGCGGCCGCCCCGCCCCGCCGGTGGTCCGGCACCGCCAGGGTCACGGCAGCGTGCGGCCCAGCGGCAGCTCCGGCAGCATCCGCTCCAGGATCGGAAGCCTGGGCCGCTCCCTCCGCTCGGGAGCGGGCCGGGTCCCCTCGGCCCGCGGGGCGGCCGGCGCGGTCCCGCCCTCCCGGACGGGGGCCGCGGGTGTGCTCCCCCGTACGATCCTCCCGCCGGCCCGGCGGGGCAGCGGGGGCGGTGCGGGCAGCGCCAGCGCGGTGCCGTCCGACAGCACCCCGGAGGCGTTCGCGGAGCGCGGCACCGAGGGCACGGCGACGAGACGGACGACGGGCGACGGCATGCTCGGCAGGCCGGGCAGGTCCGGCACCGGGTACACGAACTCCACCCACACCAGGCCGGGATAGCCCGGCACACCGAAGGGGAGGGCGGGGAAACCGAGCGCCCCGGCCACGCCGCCGACGTCGGCGAAGCTGAGGACGGCGGAGGCGCGGGAGAGGCCGGGCAGACCGGCGGCGTGCGAGAGCAGCTCGGCGGAGGTGAGCGGGACGGGGGCTCCGGAGAGCCGTCCCCGGCCGTCTCCGGAAGGTCCCTGGAGCCCCCGGGGTCTCGCTGCCCCGGCCACAGAGGAGTCCGGGGCCCACCGCCCGACCACCGGAGGCCGAGACGACCGGCATCGGGCGCTCCCGGAACCGGGGGAGCTCGGCGCGCCCGCCGCGGGACCACGCCGTTCGCAGGGATCGGCCGCGGCGGCCCGGGCCGCCGTGCCGGAGACCGCCGTGCCGGAGACCGCCGTGCCGGGGGCCGCGGGGGTCATGGGGGCCGCTGCGGCCGCCGGGCCCGTGGCCGTGCGAGAGACCGCCGGGGCCGCGGCGGCCGCCGGAGCGGCCGGGGGTCCGGCGCAGGCCGCCGCGAGCAGCGCCGCCAGGACCCTCCGAACGCTCCGTAAGCCGTGCGACACCCCGCCCCCTCGCGGTCCCCTGTGACACTTGATAGTCGATTGACTACCGAAGGTAACAGTGGGGGGCTTTCGGGAGGCGGGCTTGACCCGATGATGGGAAATCCCTTACCGGCTCACGGGGTCGCCGGAGCCGCCGGGGCCGCCGTGCCGACCGTCAGGGAGTCCTTGTCCGGGTCGACGTCCACGAGCACCTCGTCGCCGTCCTGGATCTCACCGGAGAGCACCTTGCGGGCGAGCTGGTCACCGATCGCCGACTGGACCAGCCGGCGCAGCGGGCGCGCGCCGTAGAGGGGGTCGTAGCCGGTCAGGGCCAGCCAGTCGCGGGCGGCGGGGCAGACGGTGAGCGTGAGCCGCCGGTCGGCCAGCCGCCGGGCCAGGTGCGCCACCTGCAGGTCGACGATCTTGGTCAGCTCCTCGCTGCCGAGCGCGTCGAACAGGATCACGTCGTCGAGCCGGTTCAGGAACTCCGGCTTGAACGCGCCCCTGACCGTGTTCATCACGGCCTCGCGCTTGGCGCCGTTCTCCAGCGTCGGGTCCACCAGGAACTGCGAACCGAGATTGGAGGTGAGGATCAGGATCGTGTTGCGGAAGTCGACCGTACGGCCCTGCCCGTCGGTGAGCCGCCCGTCGTCCAGGACCTGGAGCAGGATGTCGAAGACCTCCGGGTGGGCCTTCTCCACCTCGTCCAGCAGCACCACGGTGTACGGCCGGCGCCGCACCGCCTCGGTGAGCTGGCCGCCCTCCTCGTAGCCCACGTAACCGGGCGGGGCGCCGACGAGCCGGGCGACGCTGTGCTTCTCGGAGTACTCGCTCATGTCGATGCGGACCATGGCCCGCTCGTCGTCGAAGAGGAACTCCGCCAGCGCCTTGGCCAGCTCGGTCTTGCCGACGCCGGTGGGGCCGAGGAACAGGAAGCCGCCGGTCGGCCGGTCGGGGTCGGCGATGCCCGCGCGGGCCCGCCGCACGGCGTCGGAGACGGCCCGCACGGCGTCGCGCTGGCCGATCAGCCGGGATCCGATCTCCTCCTCCATGCGGAGCAGCTTGGCGGTCTCGCCCTCCAGCAGGCGGCCCGCCGGGATGCCCGTCCAGGACGAGATGACCTCGGCGATGTCGTCCGGACCGACCTCCTCCTTGACCATGGCGTCCTCGGGCTCCGCCGCCGTGCTCGCCTCGGCCAGCTCGGCCTCCAGCCGGGGCACCTCGCCGTACATCAGCCGGGAGGCGGCCTCGAAGTCGCCGTCGCGCTGGGCGCGCTCGGCCGCGCTCCGGGCCTCGTCGAGCTGCTTCTTCAGGTCGCCGACGCGGTTGAGCCCGGCCTTCTCCCGTTCCCAGCGGGCCACCAGGGCGTTGAGCTCCTCCTTGCGGTCGGCCAGCTCGGCGCGGAGCCGCTCCAGCCGCTGCCGGCTGCTCTCGTCGGTCTCCTTGGCGAGCGCCAGCTCCTCCATCATCATCCGGTCGACGTTCCGCTGGAGCTGGTCGATCTCCACGGGACGGGAGTCGATCTCCATGCGGAGCCGGGAGGCCGCCTCGTCGATGAGGTCGATCGCCTTGTCCGGCAGGAACCGGGAGGTGATGTAGCGGTCGGAGAGCGCGGCGGCGGCGACCAGCGCGCCGTCGGAGATCTGGACCTGGTGGTGGGCCTCGTAGCGGCCCTTGAGACCGCGCAGGATCGCGATCGTGTCCTCGACGGAGGGCTCGCCCACGTAGACCTGCTGGAAGCGGCGCTCCAGGGCGGGGTCCTTCTCGATGCGCTCGCGGTACTCGTCGAGCGTGGTCGCGCCGATCATCCGCAGCTCGCCGCGGGCCAGCATCGGCTTGAGCATGTTGCCCGCGTCCATGGCCCCCTCGGCCGCGCCGGCGCCGACCATGGTGTGCAGCTCGTCGATGAAGGTGACGACCTGGCCCTCGCTCTCCTTGATCTCGTTGAGCACGGCCTTGAGGCGCTCCTCGAACTCGCCCCGGAACTTGGCGCCGGCGACCATCGCGCTCAGGTCGAGCGAGATCAGGCGCTTGTCCTTGAGGCTGGAGGGCACGTCACCGGCGACGATCCGCTGGGCCAGGCCCTCCACGACCGCGGTCTTGCCCACGCCGGGCTCGCCGATGAGCACCGGGTTGTTCTTGGTGCGGCGGCTGAGCACCTGCACGACCCGGCGGATCTCCGTGTCGCGCCCGATCACCGGGTCGAGCTTGCCGGCGCGGGCCCGCTCGGTGAGGTCGACGCCGTACTTCTGCAGCGCCTGGTAGGTGTCCTCGGGGTTCTCACTGGTCACCTTGGCGCGCCCGCGCACCTTCTCGAAGGCGTCGAGCAGCGCGTCCGGGGTGGCCCCGCGCTCCCGGAGCATCTCGGCGACCGGGCCGCCGTCGGTGGCCAGGCCGACCAGCAGGTGCTCGGTCGAGACGTACTCGTCCTCCAGGCGGCGGGCCCGCTCGGCCGCGGTG
Organism: Planomonospora corallina; assembly: GCF_042650625.1. NCBI lineage: Bacteria > Bacillati > Actinomycetota > Actinomycetes > Streptosporangiales > Streptosporangiaceae > Planomonospora > Planomonospora corallina. The sequence goes on from NZ_JBHSBM010000013.1 coordinate 170,216, forward strand.
TGCAGCACGGCGAGCAGCTGCCGGGAGCTGCTGGGGGCGCTGACCGTCGAGCCCTGCGCCTTGGGCAGGGACTCCAGCCGCGTCTCGGCCTCGGCGCGCAGCTGCTTGGCGTCGGCTCCGACGGCCTCCAGCAGGGGAGCGGCGGTGCCGCCGGTCTGGGCGAGCAGGGCCGAGAGCAGGTGGACCGGGGCGACCTCGGGGTTGCCCTCGGCGGCGGCGCGCCGGATGGCGGCGGAGACCGCCTCCTGGCTCTTCTGCGTCAGCTTGTAGTCCATGGAACAGTCCCCCCGGTCGTGGTGGCTGCGGGTGTCAGGCGGGTGTCAGGCGGGTGGCAGCTGGTACTGGATCAGGGCGCGGATCGTCGCGACCTCCGCGCGCAGGCGGTGGTTCTCCTCGCGCAGGCGCACGACCTCGTTCTCCAACTCCAGGATCCGCTTGATGCCCGCGAGGTTGATGCCCTCCTCCTGGGAGAGCCGCTGGACCTCGCGGAGCATCAGGATGTCGCGGGTGGAGTAGAGCCGCCCGCGGCCCGCCGTACGGCCCGGCCTGACCAGACCGAGGCGGTCGTACTGCCGCAGGGTCTGCGGGTGCAGACCCGACAGCTGGGCGGCCACCGAGATCACGTAGACAGGGGTGTCATCCGACAGATCGAAGTAGTTGGCGTCCATGGCTACTCGCTTCTGGCCTGTTGGATCAGCTCGGCACGCGGGTCACCACCGGCCGTGGCGTCGCGGAACTGCTCCAGGGCGGTGCGCGCCTTGTCGTCGAGCTTCTGCGGCACCAGGACCTCGACCGTGGCGAGCAGGTCGCCCTTGGTGCCGTCCTTGCGGGTGACCCCGCGGCCGCGGACCCGGAAGGTGCGGCCGTTCGGGGTGCCCGGCGGGATGCGCAGGGTGACCGGCATGCCCTTGAGGGTGGGCACCTTGATCTCCGCGCCGAGGGTCGCCTCGGTGAAGGTGACCGGCACGGTGACCGTCAGGTTCTCGCCGGAGCGGCCGAAGACCTGGTGCGGCTTGACGTGGACCTGGACGTACAGGTCGCCGGCCGGGCCGCTGTTCTCGCCCGGCGCGCCCTTGCCCTTGAGCTTGATGCGCTGGCCGTCGCCGACCCCGGCCGGGATACGGGCCTGGATGGTGCGGGTGCTCTTGCCCCGTCCGCTCCCGTCGCAGACCGGGCACGGGTCGTCGACCAGCAGGCCGCGGCCCTTGCAGTCGCGGCACGGCTCGGAGAAGGCGAAGTTGCCCAGGTTCCGGCTGGCCGCGCCGGTGCCCTCGCAGGTCGGGCAGACCCGCGGGGTGGTTCCGGCCTTGGCCCCGGTGCCGGCGCACGCGGTGCAGGAGGAGGAGCTGGTGAGCCGGAGCGAGACGGTGGTGCCCTCCGCCGCCTCGGTGAAGGAGAGCGTCACCTCCGACTCCACGTCCTGGCCGCGCCGCGGCCGCCTGGTGGTGCCGCCGGGGCGGGTGGCACCGCCCCGGCCGCCGAACAGGCCGCCGAACAGGTCACCGATGCGCTCTCCGGCGCCCTGCTGCTGCTGGGCGGTGCCGCCGAACAGGTCGCCCAGGTCGAAGGGGAACCCGCCCCCACGGGTGGCCCCTCCGGCGCCCGGGAAACCGCCGAGCCCCGATCCGAACAGCGTGCGCGCCTCGTCGTACTCCTTGCGGCGCCTGGCGTCGGACAGGACGTCGTAGGCCTCCGAGACCTCCTTGAACTTCGCCGTGCTCTCCGAGGTTCCGGAGTCCCCGGGGTTGGCGTCCGGGTGGTACTGCCTGGCCAGCTTCCGGTACGCCTTCTTGATCTCTTCGGCGGTGGCGGACTTGGGCACACCAAGGACGGCGTAGTAGTCCTTCTCCAGGTAGTCCTTGGTGCTCATCTGTCTTCCTTCTCCAAGAGGGGGTGGATCAGTCGTCGTTCGACTCGGGCTCACCGGGCTCGGCGACCGCGACCCGCGCGGGGCGCAGGACACGCTCGCCGATCCGGTAACCGGACTGCAGGATCTCCACGCAGGTCGGCTCGGTGACGTCGGCCGAGTAGCTGTGCATCAGCGCCTCGTGCACCTCCGGGTCGAACGGATCGCCCTTGGCGCCGAAGGGGCTGAGCCCCAGCTTGCCGAGGACCGACTCCAGCGCCTCGGCCACCTTGGCGAAGCCCCCGGTGAGCTCTCCGTGGTCACGGGCCCGGCCGATGTCGTCGAGGACCGGGAGCAGCTCGGCCAGCGCGCCGGCCACGGCCTGCTCCTTGATCAGCGCGCGGTCCCGCTCGACCCGCTTGCGGTAGTTGGAGTACTCCGCCTGCAGGCGCTGCAGGTCCGTCGTGCGCTCGGCGAGCTGGGTGGCCAGCTGGACGGCGGCGGGGTCGGCGCCGGAGCCGGCGGGCCTCTCATCCCGGCCGCTCTCCGGCGCGCCGGCGGCCTGCCCGGCCTCCGCGCCCTGCGCCCTGCCCTTGCCCGCCTCGCCGTTCTCACGGGGCTGCCCGGTCTCAGGATCGATCTTCCGGTTGTCGCGGATCACGGGCTCCTCCCCGGAACCGTTCTCACGCGTGTTCACGGTCGTGCTCCCCTCGGCTCGCCTGCCGTCACTTCGCGTCGTTCTCGCGCTTCGGCTCGTCGTCCACGATCTCCGCCTCGACCACGTCCTCGTCGGCCCGCTGGTCGCCGGCCGCACCCTCGGCGCCGGCGGCGCCGGGCTGGGCCCCGGCTCCCTGGGCCTGGGCGTAGATCGCCGAACCCATCTTCTGGCTGACCGTGGCGAGCTTCTCCGCGGCGGTGCGGATGGCGGTCGTGTCGGTGCCCTCCAGCGCCTTCTTCACCTCGGCGACGGCGTCGTTGACCTCGGTCTTGACGTCGTCCGGCACCTTGTCGGAGTTGTCGCTGAGGAACTTCTCCGTCTGGTAGACGAGCGAGTCGGCGTTGTTGCGCGTCTCAGCCTCCTCGCGGCGGCGCTTGTCCTCCTCCGCGTAGGACTCGGCCTCGCGCATCATGCGCTCGATGTCGTCCTTCGGCAGGGCGGAGCCGCCGGTGATGGTCATCGTCTGCTCCTTGCCGGTGCCGAGGTCCTTGGCGGAGACGTTGACGATGCCGTTGGCGTCGATGTCGAAGGTGACCTCGATCTGCGGGATGCCGCGCGGCGCCGGGGCGATGCCGGTCAGCTCGAAGGTGGCCAGCTTCTTGTTGTAGGCCGCGATCTCGCGCTCGCCCTGGTAGACCTGGATCTGCACCGACGGCTGGTTGTCCTCGGCCGTGGTGAAGACCTCCGAGCGCTTGGTCGGGATCGTGGTGTTGCGCTCAATGATCTTGGTGAAGATGCCGCCCTTGGTCTCGATGCCCAGGGAGAGCGGGGTCACGTCGAGCAGCAGGACGTCCTTGACCTCGCCCTTGAGCACGCCGGCCTGCAGGGCGGCGCCGATGGCGACGACCTCGTCCGGGTTCACGCCCTTGTTGGGCTCCTTGCCGCCGGTCAGCTCCTTGACGAGCTCGGTGACGGCGGGCATGCGGGTCGAGCCGCCGACGAGCACCACGTGCGCGATGTCGGAGACCTTGATGCCGGCGTCCTTGATGACCTGGTGGAACGGGCCCTTGCAGCGCTCGAGCAGGTCGGCGGTGAGCCGCTGGAACTCGGCGCGGGTGAGCTTCTCGTCCAGGTGGAGCGGGCCCTCGGCGGAGGCCGTGATGTAGGGCAGGTTGATGCTCGTCTCGGACTGGCTGGACAGCTCGATCTTGGCCTTCTCCGCCGCCTCGCGCAGCCGCTGGAGGGCCATCTTGTCCTTGGACAGGTCGACGCCGTGGGCGTTCTTGAACCGGTTGACCAGCTCGTCGACGACGCGCTGGTCCCAGTCGTCACCGCCGAGGTGGTTGTCGCCGCTGGTGGCCTTGACCTCGACGAAGCCGTGGCCGTCCTCCTGGCCGACGTCCAGCAGGGACACGTCGAAGGTGCCGCCGCCGAGGTCGAAGACCAGGATCGTCTGGTCCTCGTCCTTGTCGAGGCCGTAGGCGAGGGCCGCGGCCGTCGGCTCGTTGATGATGCGCAGGACGTTGAGCCCGGCGATGGTGCCGGCCTCCTTGGTGGCCTGGCGCTGGGCGTCGTTGAAGTACGCCGGGACGGTGATCACGGCGTCGGTGATCTTCTCGCCCAGGTAGGCCTCGGCGTCCTGCTTGAGCTTCTGCAGGACGAAGGCGCTGATCTGCTGCGGCGAGAACTTCTTGCCGTCGATCTCCTTGGACCAGGTGGTGCCGATCTCGCGCTTGACCGAACGGATCGTCCGGTCCACGTTGGTGACGGCCTGCCGCTTGGCGACCTCACCGACGAGGACCTCGCCGTTCTTCGCGAACGCGACCACGGACGGCGTGGTCCGCGAGCCCTGCGCGTTGGCGATGACGGTGGGCTCACCGCCCTCGAGGATCGAGACGACGGAGTTGGTCGTCCCCAGGTCGATACCTACCGCACGTGCCATGAGTACGTCCTTGTAGTCAAAGTTGAGTCGGTCTGACTCATAGTCGGACACCGCATGATGTTTGTCAAACGACTTGAGTCTATGGGGCTCAACCAAAAAGAGCGTGCCGACATTCCCCGTATCAGGGAGATGTCAGGGTTCTCCCGGGGCCGGGGCCGGGGCCGGGGCCGGGGCCGGGGCCGGGGTGGGGGCGGGGGCGGGGCGCGGCCGGCCGCTCCGGGTGCGTCCGGGCGCGAGGCCGTACGGCGCGGCGGTGCGCGCCTCCGGGCCCCGGGGTGCGCGCCCCGGGGCCCGGAGGCCTCCCCGGCGGCGTCCGCCGGGAGTCCGGGAGTGTTCGCCGGACGGGTCCGGTGGACCGCCCTGGGGCGGGGTCAGCGGGCGCCGTCGGCGACCTTGCGCTTGCCGAGGGGCCTGGCGAGCTTGACCGTCGTCGACTTCTTGATGGCGATCTCGATGCAGGCGACGTTCTGCATCGTCCGGCTGGGGCCCTCCCAGAGGGTGACGGTCACCTTCTGGCGGGTCTCCTTCACCGTCACCCGGTCGAGCACGGTGCAGGGCTCGACCCCGGACCACCAGACGATCCGGAGGGTCCGGTCGTTCTTGTGCCGCTCGGCCGTCAGCCACCGGACCTTGCGGGGGTTCTCGGTGTCGCCGGTGGCCTTGACCGGCTTGGGCCCCCGGGAGGGCACGGCCGGCGCCGGGTTGGTGGGTTCGTCCCTCGGGGCGACGGTGCTCGCCACCGGCTGGGAGGGGAGGGTGGCGGTCACGGTCGAGGGCACGGCCGAGGGTGCGGTGGAGGGTGCGGTGGAGGCCGTGTCCCGGGCCGGGGATCCGGCCGTGGCAGGGCCGGTCCCGGTCTCGGTGCCGCAGCCCGCGGCCAGGAGCAGGGTTCCCGTCAGCAGCGGAATCGTGAGCCTACGCATATCCCTAGGACGGACCCGGAGGCGAGGCGGTTCAGTCCCCTTACCGGAAGTCTTGACAGCGTCGTGCGCCCGGTTCAGCATGAGCAGGACTCATGTTTCTCCGTGGAGCACGCCGACCGGCGGACCCGCGCTCCACCGCACCCCTGATTCGGCCGGTTCCGGACGGTCCCGGCGCCCTCCCCGCCGGTCCACCCCCCGACCGTTACCACCCCCCGGGAGACCGCATGCGGTCCGCGCGTTCCAGAACCCGTCCCCTGGCCGTCCTGCTCGCCGCGGCGCTCGCCGTACCGCTCGCCGCGGCGCTCACCGGCGCACCGCCGGCGGCGGCGCACGCCGGCACGGCCCCGGCGGGGCCCGAGCCCTATCTGGTCGGCCGGGGCGTCTCCGACGTCACCGGGGAGATCGCCGAGGTCGGCATGATGGGCTACTCCAGCTTCGAGCAGAAGGCCACCGGGCTGCACCAGCGCCAGCGCTCCCGGGCCTTCGTCGTGGTCGACCGGGCCACCGGTGGGCGGGTCGCCTACGTCAACGCCGACCTCGGCATGATCTTCGACGCGGTCCGGCAGGCGGTGGTCGCCAAGCTGAAGCAGCGGTACGGCGGGCTCTACGACGAGCGGAACGTGCTGCTGTCGGCGACGCACACGCACGCCGGTCCGGGCGGCTTCTCCCACCACCTGGCCTACAACCTCGCGATCCTCGGCTTCCAGGAGAAGACCTTCGGCGCGGTCGTCGACGGCATCGTGGAGTCGATCGCCGAGGCCCACGACGACCTGAGGCCCGGCACCATCACCCTGGGCAGGGGCGAGCTGACCGACGCCAGCGTGAACCGGTCCCGCACGGCCTTCGAGCGGAACCCGGAACGGGACAGGGCGGCCTTCCCCGGCGCGATCGACCCGGCGATGACCGTCCTGCGCCTGCGGCAGGGCGGCGCCGACGTGGGCGCGATCAGCTGGTTCGCCACCCACAACACGTCCCTGACCAACGCCAACACCCTCGTCAGCGGCGACAACAAGGGGTACGCGGCCTACCGGTGGGAGCACGACCACGCGGGCGTGCGCTACCTGGACGACGAGCCGGGCTTCGTCGCGGCCTTCCCCAACACCAATGCCGGGGACATGTCGCCCAACCTGAACCTCAGGCCCGGCTCAGGGCCGACCGAGGACGAGTTCGCCAACACCCGGATCATCGGCGAGCGCCAGTTCGCCAGGGCGAAGGAGATCTACGACGGCGCCGCGATCCCGGTCACCGGCGGCGTCGACGCCCGGCTGCGCTTCGTCGACATGGAGAACGTCGCCGTCGACGGCAGGTACACCCCGGACGGGAAGCCGGGCCGCACCTGCACCGCCATGGTCGGCGCGTCCACGATCGCCGGCAGCACCGAGGACGGCCCGGCCATCCCCGGCTTCCGGGAGGGCATGACCGGTCCCATCGGGTCCCTTCTGGCCTCGCTCGACGTCCGGCCGTCGGCGTCGCTGCTGGCCTGCCAGGCGCCCAAGGCCAACCTGGTGCCGACGGGCATGATCACCGCGCCGGTCCCGGTGACACCGAGGATCCTGCCGCTGCAGATCATGAGGATCGGGCGGCTGCACCTGGTGGCGGGCCCCGCCGAGTTCACGATCGTGGCCGGGCTGCGCGTGCGGCGCACGGTCGCGGAGGAACTGGGCGTGCCGCTGGAGGACGTGCTGCTGCAGGGCTACGCCAACGCCTACAGCCAGTACGTGACCACGCCGGAGGAGTACAGGCTCCAGCAGTACGAGGGCGGCTCGACGCTGTACGGTCCGCACACCCTCCCCGCCTACCAGCAGGAGTTCGCCAAGCTCGCCGCGGCCATGCGGGACGGCGCCCCGGTCGATCCGGGCCAGGCCCCGCCCGACCTGTCGGAGCGGCAGTTCACCCTCCAGACGGGCGTGGTGCTCGACAGCGCGCCGCCGTCCACCTCGTTCGGGCAGGTGCTGGCCCAGCCCGCCGCCTCCTACCGGCGCGGCGAGCGGGTGGAGGCCGAGTTCGTCACCGGGCACCCGAAGAACGACCTGCACCGCAACGGGACCTTCCTGGAGGTGCAGCGCCTGGCCGACGGCCGGTGGGAGCGCCACCTGGACGACGGCGACTGGGCGACGCGGTTCCGCTGGACCCGTCTCAACCCGCTCGCCGGAACGTCCAAGGCCACCGTCACCTGGGACATCGGCCCGGACACCCCGGCCGGCACCTACCGCGTGGTCCATTTCGGCGACCGGCGGAACCTGCTGGGCAGGATCACCCCGTTCACGGGCGTCTCCCGGAGCTTCACCGTGTCCTGACGTCCTGACGTCCTGGCGTCCTGGCGTCCTGACGCCTCGACGTCCCGGCCTCCCGACGCCTCGACGTCCGGGCGGTCCGGCGTCCCGGCGCCGGTGCCGGCGCCCCGCCCCGAGTCCCACCGGGTTCCCCGGCCCGTCCACCCGGGAACCCGCCGGGCGCGGGAGCGCCGGACTCGCCGCGATCCCGCCCCGGTGCACCCCGTAGGCTGGTCATTCCCGACCGCCCCCTATGCAAGAGCAAGGTGTACCCGCATGATCGCGATTCTCGGAACCGGGAAGATGGGCGAGGCGCTGCTGTCCGGGCTGCTCCGCGCCGGGACCAGTCCGGACGGCGTGATCGCGACCGCCCGGCGCGCGGAGCGTGCCGAGGCGCTGCGGGAGCGGTACGGCGTGCGGGTGCTGTCCAATCCCGAGGCCGTCAAGAACGCCGGCACCCTCGTCCTCGCGGTCAAGCCGCAGGACATGGCGGCGCTGCTGACGGAGATCGCCCCCTACGTCCCGGCGGACGCCCTGGTGATCTCGGCGGCGGCGGGCATCACGACCTCGTTCGTGGAGGACCGGCTCGAGGGCGAGGTCCCGGTGGTCCGGGTCATGTCCAACACGCCGGTGCTGGTGGACGAGGCGATGAGCGTGATCTCCGCGGGAAGCCACGCCGGCGAGGAGCACCTGCGGCGCACCGAGGAGATGCTCCGGCCGGTCGGCAAGGTGCTGCGCATCCCCGAGTCCCAGCAGGACGCCGCCACCGCGCTCTCCGGCAGCGGTCCCGCCTACTTCTTCTACCTGGTCGAGGCGATGGTCGACGCCGGCATCCTGCTCGGCATGCCCCGGGCCGCCGCGCTCGACATGGTCACCCAGTCGATCGTCGGCGCCGCCATCATGCTCCGCGACTCGGGCGAGCACCCGGTCATCCTCCGCGAGGCCGTCACCTCGCCCGGCGGCACCACCATCGCGGCCATCGCCGAGCTGGAGCGCCACAGCGTCCGCGCGGCCTTCCTCGCCGCGATCGAGGCGGCCCGGGACCGCGGCCGCCAGCTCGCCTCCGGCTGACGCGCCGCAGGCCCGCCCGTACGGAACGGGGCCCCCGCCGATCCGGCGGGGGCCCCGTTTCCGTCCGCGCCCTCGGGCGCGCGGGTCTCGGGCGGGCACGGGGCCGCGGACGGCGCCCGCGCCGTCAGGCGTCCCGGCGCCGCAGCAGCACCGCGGCGGCGACCAGGGTGACCGCGACCCAGGCGCAGTAGACCCCGAAGCCGGTCCAGGGGCCGAGCTGCCCCTCCATGACCTCGACGCGGACGATCTGGTCGCCGGCGTTGGTGGTGAAGTGCTTGCGCACCGTCTCACCCCACTCGCCGGGCAGCATGGCGGTCATCTGCGGCAGGACGAAGATCAGTGCGACCGCCGAGACGATCGCGCCGGGGGTGTGCCGGATCAGCGCGCCGAGCGCCAGGCCGAAGATCCCGCTCGCCGTGATGAGCAGCGCGGAGCCGATGACCGCCCGCAGCACGCCGGGGTCGCCGAGCGCGACGCCCTTGTCCCCGAGCACCGCCTGCCCGGCGAGGAACGCCGCGAACGACGCCGCCAGCGAGACGGTGAAGGCCACCGCCGTGAAGACCGCGGTCTTGGCGGTCAGCATCCGCAGGCGGCCGGGGACCGCGAGCAGGGTGGTGCGGATCATGCCGGTGCGGTACTCGCCGCTGATGACCAGGACGCCGAGGGAGGCCATCGCCAGCGAGGCGAACGCGTAGCCGGAGAGGCTGAGCATGGTGGCGTCGGAGAGCATGGAGTCTTCCCCCAGTTCCCTGGAGGTCGCGGTGATCAGCACTCCGAACCCGACCATCAGCGCCACGGCCGTCAGCAGCGTCCACATGGTGGACCGCACCGAGCGGATCTTGGTCCATTCCGATCGAAGTACGCCCGTCATGCCCGCGCTCCCGTGTACTCGGCGCTGTCCTGGGTCAGTTCCATGTACGCCGCCTCCAGGGACGGCGCGACCGGCGTCAGCTCGTGCAGCGCGAGCCCGGCCCCCGCCGCGGCCTCGCCGACCGCCTCGGCGCCCATGCCCGTCACCCGCAGGTGGTCGCCGTGGAGCGACACCTCCACCCGCGTCCCCGCGCCGTTCGGGCCCCCGTTCCCGCCGAGCACCCGCGCGAGCTCCGGCAGGCGCGGCGCGCGCACCCGGACGTACGCCTGGGAACTGCGGCCGATGAACTCGTCCACGCCGGTGTCGGCGATGAGCCGGCCCCGGCCGATGACGACCAGGTGGTCGGCGGTCTGGGCCATCTCGCTCATCAGGTGGCTGGAGACGAACACCGCGCGGCCCTCGGCGGCCAGGTCCCGCATCAGCGTGCGGATCCAGAGGATGCCCTCGGGGTCGAGCCCGTTCACCGGCTCGTCGAAGAGCAGGATCTCCGGGTCGCCGAGGAGGGCGGCGGCGATGCCCAGCCGCTGCGACATGCCCAGCGAGAAGCCGCCGGCGCGGCGGCGCGCCACCGCGGTCAGCCCGGTGAGGGCGAGCACCTCCGCCACCCGGGAGGCGGGGATGCCGTTGCTCTGCGCCAGGCAGAGCAGGTGGTCGCGGGCGCTGCGCCCGCCGTGGACGGCCTTGGCGTCCAGCAGCGCGCCGACCTTGCGCAGGGGGTTCCTGAGCTCGCCGTACGGCGTGCCGTCGATGAGGGCCGTGCCCTCGCTCGGCCGGTCCAGGCCGAGGATCATGCGCATGGTGGTCGACTTGCCCGCGCCGTTGGGGCCGAGGAAGCCGGTCACCTGGCCGCGCCGGACCTCGAAGGAGAGGCCGTCCACGGCGACGGTCGATCCGTACCGCTTGGTGAGCGATCTGACGTCAATCATGCTCACAGCCTCCCGCCCGCCGGGCCGCGGAACATCGTGCCGCGGGACGGTTCGCGTGCTGGGAGCGCGGTACGGCATCCGCCGCCGGGTAGGACCCTGCTCCTATCCCCGGCTCCCTGCCCCTACCGCCCGGGGGCCACCAGGCCCGTCTCGTAGGCGACGATCACCGCCTGGGCGCGGTCGCGCGCGCCGATCTTGGCGAAGAGGCTGGTGACGTGGTTCTTCACGGTGGACGGTGAGACGGTCAGCCGTCCGGCGATCTCGTCGTTGGAGTGCCCGCGCGCGATGAGCGCGAGCACCTCCCGCTCGCGCCCGGTCAGGGAGCCGAGCCCGTCGGGGGCGGGCACGGGCGCCGGCCGGGGCCGGTCGGCGCGGACGAATGTGCCGATCAGGCGGGTCAGCAGCCGGGGCGCCACGGCGGCCTCGCCCCGGTGCACGGTCCGCACCCCCGCCACGAGGTCCTCGGGCGAGATGTCCTTGGGCAGGAACCCCGAGGCCCCGGCGCGGAGCATCGCCATCACGTACTCGTCCAGGTCGAACGTGCTCAGGCCCAGCACCCGCGTCCCCGGGAGGGCCTCGCTGATCTCCCGGGTGGCCGCGACGCCGTCCTTGCCGGGCATGTGCACGTCCATCAGCACCACCTCGGGGCGCAGGCCGAGGCTGAGCCGTACGGCCTCGGCCCCGTCGGGGGCCTCGCCGACGACGGACATGTCGGGCTGGGCGTCGAGGATCATGCGGAACCCGGTGCGCACCAGGGCGTGGTCGTCGACCAGCAGCACGCTGATCACTTGCTCTCCTTCGGTGATGCCGGATCCGGTCCGGCCGAGGCCGGGATCCGGGCATGGACCCGGAAGCCCCCCGAGGGGCGCGGGCCGGTGTGCAGCTGTCCCCCGCAGAGCGCCACCCGCTCGGCCATGCCGCCCAGCCCGAATCCGCCGCCGCTGCGCTCCTGCCCGGGCCGCCCGCCGAGGCCGTCGTCGAGGACCTCCACCTCGACGGCTCCGGGGAGGTAGGCGAGCCGGACGCTCGCCCGGGCGCCGGCCGCGTGCTTGCGCGTGTTGGTGAGGGCCTCCTGCACGATCCGGTAGACGGCGTGGTCCACCGCCGCGGGCAGCGGGACGGCGTGCCCGGCCACCTCCAGCTCGGCCGGGAGCCCCGAGGCGCGCGCCTGCTCGACGAGGGCCGGGAGGGCGGCGGCGGTGGTCCCGGAGTGGTCGTCGGACTCGTCGCCGTCCTCCAGCCTCAGGACGTGCAGGAGCTGGCGCATCTCCGCCATCGCCTCGCGGCCCATGCGCTCGGCGGTGACGAGCGCCTCCTGGGCGCGCGCGGGGTCGCTCGCCATGGTCGTACGGCCGGCGCCGACCAGCACGTTGATGGTGGTGATGTGGTGGGCCACGACGTCGTGCAGCTCGCGGGCGATGCGGCGGCGCTCGGCGCGCACCGCGCCGTCGGCCGCCTGCTGCCGGCGGCGCGCGTGCAGCTCGCTCCTGAGCCGGAAGAACTGGCCCACGCCGGTGAAGATGAGCGGGAAGAGCACCGGGGCGATGAAGTAGGCCGGCTCCTTGGAGAGCACGGTCAGGTACAGCAGCGTGTACAGCGGCACGGAGGCGCCGGCGGCGGTCCAGGCCCGCCGGCCCGGCGCGTGGCGGCCCACGCTGTACAGGGCGACCGTGCTGGACAGGGTCCCGGGCTCGCTCAGGGTGAGCAGGGTGTTCAGCGCGTCCACGGGGAGGACGATGAGGACGGCCGCGACCGGGTGGCTCCGCCGCAGGATCAGGGGGAGGGCCCCGGCGCCGACGACCGCGGTGCCGAGGACGCGGTCGGGGTGGCCGGAGGGGAACATCACGGCCAGGGCCGCGCTCACCTCGAGCGTGAGGACCAGGGCGACCAGCAGCCCGTCGACCACCCGGGGACGCCTGAGAAACCGCCAGACCTTCCGTGCCCCCGCCACGCGCATGGCACGACAGAGTACGGCATGGCCGACAGAGCGGACATGTCGCCGGTTCCCGCTGTCCGGCCCGCCCCGGGGAAGCGACGGGGCGGAGGCCGTACTGTAACGTCGCCCACATCATCGCCGACATCGCCGACATCGTCGGCGTCGCCGACGTCGCCCGAGGAACGAGCCGAGGAGAGGGTGCGGATGAGCCGGTCGGTGCGGGTCGTGTGGGAGGACGCGCTCACCGCCTACGACTTCGGGCCCGGGCACCCGATGGCGCCCGTCCGGGTCGAACTCACCATGGCGCTGGCCCGGGAGCTGGGCGTGCTCGACGCCGTCGAGCTGGCCGGCTGCGCGCCCGCCACGGACGACGAGCTGGCCCTGGTCCACCGGCGCGACTACATCGAGGCCGTCAGGCGGGTCTCGGAGACCGGCGCGCCCGACCGCTCCGCCGGGCTGGGCACCGAGGACAACCCCGCCTTCGCCGGGGTGCACGAGGCCTCCGCGCTCATCGCCGGCGCCACGCTCGCGGCGGCCCGCGCGGTCTGGACGGGCGAGGCCGAGCACGCGGCGAACGTCGCGGGCGGGCTCCACCACGCGATGGCGGGCACCGCCAGCGGCTTCTGCGTCTACAACGACCCGGCGGTGGCCATCGCATGGCTGCTGGAGCAGGGCGCCTCCCGGGTCGCCTACGTGGACGTGGACGTCCACCACGGGGACGGGGTCCAGGCCCTGTTCTACGACGACCCCCGGGTGCTGACCATCAGCCTCCACGAGAGCCCCCGCACGCTCTTCCCGGGCACAGGCTTCCCCGACGAGCGCGGGGCGGAGGGCACCGCGGTGAACGTGGCGCTCCCGGCCGGCTGCGGGGACGGCGGCTGGCTGCGAGCCTTCCATGGGGTGGTGCCGCCGCTGCTGCGGGAGTTCGCCCCCGACGTCCTCGTCACCCAGCACGGCTGCGACAGCCACGCGCTGGACCCGCTGGCCCACCTGATGCTCAGCCTGGACGGGCAGCGTGCCGCCTACGCCGCCCTGCACGAGCTGGCGCACGAGACCGCGGGCGGCCGGTGGGTCGTGACCGGCGGCGGGGGATACGAGCTGGTGCAGGTGGTGCCCAGGGCCTGGACCCACCTGCTGGCCGAGGTGTCCGGCCGCCCGCTGGACCCGTTCACCGCCACTCCGCCGGCGTGGCGGCAGCTGGTGCGGGAGCGGACCGGTGAGACGCCGCCGCTGAGGATGACGGACGGCAGGAAGCCGGAATTCACCGACCTGTCCACCGGTTATGACCCAGCAGACCCGGTCGACCGGGCGATCCTGGCGACCAGGAACGCCGTGTTCCCCTTCCACGGACTGGACCCGATCCCGTGACCGCAGCACCCGAGCCGAACCACCCGCGCCGCGAGGCTCCCGGCGGGGCCCCCGATCGAGCCCCCCGCGGCGCCCTCCACGATGCCCCCGGCGGCGCCTCCGGCGGGGCCGTCCCCCGCATGTCCCGTGCCGAGCTCCTCGACCACCTGGTCCGCACCCGGATCGCCGGCGACGTGGCGACCAGCCGGGAGAACAACCTCGACCACTACCGCTCCCTGGCCAACCGGGACCCGTACCACCTGTTCGGGCTGACCTTCGACGAGGGCTGGACCTACCGGGACGTGCTGGAGCTGATGGCCAAGTCCGCCGGCGTCGTGGCCGATCCGGCGCACCGCGAGGGCGCCGACACCATCGATCCGGAGCGCACGCTCGCCGCCGTCGAGGAGATGGGCGACGTGATCGCCGGAGTGCTCGCGACCGGCGGTCCGCGGATCCTGGTGGCGACCGGCCACCCCACGGGGCTGCTCACCGTCCACCTGGCGCTGGCCAGGCTGGCGCGCGAGTGCGGGGCGCACCTGCTGACCCCCGCCGAGGACTGGTCCTACGTGGGCTCCGGCTTCGGGCGCAGACGCAAGATCCGCTATCTCGACGACGTCGCCATGCTGGACGACCGCGGCGCCTTCGTCCACACCCACGACCCGGCCCCGATGGAGGCCATGCTCGCCGAGCTCGGGGAGGACCGCCCGGACCTGGTGATCGCCGACCACGGCTGGGCGGGAGCCGCGGGGGAGGCGGGCATCCTCACCGTGGGTTTCGCCGACAGCAACGACCCCGCCCTCTTCGTGGGCGAGGCGGAGGGCAAGATCGCGGTCACCGTACCGCTCGACGACAACGTGTTGCCGCGCCATTACGCTCCGCTGACCCGGCACCTCGTCGAGAGGGTCACGAGCGCTCTCTGAGGCGGGGGTGGCATGGATGCGGCCGTCCCTATACTGGCTTTTCACGCCTGCATTCCGGGCGGCTCGCCGCCCCTTTGCCAACTTTTTGGGCTTTGTGGGCGACTCTTATGAGAGAAGGCTGGCCCGTTCCAAGATCTTGGCGAGGGGGGCGGACCGGCCGCTGGCCAGCAAGTTTCTCTGTTCCGCTGACATTGGGCTACCGACACTGGGAAACTAGGGGGTTTGCGTGTTCGGAGTCCCGACTTACGCTGACGGCAGTAGACGTGCGTGAGCGATGGCACCAGTGGGGATAACCCGGAAACACGTGCGGAAGAGGCGTCCGATGGGTGCAGGCGAAAGACCTCTCAGTGAGGTGAAGTTCCTGACCGTGGCGGAGGTGGCCACGGTCATGAGGGTGTCCAAGATGACCGTGTACCGACTGGTCCACTCTGGGGAGTTGCCGGCCATCCGGGTCGGCCGGTCCTTCAGAGTGCCGGAGCAGGCGGTTCACGACTATCTCAAGGACGCGTACATCGAGGCGGGTTGAAGCGACCACGGGCCCGTTCCCGGCGGATGAGGCCGGCGGCGGGCGGGCCCGCGCCTCGCCGAGGTAGCGGCGCGCCCGTCGCGCCGTGAGTTCGAGTGCCCGGGACCCCGGGGCCTGCGGGCGATCCACCGCGGATCGCCGGTAGTCTGTTGACCCGGTGTGCGATCGCGCACCGGTTTGAAATCTCGGCTACCAGCTACTGGGGGTCCCGTGGGCTCTGTGATCAAGAAGCGCCGTAAGCGCATGGCGAAGAAGAAGCATCGCA
Organism: Planomonospora corallina; assembly: GCF_042650625.1. Taxonomy (NCBI): domain Bacteria; kingdom Bacillati; phylum Actinomycetota; class Actinomycetes; order Streptosporangiales; family Streptosporangiaceae; genus Planomonospora; species Planomonospora corallina. The sequence goes on from NZ_JBHSBM010000013.1 coordinate 185,720, forward strand.
AGCTTCTGAAGAAGACCCGCATCCAGCGGCGCAACAAGAAGTAGCAACGCGGACCTGCGAGGCGTCGATGACCCACACCGTGCTCGTCACCGGGGTCTCGCGCCACATCGGCGCCCGGGTGGCGAGCGTTCTCGCTGCCGACCCGGACATCGGCCGGGTCATCGGAGTGGACACGGTGCCGCCGCCCTCGCTCTCACGTGATGGCGGCGTACCACTCGGCAGGACGGAGTTCGTCCGGGTCGACCTGCGCAGCCCCGACATCGCCAGGGTGATCGCGGCCGCCGACATCGACACCGTGGTCCACGTGGGCCTGGTGAGCGTTCCCCCGAGGAGCGGCGGCCGTGCCCTGATGAAGGAGCACAACGTCATCGGCACCATGCAGCTGCTCGGTGCCTGCCAGCGGTCCGCGACGGTCCGCCGCGTCGTCGTGCGCTCGACCACCGCCGTGTACGGCTCGTCCCCCCGGGACCCGGCCGTCTTCACCGAGGACGCCGAGCCCGCCGAGCCTCCCGGCCACGGATACGCCAAGGACGCCGCCGAGGTCGAGGGGTACGTCCGCGGCTTCGCCCGGCGGCGCCGTGACGTGACCGTGTCGACGCTCCGGTTCGCCAACTTCATGGGCCCGGGCGTCGACTCGCCGTTGACCCGCTACTTCTCCCAACCGGTGCTGCCGACGGTGCTCGGCTTCGACCCCCGGCTGCAGTTCGTCCACGAGGACGACGCGGTCGAGGTGCTGCGCCGGACGGCCATGGAGGACCACCCCGGGACGTTCAACGTGGCCGGGGACGGGGTGCTCCTGCTCTCGCAGTGCCTGCGGCGGGCCGGTCTGCTCCCGGTGCCGGTCCCCTCCCCGGCCTTCCAGCTGCTGGGCGAGGTCGCCCGGAGCGCTGGACTGGTGAACTTCTCTCCGGAGCAGCTCCGGCTCATGTGCCACGGCCGCGTGGTGGACACCACCCGGCTGGCCGCGGCCCTGGGCTGGAAGCCCAAGTTCTCCACGGGCGCGGCCTTCGAGGACTTCCTCCGCGCCAAGGGCCCGCTCGGCGGGCTGCCCGGCGCCGTGGTGGACGCCCTCTCTCATATGGTGGTGAGATGAGCGCGAGGGCGGGCCGGGCCGGAGAACCCCACGAGGCGCAGGTGATCCCGATCTCCCGGGCCCGTGCCGGGCACGGGCCGGCGGGCTCCGGCGGCGACGGGACGGACACCCCCGGCGGGCCCCCAGATGGGGCCCCGGGCGGGACCTCCGGTGGCACCCCCGGCCAGGGCCGCGATGAGGGACACGGTGAGGGACACGGTGACCCCTGGACCGGGGACGGCCGCGACGACGACCGCCTGGCCGCCTTCCTGGCGTTCCTGCGCCGCCGCCTCACCGGGCAGTACGAGGTCGACGAGTTCGGCTTCGATCCCGAGTTGACCGACAAGGTGCTGCTGGAGCTGATCCGCCCGCTCTACCGCCACTGGTTCCGGGTCGAGACGGTCGGCATCGAGAACGTTCCAGGCGACTGCGGGGCCCTGATCGTGGCCAACCACTCGGGCACCATCCCGGTCGACGCGCTCATGCTCCAGGTCGCCCTGCACGACGACCACCCCGACCGGCGGCCGGTCCGGCTGCTCGGCGCGGACCTGGTCTACCAGCTCCCGCTCCTCGGTCACCTGTCCCGCAAGACAGGCCACACCCTGGCCTGCCGCCAGGACGCCGACCGGCTCCTGCGCAAGGGCGAGCTGGTGGGGGTCTTCCCCGAGGGCTTCAAGGGCGTCGGCAAGCCGTTCTCCGAGCGGTACCGGCTGCAGCGTTTCGGCCGGGGCGGGTTCGTCGCCTCGGCGATCAGGGCCGGGGTCCCGATCGTGCCCTGCGCGATCGTGGGGGCCGAGGAGATCTACCCGAAGATCGGCGACCTGCGCCTCCTCGCCAGGGCGCTCGGCCTGCCGTACCTGCCGGTCACCCCGCTGTTCCCGTGGCTCGGCCCGCTGGGGCTGGTCCCGCTCCCGTCCAAGTGGATGATCGGCTTCGGTGAGCCCATCCGCACGGACGAGTACGATCCGGCCGACGCGGACGACCCGATGCTGGTCTTCAACCTCACCGACCACGTGCGCGAGGTCATCCAGCAGCAGCTGGACGAGCTCCGGCTCCGGCGGGGCCACGCGTTCCCGCCCTTCTTCTGATCCCCGGGCCCCTGCAGCCCCCTGCGCCGCCCTCTCCGTCCCCCGGCCGTGCCCGCGGCCGCTCCTGGAGCGTTTCCGTGTGTCCGGGAGGTGAACCGGCGGCGATTTTTATTAGGCATGACGTCTAACAGATGGGGCTTTTGCCCGATATCGTGTGCTCAGCATCGAGCTTCCGAACATTGGGAGGAGCCATGGCCGCACGCCGTACCGCGACGAAGGCCGCACTCGCCGGACTGGCCGTGGGGGTGGCCCTGGGGATCGCCGGGCGGCGCAGGGGCGGGCAGGCGGGCGCGGCCCTCGGCGGGCACCGGGGACGGCCGGTCACGGTCACCGTCGACGACGGCGTCCAGCTCGCGGTGGACGTCGAGGAGGCGGAGGACGCGAAGTTCGCGGTGGTCTTCGCGCACGGCTGGACGATGAACCGGCACTGCTGGCACTTCCAGCGGGAGGCCTTCGCCGGCCGGGCCACCCTCGTCTTCTACGACCAGCGGGGACACGGCGGCTCCTCGGCGGGGGCGTTCGACGCCTGCACGATCGACCGGCTCGGCGACGACCTGGCCGCGGTGATCACCGAGGCCGTGCCGGAGGGGCTCCCGGTGGTGCTGGTCGGGCACTCCATGGGCGGAATGACGATCATGGCCTTCGCCGAGCGCCACCCGGGACTGCTGGCCTCCCGGGTGGTGGGGGCGGCGCTGCTCAGCACGTCGTCGGGGCGGCTGGGAGAGAGCACGTTCGGGCTCCCCGGCCCGGTCGGCAGGCTCGCCCCGGTCGTCACCCCGATCGTGTTCGAGCGCCTGCACGCCCGCGCGGCCCTCGTCGACCGCAACGTCGCGCTCAAGACGCGCACCAACCTGCCGGTGACCCGCTACGTCGCCTTCGGCCCCGGCGCGCGCCGGGAGCATGTGCGGTTCGTCAACGAGATGGCCGCCTCCACGCCGACCGAGGTCATGGTCGGGTTCTTCAACGACTTCCGGGTCCACGACAAGCACAGGGCACTGGCCGCGCTCGGCTCGGTGGAGACCCTCGTCATGGTCGGCGCGCGCGACCGCCTGACGCCGAAGGTCCACAGCCACCGCATCGCCGAGGCCGTGCCCGGCGCCCGGCTGCAGATCGTGCCCGGCGCCGGTCACATGATCGGCCTGGAGCGCGCCGGGACGGTGAACGCGGCCCTGGCCGGGCTCTTCGACCGGGCTCTGGAACGCGCGGCGGGACGGTAACGGGCCGGCAGGGCGGATGCGGGACCGCACGGGTCGGGCCGGATCACGCGCGTCAGGGCGTGTGGGCTGCACGGGTCAGGCCGGATCGCACGGTTCAGGGCGCGTGGGCCGGGCGGGCCGCGTGGGTCAGACCGAGCGGTAGTGACGGCGCAGGGCGATGGCGGCGGCGACGCCGCCCGCCACGGCCCCGGCCCCGGCCGCGATCGGCAGGCCGACCATCGTGGCCTTACGGCCGGTGCGGAAGTCCTTGATCTCCCACTTGTTCTCCCGGGCGTGGTCACGCAGCTCGGAGTCGGGGTTGATCGCCACGGGCTGGCCGACCAGGGAGAGCAGCGGCAGGTCGTTGGCCGAGTCGCTGTAGGCGAAGCAGCGGTCCAGGTCGAGGCCCTCCCTGCGGGCCAGCGCCCGTACGGCCTCCGCCTTGGCGGGGCCGTGGAGCAGGTCGCCGACCAGGCGGCCGGTGTAGACGCCGTCCACCGTCTCGGAGACGGTCCCGAGGGCGCCGGTGAGGCCGAGCCGCTGGGCGATCACCCGGGCGAGCTCGATCGGGGTGGCGGTGACCAGCCAGACGCGCTGGCCGGCGTCCAGATGGCTCTGGGCGAGGGCGCGGGTGCCGGGCCAGATGCGGTCGGCCATGGACTCGTCGTAGATCTCCTCGCCGAGGCGGACGATGTCCTCCACCCGGCTGCCCGCCACGAAGGCCAGCGCGGTCTCCCTGGCCTCGGCGATGTGCTCGGGGTTCTCGTCGCCGCGGACGCGGAACACCGCCTGGCCGAGCGCGAACCTGAGCAGGTCGCGCGTGGTGAACAGGCCCCGGGAGGCCAGACCGCGGGCGAAGTGGTAGATCGAGGCGCCGCGCATCATGGTGTTGTCGACGTCGAAGAAAGCGGCGGCGGTCGGGTCGGGTTCGGCCATCGGCAGCGCGACGGCCGCCGCGGCCGCCACCTCCCCGGCCCGCTCAGCCGCACTCCGCCGTCGTATCAGCCGCTTCATAACACCTCAGCCTAACCGGTGCGGGATGCCGCGACCGGTGTACGCCGGGCCGGAGGGCCACGTTTCACCCGCCCGTCATCCGGGCGGCGCCAGGCCTTCGATGTAGTTGAGGTACCCGTTCGCCCGGCGCTGGTTCTCCTCGTCCATCTTGGGCAGCATGCCCTCGATCCGGTTGCGCTGCTTGCGGACGAAACGCTGGAGGTGCCCGGTGACCTCCGCGGCGTCCTCCTTGTCGCTGCGCCGTACCCGGGTCAGTGAGGTGACCGCGGAGCGGGTGGTGTCCTCCATGGCCTCCAGGGCCTGGCCGACCAGCGCGCTCTCGTCCCGCGCGGCGGAGCCGAGCAGCTCCTCGACCTCGTCGGCGCGGGTGGAGGCGGACTGCAGGCTGCGGTCGGCCCGCTCCGCCTCGTCGGTGCTCAACTGGAGCAGGGTGTTCTCGGCGGCGCGTTTGAGCGGGTAGAACACGTCGCCGGGCACCGACCGGTAGATGGCCAGGCCCGTGCCCACCATGCAGACGGCCAGGGCGGCGCTCAGCAGCCGGGGGAGCAGCACCGGCCTTGCGCGCGGGGCCCTGTGCCGCGCCGGGACCCGTCCGCCGGAGACGTCGCCGGAGAGGTCCCCGGCCGGGGAGGCGTTCACGAGGCGCTCGCGGAGCTCGGCCCGGAACTCCGGCCGGGGGGCGCCTTCCAGCCGCGTGCCGAGTTCCGCCACGCGGTGCCGGGCGTGCGTCCGCGATCTCCGTGAGAGTCCGGACCGCCACCTACCCATGAATGCTCCCTGCCGCCCCCGGAAGATGACCCATCGGTTCACCTGCCTAACGACGGCCTGGCACACGGGTTACGCGGCCGTCGTGATCTCCGGTCGCGGGATCCGCCGCCGCCATGGGAAGGCTCAGCCGAGGTCCGCCGGGAGCGCGCGGGCGAGCGCCCGGATCGCGCGGAACTGCAGAGCCTTGATGGCGCCGCTCTTCTTGCCCATGATGAGGGCGGTCTCGGCCAGGGACATGCCGTGCAGGAAGCGCAGGACCACGCACTCCTGCTGCTCGGGGCGGAGGGCGCGGACCGCGCGGAGCACCCGGTCGTTGACCATGGCGGCGACGACGGCGTTCTCGGGGATGTGCGGGCCGTCGAGCGGGGTCTCGAAGACCTCGGCCGTGGTGACCTCGAGCCGGTAGCGGCCCGACTTGAAATGGTCGGTCACGAGATTCCTGGCGATGGTCACGAGCCAGGCCCCGAAGTCACGCCCCTGCCAAGTGAAGTCGGCGATTCGGCGAAGCGCGCGGAGGAAGGTCTCGCTCGTGAGATCCTCGGCGAGCGGGTGGGATCCGACCCGGAGATAGATGTACCGGTAGACCAGGTCCAGATAGCGGTCGTAGAGCGTGCCGAACGCCTCTGTGTCTCCTGTCTTGGCGCGCAGGACGAGTCTTCTCAGTTCTTCTGACGCGTCCTCGCGCGAGGCGAGATCATTGCTGCGGGCTGGCGGGGCCACCCCGGTGACGGCCGGGAGGGGCCTGGCCAACGGCCACGTGTCTGGCATCCGGTATCCCTGGGGAGAAAGGGTGCGGCGTGCCCGCCCACTCTAGGAATCATCGGGAAATTCCACAATCCGCTTTGCGCCGCCGTTACAGGCGGTAGTGGCGTATACGGTGTGGTGCCGGTGTTCGCGAAGACCGGTCCGCGGAGTCGGTCGCAGTCCCGGCTACCGGTTGGAGGGTAATGTCCGGCAGCATTGGAGACACCATGGAAGTCCTCGTCGCTGTCATCGCGTTCGCCGGAGCCCTGCTCGCGGCCATCGCCACAGGTGCTCTCGTCAACCGGCTCCGGAGCGAACCCAAGGGGTGGCTGATCGCCTGGGGCGTCGCGACGGCGGCGTTGTGCGTGTCACTGGGAGTGATGGCGCTCGGTCACTTCCTGGGCTTCGGGACTGTGACATTCCGGATTTACCAGCTGACCGGATCCCTCCTGGCGCCGCTCTGGCTGGCGGTCGGCGTGATCCAGCTCCTGGCGCGCAGGGGTGCCGCCAGGTTCGGCTCCTGGCTGCCGGGGGCGGGTCTCACCGCCGTGGGGCTGGTGATCCTCCTGGTGGACCCGGTCCGGCAGACGGAGAAGCTCACCAAGTCCCTGCCGGCCGCCGCCGCCCACTGGAACCCCCCGCCCGCCTACGTGCTGATGGCCGTCCAGGCGTTCGTGGCGGTGGTCCTGGTCGTCGGCCTCGTGCTGGCGGTCCTGCGCTGGCGGCGTGACGGGGACGACTACGACACCGACAACATGCACGCGCTCGGCGTCCTGGCCCCCACCGGGCTGGCGCTCGTCGGAGGCTCCGCCCTCGAGGCCCCCGGCCCCCTCCTCGTGGTGCTGCACCTGCTGGTCGCCGCCGCCGTCTGGTACACCGTGCTCCGTCCCCTCGCCCCCTACGAGGAGGAGGACGACGACGACTTCGAGGACGACTGGGAGGACCGGCCGAGCCGCCGTCCGATGCCGGGGGACGTCCCGGTCGCGGGCCGCCGCACGGAGCCCGGGCAGGCCGGCGCGCCCGGCCGGACCCCGCGCCGCTCCGGTCTCGGCGACCTCGTCGCCGAGTACCGCGCGGGCGAGCAGGAGGTCGACTACGCGGCGCGCATGCGCGGGCAGGGCCCGGCCACCGGCGATCCGGCACCCGCGCACGATCCGTTCGGCGGCCCCGCCACCGGCGTGTTCATGGCCGGTGAGTACGGCATGCCGGTCCCGGGCCGGTCCACCGGGGAGCACGACTTCACCCAGCCGCCCCCGAGGACCGGCCAGTTCGGCATGGGGTCCTCCGGCGGCCCGTCCACGGGCGAGTTCGCCGCACCCGGCGGCCCGTCCACGGGCGAGTACGACATCCCGCTCAACGAGTACGGCCTGCCCGACCCCTCCCCGGAGGCCCGGAGCCGGGCCTCGCGTCCCATGCCGGCGGAGGAGGCCTTCGGCAGCCGCCGCCCGATGTCCGCCGAGGAGGCGTTCGGAGCCCCGGCGGCCTCCGGCCGTTCGGGGGCGGCCCCCGGCGCGCCGGCGGGTGCGGGCGAGCCCGTCCGGCTCTCACCGAGCATCTACGGCCTGCTGACCGTGTTCACCCTGATCGACGGGACCGGCGAGGCGTTCGACCGGCTGGCCGAGGAGACGGTCGAGGCGGTCCGGGGCAGCGAGCCCGACACGCTGATCTACGCCTGCCACTCGGTGAAGTCCGCGCCGCTCCAGCGCATCATCTACGAGCTCTACCGCGACGAGGTCGCCTACGCCGAGCACCAGAGCCGGCCCCACGTGGAGCGGTTCGTCGCCCAGCGGCAGAGCATGGTGCTCGCCACCAACGTCATCGAGCTCAACGTGAACGCGGCGAAGGTGATCCCGCTGCCGACCGCCTTCAGGATCTGACCCGGCACCGCGCCGGCGGTCAGGCGCCGAGCGCGGCGCGCAGGCGGCGCTCGTCGACGCGCCAGAAGTCGTGCTGGACGCCGTCGATGAGGGTGACCGGGATCATCTCCCAGTACTTCGCGTGGTCCTCGGCGGAGGCGGTGATGTCGCGCTCCTCCCACGGGACGCCCAGCTCCGTCGCGACCCGCTCGATCACGGCGCGCGCGTCGTCGCACAGGTGGCAGCCGGGCTTGCCCAGCAGGGTGATGCGGTGGTCCTGCGGTGCCATGCCGCCACGCTAGCCGATCCGCGATGAACACTGTCGCCTTGGCCACAACGGCTCCACCCGCTTTGTGCACCGGTTCACAAAGGGACTAACCTGGATGACAGTGGCCTCATCTCGTCATCCGTCGCGTCCGGGCCGCGCCGGCCGCCTGTCCCTCTGGAGCTCCGGCACGTGATCCGCCGACTGTCCCAGCCTCGTGAGCGTGGCATTCCCGAGGCGACCGTCGCCCGACTGCCGCTGTATCTGCGTGCGCTCAACGGCATGTCCGAGCGGGGGCTGGCGACCGTGAGCTCGGAGGACCTCGCGCACGCCGCCGGAGTGAACTCCGCCAAGCTCCGCAAGGACCTGTCGCACCTGGGCTCGTACGGCACGCGCGGGGTCGGCTACGACGTCGAGTACCTCATCTACCAGATCTCCCGCGAGCTGGGCCTGACCCAGGACTGGGCCGTGGCCATCGTCGGTGTGGGCAACCTCGGACGGGCGCTGGCCAATTACGGCGGTTTCGTCTCGCGCGGGTTCCGGATCGCGGCGCTCCTCGACGCCGACCCCGACGTGGTGGGCGACCACATCGCGGGGCTGAACGTTGAGCACATCGACGAGCTGGAGACCGTGATACGGCAGCGGGGAGTGTCGATCGTGGTGCTCGCGACACCGGCGACGGCGGCGCAGCAGGTGGCCGACCGGGTCGTCGCCGCGGGCGTCACCAGCATTCTGAACTTCGCCCCCGTCGTGCTGTCCGTGCCTGAAGGGGTCGACATCCGTAAGGTCGACCTGTCGATCGAACTGCAGATCCTCGCGTTCCACGAGCAGCGCAAGATGGATCGCATGACTGGGGGAGCCGCTATGGCGGAGGAATGGCCCGAGGCGGTGGACCTGTGAACTCACAGATGACGACGGAGAACCGCGGAGCACGGAGGCGCTCCGGGCCCCGCGGCGTGCCCGCGGGCCTGCGGGCGGGGCGAAGGAGCCGTTCATGAGCGTTCTTGTCGTCGGCATGAGCCACCGCACGGCGCCCGTGGCCCTCCTGGAGCGGGTGTCCGTCTCCGGGGACGCGCTGACCAAGCTTCTCCACGACGTCGAGCAGAACGCCTGCGTCGCGGAGGCGATGATCGTCTCGACCTGCAACCGGGTCGAGGTCTACGCGGTCGTGGACCGGTTCCACGCCGTGGTGAGCGAGGTCTCCGCGCTGCTCAGCGTGCACTCGGGCGTTCCCATGGAGCAGCTCGCCCCGCACCTGTACGTGCACTACGAGGACCGGGCCGTCGAGCACCTGTTCTCGGTCGCGGCGGGCCTCGACTCCATGGTCATCGGCGAGGGGCAGATCCTCGGCCAGGTCCGCCAGGCGCTCAGGCTCGCCCAGGAGCAGGGCACGCTCGGCGCGACGCTCAACGAGCTCGTCCAGCAGGCGCTCCGCGTCGGGAAGCGGTCCCACGCGGAGACGGGCATCGACCGCGCGGGCGCCTCCCTCGTCGGCGTGGGCCTGCGCCTGGCCGAGCGGGCCCTCGGCCCGCTCCAGGGCCGGCGGGCCCTGGTGGTCGGCGCCGGCTCGATGAGCTCGCTGTCGGCCGCGACCCTCCGGCGGGAGGGCGTCACCGACATCGTGGTGGTCAACCGCACCCACGAGCGCGCGCTCCGGCTGGCCGAGACGGTCGGCGGGCGGGCGGCGGAGTTCGGCGAGCTGGCCGCGGAGCTCGCCGGGGCCGACCTGGTCATCTCCTGCACCGGCGCCACCGACGTGGTCATCACCGCCGGCATGGTGACGCCCCGCACGATGTTCCTGCTGGACCTGGCCCTCCCCCACGACGTGGACCCCGCCGTGCGGCGGCTGCCCGGCGTCACGCTCGCCGACCTGGAGTCCATGCAGAACGGCGAGATCGCCGGCGTCGACGACGGCGGCCGGGCCGAGGCGGTCGCCGCCGTGCGCGGGATAGTCTCGGAGGAGGTGGCGGCCTACCTGTCGGCCGAGCGGGCCGCCCGGGTGACACCGACCGTGGTGGCGCTGCGGAGCAAGGCGGCCGGCGTGGTCGAGGCGGAGCTGGGGCGGCTGGTCTCCCGGGTCCCGGAGATCGAGGGCCGTCTCCGCGATGAGGTCGCGCAGACGGTCAGGCGGGTGGTCGACAAGCTGCTCCACGAGCCCACCGTGCGTGTCAAGCAGCTCGCCGAGTCCCCGGCGGGCGATCATTATGCGGAAGCTCTGCGTGAGCTGTTCAACCTGGACCCGAAGGTGCCCGACGCGGTCAGGCGCGTCGAGACGATCGACATGGAGGTGGACCGATGACGGGGCCCCTGAGGATGGGGACGCGTCGGAGCCTCATGGCGACGACGCAGTCCGGGCTGGTCGCGGCCCGTTTCACCGAGCTGACCGGCCGGGCCGTGGAGATGGTCGGCGTCACCACCTACGGTGACGTGACCAAGGGCGACCTGGCGCAGATGGGCGGGACCGGCGTCTTCGTCAGCGCGCTGCGCGACAAGCTGATCGAGGGCGAGGTCGACTTCGCGGTCCACTCGCTCAAGGACCTGCCCACGACGCCCGACCCGCGTATCGCCCTCGCCGCGATCCCGCCGCGCGACGACCACCGGGACGCCCTGGTCGCCGGGGCGAAGCTCGCCGACCTGCCGCCCGGCTCGAAGGTCGGGACGGGGTCGCCGCGCCGGATCGCGCAGCTGCGCATGCTCCGGCCGGACATCGAGTGCGTCCCGATCCGGGGCAACGGCGAGACCCGGATCGGCAAGGTCACCTCCGGCGAGCTGCAGGGCGTCGTCCTGGCCGCGGCAGGGCTCCGGCGGCTGGGCCGGGAGTCCGAGATCGCCCAGCTCTTCGAGGTCGACGAGATGCTTCCCGCGCCCGGGCAGGGCGCGCTGGCCGTGGAGGTCCGGGCCGACCGGACCGACCTGATCGAACTGCTGGGCGTGCTCGACGACGCCGTCACGCGCGCCGCCGTGACCGCCGAGCGGGCGGTGCTGAACGCGCTGGAGGCGGGGTGCGCCGCTCCGGTGGGTGCGTACTCGGCCGTCAGCGGGCACGATCTGAACCTGACCGCGGCCGTCGTCGCCATCGACGGCGGGCACGCGGTGCGCAAGTCCACCTCCGGACCGTCTTCGGCGGCATGGGATCTCGGGCGCGACCTCGCGGCCGGGATGATCGCAGAAGGGGCCGGCACATTGATGGGGGAGCAGCCGCATTGAGCTCCGCAAGCACCACCTTCGGACACCCGGCCGGTTTCGTCGCCTTCGTGGGCGCCGGACCCGGTGACGAGGGACTGCTCACGCTGCGCGGAGCGGAGCTGCTCTCCCGAGCCGACGTCGTCGTGCTCGACGAGGAGGAGTACGGCCCGCTGCTGCGCCACTGCCGCGAGGGCGTGGAGGTCGTCGACACCGCGCAGGAGGACGCCGCCGGCAGGGCCGTCGCGGAGGCGAAGGCCGGCCGGCACGTCGTCCGGCTCTGCGCGGGTGACCCGCTCTTCTTCTCCTCGGTCACCGAGGAGGTCGCGGCCTGCGCCGGGGCGGAGGTGGACTTCGAGATCGTGCCGGGCGTGACCCCGGCGACGGCGGTGCTCACCTACGCGGGCATCCCGGCGGCCGCCGCGGTGCCCGAGTTCCGGGTCGTGGACGCCACCAGGGTCGACGACTGGGCTCCGCACGCGGCGTGCCCCGGCACGCTGGTGATCTACAACGGGATCACCGAGGCCGTGGCGATCGGCAAGGCCCTGATCGCCGCGGGACGTCCCGACTCGACGCCGGTCGCGATCAGCAGCGCGGGCACCACCACGGAGCAGTACACCGTGGCGACCACCCTCGGGCGGATGGCGCCCGACCTCAAGCACGCCGGGATGACCGAGCCGGGGCTGATCGTGGTCGGCGACGCGGTCGGCATGCGCGAGCGGCTCTCGTGGTTCGAGACCAAGCCGCTGTTCGGCTGGCGGGTGCTCGTCCCCCGGACCAAGGAGCAGTCCGCCGGGCTGGTCGAGCAGCTGCGCTCCTACGGCGCGGTGCCCGAGGAGGTGCCGACGATCTCGGTCGAGCCGCCCCGGACCCCGCAGCAGATGGACCGGGCGATCAAGGGCCTGGTCACCGGGCGCTACGAGTGGGTGGCGTTCACCAGCGCGAACGCGGTCAAGGCGGTCCGCGAGAAGTTCGAGGAGTACGGGCTGGACGCCCGGGCCTTCGCCGGGCTGAAGGTCGCCGCGGTGGGCGAGGCCACCGCGAGGGCCCTGGTGGAGTTCGGCGTCAAGCCGGACCTGACGCCCTCGGGCGAGCAGTCGTCGGAGGGCCTGGTGGCCGAGTGGCCGCCGTACGACTCCATGCTCGACCCGATCAACCGGGTGCTGCTGCCCCGCGCCGACATCGCCACCGAGACGCTGGTGGCGGGCCTGACGGAGCTCGGCTGGGAGTGCGACGACGTCACCGCCTACCGGACCGTGCGGGCGGCTCCGCCCCCCGCCCCGATCCGGGAGGCCATCAAGGGCGGCGGCTTCGACGCGGTCCTGTTCACCTCCTCCAGCACGGTGCGCAACCTGGTCGGGATCGCCGGCAAGCCGCACAACGTCACCGTCATCGCGGTGATCGGCCCGCAGACCGCCAAGACGGCCGAGGAGTTCGGCCTGAGGGTCGACGTGATGGCCGACACGGCGTCGGTTTCGGCCCTGGCGGCCGGACTGGCGGAGTACGGTGCGAAACTGAGGCAGGCGGCCCTGGCCGCCGGCGAGGTCCCCCGCAGGCCCTCCCAGAACCGGCGCGGCGCCCGCCGCCGCAAGTGAGCACGTGAGCCCTGACCCGTACGGCTCGCCCGACCCGAGACCGCCGCGGACACCCCGGAACGGGGCGTCCGCGGCACCGCCGCCGAGGCGGCGGGCCAACCGAATATCGTCCTCCGGCCGGTGACACCCCGTGGCCGGGGGGAGGGGGAGACATGACCGCCCAGTTCCCTGCCGCGCGCCCGCGCCGGCTCCGCCGTACGACGGCGATGCGCCGGCTGGTCGCCGGCACCCGGCTGCACCCGGCCGACCTGGTCCTGCCGCTGTTCGTCAAGGAGGGCATCGACGAACCGCAGCCCATCGGCTCGATGCCGGGAGTGTTCCAGCACACCCGCGACTCGCTGCGCAAGACGGCCCACGAGGCGGCCGAGGCGGGCGTCGGCGGGCTGATCCTGTTCGGGATCCCCGCGGTGAAGGACGCCCGCGGCTCGGCCGCCGACGACCCGGAGGGCATCGTCCAGAAGGCCCTCGGCGACCTGGTCTCCGACCTCGGCGACCAGATGGTCGTCATGACCGACACCTGCCTGGACGAGTTCACCGACCACGGGCACTGCGGCATCCTCACCCCCGGCGGGGAGGTCGACAACGACGCGACCCTGGAGCGCTACGCGGCCGCCGCGGTGGCCCAGGCACGGGCGGGTTCGCAGGTCATCGCGCCCAGCGGGATGATGGACGGCCAGGTCGCCGCCATCCGGGCGGCGCTGGACGGCGCCGGGTTCGAGCAGGTCCCGATCCTGGCCTACTCCGCCAAGTACGCCTCGGCGTTCTACGGCCCGTTCCGGGACGCGGCCGAGTGCGCGCCGCAGTTCGGCGACCGCAACGCCTACCAGCAGGACCCGGCGGGCCCGGTCGGCGAGGCCCTGCGCGAGGTCCGGCTGGACCTCGCCGAGGGCGCCGACGCGGTGATGGTCAAGCCCGCCCTGGCCTACCTCGACATCCTGCGCCAGGTGCGCGACGCGGTGGACGTGCCGGTCGCGGCCTACCAGGTCAGCGGGGAGTACGCCATGATCGAGGCCGCCGCGGCGAACGGCTGGATCGACCGGGATCGGGCGATCATGGAGTCGCTGGTCGCGATCCACCGCGCCGGAGCCGACATGATCCTCACCTACTGGGCGACCGAGGTGGCCCACCGGTTGTGACGTCGTGCCGACTGCGATGCCGCGCGTCGCGGCGAGGTCGCAGCTAGGTCGCGGCGAGAGGGCGTCGCGGTGAGACGCTTCGCACATGTCCGGGACCGGGGATTCGCCGCTGAGCTGTGAATCGGGTGCGTTAAAGTTCAAGAACCGGTGCGGATGTGTCCCAGGTGGCGTAGACCCTGCTGAATGCCGTCCTTCATGAACGAGAATGTGGATATGTCGTCGCATCCGGGATGGCGTGGGGCCGCGGACAACGGAGGACACGATCGTGGGGGTATCACTGGCTCGCCGGGGTAAGCGGCGGGGTCATCCGAAACAGAAGATGATCGACTCCGTGCTGGAGTACGCCGCTCTGGGCTGGGCGAGCTGCCCGGGAGCCCGCCCGCTCCAGGACGGGCCGCGCGCCTGCTCCTGTGACCGCGTCGGCTGTCCCGACCAGGGCAGCCACCCGCTCTCGCGTGCCTGGCAGATGCAGGCCACCACCGAGGCCGCCCTGCTCTCCCACTGGTGGAGCGTCGACCCCGAGGCGAACGTGGTCCTGCCCACGGGACGGACCTTCGACGTCTTCGACGTACCCCGCGAGGCGGGGCTCGCGGCGCTCGCCGCCATGGACTCCGCAGGCTACGCACCGGGCCCGGTCGCCGAGAACGGCGGCCGGGTGCTGTTTTATGTGGCCACCCGCAACGTCTCCGAGGACGAGGACGAGTGGTGGTCCTGCCCGCTCGACTACGGGCCCTCGAGCATCGAGGAGATGCCCGGCCTGCGCTGGCACTGCCGCGACAGCTACGTCCTCGCCCCGCCCTCCACGCTGCCGGGCGGCGGGACCGCCGCGTGGCTGCGGCCCCCGGACGGCCGCCCGCTGCCCGACCCGCTCCGCGTGCTCGACCGGCTCGCCGACGTCTGCGAGTGACCGTTCCGGTCTCGTGCACGTCGGCCCCCGCACTCCGGCTCCCGCGCTCGTGACCGAGGGTTGCCGTCACCCCGTTCCACCGCGGATGACAGGCCGCTGCCCGACGTCCGGGGTCCGTTCGACCGCACGGTGAGGGACCGGCGGTTGACGCCCTTGGGGGAGGTCGGTCTCGCCGGGATGGTGTTCCGACAGGTCGGCCGGGTCGTCTCCATGTGGGGGAGCGGTCGGCGATGGTCCATCAGGTCTTCGGAGCAGGCCGGCCGGTGCTCGTGCGCCACGGTGATCGATGCGGTCACCGTGTCTGGATTCGTTCCCGCGAACGATCATGATGCTGGTGGCCGGCCTCATGTCCGCAGGTGCCCTCCGGTGATCACCCGCCCTCGCGATCCTGATCCGCGACCGCCGTAACGAACAGGCTCATTGAACCCGGAGCGGTGTGGTCCATCCCACATCTGCATTCCTTGACTATTGCGGTGTTCGCAGAGTCGACAGGTCGGATCAATGAATCGCTTCCGGCCGTGTGGGGCGGCCCGGATATGGACTCGAATAACTCCACAGAATCTCCCGACTTGTGTAAAGATATCTCCTTTGTGGAGAGTTCGTTTGCGGTTTGTGGGGGTTCTGTGAGTGATCCGATCAGATTCCGTGTTCTCGGGCCGATGGAGGTCCGCCGGGGTGAGTCATGGAGAACGGTCGCACAGGGCCGAGGGCGGGTCGTCCTGGGATTGTTGTTGACACATCGCAGTGAGGTCGTCACGGCGAACCGGATGATCGGTGAATGTTGGACCGTTCCTCCGGAGAGCGCGGAAAGCCTGGTGAGGCGCCACGTCATGAAATTGCGGCGGATCCTTCCCGATGGCGCTCTGCTGACCCGTTGTGGTGGTTACCTGCTCGACGCCGATGCCGAGGAGGTGGACTGCGCGATGTTCGAATGTCTGCTCCATGCCGGCCGGGAGAAGCTGGCGGAAGGGAGAGCGGACGAGGCCGAGAGGGAGTTGGCGCGCGCTCTGACGCTCTGGAGTGGTCCGGGGTTCACCGGAATCCACGATTCCCCGGTTCTGGAAGCAGAGAGGTTCCGGCTCGCGGAGCTGAGGATGCTGGCGGTCACCTCATGGGTCCGCGCGGTGATGGCACAGGAGCGCTACCACGAGGCCGCGGCGGCTGTCAGGCGAATCCTGGCCGGTCATCCGCTGAATGAAGGGCTGTGGGAGCAGCTGATGGCCTCACTGTACCTCGCAGGGCGCCGGGCCGAGGCGCTTGGTGAGTTCCAGAATCTGCGGAACCGGCTTGTCGCCGCCGCCGGAATGGAACCGGGATGCAGAGTGCAGAGGCTGCAGCAGGCCATGCTGGACGATGATCTGGAGGAGATCCTCCGCCTGGGGAACGTCGAAGGCCGGGGGTCCCACCGGTGAGCCGGTGCTCGACAGGTGGGAGTACGCCGGTCGGTCCGTGTCCGGACACCGGGAAGCGCGTGTCCGGATGGCTGCCACGCAGGTGCAACAACGAGCGCAACAGAGCCTCGTAATGATGGCCAGGCCATCCGAGAGGAGTCGGAAAGCAATTCTCGGATGGCACGGGCACATCGGCTGTGGAGCGTGCTCCACCGAAGAGAGGATACGACGTATGCGTGACGGTCTGAAGCGGGCCGCCGCCGGTCTCGCCGGCGTGTTGGTCACCGCGAGCGCCGCGGTGGCACTGACGGCCGGCCCGGCATCGGCCATGCCGACCTGCAGCAAGTACGAGGGCAAGACCTACGGCAAGGTCGACTGCAGGGGAACCGGTAAGTGGCAGGGCGTGTGGGACTGCGACTGGCAGGCCGACTACTGGACCGGCTGGATCGCCAGCCCCAGCAGCCGATCGTTCACCTGCGACAGCCTGCTGATTCACATCGACGTAATGACGCGTTAGTCCACCGCAGGCAGGCCCGCTCTTTCGGGCGGGTCTGCCCGCTCGGAGTGAGCAGCTCGGGAAGGTTGTTGATGAGCGTGGTGTTCGAGGCGGAGAACCTGGTGCAGGGATACGGGTCCCGCCAGGTCATCTCGGGGCTTTCCATGAGGGTCGCCCAGGGGGCCGTCGGGTTGCTGGGGCCGAACGGAGCCGGCAAGACGACTCTTCTGCGCACACTCGCCACGGTGACGCCCCCTGCCTCCGGAACGTTGCGGATCCTCGGCCGCGAGTTGCGCCGGGATTCGGACGTACGCGAGATCCGGCGGGCGATCGGGTATCTGCCGCAGGATTTCGGTTACCACCCCGGGTTCTCGGTGTACGAGTTCGTTCGATACTGCGCCTGGTTGCGGTCGGTGCCCGACCGGTCGGCGGGCAAGGCGACTCTGCGGGCGCTGGATCAGGTGGGACTCGCAGGCATGCGATCCCGGAAGATGAAAGAGCTCTCTGGAGGCATGCTCCGCAGAGCGGGAATAGCCCAGGCCATCGTGGGGGATGTGAAGCTCGTCCTGTTGGACGAGCCGACGGTGGGGCTGGACCCTGAGCAGCGCCTGGAGTTCCGTGATCTCATCCGCGAGGTCTCGGCGGATGCGGCGGTGGTTCTCAGCACTCATCTGGTGGAGGACGTCGCCGCGGCGTGCGGCACCCTCCACGTCATCCGCGAAGGCGCCGTGGTCTTCTCCGGCACACCACGGCAACTCGCTGAGCACGCGGTGCCCGGCGGGCGGGGAGACACCCCGCTGGAACGGGGCTACATGACGGTGCTCCGGGCGTCGGCGGTGACGGCGTGAGCGGATCGTCCAGCGTGCGGGGCTTCCCGCCGGAGCGATGGGTGGAGGTGGGAGGCGTATGAGCTGGATGATCTGGACGGAGCTTCGGCGATCGTCTGCGAGGTGGGCATTCCTTCTCCTGCTCGCTCTGGGCGGCGGGTTGATGGCGGCCTGGGGTCAGGGGTGGTACCTGGTCTGGCCCGAGGCGAGCGTGATGGCGGCCAACGCGGCGACGTATTTCGCCGCGGCGGTTCTGGCGGGAATGGCCGCCTGGTCGGCCCAGCGCGGTGTGCGGTACGGCATGCGGGACCAGTTGCTCCTCGTCGCCCGCCGGCCCTGGCAGGTTGAGAGCGCCCATCTTCTGGCGATCCTGGTCTACGCGTGGTCCGGTCTTCTGGTCTTTGCGGCGGTGGCGGTCCTGGCGGCTTCCGGCTCGGCGGGACCGGGATTCCTGTGGCCGTCCTATCTGTTGCTGGTGTTCACGACGCTGACCGTGTGCGTGGCGAGCGGATACGTGGCGGGCCGTCTGCGGCCGTCACGGATCACCGCTCCGGTCGTGGCGGTGGCCGTGATCGTCGTTCAGTTCCTCACGCCGACGAATGCGCCGTTCGACTTCTCGGTGGTGACCGGCCCGGCTCGCCTGGAGCTGAATTCCGGCGTACTGCTGGCGCGTTCCGTCCTCGCTGCAGCCGTCGTGTGCCTGGCGGTGCTGCTGCCGTTCCTGTGGAACCGACCGAGAGCCTCGCGGATACGCCTGGCGGCGTTGCCGGTGGGCATGGCAGGGCTGCTGGCGTGGGTGGTTCTGTCAGGTCCGCTCCAGATCGCCCGCACGCCGCCGGGGGAGCCGCTCTGCGCCGCGCCGGGGCCGGACCTGCCCAGGGTCTGTCTGTGGCCCGAGAACCGTGCCTACCTCGAAACGGCGCTGGAGGCCGTCCGGAGGATCTCCCATGCCGCAGGGGGAGCCGTCGCTCTGCCCGAGGTCTACTACGATGAGGGATTGAAGCCGGACGGCGCCGGATATCCGTACTTCACCGCGTTGCCGGAGATCGACGCGATCACCACCAGCATGGCTCTCTCCGGGTTCCAGCCCTCAGGAAAGTGCCCGGACTCCAGCGACGCCGCGATGGCGGCCAGGTATGACATCGGGGGGCGCGTGTGGGTGTGGCACGCCGCGGTGGCCAAGGGGGCGCGCAGCGTCAGCGACGATGATTCCTTCCTCCTCCCGCCCGAAGTGGCTCGGGACGTGGACGTGGCGCTCGCCAAGCCGAGAGCGCAACAGCTCGCCTGGATCAGAGAGCAGGTCGAGCGGACATGGGCGGGTTGTGATGGCTGACGATTTCAACGCACCGCGTTCGTTCGCGGAGTCCCGGCGGATGGGGCCGGCCATCGGTGCACTCGTGCTGCTCTCCGTAGCGGCGGGGTTGTGGGGGAGGTCGGACCTGTCCTTCCCCCAGGCGTTCGGGCACCTTCTCACTCCGGTGCCGGTCGCGGTGCTGATCCCGATTCCGTTCTCCTGCGTCGCCGTTGTCAGTCTGCACAGCACGATGGCGGAGTTC
This sequence comes from Planomonospora corallina, assembly GCF_042650625.1. Taxonomy (NCBI): domain Bacteria; kingdom Bacillati; phylum Actinomycetota; class Actinomycetes; order Streptosporangiales; family Streptosporangiaceae; genus Planomonospora; species Planomonospora corallina. The sequence goes on from NZ_JBHSBM010000013.1 coordinate 204,814, forward strand.
GAGGCGGGTGCCGCCCGGCGCATGCCCCACATCGACCTGTGGCAGCTCGGGGTGCTCACCTTGATCTCCGTGACCGGGCTGGTCGCCGGGCTGTCACTGGCCGGGCTGGTCGAGGCGGTTCCAGCGGCGGTCCGCAACCTGTTCTGGTGGCTCGGTATCGCCTGCCTGTCCGGGAGGGTGTTCGGAAGACGGCTCGCGTGGGTCCTTCCCCTCGCCGCGGCGGTGCCGGTCTACGTGTTCGGTGTGGTCGACGGAGAGGTCCTGGCGTGGGCGATTCCCAAACTGGATCCGAACGTGCCGCACTCCTGGGTGGTCTCGGCCCTCGTACTGGTGGCGGGTCTCGTCGGGTTGGCGACGGAACGGCGTTGGCGTCGGTCGGGGTGGCGGTCGATCCGGCAGCGGAACCGTGCGGCCAGGCCCGTACCCTGAACGGGTGAGCCGCATCGATAACTCCGAGGACCTGTTCGCCCGCGCACGTGAGATCGTCCCGGGAGGTGTCAACTCCCCGGTCCGCGCCTTCGGCGCCGTCGGCGGCACGCCCCGCTTCATGGCCTCCGGGCAGGGGCCGTACATCACCGACGTCGACGGCAACCGCTACGTCGACCTGGTCTGCTCCTGGGGGCCGATGATCCTCGGCCACCGGCACCCGGCCGTGGTGGAGGCGCTGACCGAGGCCCTGGCGCGCGGCACGTCCTTCGGTACGGCGACGCCCGGCGAGGTCGAGCTCGCCGAGGAGATCGTCGCGCGGATCGCCCCGGTGGAGAAGGTCCGCCTGGTCAGCTCGGGCACCGAGGCCACCATGTCCGCCGTACGGCTGGCCCGCGGCTTCACCGGCCGCTCCAAGGTCGTGAAGTTCGCCGGCTGCTACCACGGGCACGTGGACGCGCTGCTCGCCTCGGCCGGCTCCGGCCTGGTCACCTTCGGGCTCCCCGACACCCCCGGCGTGACCGGCGCCTCGGCCGCCGACACCGTGGTCCTGCCGTACAACTCGGTGGAGGCGGTGACCGAGGCGTTCGCCGCCTTCGGCGACCAGATCGCCTGCGTCATCACCGAGGCGTGCCCGGCGAACATGGGCGTCGTGCCGCCGCTTGCGGGCTTCAACACCACGCTCCGCGAGCTGTGCACCGCGCACGGCGCCCTGCTGATCATCGACGAGGTGCTCACCGGCTTCCGGGTCTCGCACGCCGGCTGGTACGGCCTCGACCCGGTGGACGCCGACCTGATGACCTTCGGCAAGGTCATGGGCGGCGGCCTGCCCGCCGCCGCGTTCGGCGGCCGGGCCGACGTGATGGCCCAGCTCGCCCCCGAGGGGCCGGTCTACCAGGCCGGCACCCTGTCCGGTAACCCGCTGGCCTGCGCCGCGGGCCTGGCGACCCTGCGCGCCTGCGACGACGAGGTCTACGACCGGGTCGACGCCGCAGCCCTGGTCGTCGGCCGCGCCGCGGCCGACGCGCTGGCCGCGGCCGGGGTGCCGCACCGGCTCCAGCGCGCGGGCAACCTGTTCTCGATCTTCTTCACCGACGAGCGGGTCACCGACTTCGCCGGGGCCCAGAAGCAGGACACCGCCGCCTACCGGGCCTTCTTCCACGCGATGCTGGAGCAGGGCGTCTACCTGCCGCCGTCGGCCTACGAGGCGTGGTTCCTGTCGGCGGCCCACGACGACGAGGCCCTGACCAGGATCGCCGAGGCCCTCCCGCTCGCCGCCAAGGCCGCCGCCCAGGCGTCCTGACCCCTGTCCCGCCGGGGCCGTGCCCGTCGCAGGCGGGTGCGGCCCGGCGTTCCGGGGCGTTCGGCTCTACCGGGGCAGCTTGTCCAGGTCGACGTCGATCGGGAACGGCACGGGCACGGTCAGCCGGCCGTGGTGGATGCCGGTGAGGCGGTAGGCGCGGGTGGCCGGGTCGAGCTCGTAGACGTAGACGACGGGCTTGCCGCCGTTGTTCTCGACCCGCCAGAAGTGGGGGATGCCCGCCTCGGCGTAGCGGAACGGCTTGGTCTTGCGGTCGCGGTCCTCGGACTCGGGGGAGACGACCTCGACGACGAGGTGCACCTCGCCGGGGGTGTAGCAGGTGCGCTCGTCGTCTTCGGCCGCCGCCGCGTCGACGACGAGCACGTCGGGGCAGGGCCGCATCCGGTGTCCGAGCTTGACGTCCATCTGATCCACTGCCGCCATCTGCTCGGGAGTCCGGTCGCCGAGGGCTTCGGTAAGGCTCCGGATCATGCGCTGGTGGAAGCGCTTCTGGGGGGACATGAAGACGAGGACTCCATCGATCAGTTCGACGTGCTTGAAGAAGTCGGGCTCGCCGTTCGGTCCCTCCGACGGCAGACGATCGAGGTCGTCCGCGGTCCATCCCCACGGAGGCGGAGCCGGCCAGTAATCGAGCGCGCTTGTCACGTCGGTCACCGTAACCTCGTCTCCGTCACCGTGTGTGCTCATTCGGACCACTTCCGTTGCCGTCTCCCATGCTCTCTCTCGCTCATTCTGGAGGGAAGAGGAAGGACCCGCACGCCGGGACACGGGAGCGTCACCGCGCGGGTCACGCGGAGAAAGACCCGGCCGGGACGGGGCCGCCAGGCGCATCCGGGCGGCTCCCACCGCCGGGGTGCGCTAGCGGACGCCGATCTTCCCGGACGTCGCCGAGAGCAGGTCGCGGGTGCCGGGGACCACGATCCGGTAGGTGCCGCGGGCCAGTCCGCTCGTGGTGTAGGCGGAGGTGCGGTAGACGGTGACCTTCTTGACCGTGCGCCACGCGCCGCGCAGGTAGCGCTGCACCGCGACCTGCTGCCGCTGCGGCTGGTAGACCCGGAAGACCACCTTCTTCGTGCCTCCGCTCACCGCCGTCCTCGGCCGCGCGCTGACGCGCACGGTCCGGCTGGTGCTCGCGGCCGCGGTCGAGGTGCCGGTGAACTGCGCGTAGGCGTAGGTCCCGGCGTCGACGCGCAGCGACGCGGTGCCGGTGCCGTTGTGCACGGCCACGGCGGCGCACCTGTAGGAGGAGACGGTGAGCCTGCGGCTGCACAGCCGGGCGGTGCCGCTGACCCCGGCGCCGTGGGCGGTCCGCACCGTGACGGTCGCCCGCACCGACTGCCCTGCGGTCACCGTGCCGGCGGACAGCGCCAGCCCGGTGACGGTGGCCTCGGCGGGGAGCGGCGTGCTGTCGGCGGAGAGCGCCGCGAGCGGCCGGATCCGGCCGGCGCCGTAGAGGTCGTCACGGCCGGCGGCGCCGAGGTCGAGCGCGGTGTCCGCGAGCCGGGTGGCCACCTGGGAGGCCCCCGCCTCCGGGAACTCCGCCCGGACCAGCGCCGCCGCCGCGGCGGCGTACGGCGAGGCCATCGACGTGCCGCTCATGGAGGCGTACTGACCCGAGGGGACGGTGGAGACGACGCTCACACCGGGGGCGGCCAGGTCGACGTAGGAGCCGTACTGGGAGAACGCCGCCCGGGCGTCGGTGGACGTGGTGGCCGCGACCGCGACGACGCCGGGGTAGGCCGCCGGGTAGCTGACCGGGTTGCCGCAGTTCTCACCCGGAGCCGGGTAGGAGACCTGCGAGCAGGCCTGGCCGGAGTTCCCGGCGGCGGCGACCACGACGACGTTCCTGGCGAGGGCGTAGTCGATCGCGGACTTCAGCACCGGGTCGGCGCCCGGGCCGCCCAGGGAGAGGTTGATGACGGTCGCGCCGTGGGAGGCGGCGTAGACGATGCCGTTGGCGATGGCGGAGGTCCAGCCGGAGCCGTTCTTGTCGAGCACGCGGACCGGCAGGATCTTCGCGCCGGGGGCGAGTCCGGCGACTCCCACGCCGTTGTCCGCTCTCGCGGCGATGATGCCCGCGACGTGGGTGCCGTGTCCGTTCGGGTCGGTGCGCCCGTCACCGGTACGGCTCACCAGGTCGGTGCCGGGCAGGACCGCGTCGGCCAGGTCCGGGTGGGAGCCGTCCACGCCGCTGTCGACGACGGCGACGGTCTGCCCGGTGCCGGTGGCGGAGGCCCACACGGCCTCTCCGGAGAGCAGGTTCAGCGCCCACTGACGGGAGCGGAGCGCGTCGTTCACCCCGGCGGCCGAGGCGGAGGCGGTGGAGGCGGAGGCGCCGTCCGAGGTGCCCGCGGTGGTGTCCGTGCCGGTGCCCGCGGTGGTGTCCGTGCCGGTGCCCGCGGTGGTGTCCGTGCCGGTGCCCGTGGCGGTGTCCGTGGTGGCGTGGCCGGGAGCGGGGCCGTCGCCCTCGCTGGAGGGCGCGGCGGAGGGCGCGGCGGAGGGCGCGGCGGAGGACGAGGGGGAGGTCTCGGCGCCGGTGGCGCCGTCGGCGGAGTCCGGCCCGGCGGTCGTCGTGCCTCCGCCGTCCGGGGCGGGGGCCGCGCCGGCGCCCGTGGCGCTCTCCGCGGCCTCGGCCGCGCCGTCGGCGGTCCCGGCGGAGTCCGGCCCGGCGGCCGGGGCGGGGGTGCGCGAGGCGGTGACCTTCGAGTCGACGACCACCGCGAGCGCGCCGGGCACGGCGCGGGCGTCCTCCACCGCGCCGACGGCCTCCTGCCGGTCCTCGGCGACGGTGACGGTGACCCGCGGCCTCCCGGAGGAGTCGGCGGTCAGGGCGACGATGCGGACCGGTCCGCGCTCCGGGGCCTCGGCGAGGACCTCGGAGACCGGGCCGGTCAGGCCGACGGGCTCACGCGGCTTCCAGTCCTCGACGGCGGGGGCGGGGGAGGTGCGGCGGGCCGCGGGCGCGGCCGTCCGGCCGGCGGTCCCGGAGGCGTCCGGTCGCCCGGTGCTCCCGGCGGAGGCGGGTCGGGCGGCGGTCCCGGCGCCGGCGGTGGATCCGGTGGCGGGCGCGGCCGCCGGGCGGTTCCCGGAGGACTGGGAGGCGGCGGCCGGTGCGGTCGCCGGTCCGCCGTCCGGGGAGACGGAGGCGTAGGCGGTGATGCCGGCGGCGGTCACCGCGACCGCGGTGAGGGCGCTCAGGAGCCGGGTGGCTGGCATGCTGGTTCTCCCCGTCCGTGGATGGAGCCGTGTGCGGTGCGCCGCGCCGATCCGGGCCGCGCGGGGACCGGCCGGCGAGCGTACTGTCCCTTCGGCCGCCCGCCGGGGTTCCTTAGGGATTGCGCGAGGGAACTCCCGAGCCGATCGCCCGCGGCGCCTTCCGGCCCGGTCCCCGGCACCGGCCCGGCACCGGCCCGGTCCCCGGCACCGGCCCGGCACCGGCCCGGCCCCGGCTCCGGCTCCGGCCGGCCGTACCGCGACCGCACGGCCACCGTCCTGGGCGGCCGGCGGCTCGCGGTGCGGTGGACCGGGTCCGACTGTTCAGCCATAATGTGATTTTCCGCAGCGTTGATTTAGGACTGCTTGGATGTTGGATCTGAACCGCCTCAAGGCGCTGCACGCCGTGGCCGTGTACGGCTCGGTGGGCGCGGCGGCCGAGGCGCTCATGGTCACCCCGTCCGCGGTCTCGCAGCAGCTCGCCAAGCTGGAGCGGGAGACCGGCGCGACGTTGCTGGAGCGCAACGGGCGGGGGGTGCGGCTGACGGACGCGGCCGGGCTCCTGGCCGACCACGCCGAGCGCATCCTGGCGCTGGTGGAGACCGCCGAGGCCGACTTCGAGGCGCTCCGCGGCGCGGTCGTGGGCCGGTTGAGCATCGGGGCCTTCCCCACGGCGGCCCGGGGGCTGATGCCGCAGGCGCTGGTCCTGCTGCGGGAGCGCCACCCCGAGCTGAGGATCCAGCTCCACGAGCGCGAGCCGGGCCGGCAGCTCCTGGAGGTCTCCCGGGGCGAGCTCGACCTCGCGGTGGTCCAGGACTGGGTGAACCGGCCGATGGCCATCCCCGACGGGCTCTCCCGGGCCACGCTCTTCGACGACGTCGCCGACGTGGTCCTGCCCGCGGACCATCCGCTGGCCGGCCGCGCCGAGATCGAGCTGGCGGAGCTGTCCGGGGAGCGGTGGATCAGCGGCTCGCCCGGGACGGTCTGCCACGACTGGCTGGTCTACACGCTCCGCTCGGCCGAGCTGGAGCCGGAGATCGCCTGCATGGCGGACGAGTACCCCACCCAGCTGGCGCTCGCCGCGGCCGGGCAGGGCTGCGCGATCGTGCCCCGTCTCGGCCGCGACTCCGTCCCGGAGGGGGTCCGGGCCGTCGCGGTCCGGCCGCTCCCCACCCGCCGCATCTACGCGCTCTGGCGGAGCGACGCGGCCCGCCGCCCGGCGATCCGCGCCGCGGTCGACGTGCTCCGCGCGGCCTCGGCGGGACTGCGGGGGGAAGTGCGATTCGCGTCTACCGATGGGTAGGCTGACGGCACCATGGCTGAGACCACTGTCATCCACCTGCTGCGCCACGGCGAGGTGCACAACCCCGCCAACGTCCTGTACGGCCGGCTTCCGGGCTACAACCTGTCGGAGAACGGCCGCCTGATGGCCGAGACGGTGGCCAAGTCGATGGCCGGGCGCGACGTCGTCGCGCTGTTCTCCTCCCCGCTGGAGCGCGCCCAGCAGACCGCCGCCCCGCTCGCGGAGACCTTCGGGCTCGAGGTGCGGATCGACGAGCGCCTGATCGAGGCGGCCAACATCTTCGAGGGCGTCTCCGTCGGCGGCGGGGAGGGCGTCTTCCGCAGCCCCCGCCTCTACCGCCATCTGTGGAACCCGCTCCGCCCGTCCTGGGGCGAGCGCTACGCCGACGTGGTGCAGCGCATGCGGGGGGCGATCCTGTCGGCGCGCAGGGCGGCGCGCGGACACGAGGCGGTGCTGGTCAGCCACCAGCTCCCCATCTGGATCATCCGGCTGGCGGCCGAGGGCAGGCGGCTCCCGCACGACCCGCGCCGCCGCCAGTGCGGACTGGCCAGTGTCACGAGCCTCTGCTTCGAGGACGACCGGCTGGCCAGCGTCGGATACTCCGAGCCGGCGGCCGCCCTCGTCAAGCGCCCCACTGTGCCGGGCGCGTGACCTCGCCGGTAGAGTTGCAGCTCTACCGCTTGTAGTACAAGGAGACCGACCTTCGATGCGCGCCAGACCGCTCGCCGCCCTCGCGCTGCTCGCCGTACTGGCGGCCGGGTGCGCCGGGAGCCAGGCGTCCGCGCCGCAGTCGGGGGACACCCGGTTCGTCGCCGGGGACGGCAAGGTCACCGTCTTCGAGGCGGCCGGGCGCAGGCCCGCCCCCGCGGTCGAGGGGGAGACCCTGGACGGCGGCACCGCGTCCCTCGCCGCGCACAGGGGCAAGGTCGTGGTGCTGAACTTCTGGGCCTCCTGGTGCGCGCCCTGCCGCGCCGAGGCCCCGGTGCTGAAGGACATCGCCGCCAGGACCAAGGCGGACGGGGTGGAGTTCCTCGGCGTCGACTTCAAGGACGACAGGAGCCAGGCGCTCGCCTTCGAGCGCACCGAGCAGCCCGGCTACCCGAGCATCTACGACCAGCCCGGCAAGGTGGCGCTCGCCTTCCAGGGCACGGTCCCCCCGGCGGCCATCCCCTCGACGCTGATCATCGACCGGCAGGGCCGGATCGCGGCCCGCGCCCTCGGCGCGGTCAAGTACGGCGACCTGCTGGCGGCCGTCGAGAAGATCGGCGATGAGAAGTAACCCGGGGCGCCCGCGATGAGCGCCGACCTGGCGAGCACGGTGGCGAGCGGCTCGCTCGCGCTGGCCCTGCCGATCGCCGTCGCCGCGGGGCTGGTGTCGTTCCTGTCGCCGTGCGTGCTGCCGCTGGTGCCCGGCTACCTGTCCTACGTGACCGGGATGAGCGCCGACCCCCGGCGGGGCCGGATGGTCGCCGGGACGGTGCTGTTCGTCCTCGGCTTCGCCGCCGTGTTCGTGGCCGGAGGGGCGCTCTTCGGGACCCTGGGCTCGGTGCTGTTCGGCAATGCCGAGGTCATCACCCGGGTGCTCGGGGCGCTCACGATCGTGCTCGGGCTCGCCTTCATGGGTTTCGTCCCCGGGCTCCAGCGGGACGTGCGCGTCCACCGGCTCCCCGCCGCCGGGCTCGCCGGGGCGCCGCTGCTCGGCGTGGTGTTCGGCCTCGGCTGGACCCCCTGCATCGGCCCCACCCTCGCCGCCGTGCTCACGCTCGGCGTGACCGAGGGCAGCGCCGGGCGCGGCGCGCTGCTCGCCTTCGGCTACGCGCTCGGCCTCGGCCTGCCGTTCGTGGCGGCCGGACTGGCCTACCGCAGGGCCCTGCACACGTTCAAGGCGGTCCGCCGCCACACGCAGCTGATCACCCGGGTGGGCGGGGCCATGCTGGTCGCCGTCGGCCTGCTGCTCGTCACCGGCGTCTGGGGAGACCTCGTCGCGGCGATGCAGGGGTGGATCGGCGGATTCCAGCCGGTGATCTGATGACCCTTACCGACGACACTCCCGAGGAGAAGACCGCGGTCCGGCCGGTGCGGCTGGGCGCGGCCGGCTGGCTGCGCTGGTCCTGGCGCACGCTCACCTCGATGCGGACCGCGCTGATCCTGCTGTTCCTGCTGGCCCTGGGTTCGATCCCCGGGTCGATCTGGCCGCAGCGCGGCGTCTCCGACGCCAAGGTCGCGCAGTACTACGCCGACAGCCCCCGGCTGGCCGAGTGGCTGGACCGGCTCTGGATGTTCGACGTCTTCCAGGCGCCGTGGTTCGCCGCGGTCTACCTGCTGCTGTTCGTCTCGCTGATCGGGTGCGTCCTCCCGCGCGCCGCGGCCCATCTGCGGGAGCTGCGCAGGAAGCCGCCCGCGGCGCCGCGCAACCTGTCCCGGCTGCCGCAGCACGCCGTACTCGACGGCGACCTGACGGTGGAGGAGGCGGCCCGGCGGCTGCGCCGGCTCCGCTTCCGGATCACCACCGGGCCCGACTGGGTCGCGGCGGAGAAGGGCTACCTGCGCGAGACCGGCAACCTGTTCTTCCACGTCGCGCTGGTCGGCCTGCTGGTCGCGATCGGGATCGGCTCGCTGTACGGCTACCGCGGCAACGTGCTGGTCGTGGAGGGCGCCGGGTTCGCCAACACGGTGGCCGCCTACGACCGCTACATGCCGGGTCAGCAGGTGAACGCCGAGTCGCTGGAGCCGTTCTCGTTCACCCTGGAGGACTTCCAGGCCACCTACATCGCCCAGGGGGCCAAGCGGGGCCAGGCGCTGGACTACTCGGCGAAGCTCGCGGTGAGCGACGCGCCGGGGGCCGCCGGGCGGACGTACGAGCTGAAGGTGAACGAGCCGCTCGACGTGAACGGCACCCTGACCTACCTGATCGACCACGGCTACGCGCCCACCTTCAAGGTCACGGACGGCGAGGGGCAGGTCGCCTTCGAGGGGGCGGTGCCGTGCCTGGTCGCACAGGCGGCGACGTTCGCCTCCGAGTGCGTCGTCAAGGTCCCCGACGCCCGGCCGGAGCAGCTCGGCCTCATGATCGCCTTCCTGCCCACCGGCGTGCAGGTCGAGGGCGGGGAGTGGACGTCGGCCTTCCCCGGTGCGGTCAACCCGGTCGCGCAGGTGTACGGCGCCTTCGCCGGCGACCTCGGCATGGGCGACGGCAGGCCGCAGTCGGTCTACGAGATCCCGGCGGAGATCCTCAAGAAGATGAAGCCGCTGGTGATGAAGGCCGATCCGCTCCAGGTCGGGGAGAAGCTCCAGCTGCCGGGCGGCGCGGGCACGATCGAGTTCACCGGGGTCAAGGAGTGGATCGCCCTCCAGATCACCCACGACCCCGGCCGCTTGCCCGCCCTGCTCTCCGCGGCCGTGGCCACCGTCGCGCTGGTGTTCTCCCTCACCGTCCGCCGCCGCCGCGTCTGGGTGCGGGTCCGCGAGGGCGGCGCCACCGAGGCGGGCGGTCTCACCCGCACCGAAGGCGGTGACTTCGGCGAGGAGTTCGCCGGGATCGTCGCCGCCCTGAATCACGGTTCCAACCCTGGAGTGAAGGATGCCCGCTGAGGTCGATTCCGGTCTCGCCGCGCTGAGCGACCAGCTCATCCTGGTGACGGTGCTGCTCTACGCCCTCGCGATGATCGGGTACGCGCTGGATCTCGCGTTCGGCCGGGCCTCGTCCCGCGCCGCGGGGCGGGCGGACGCGTCCGCGGAGGCCGCACCCGGGACCGAGCCCGCGCTCGCCGCGGTCGGCGCCCCCACCGCGGTCACCGGGCAGGCGGGCGGGCAGGCGTCCGGGGAGGACGCCGGCGACACCGGCGGCGGGACCGCCGCGCCGGCCGGGAGCGCCGCGGCGGAGGACGGCGCCGGGAGCGCCGAGGGTGCCGAGGGCGGGGCGCCGTCCGGCTGGGTGCTGAAGGCCGGCGCCGCCGCGACCGTGCTGAGCTGGATCGGCCTGGTGGCGAACGCGGGCTCCCTGGTGACCCGGGGCCTGGCCGCGAGCCGGTGGCCCTGGGGCAACCTGTACGAGTTCATGGTCGCCATGTGCCTGGCGGCCGTGGGCGCCTTCCTGCTGATGCAGCTGCGCTACCCCGTGCGCTTCCTGGGCTCCTTCATCACGGGCGCCGCCGGGCTCGGCCTGGGCTACGCGGTGCACTCCTGGCACGTGGAGACCGCTCCGGCGATGGTGGCGCTGAACTCCTACTGGATCGCGATCCACGTCTCGGCGGCCGTCCTCGCCAGCGGCCTGTTCATCGTCGCCGGGGCCTGCGGCGTCATCTATCTGATCAGGCACGAGGCCGCCGACCACCTGCCGACCCGGCAGGAGCTGGAGCGGGTCGCGCACCGGGCCATCGTGATCGGCTTCCCGATCTGGACCTTCGCCGTCATCGCCGGCGCGCTCTGGGCGGACAAGGCGTGGGGCCGCTACTGGGGCTGGGACCCCAAGGAGATCTGGGCGTTCATCACCTGGATCGTCTACGCCGGCTATCTGCACGCCCGCGCGACCGCCGGCTGGAAGGGCAGGTCGGCGATGATCGTGCAGCTCGTCGCCTTCGCCTGCCTGCTGTTCAACCTCATCGGGGTGAACCTCTTCATCGACGGCCTGCACTCCTACGCCGAGGTGCCGTAGCGGCCGTCCTGGTGAGAGCGCGGCGGGGCCCGCCCCGGTCCGGGGACGGGCCCCGCGGTCAGTCCTCGTCGCGCAGGCGCCGGTCGAGGTCGCGCAGGAAGTCGGGGTCGTCGTCGGGGCCGCGCGGCGCCTGGGGGCGGGGGCCGGGGACCTCCGGGGGGAGGACCAGGCGAGGCGCGCGGGGGCCGAGGGGACGGCCGAGCAACAGCCAGAACAGGCCGCCGATCATGGCCAGGAGCACGACGACGAGCACCCACAGGATCTTGGGAAGGTATCTGACCTCCTCGTCCGGAGTGGTGATGACGTCGAACAGGCAGTAGAGCCAGAAGGCGAGCACGGCCAGACCGAGAAGCACGGACATGCCCGCACTGTAAGCCATTGCGGCGGGTGATCGGAGCCGGTCGGGGACAGGGCCGGCCCCCGCGGGGGTGACGGAGGCGAGATCCCCGTCGTACGGTAGGACCCCGTACGGCAGGACCCGTCGTTTTCCGACAGGAGCGCGTGATGGCGCATTCGCGCGGGTGGACAGGGTGAGCACGGACCGGGGCCGGCACCGGCGGCGGTGGTGGCAGCGGGAGAGCCCGCGCCGCGGCGGCGAGGGCGCCGTGCGCCAGGCGCCCCGGGAGGCCCAGTCGTCCAGGGAGGCCCAGGCACCCCGGGAGGTCCAGGCGCCCAGGACGCCCCGGGAGGTCCTCCGCGAACCGGAGCGGCGGCCGGGGAGGCCGGCTCCCGTCCCCGCCGACCGCCCGCAGTACACCTGGCGCGACTTCGAGCTGGAGTACGAGCGGCCCCGGGCCCGGCCGAACGCCCCGGACGTCCCCGGCCTGGGCGACGGCCTGCGGCACTGCGGCGCGCTGGAGCACGTGCTGCACCGCCAGTGGGACGCGCGGGAGGGACCGCCGCCCCCGGAGACCGTGGCGGCGGTGGAGAGCCTCGCCCGGCTGCCGGACCGGCTCAAGGCCAAGCTGGCCGAGGGGCTGGAGGGCATCTACGTCGGCGCGGGCGGCGTGCCCGACCTGGACGACATGGGATACCTGCGGGGCGCGCCGCTGCCCTCGGGCAGGGCGACCTGGGACGTCTGCGCCGGAGCGTACGGAGACCGCAAGGTCGTGGTGGGGGACAGGCCCTCGCCCACCCCCGACGTGATGATGCACGAGATCGGGCATGCGCTGGACGACGTGGACGCGCCCCATGGAGACTGGGTGTCGGACTCCGCGGAGTTCAGGGCCCTCTACGAGCAGTGCGTCCCGGTCCTGGCCTCGGGCTTCCACCTGCAGCCGGGGATTCTGGGCCGCAGGGAGTTCTTCGCCGACGCCTTCGCGGCCATCGCCTCCCGGCAGCGTCCCGCCCTGGTGGACATGCTGAGCGGGGACACGCGGATGGCGCTGACTGTCATGCTGTTCTTCAACCGGCGCTACGGAATCTAGGTGGTCTGGGATGTACGTCATCCGGCTCGCGGACGGGACCCTGCGCGTGCCGCAGAGCCTGACCAGCGATGACGGGCTTCTGATCGGCAACGCGTACGTGGAGATCGCACCGGGGGACCCGGACTACGAGCGCTGGCTGCCCGAGTCGCTCACCGAGGAGGAGATGGCGCAGCGGCGCCGTCGGTGGCTGGAGGAGAACGACGAGCTGGAGCAGGAGTTCCTGGCCTTCAAGGCGGAGCAGGAGGACTGAGGGGCCCGCCGGGACGGGCGGCTCGCTCCGGGGCGCCCCGCGTGCTCGCCCTGTGGTGACTCCATGGTGACCCTGCGGCTTCCGGGTAAGACGCGCAGGATCACCGATGGCACGACGTCGTGCGGCGTCGTCAGACGCGGGGGGACTCGCCTGCCGGCCGTTCGGCCGTCAGGACGTCCTCTCCGCGCAGAAGGGCGTGCACTTCCGACTCGCGGAAACGCCGGTGCCCTCCGGGGGTACGGATGCTGCTGATGCGGCCTGCCGCGGCCCAGCGCGTCACCGTCTTTGGGTCGACCCGGAAGAGGGCGGCAACCTCTCCAGGTGTCAGCAGACGCTCGCTGCTACTCTCCACAATCTCTCCCCCTCGCATCCCGCTTCCTGCCAGCGGGCGGACAGGTAACCAGTGTGCCGAGCGAAGCCTGATTTATCCGTGCTTTTGAACAAAGATCACGGGTTGTTATCGACTGACTGCCCGATTGTTATATGATAGAGCCTCTTTGAGGCTCTCGTGGGTGTTTCTTTACGTAACTGATCTGTTGGGAACACTAGCAGTGCTCGCACCGGATGCGAAGAGTCTTCCCGTGACCCGCCGAGAGGCCGGTTGGCGGCGCCTTTACCCCGGTGCCGCTCGCCCGGCCGCGGTGGCACCGCCGCGGTGACGTAGCCTCGATGCCGTGCATCCCGCTCTCGTCTACACCGCTTCCCGGATCGCCCTGCTGCTCGTGGCCGCCGGCGTGCTCTACCTGCTCGGGCTCCGCGACCCCTTCTGGCTGCTGGTCGCGTCATTCCTCGTCAGCGGCCTGGCCAGCTACGTCCTGCTGTCCAAGCAGCGGGACGCGCTGAGCTCGCGAATCACCAAGAATCGCTGAAAGCACCGAATGTCACGGCAACGGGAACATGCCGATCCGGGCATGGTACTCGCGGCCGAGCCGGGTCGTGTCGCTACCGACGAGTAGCCCTCCCCGGTGGGCGAGAAACGCCTTGACGCCGATTCCCCGGTCCCGGGTGGGATTCCACCGCAGCGCCCTGCCGGTGACCGGATGGATCGCGCTGATCCCCGGCCGGGAGACGGCTCCCGGGCCCGCGGAGTCGCGGCCGTGGGGGTTGTCGAGCCAGCGCTGGTGGCCGCCCACGTAGACCGCCGCCCCGGTCACCGCCACCGCGTAGAGCGTGTCGCCCCCGGTGTGGTTCACCCAGGTCGGATCGGTCTCGCCCCGGACGCGGGCCTCGAAGCGCGCGGCGCTGTCGCACAGCTTGTCCGCGCCGCCCGCTCCACCGCTGGTGACGACCACGAAGTAGCTGCCGTCGGGCGCGAAGTCCAGCCCTCTGACGTAGCTGGGGAAGTCCGGCTTGCACTTCGGCGCGTAGGCGTCGGTCCGCCAGTCCGCGACCCTCGCGGGCGAGGACGCGACGTCGATGAGGCCGAGCTGCGGCCGGGAGAGCCCGTCGAGGGTGTCGAAGCCGCCGTCGACCGCGAGGCGGCCGGCGGCCAGCGCCATGGCGTACACCTTGACCCGTGACCCCCGCGGGGCGCCCGGCGTGACCGAGAACGCGGGGTCCACCGCCCCGGTGGCGGCGTCCAGCCGGGCCAGGGCGGTGCGGCGGACGCTCCCGACGTGCGTGAAGTCCCCGCCCACGTAGAGGTGGGAGCCGTGCCGGACGAGGCTGGTGACCGTACCGCCGTGGGCCTGGGCGCGGAAGTCCGGCACCGGCGCCCCGTCGGAGATCCGGAGGCGGACCAGCCGGCGGGCCTGCGCGCCGCCGGTCTCCGCGAAGGCGCCCCCCGCGTAGACGGTGCCGCCGGCCCCCGCCGCCAGGGCGTTGACCGGGCCGTCCAGCTCGGGGGCGAAGTCCGGCAGGATCCGCCCGGTGGCCAGGTCGTAGGCGAAGATGTTGGCGCGTTCCAGGACCCGCGCGCTCCCGGCGTCGCGGACCTCGCCGAACGAGCCGCCGACCACCACCGTCCCGCCCACCAGGGCGATGGCGTTGACGATGCCGTCGAGCACGTGGGGGGTGGTGTCCACCGGATCGGCGGAGACGATCCGGCGGTGCTCCACGGTGCCGGCGGCGGCGGCGCCCCCGGTCACCGCCACGGCGGTGAGGGCGAGTGCGGCGGCCAGGGCGGAGGAGGGAAGGCTTCTGGCAAACACCCGCCAAGTTCTAACAGACTCTTGGTAATCATGATGCTACTTTCCGTGGATTGTCCCGCCGGGCCTAGGCTTGCACCCATGACGCGCGCTTCGCTGGACAAGCAACCGCACGAGGTCGCCTCGATGTTCGATCGCACGGCCCGGCGCTACGACCTGATGAACGACGTGCTCTCCCTGGGGATGGACAGGCTCTGGCGCAGGGCCACCGCCGCCGCGGTCGACGCCGGACCCGGTGAGCTCGTCCTCGACCTGGGCGCGGGCACCGGCACCTCGACCGACGCCTTCACCTCGCTCGGCGCCCGGGCCATCGCCTCCGACTTCTCCCTCGGCATGCTCCGCACCGGCGTCGAGCGGCGCGGCGGGTCGGGCATCTCCGGCGGAGGGGTGCGCGGGGTGACGTTCGTCGCGGGCGACGCGCTCAACCTGCCCTTCGCCGACGACAGCTTCGACGCGGTGACGATCTCCTTCGCGGTCCGCAACGTCAAGGACACCGAGCAGGCGCTGCGCGAGATGCTCCGCGTGGCCAGGCCCGGCGCGCGGCTGGTCGTCTGCGAGTTCTCCCGGCCCGTCAACCGCTCCTTCGACGTGGTCTACACGCAGTACCTCATGCGCATGCTCCCGGTCGCCGCCCGGCTCGTCAGCTCCAACCCCGACTCCTACGGCTACCTCGCCGAGTCGATCAGGGCGTGGCCGGACCAGGCCGAGTTCGCGCGGATCATCCAGCGGGCGGGCTGGAAGCGGGTCGCCTGGCGGAACCTCTCGCTCGGCATCGTCGCCCTGCACCGCGGTTTCAAGCCGGAGGATTGATCTCCGGCGGCGGGGGAAGGGGGCGGAAGACCCGCCCCCGGGAGGGTTCCGCGGAAGATTTCCGGAGGGCGCGCTCCGCGGGCGCGAGACGGTCCGGCCACCGCCGCGGGCACGGCGGAAACACCCGTCGCACCCGCCTGACACTTCTCTCTCCGGAAGCGTTAGACTGCCGCCCGACAAGTTTGTGAAGACCTTCACAAAGGAACGAAAGGCCCCTTACCCCGAGGCCGTCAAAGCGTGTAGGACAGGACAGGTCCCGTGACCGTGCCAGCCGTCGCACAGCGGAGTGCCACCGAGGCTGACGCCGACGTCATCGTCGTCGGCGCCGGGCCCGCCGGCTCCACCACCGCCTACCACCTCGCCCAGGCCGGACTGGACGTCCTGCTGCTGGAGAAGACCACGTTCCCCCGCGAGAAAGTCTGCGGCGACGGCCTGACCCCGCGGGCGGTCAAGCAGCTCATCGCGATGGGCGTCGACATCGACGCCCCCGGCTGGGTCAGGAACAAGGGCCTGCGCGTCGTCGGCGGCGGCCTGCGCTTCGAGCTCGACTGGCCCGAGCTGTCCAGCTACCCCGACTTCGGCCTGGTCCGCACCCGGCAGGACTTCGACGAGATCCTGGCCGCCAACGCCGTGCGCGGCGGGGCCCGCCTGCTGCAGGGCGTCAACGTGACCGGCCCGATCCTCGACGAGCGCAGCGGCCACATCGTGGGCGTGACCGCGAAGAAAGACGGCGAGGAGGTCTCCTACCGCTCCCGCCTCGTGGTCGCGGCCGACGGCAACTCCACCCGGATCTCCCTGGCGATGGGGCTGCACAAGCGCGAGGACCGCCCCATGGGCGTCGCCGTGCGGACCTACTTCACCAGCCCCCGGCACGACGACGACTACCTGGAGACCTGGCTGGAGCTGTGGGACGGCGACCAGCTGCTGCCCGGCTACGGCTGGATCTTCGGGGTCGGCGACGGCACCGCCAACGTGGGCCTGGGGCTGCTGAACACCAGCACGGCCTTCAAGGGTGCGGATTACCGCGACCTGCTGCGGCGTTGGACTCAGAACATGCCCGGTGAGTGGGGGTTCACCGAGGAGAACATGACCACCCCGATCCGGGGCGCCGCGCTGCCGATGGCGTTCAACCGCCAGCCGCACTACACGCGGGGGCTGGTGCTGGTCGGCGACGCGGGCGGGATGATCAATCCGTTCAACGGGGAGGGCATCGCGTACGCGATGGAGACCGGCCGGATCGCGGCGGAGACCGTCGTCCAGGCGCTGGGCAGGAGCACGCCCGCCCAGCGCGAGCGGGTGCTGCGGGCCTACCCGCAGACG
Source organism: Planomonospora corallina (assembly GCF_042650625.1). Lineage (NCBI taxonomy): Bacteria > Bacillati > Actinomycetota > Actinomycetes > Streptosporangiales > Streptosporangiaceae > Planomonospora > Planomonospora corallina. The sequence continues at coordinate 221,685 of NZ_JBHSBM010000013.1, forward strand.
TTGAAGGACGCCTATGGCGGGTACTTCACGCTCGGCCGCGGCTTCGTCGAGCTGATCAGCCGGCGCGGCGTGATGAACTTCGCGACCCGTCACGCCTTCCCGCACCCGCGGCTGATGCGGTTCGCGCTCAAACTCCTTGCTAATCTCACCGACCGGCGAGGCGACGCGTCGGACCGGATCATCAATGCCCTGTCGAAGGTGGCGCCACCGGCATGACCTCGCAAAACACCTGGAAGCCGGGACAAATGGCCGACACGGTCCCGCCTAGACTTGTCCGACATCACAACGTGAGCTACGCGCCGGCGCGCGTGGAGATGGGAGAGGAGGCGTAGCGATGGAGCTGTACGCACCCATCCTGGTGCTCGCCGTTCTCGGAGCGGGCTTCGCGATCTTCTCGGTGACGATCGCGCCCTTCACCGGCCCCAAGCGGTGGAACCGCGCGAAACTCGACGCCTACGAGTGCGGCATCGAGCCCACTCCCCAGCCCGTCGGCGGTGGCCGCTTCCCGCTGAAGTACATGATCACCGCGATGCTCTTCATCGTGTTCGACATCGAGATCATCTTCCTCTACCCGTGGGCGGTCGCCTTCGACCAGCTCGGGCTGTTCGGACTGGTCGAGATGCTGCTGTTCATCGTCACCGTGCTCGTCGCCTACGCGTACGTGTGGCGCCGCAAGGGCCTGGACTGGGATTAGGACTATGGGACTTGAAGAGAAACTCCCGAGCGGCTTCCTGCTGACCACCGTCGAGCAGGTGGCGGGCTGGGCGCGCAAGAACTCCGTCTGGCCGGCGACCTTCGGCCTGGCCTGCTGCGCCATCGAGCTGATGGCGACCGGCGCCTCCAAGCACGACCTGGCGCGCTTCGGCATGGAGCGCGCCTCGGCGTCCCCGCGCCAGGCCGACCTGATGATCGTCGCGGGCCGGCTCTCCCAGAAGATGGCCCCGGTGCTGCGCCAGATCTACGACCAGATGGCCGAGCCCAAGTGGGTCATCGCCATGGGTGTCTGCGCCTCGAGCGGGGGCATGTTCAACAACTACGCCATCGTGCAGGGCGTGGACCACGTGGTCCCGGTCGACATCTACCTGCCGGGCTGCCCGCCGCGGCCGGAGATGCTCATCGACTCGATCGTGAAGCTGCACGACAAGATCCAGAACATGAAGTTCGGCGCCCACCGCGCCAAGCAGATCGACGAGCTCGAGCTGCGGGCGCTCCGGACGCTGCCGCTGATCGACCAGGGAGCCGGCAAGTGACCTCTGAGCCCGAGAACCTCCCGGGGGTGCCGGAAGGACCGGTCGCCCGCCGGGGCATGTTCGGCGCGCAGGACGCCGGGGACACCTCCGGCTACGGCGGCCTGGTCGTACGGCGCGCGCCCCGGATGTCGACCCCCCGCCCCTACGGCGGCTACTTCGACGAGATCGCGGACCAGCTGGAGCGCGCGCTCGGCGGCGACTTCGCAGGCGCGGTCGAGAGCGTGGTCGTGGACCGCGGCGAGCTGACCTTCCACGTCAAGCGGGAGCGCCTGCTGGAGGTCCTGCGGCACCTGCGCGACGACCCGGCGCTCCGCTTCGAGCTCTCGCTGGGCGTCTCCGGCGTGCACTACCCCCACCTGGCCGGTGAGGAGCTGCACGCCGTGATCCACCTGTGCTCGATCACGCACAACCGGCGCCTGCGCGTCGAGGTCTCCTGCCCCGACGCCGACCCGCACATCCCGTCCAGCGTGTCGATCTACCCGACGCACGACTGGCACGAGCGGGAGACCTGGGACTTCTTCGGGATCGTCTTCGACGGCCACCCGGCGCTGACCCGCATCATGATGCCCGACGACTGGGACGGCCACCCCCAGCGGAAGGACTATCCGCTCGGCGGCATCCCGGTCGACTACCGCGGCGCCCAGATCCCGTCGCCGGACAAGAGGAGGTCCTACAAGTGAGTACGCCCTACCAGGAGACCACTGAGGACCAGGAAGCCGCGGAGGGCAAGGTCTACACGGTCTCGGGCAACGACTGGACCGAGCTGGTCGCCACGCTGAGCGGCCAGCAGGACGAGCAGCTCGTGATCAACATGGGGCCGCAGCACCCCTCCACCCACGGCGTGCTCCGCCTCATCCTCACCCTCGACGGCGAGACGGTCACCGAGGCCCGCACGGCCATCGGCTACCTGCACACCGGCATCGAGAAGACCTGCGAGTACCGGACCTGGACCCAGGGGACCACGCTGGTCACCCGGATGGACTACCTCGCGCCGATCTTCAACGAGACGGCCTACTGCCTGGCCGTCGAGAAGCTGCTGGGCATCACCGAGCAGGTCCCCGAGCGGGCCCAGGCGCTGCGCGTGATGACCATGGAGCTGACCCGCATCTCCTCGCACATGGTGGCCGTCGCCACCTTCGGCATGGAGCTGGGCGCGACCACGCCGATGATCTACGGCTTCCGCGAGCGCGAGCTGGTGCTCGACGTGCTGGAGTACATCACCGGCCTGCGGATGAACATGGCCTACGTCCGGCCGGGCGGCGTCTCCGTCGACCTGCCGGCCGGGGCCGTGGACAAGATCGGCGAGCTGCTCAAGGTCATGCCGGAGCGCATCAAGGAGATGCGCAAGCTGCTCGACGCCAACCCCGTCTACCTGGCCCGGACCAAGGACGTCGCCTACCTCGACCTGACCGGCTGCATGGCGCTGGGCGTCACCGGGCCGATCCTGCGCTCCGCCGGCCTGCCGTGGGACCTGCGCAAGTCGCAGCCCTACTGCGGGTACGAGACCTACGAGTTCGAGGTCGCGACCCAGAGGACCGCCGACGTCTACGGCCGTTACCTCGTCCGGATGGCCGAGATGGAGGAGTCGCTCAAGATCATTGAGCAGGCCCTCGACCGGCTGACCGGCCCGCTCAAGGGCCAGCGCGTGATGGTGGACGACAAGAAGATCGGCTGGCCCTCGCAGCTCGCGCTCGGCCCCGACGGCTACGGCAACTCGCCCGATCACATCGCGCACATCATGGGCGAGTCCATGGAGGCGCTGATCCACCACTTCAAGCTGGTGACCGAGGGTTTCCGGGTCCCGGCCGGACAGGCCTACGCCAGCGTCGAGGGGCCGCGCGGGGAGATCGGCGCCCACGTGGTCAGCGACGGCGGAACCCGCCCCTACCGGGTGCACTTCCGCGACCCGTCGTTCACGAACCTGCAGTCCGTCCCGGCGATGTGCGAGGGCGGCATGGTCGCCGACGTCATCTCGGCGGTGGCCTCGATCGACCCGGTTATGGGAGGTGTGGACCGATGACCTACACGGGTGAGGTCCGCGAGCGTCTGGAACGGGACGCCAAGGAGATCATCGGCCGCTACCCTCGGCCGCGCTCGGCCCTGCTGCCGCTGCTCCACCTGGTGCAGTCGGTGGACGGCTACGTCTCCGACGACGGCCACGAGTTCTGCGCCGAGATGCTCGGCGTCAGCAAGGCCGAGGTCGTGGGCGTCTCGACGTTCTACACGATGTACAAGCGCCGGCCGATGGGCGACTACCACGTCGGCGTCTGCGTCAACACGCTCTGCGCGATCATGGGCGGCGACCAGATCTGGGACGAGCTCTCGGAGCACGTCGGCGTCGGCCACGACGAGACGACCGGGGACGGCAAGATCTCGCTGGAGCGGCTGGAGTGCAACGCCGCCTGCGACTTCGCCCCGGTGATGATGGTCAACTGGGAGTTCTTCGACAACCAGGACCCCGACTCGGCCAAGCAGCTCGTCGACGACCTGCGCGACGGCAAGGACGTCTCGCCGACCCGCGGCCCGAAGAAGCTGTGCACCTTCAAGGAGGCGTCGCGGATCCTGGCAGGGCTCCCCGACGACCAGGCCGGCGACGGTCCCTCGGCGGCGGGCGCCTCCCTGGAGGGCCTGAAGGTCGCCAAGGCCAACGGATGGAAGGCCCCTGAGGCATGACGACTCTCACCCCGGTCCTCACCGCGAACTGGGACCGGCCCGACTCCTTCACCCTGGCCGGCTACGGCGGGGACTACAAGGCCGCCAAGAAGGCGCTGGGCATGGACCCCGACGCCGTCATCCAGGCGGTCAAGGACTCCGGTCTGCGCGGCCGCGGCGGCGCGGGCTTCCCCACCGGCATGAAGTGGGGCTTCATCCCGCAGGGCGACGGCAAGCCGCACTATCTGGTGGTCAACGCCGACGAGTCCGAGCCCGGCACGTGCAAGGACATCCCGACGATGATGGCCAACCCGCACGCGCTGGTGGAGGGCGTGATCATCACGTCCTACGCCATCCGCGCGAACCAGGCCTTCATCTACGTGCGCGGCGAGGTCCTGCACGTCATCCGCCGCCTGCACGCGGCCGTGCGCGAGGCCTACGAGGCGGGCTTCCTCGGCAAGGACGTCTTCGGCTCGGGCTACGACCTGGAGCTGGTCGTGCACTCCGGCGCGGGCGCCTACATCTGCGGCGAGGAGACGGCGCTGCTCGACTCGCTCGAGGGATACCGCGGACAACCCCGTCTCAAGCCTCCGTTCCCGGCGGTGGCGGGCCTGTACGCCTGCCCGACCGTCATCAACAACGTCGAGTCGATCGCGTCTGTTCCCTCGATCATCGCCAACGGCCCCGAGTGGTTCGCCGGCATGGGCACCGAGAAGTCGGCCGGCTTCGGCATCTTCTCCCTGTCCGGCCACGTCACCCGGCCCGGCCAGTACGAGGCGCCGCTCGGCATCACGCTGCGCGAGCTCCTCGACATGGCGGGCGGCATCCGGGCCGGCCACCGGCTGAAGTTCTGGACCCCCGGCGGGTCGAGCACGCCGATCTTCACCGACGAGCACCTCGACGTGCCGCTCGACTTCGAGTCGGTCGGCGCCAAGGGCTCCATGCTCGGCACCCGGGCTCTGCAGATCTTCGACGAGACGACCTGCGTGGTCCGCGCGGTCATGCGGTGGACCGAGTTCTACGCCCACGAGTCCTGCGGCAAGTGCACCCCCTGCCGGGAGGGCACCCACTGGCTCAAGCAGGTGCTCAAGCGGCTGGAGAAGGGTCAGGGCACCGAGGAGGACCTGACCACGATCACCGACATCGCCGACAACATCCTGGGCCGCTCCTTCTGCGCCCTGGGCGACGGCGCGACCAGCCCCATCCACTCGTCGGTGAAGCACTTCCGCGACGAGTACCTCAAGCACTTCGAGATCGGCGGCTGCCCGTTCGACCCCGCCCTGTCCACGGTGTGGGGGGCCAAGTGAGCATGTGCAGCGGCATCACCGTTTCGGTCGCGGGGCCGACGGAGGAGGCACGATGAGCGTCGAACCCACCACGCCGGCGCAGCAGCCGGCGGAGCTGCTGACCCTGACGATCGACGGGTTCCAGGTGAGCGTTCCCAAGGGCACGCTGGTCATCCGGGCGGCCGAGCTGATCGGCATCCAGATCCCGCGCTTCTGCGACCACCCGCTGCTGGACCCGGTCGCGAACTGCCGCCAGTGCCTGGTGGAGATCCCGGACGCGGGCAACGGGCGCGGCTTCCCGAAGCCGCAGCCGTCCTGCGCCACCGAGGTCGCCCCGGGCATGGTCGTGCAGACCCAGCTCACCTCTCCGGTCGCGGAGAAGGCGCAGCGCGGCGTCATGGAGTTCCTGCTCACCAACCACCCGCTCGACTGCCCGGTCTGCGACAAGGGCGGCGAGTGCCCGCTGCAGAACCAGGCCATGTCCAACGGCCAGGGCGAGTCCCGCTTCCAGGAGAAGAAGCGCGTCTTCGAGAAGCCGGTCCCGCTCTCCACCCAGGTGCTGCTGGACCGCGAGCGCTGCGTGCAGTGCGCGCGCTGCCTGCGCTTCTCCGACGAGATCGGCGGTGACCCGCTCATCGAGTTCTTCGAGCGCGGGGCCAAGGAGCAGGTCGGCACGGCCGACGGACGGCCGTTCCAGTCCTACTTCTCGGGCAACACCATCCAGATCTGCCCGGTGGGCGCGCTGACCAGCGCCGCCTACCGCTTCCAGGCGCGCCCGTTCGACCTGGTCTCCACCCCCACCGCCTGCGAGCACTGCGCCAGCGGCTGCTCCCTGCGCACCGACCACCGGCGCGGCAAGGTCACCCGCCGTCTGGCCGGGAACGACCCGGAGGTGAACGAGGAGTGGAACTGCGACAAGGGCCGCTTCGCCTTCGCCTACACCAACCAGCCCGACCGGCTGAAGACCCCGCTCGTCCGTGACGAGGAGGGCAGGCTGGTCCCCGCCTCCTGGCCGGAGGCGTTCGCCGCCGCGGCCAGGGGCCTGGCCGCCGCCCGCGGCCGCGCGGGCGTGCTGGTCGGCGGGCGCGCCACCCTCGAGGAGGCGTACGGCTACGCCAAGTTCGCCCGGATCGCCCTCGGCACCAACGACGTCGACTTCCGGGCCCGGCCGCACTCCGAGGAGGAGGCGCGCTTCCTGGCGCACGCCGTCGCGGGCAAGGGCATCGAGGTCCGCTACCGCGACCTGGAGAGCGCCCCGGCCGTGCTCCTGGTGGGCTTCGAGCCCGACGAGGAGTCGCCGATCGTCTTCCTCCGGCTCCGCAAGGCCTTCCGGAAGAAGGGCCTGAAGGTCTTCTCGGTCGCGCCGTTCGCCACCGCGGGCCTGGCCAAGATGGGCGGCACGCTCGTGGAGGCCCTGCCCGGCGCCGAGGCGAAGGCCCTGGTGGACCTGTCCGTCGGCACGTCGGAGGCGGCCGAGGCGATCCGCAAGCCCGGCGCGGTCATCCTCGCCGGGGAGCGGCTCGCGGGCGTGCCCGGCGCCTTCTCCGCGCTCCTGCGGCTCGCCGAGGCGAGCGGCGCCCGGCTCGCCTGGGTCCCGCGCCGGGCCGGCGAGCGCGGCGCGCTGGAGGCCGGCGCGCTGCCGAACCTCCTGCCGATCGGCCGTCCGGTCGACGACGCCGACGCCCGCGCCGAGGTCGCCAGGGCGTGGGACGTGACCTCGCTGCCCGAGACCCCGGGCCGCGACACCTCCGGCATGCTGGCGGCGGCGCTCGGCGAGGAGCTCGACGCCCTCGTCGTCGCCGGTGTCGACCCCTACGACCTGCCCGACCCGCAGGCCGCCCTGGCGGCGCTGGAGAACACGCCGTTCATCGTCAGCCTGGAGCAGCGCGCCAGCGCGGTCACCGACCGCGCCGACGTGGTGCTGCCGGTCGCCACGGTGGTCGAGAAGTCCGGCACGTTCGTCAACTGGGAGGGGCGCGGCCGTACCTTCACCGAGGCGATCCCCGTCCCGGGCGTGATGAGCGACCTGCGGATCATCTCCGCGATCGCCGATCACATGGACGTGCACCTGGGCCTGCCCGACCCGAACGCCGCCCGGCGCGAGCTGGCCGCGCTCGGCTCGTGGCGGGGCACGCGGGCCGCGGCGCCGGAGGAGGCGGCGGTCAAGCCCGTGGCCCCGCAGGCCGGTGAGGCCCTGCTCGCCACCTGGCACCAGCTGCTCGACGACGGCCGCCTCCAGGTGGGCGAGCCGTTCCTGGCGGGTACCGCCCCCCTGGCGGAGGCGCTGGTGTCGCCCGCCACGGCGGCCGAGGCGGGCGTCGCCGACGGCGACAAGATCACTGTCACCACCGGGAAGGGCTCGCTGAGCCTGCCGGTGCGGATCGCCGCCCTGCCCGACCGGGTGGTGTGGCTGCCGGCCGCCTCCGGCGGCCGTTCGGTCACCCGCGACCTGCGCGCCGCGGCCGGTGACATCGTCAAGATCGGAAGTGCCTCATGAAGCTCATGAGCTGGTCTCCTCTCGCGGCCCCGGTTGACCCGAACCTTCCGGGCCTCGCCGACTTCGGCAAGGACCCGATCGGGATCATCATCCTCAAGGCCGTCGTCATCTTCGCCGTCCTGATGCTGGGCGTGCTCTTCGGCGTGTGGTTCGAGCGCAAGCTCATCTCCCGCATGCAGAACCGGTACGGCCCCAACCGGGCGGGCAAGTTCGGTCTGCTCCAGTCGGTCGCCGACGGCCTGAAGATGGGCCTGAAGGAAGACCTGATGCCGCGGACCGTGGACAAGGTGATCTACTTCATCGCCCCGGTCGTCCTGGCCACGCCCGCGTTCATGGCCTTCTCGGTCATCCCGATGGGCCCGAAGGTCTCGATCTTCGGCACGGTGACCCCGCTCCAGCTGACCGACCTGCCGGTCGCGGTGCTGCTGGTGCTGGCGATGGCCTCCATCGGCGTCTACGGCATCGTGCTGGCCGGATGGGGCTCCCGCTCGCCGTACGCGATGCTGGGCGGTCTGCGGGCCAGCGCCCAGGTGGTCTCCTACGAGATCGCGATGGGCCTGTCGTTCGTCGGCGTGTTCCTGTACGCGGGCACGCTCTCCACCTCGGAGATCGTCGCCGCGCAGGCGGCGGGCAACACGGCCACGCTGTTCGGGATGGACGTCCCGATGCCCTCGTGGTACATGATCCTGCTGATCCCGTCCTTCCTGATCTACATCATCACGATGCTGGGCGAGACCAACCGGGTCCCCTTCGACCTGCCCGAGGGCGAGGGCGAGCTGGTCGGCGGCTTCCAGACCGAGTACTCCAACTCGCTGAAGTTCGCCGTCATCATGCTCGCCGAGTACATCAACGTCTTCGTGGTCTCGGCCGTGTCCATCACCCTGTTCATGGGCGGCTGGCGGGCCCCGGCCCCGATCAGCACCTTCTGGCCGGAGGCCAACACCGGCTGGTGGCCGCTGCTGTGGTTCTTCCTGAAGATGGTGCTGGTCTTCTCCTTCTTCGTCTGGGCGCGCGCCTCGCTGCCGCGGGTCCGGTACGACCAGCTGATGGCGCTGGGCTGGAAGATCCTCATCCCGGTCAACCTCGGCTGGATCATGCTGGTCGCCACCGTCCGCGCCATGCAGCTGGACCAGGTGAACCGGACCGCCGTGATGATCATCGGCTCGCTCGTCGTCGTCGGCGCCTTCGCGATCTGGTGGCGCATCGACAACACCCTGCAGAAGCGCAGGGAGGCCAGGGCCGCCCAGGTCGAGGCGGAGTTCCGTCAGATCAACGAGGACCCGTACGCCGGGGGCTTCCCGGTGCCGCCGCTCGACCTGCCGCACTACCACGGGGCAGCGGCCGCGCTGGAGGCGCGCGCGAACAAGACTGCGGAGGTTCCCAGTGGGAGCAACTGATTGGCTCAACCCCATCAAGGGGTTCGGCGTGACCTTCCACACGATGTTCAAGAAGGTCCCGACGGTCAACTACCCCGAGGAGAAGCGGCCCACGGCTCCGCGCTTCCACGGCCGGCACCAGCTCAACCGCTGGCCGGACGGCCTGGAGAAGTGCGTCGGCTGCGAGCTGTGCGCCTGGGCGTGCCCGGCCGACGCGATCTACGTGGAGGGCGCCGACAACACCGAGACCGAGCGCTACTCCCCGGGGGAGCGCTACGGGCGCACCTACCAGATCAACTACCTGCGGTGCATCCTCTGCGGCCTGTGCATCGAGGCGTGCCCCACGCGCGCCCTGACCATGACCAACGAGTACGAGCTCGCCGACTCGTCCCGCGAGGCGCTGATCTACACCAAGGAGATGCTCCTGGCGCCGCTGACCGAGGGCATGGAGGCTCCGCCGCACGCCATGCGTCTCGGTGAGACCGAAGAGGACTACTACCGGCTGGGACGTACCAATGGGTGAGACCATCACATTCTGGGTGCTGGCGGTCGTGTCCGTGGCCGCCGCGCTCGGGCTCGTCTTCAGCCGCAGGGCGGTCTACTCGGCGTTGATGCTGGGCGTGGTCATGCTCTCGCTGGCCGTGCTCTACGCCGTCCAGGACGCGCCCTTCCTCGCCGCGGTGCAGATCATCGTCTACACCGGCGCCGTCATGATGCTCTTCCTGTTCGTGCTGATGCTCGTCGGCGTGGACTCCTCCGACTCCCTGGTGGAGACGATCAGGGGGCAGCGCGTCTGGGCGGCCGTGGCGGGCCTCGGCTTCGCCGTGCTGCTGGCCCTCGGCATCGGCAACGCGGTGTTCGCCCCGGCGGCGGGCGTCGGACGGGCCGCGGAGGCCAAGGGTGGCAACATCCCCGCCCTGGCGGAAATGATCTTCACCAGGCACGTCTTCGCCTTCGAGGTCACCTCGGCGCTGCTGATCACCGCGGCGCTCGGCGCGATGGTGCTGGCCCACCGTGAGCGCGTCCGGCCCAAGGCCACCCAGCGCGACCTGGCCCGCACCCGCTTCGCCGGCCCGCAGCCCTCGCCGCTGCCCGGCCCCGGCACCTACGCCCTGCACAACGCCATCGACATGCCGGCCCTGCTGCCGGACGGCTCGGTCTCGGCCAAGTCCATCAACCGGGTGCTGGCCCGGCACGAGCTGGAGGAGGGCTACGAGCCGACCGACCCGGACAAAGCCGAGCTCATCCGCCAGGCCCTCGCCAAGGGCAAGGAAGAGGAGCGGGCCAAGGGCGTCGAGCCGGAGCAGCCGATCCAGGTGAAGGACGCCATCATCAAGGAGGACGGCGAGTGACCACCCACTACCTGGTGCTCTCCGCGCTGCTGTTCGCGATCGGCGGCCTCGGCGTGCTGCTGCGGCGCAACGCGATCGTGGTGTTCATGTGCGTGGAGCTCATGCTCAACGCCTGCAACCTGGCGTTCGTCACCTTCGCCAGGCAGCACGGCAGCCTGGACGGCCAGCTCATCGCCTTCTTCGTGATGGTGGTGGCCGCGGCGGAGGTCGTGATCGGCCTCGCCATCATTGTGATGATCTTCCGAACCCGCAGGTCGGCGTCCGTGGACGACGCGAACCTGCTGAAGTACTGAGGGGTGGCCGGTGCAATCTCCCGCTGAGATCATCCCGCACACCGGCGGGGCGATCGGCTACTCCTGGCTGATGATCGCGCTGCCGCTGCTCGGCGCCGCGATCCTGCTGCTGGGCGGCCGCCGCACCGACCGGTGGGGCCACTTCCTCGGCGTCGCCATGTCGCTGGGCGCCTTCGCCGTCGCCGTCGCCTCCTTCGTGGAGCTGCTCGGCCTCGACCAGGGCGAGCGCCGCCGCGAGATCGGGCTCTTCGAGTTCATCCCCGGCATGGTCGACCTGGGCGTGCTGATCGACCCGCTCTCGATCAGCTTCGCGCTGCTGATCACCGGTGTGGGATCGCTGATCCACATCTACTCGATCGGCTACATGTCGCACGACCACGACCGCCGCCGGTTCTTCGCCTACCTGAACCTGTTCGTCGCCGCCATGCTCCTGCTGGTGCTGTCGGACAACTACCTCGGCCTGTTCGTCGGCTGGGAGGGCGTGGGTCTCGCGTCCTACCTGCTGATCGGCTTCTGGCAGTTCAAGCCGAGCGCGGCCAACGCCGCCCAGAAGGCGTTCGTCATCAACCGCGTCGGCGACTTCGGCCTGCTGATCGCGATGTTCACGATCTGGACGACCTTCGGCTCGCTGGCCTTCCGCGACCTGGGCGCCGGCGTGGCCGGCCAGGCCTCCGAGGGCACGCTGACCGCCATCGGCCTGCTGCTGCTGCTCGGCGCCTGCGGCAAGTCCGCGCAGCTGCCGCTGCAGGCCTGGCTGCTGGACGCGATGGAGGGCCCGACCCCGGTCTCGGCCCTCATCCACGCCGCGACCATGGTCACCGCCGGCGTCTACCTCGTCGTGCGCTCCGGCGCCTTCTTCGAGGCCGCCCCGACCGCGCAGCTGGTCGTCACCATCGTCGGCGTCGCCACGCTCCTCGCCGGTGCCGTCATCGGTTGCGCCAAGGACGACATCAAGAAGGGCCTGGCCGGTTCGACGATGTCGCAGATCGGCTACATGATGCTCGGCGCGGGCCTCGGCCCGGCGGGCTACGCCTTCGCGATCGGCCACCTGATCACGCACGGCTTCTTCAAGGCCAACATGTTCCTCGGCGCCGGCTCGGTCATGCACGCCATGAACGACGAGGTCGACATGCGCCGCTACGGCGGCCTCTTCTCCGTCATGAAGATCACCGCGGTGACCTTCATGATCGGCTACCTGGCCATCATCGGCTTCCCGCTGCTCTCCGGTTACTACACCAAGGAGGGCATCATCGAGACGGCGATGCACCACAACCCGGTCCTGGGCTGGCTCGCCGTGCTGGGCGCCGGTCTGACCGGCTTCTACATGTCGCGGATGGTCTTCATGACCTTCTTCGGCAAGAAGCGCTGGGCCGACGACGCCCACCCGCACGAGTCGCCCGCGGTGATGACCGTTCCGCTGGTCGTCCTGGCGATCGGCTCGATCGGCCTGGGCGCCTTCCTGGTCCTGGGCAACCGGTTCATGACGTTCCTCGCACCGGCCGTCGGCCTGCCGCAGGAGCTGCCCGAGCCGCACGTCTTCGGGGTCGGCCCCGCGGCCCTGGCCACGCTCGCCCTGGTCGCCGCCGGCGCCGCCTTCGCGTGGTTCCGGTACGGCGCCGCCGAGGTGCCCGTCGTCGCCCCGCGCGGCTCCTTCCTCACCGCCTTCGCCCGCCGCGACCTGTACGGCGACGCGCTGAACGAGTCGCTGTTCATGCGGCCCGGCCAGTGGCTGACCCGCCTGTCGGTCTTCTTCGACAACCGGGGCGTCGACGGCCTGGTCAACGGCCTGGCCGCGGGCATCGGCGGGACCTCCGGACGCCTGCGCCGGGTGCAGACCGGCTACGTCCGCTCCTACGCCTTGTCCATCTTCTTCGGTGCCGCAGTGGTCGTCGGAGCGCTGCTCTACGTAGGGAACATGTGATGCCCTGGCTCTCGATACTGATGGCCGTGCCCGTGCTGGGCGCGGTGGGGGTGGCATGCCTCCCCAAGGGCAGCGACAAGCTCGCCAAGCAGCTCGCGCTGCTCGTCTCGCTGGTCGTGCTCGGCCTGACCATCGCGATGGCGGTCCAGTTCAGCCCGAACGGTGAGCGCTTCCAGTTCGCCGAGACCTACAGCTGGATCCCGGCCTTCGGCGTGAACTACGGCGTCGCCGTGGACGGCATCGCCCTGGTGCTGATCGCGCTGTCGGCGGTCCTGGTGCCGATCGTGGTCCTGGCCTCCTGGCACGACACCGACGGGCCCGCGCCCGACGGCAGGAGCGACGCCCCGGCGCCCAAGCGCTCCGCGAAGACCTACTTCGCGCTGCTGCTGGTGTTGGAGGCGATGATGATCGGCGTCTTCGCGGCGACCGACATCTTCCTGTTCTACGTGTTCTTCGAGGCCATGCTGATCCCGATGTACTTCATGATCGGGTCGTACGGCGGTGTGCAGCGGTCCTACGCGGCCGTGAAGTTCCTGCTCTACTCGCTCTTCGGCGGCCTGCTCATGCTGGTCGCGGTGATCGCGCTCTACGTGATCGCCGACAAGGGCACCTTCATGTTCCCCGAGCTGGTCGGGGTCATCCAGGACCCGACGACGCAGAAGTGGCTGTTCGCCGGTTTCTTCATCGCGTTCGCGGTCAAGGCGCCGCTGGTGCCCTTCCACACCTGGCTGCCCGACGCCGCCGCGCAGGCCCCGGCCGGCGCCGCGGTCCTGCTCGTCGGCGTGCTGGACAAGGTCGGCACGTACGGCATGCTCCGCTTCTGCCTGGAGCTGTTCCCGGAGGCCTCGAAGTACTTCGCCGTCCCGGTGATCGTGCTCTCGGTGATCGGCATCATCTACGGCGCCGTCGTGGCCATCGGCCAGACCGACATCAAGCGCCTGATCGCCTACACCTCGATCTCGCACTTCGGCTTCATCGCGATGGGCGTCTTCGCGATGACCCAGAACGCGCAGTCGGGCGCCACGCTCTACATGGTCAACCACGGCTTCTCGACCGGCGCGCTCTTCCTGATCGCCGGATTCCTGATCTACCGCCGCGGCTCCGCCCAGATCGCCGACTACGGCGGCGTGCAGAAGGTCGCCCCGCTGCTCGCGGGCGCCTTCCTGGTCGCGGGCCTGTCCAGCCTCGCCCTGCCGGGCCTGTCCTCGTTCGTCAGCGAGTTCATGGTCATGATCGGCACCTACGAGCGGTACGCGATCCCGGCGATCATCGGCGCGATCGGCGTGATCCTGGCGGCCATCTACATCCTGTGGATGTACAAGCGCATGATGAACGGGCCCACGGCCGAGACGGTCAAGGGCTTCGCCGACCTCAACGGCCGGGAGATCGCGGTGGTGGCCCCGCTCATCGCCCTGATCATCGCCCTCGGGTTCTTCCCCAAGCCGCTGCTCGACGTGATCAACCCCGCGGTGGACAAGACGCTGACCAACGCCCAGGTGTCGGACAAGCAGCCGGCTCCCACCGTCGCTGAGAAGAAGGGGTCCGGCCAGTGAACAACATCACGGCGCCGACGATCGAATACGCCCTGCTCGCGCCGCTGCTGCTCGTCTTCGGCGCGGCGATCGTCGGCGTGCTGGTCGAGGCGTTCGCCCCGCGCTACCTGCGCCGCTCGATCCACGTCCCGCTGACGCTGCTGGCGCTGCTCGGCGCGTTCGTGCTGACGATCCTCCAGGTGGCCCGGGAGGGCGTGCCCACCGAGCCCGCGGCCATGGGCGCACTCGCGCTGGACGGGCCCGCCCTGTTCATCTGGGGCGTCATCCTCGTCCTGGCGGTCGTCAGCACGCTGCTCATCAACGACGAGGACCAGTTCGTCGCGCAGGCGGCGGCCGTACCGGGCAGCTCGGACGAGGAGGAGGCGGTCCGCAGCGGATACGCCCAGACCGAGGTCTACCCGCTGCTGCTGTTCTCCGTCGGCGGCATGATGCTCTTCCCCGCCGCCAACGACCTGCTGGTCATGTTCGTGGCCCTGGAAGTGCTCTCCCTGCCGCTCTACCTGCTCTGCGGCCTGGCCCGGCACCGCCGCCTGCTCTCGCAGGAGGCCTCGATGAAGTACTTCCTGCTCGGCTCGTTCTCCTCGGCGATCTTCCTGTACGGCATGGCCCTGACCTACGGCGCCGCCGGCACGCTCGACCTGAACGGCATCCGCGGGGCGCTGGCCGGGATCAGCGGCGCGAACACGCTGCTGCTCATCGGCATGGCGCTGCTCGGCGTGGGCCTGCTCTTCAAGATCGGCGCCGCGCCGTTCCAGGTGTGGAAGCCGGACGTCTACCAGGGCGCGCCCACCGCGATCACCGCCCTGATGGCCTCCACGGTCCTGGTGTCGGCCTTCGGCGCGATGCTGCGGGTCTTCTGGGTCGCCCTGGGCAACCTGGAGTGGGACTGGCAGCCGGTCATGTGGGGCGTCGCGATCCTCACCATGGTCGTCGGCGCGATCCTGGCCATCACGCAGACCGAGATCAAGCGCATGCTGGCCTACTCGTCGATCGCGCACGCCGGCTTCATCCTGACCGGCGTGGTCGCGACGGGCGACTTCGCGCAGAACCAGGCCGCGCTCTCGGGGATCCTGTTCTACCTGGCCGCGTACGGCTTCACCACGGTCGGCGCGTTCGCGGTGGCGACCATGGTCCGCGAGGCGGGCGGCGAGGCCGGGCACCTGTCCAAGTGGGCCGGTCTCGGCAAGCGGTCCCCGATCCTGGCGGGCATCTTCGCGTTCTTCCTGCTGGCCTTCGCCGGGATCCCGCTCACCAGCGGCTTCTTCGGCAAGTACGCGGTCTTCTCGGCCGCGTACGCCGGCGGTGCGCTCCCGCTGGTCGTCGTGGGCGTGGTGACCTCCGCGATCGCCGCGTTCTTCTACGTCCGCGTGATCGTGCTGATGTTCTTCAGCGAGCCCGCCGCGGACGGCCCGACCATCGCCACCCCCACCGTCGGCACCTCGGCTGTGATCGCTCTGGCGGCGGCGGCTACCGTAGTCCTGGGAGTCTTCCCGCAGCCGGTGCTCGACCTGGCCGGCGAGGCGGCTTCCGCTCTGTTCATCCTCCGCTAGGAAGTTAGGACGTCATGGCTGCGCCCCCGGTTGTCGATCTCCCGCTCGTCGACGAGAGGCTGGCGCACGACCTGGCCATAGGACTGGCCGGGGTGGAGAAGCTGCTGCGGGCCTCGGTGGAGAGCGAGGACGCCTTCGTCACGGAGGCGTCCCGGCACCTCATCGAGGCCGGCGGCAAGCGGTTCCGGGCCATGCTCGTGCTGCTCGCCGCGCAGTTCGGCACGGCGACCGCCCCCGGGGTCATCCCCGGGGCCGTGGTCATCGAGCTGACCCACCTGGCCACGCTCTACCACGACGACGTCATGGACGAGGCCCCGGTCCGCCGGGGCTCGCCCTCGGCCAACGCCCGGTGGGACAACACCGTGGCGATCCTCACCGGCGACTACCTGTTCGCCCAGGCCTCGGAGATCCTCGCCGACCTCGGCGCGGACATCATCCGCATCCAGGCACAGACCTTCTCCCGCCTGGTCCGCGGCCAGATCCGCGAGACCATCGGCCCCCGCGACGGGGACGACCCGATCCGGCACTACATCGACGTGCTGGCCGACAAGACCGGCTCCCTGATCGCCACCTCCGGCCGGTTCGGCGCGCTGCTGAGCGGGGCCTCACCCGACGTGGCCGACCGGCTCACCCGCGCCTGCGAGGCCATCGGCGTGGCCTGGCAGCTCAGCGACGACCTGCTGGACGTCGCCTCGGAGTCGGCCGAGTCAGGCAAGACGCCCGGCACCGACCTGCGCGAGGGCATCCGCACGCTCCCGGTGCTCTACGTGCTCTCCGGCGACGACCCCGCCGACGCCCGCCTGCGCGAGCTGCTGTCGGGCCCGGTCGCCGAGGAGGACGTCGAGGAGGCCCTGACGCTGCTGCGGGCCAACCCCGCCATGGACCGGGCCCGCGCCGAACTGGTCGCCTGGGCGGACCGGGCCCGCGCCGACCTGGCGGAGCTGCCCGACATCCCGGCCCGCGCCGCCTACCTCGCCCTCTGCGACTACGTGGTGGAACGCTCCGGCTGACCCGGGCTCCGCCGCGTGTGCGGCCGTCGCACCGGCAGGTAGGCTCGGGAGGCAGATGGTCCGCCGCCGGGAGCCGGGACGCAGGTGACCCGCCGCCAGGAGGTGCGCGGTGGACGTCCCCGGCCCGGTGGCCGGGCAGTCCCACCCCGGAGGTGAGCGATGACGTGGGACCGGTTCGCTCTGCTGCACGCCCGGGTGGAGGCCGAGCTGGGCAAGGCGCTGCAGCGCGGCCACGGCCTGGGCCTGTCCGAGTACCGCGCGCTCAAGCAGCTGGCCGCGGCCCCGGACGGTGAGCTGCGGATGCAGGAGCTGGCCGAGGCGGTCGGGCTGAACCAGAGCTCGGTGACCCGCCTCATCGCCCGGCTGGAGGAGGCGGGGCTGACCCGGCGCGACCTGTGCGCCGCCGACCGCCGAGGCGTCTACTCCGTGATCACCGAGGAGGGGCGGACCCGGCTGGGGGAGGCGTCCTCCACCTACGAGCGGTCGCTGGAGGCCGCCCTGGACCGGGCCGACGCCGATCCCGCCCTGCGGGAGCTGGTCAGCGCGGTGCGCGGGCCGATGACCGCCCGGCGCTGAGGCGGGGCGGGACGGCCGCCCGGCCTTCCCGCGCCGGGGAGTGCCCGAGGCGTCCGGCGGCCCGCCCATCCGGTGACCCGAGAGCGGAGGTCCGCACGCGGGCGGTCACGCGCCGTCCGCGGCCTGCTGCTCGGCCGCCTCCAGGCGACGCCGCAGGTGCGCCCGTTCGGGCTCGGTGCCGGCCAGGCCGAGTGCCTCCCGGTAGGCCGCCGCGGCCTCGCCGAAGCGGCCGAGCCGGTCCAGCAGCTCCCCCCGGGCCGCCGCATAGGGGTGGTGGGCCCGCAGCCTCGGCTCGCCGGCCAGCTCGTCGAGCAGGGCCAGGCCCGCCGCAGGGCCGTCGCGCATCGCCACCGCCACGGCCCGGTTGAGCGCGACCACGGGGGACGGCGCCAGGGCCGCCAGCACGTCGTAGAGCGCGACGATCTGCGGCCAGTCGGTGGTCTCGACGTCAGCGGCCTCGTCGTGCAGCGCGGCGATCGCGGCCTGCACGCCGTACGGGCCGGGCGGGCCGCCGCGCAGCGCGGCCACCACCAGGCCGCTCCCCTCCTCGATCATCTCCCGGTCCCAGCGGCCGCGGTCCTGCTCCTGGAGCAGCACGATCCCGCCGTCCGGGCCCGTGCGGGCCCCGCGCCGCGCGTGGACCAGCAGCATCAGGGCGAGCAGCCCGGCGGCCTCCCGCTCGGCCGGCATCAGCCGGTGCAGGATCCGCGCCAGCCGGATGGCCTCCTCGGCGAGGCCGGTCCGCTGCAGGTCCGCGCCCGAGCTGGCCGCGTACCCCTCGGTGAAGATCGAGTACAGGACCTGGAGCACCTCGGGCAGGCGCCCGGGCAGCTCGTCGGCGCCGGGCACCCGGAACGGGATGCGGGCCTGACGGATCTTCTTCTTGGCCCGCACGATCCGCTGCGCCATCGTCGCGGGCGGCACCAGGAAGGCCCGCGCGACCTCGGGCGTCGTCAGGCCGGCCAGGCAGCGCAGCGTCAGCGCCACCCGGTCGTCGGCGGCCAGGGCGGGGTGGGCGCAGGTGAAGAACAGCTGCAGCCGCTCGTCGGGCAGGCCGCCGCCGGGGTCCGGAGGCGGGACGGGACCGGCCCGCTCCGCCTCCACCTGCAGGACGGCGAGCCGGGCGGCGTAGGCCTGGTCCCGGCGGAGCCGGTCGACGGCCCTGCGCCGGGCCGTCGTCAGCAGCCAGGCGCCGGGCCTGGCCGGCACGCCCTCCGCCGGCCAGTGCGCCAGCGCCGCCTCGATCGCCTCGGAGGCGACCTCCTCGGCCAGGTCGAGGTCGCGGAAGCGGCTCACGAGGGAGGCGAGCAGCCGGCCGTACTCCTCGCGGAACACCGCCTCCACCGCCCCGCCCGCACCGGGTCCCCTGCCGTCCGGCATCGTCGCCCTCCTCGCCGGTCCCTCCGTCAGACTCCGAAGTCGGCGACCGGCCGCACCACGACCGCCCCGCTGCCGCGCGAGCCGGGGCAGCGGGCCGCCCAGTCCAGCGCGGTGTCGAGGTCCGGCACGTCGATGACGTAGAAACCGCCGAGGACCTCGCGGGTCTCGGCGAACGGCCCGTCGGTGACGGTCCGCTCACCGTCCGGGCGGACCCGGACCGTCGTGGCGGTGACCAGGTCCGCCAGCGACTCGCCCGAGACGAAGATCCCGGCCTCGTGCACGGCCTTGTCGTAGGCCATCCAGTCCTCGACGGTGCACTCCGCGGCGGCGCCGTTCTCGTCGATCGCACCGGCCTGGATGAGCAGCATGTACTTCATGGTCCGCCTCTTTCCGCGTCCTGTCGTCCGTACGGCGCTCGCCGTACGTCATGACGACGAACGGGACCCGGCCGGATCGACAGCACCCGCAGAGATTTTTTCCGGGAACGGACACGGTATCCGCACCGGCCTCCGGAAGTCCGCCGGTAGGCGGCGCACGACCCGGCCGTTCCCGGCCGTTCTCCTCCGGAGCCGGGGCGGGGGACGGCCGGGGCGGCGGATCAGACGGTGGCGGGCTCCAGCCGCTCCGCGCGGCGGGCGGCGTGCGCGGTGCGGAGGCTGTCCCAGGTGAAGACGGACAGCGCCAGCCAGACGACGGCGAACCCGATCCAGCGGCTGGCGGGCATCACCTCGTGGGCGACGAACACGCCGCAGAGGAACTGGAGCACCGGGGCGATGTACTGCAGCAGGCCGATCGTGGTGAGCGGGACGCGGATCGCGGCGGCGGAGAAGCAGAGCAGCGGGACCGCGGTGACCACGCCCGCCCCGGCCAGCAGCAGCGCGTGCCCGGTGCCCGCGCCGCCGAAGGTGCCGGTGCCCTGGAAGGTCAGGTAGCCGATGTAGCCGAGCGCCGGGAGCAGCAGGACGAGCGTCTCGACGGCCATGCTCTCCGCCGGGCCGACCTGGGCGATCTTCTTGACCAGGCCGTAGGTGCCGAAGCTGGCGGCCAGCACCAGCGCGATCCACGGCAGCCGGCCGTAGTCGACGGTGAGCACCACGACCGCCAGGGCGCCGAGCCCGACCGCCGCCCACTGCAGCGGGCGCAGCCGCTCCTTGAGCAGCACGACGCCGAAGAGCACGCTGACCAGGGGGTTGATGAAGTAGCCGAGCGCGCTCTCCACGACGTGACCGGTGTTGACGGCGTAGATGTAGACGCCCCAGTTGGCGGTGATGATCAGCGCGGCGAGGGTCAGCAGGGCGAGCTTGCGCGGGGTGCGCAGGAGCTCGCGGACCCACGACCAGTGCCGCCGCACCGCGAGGATGGCGACGACGGTGACGAGCGACCACGCCATGCGGTGGGCCAGGATCTCCAGTGCGCTGGAGGGCTTCAGTAGCGGCCAGTACAGCGGGAACAGGCCCCACATGCTGTAGGCGGCGATGCCGTACAGGACTCCGCGGCGCGATTCAGGCATGTCCTCTATTTTGGCTGCTTACCATTTTTAATACAAATTAGTAATCCTGTTCTGATCATTAAGCAGTGCTAACGGGAACAGTGCGGCCCGGCGCGCGGTTGAGCAGAACGGAGAAGGCGACAGAAGGAGGACCCCGATGGGCTGGCTCTTCGGCAGGGACAAGGCGGCCATGGTCTCCCCCCAGGACGCGCTCCCCGGGAGGGAGGCGCGGATGCCGGTGCCCGAGCGGCACATGGTCCTCGACGGCCCGCTCGCCCCGCCGTACCCCGCCGGTACGGAGATCGCCGAGTTCGGCCTCGGCTGCTTCTGGGGCGCGGAGCGGAAGTTCTGGCAGACCCCCGGTGTGGTGTCCACCGCGGTCGGCTACGCGGGCGGACACACCCCCAACCCGACCTACGAGGAGGTCTGCACCGGGATGACCGGCCACACCGAGGCCGTCCGGGTCGTCTTCGACCCCGCGAAGGTCTCCTACGAGGAACTGCTTCGGGTCTTCTGGGAGAACCACGACCCCACCCAGGGCATGCGCCAGGGCAACGATGTCGGCACGCAGTACCGCTCGGCGGTCTACGTGCACTCCCCGGAGCAGGAGAAGGCCGCCCTGGCCTCCCGCGACGCCTACCAGAAGGTCCTCACCGAGGCCGGCCACGGCCCCATCACCACCGAGATCGCCCCGGCCGGTGAGTTCTACTTCGCCGAGGAGTACCACCAGCAGTATCTCCACAAGAACCCCGGCGGCTACTGCGGCATCGGCGGTACCAGCGTCAAGCTGGGTGACCCGTCCGAGTGGGCCTGCCAGACGGGTCTGACGAGCTCGGAGCAGTAAGCGCGGTAAGAGGGAGACCCTCGGGCCGCAGGGCTGTCTGAGGGTCTCGTTCGTTTTCCGGGTGTCGAGGGGACTGATGTCGAAGCGGTCGCGAGACTCTGATCTCCTGTCTGTGCTCACCCGTCGAGGCTCTGTCCGCAGCACTGGCTATTCTGTGTAGTTTTCTATATAGTTTCTGTATGACTGCTCTCCACCATGCGGCCGAACTCTCCGTCACCGAGGCCACGCAACGCGGAGTGGCCCGGCTGGTGGCGGACGCAGAACAGGGAGCCGATCTGGTCGTGACCCGCCGACATCAGCCGGTGGCCGCCGTCGTGAGTATCCGGCGTCTCAACGAGCTGGAGGAGGCCGCGGCGGACCTGCGTGATCTGGCCCTGGTTCTCGTGCGGGCGGCCACGGACACCGGGCGGCGGACGCCGATCGACGACGTGCTCTCCGCCTTCGGTCACACCCGGGAGTCGCTGGCCGCGATCCCGGATGAGGACGACTGACGGTGTCCGACGTCGTGTTCACCGATCCGGCCATCGACGATCTCCGTAGAATCGGCCCGGACGTCGTACCCAGAATCCTCAAGAAGATCCTCCTGTTGTTGGAGAACCCCGAGGCCGGTTACCCGCTCGGTGGGGAGCTGACTGGATTCCGCAAGCTCGTCGTCGGCCGGAACCGGAACACCTGGCGGGTCGTCTATCGGATCACCGATGACAAGGTGATCGAGGTCTGCGAGATCTGGGCCGTCGGGGAGAGGGCCGACGCCGAGGTGTACGCCGAAGCCAAGGCGCGGGTTCGGGCAGCGGGTGGCTCACGCCCTGAAGTTGTCCGTCTCGGCGAGGTCGTCGACCGTCTCGGAGCCCTGACCGATCACCTTCATGTCGACGCGCCGCCCGCACGGGAGCCGGTTCCCGGTTGGCTCGCCGATCGGTTGATCTACACCGCGGGCATGACCCGCGAGGAGGTGGCGGCGCTCGATCTGGAGCAGGCCGTCGATCTCTGGGCGGAGTTCCGTTCGAACCCTCGTTAGCCCGCGCCCGCTGTCCATGAGCGGGAAGGCATGCTTCGGATCCAACCGACCCGGGTCGCTGCAGCCCTGATGGCGCCAACGTCAAGCGGGGTGACCCGTCCGAGTGGTCCTGCCCGACGGGTCTGACGGTGCCGGAGGAACGGCGGCCGCCCGGGTGCCGCTGCGCCTGCTCTGGAGGCCGTTCCAGTACGGCTCGCGTCACCGCGGTGGGAGTTGGAGACCGCGCTCGTTCGCCCAACGCATCCGTGTGGAAACAGAGTGTGGGAGAGCGGCGCCCCATAGCATCGATGCTATGACCTGGGGTACCGTGGAACTGGAGCCAGAAGTTCGCAAGTGGCTTGAGGACCTGCCTTCGGCGCTGTTCGCGAGGGCGGCCTTCTACGTCGATCTTCTTGCGGCGGAGGGGCCTCTGCTGGGTGAGCCCTACACCAAGCAGTTGGAAGGCAAGCTGCGCGAACTCCGGTTCCAGCTCGACGAGTTCGCGATGCGGATCACGTACTGGATCGCGCCCGGTCGCCGGATCGTGCTTCTGACCGTGTTCCACAAGACGCGGGCACGTGATGATCGGGAGATCGATCGGGCTCGGCGGGCCGTGCGTCGCTGCATCGAGTCGGCGCACACCGTTGACGAGGAAGAAGTGGTATGAGCGAACAGGGAAGCTGGCGGGAGCTCAGGGATCGTCGGATGGCCGAGCCGGGTGCGGTCGAGGCGTATGAGGCCGCACGTATCGCCTATGAGCTGGGCAGGACGGTTCGGACGATGCGCGAGGGGCGGGGGTGGAGTCAGAGCGACCTGGCCCGGGAGGCCGGCATGACCCAGTCCGCGGTGGCCCGCTTCGAGGCGGGCGGGACCATCCCCACCTTGCCGGTTCTGGAACGTCTGGCACGCGCTCTGGACGCGGAGGTCGAGGTCCGTCTGACACCGAAGGCTCCAGCCGCCTGAGAGGTTTCAGGAGCACTCCGGATCTTGCCTCATGGCTCTCCGGTCGCTGCGGCATCGGTGGCACCGGCGTCTCCTGTCCGGTGGGTATCGCTCCTGCCGGGGAGTGACCGGCATCGTCGTCGACGCTGGGAAGCGTGCCTGTGATCTGCGGGTGCGCTCCTCGCGCCTTGCCTGTGGACGGGCCGGGCGGCTGGGTTCCCATAACGGATGAGAAGCCCGGCGATCAGGGCATATGCATCACAGGGGGCGGAGGGTTGTTGGGGTAACGATTGCCCAGGCTCGGCTTTCGGCTCTCGCGCCCTCTCCTACCCGTGTGCGATTATCGCACCATGAAGAGGCCTGAGGGTTGGGCGGACATCGGTGAGCGCGTACGTGAGTGTCGTATGGCGGCAGACATGTCCCAGGAGCAGCTTGCGTCCGCGCTGAGACTCGACCGGACGATGATTGCGAAGATCGAACGGGGAGTACGCCGGGTCGATGCGCTTGAGCTTGCTCAGTTGTCATCTGTGCTCCAGGTTCCGCTGGGTTACTTTCTCAATCCGCCCTCCGCTGTCATCTCCCGCCGCGCGGAACTCGCCGATGACACGGTGACCGATGCGGCACGGCAGTCCTACCGTTTGGAAGTGGCCCTCTCCACATGGCTGGCCGACATCCAGCAGCTCGTAGCGCTGGGAGAGTTCTCCCCGCCTGCGATGGAGCGGTACCCGGAGGCGATTCATGATGCGCCGGGTGCTCGCCGTGCAGCGCTTTGGGTGAGGAATCGGCTCGGGGTCGGACTCGACCCCATCGATTCGCTCATGAGCGTCTGCGAACAGCTAGGGCAATTGGTCGCGGTGGTCGAGGCACCGGGCGAAGGCGCTTCACTGGTTGAGGACGACCTTGCCGTGGCGGTCGTCAGCAGGCATGGCGATCCTGGGCGTCGCCGTGCGACCGCGGCTCACGAACTGGGGCATCTGATCGTAGGAGACGAGTACTCCACTGACATAGGCGTCCACGTCTCGCGTGACGACAGGGAGACGATCATCGATGCCTTCGCTGCGGAGCTCCTCCTCCCACTGGAAGTCTTCCGCGGTACGGCTCACCCGGGTCCGGTGGCGAAGCGAGAGGATCTGGTGGCCCTTGCTGCACGTTTCAGGACCTCCTGGTCGTTGACCGTGCGGCAGGCCGTTGAAGCGGAGATCATCGATAAGGGCGCCGCTAAGGAAATGCGCAGGCGGAACCCGACACGTGCGGAGCTGATGGAAGCGGTCGGATGGGCGCCGCAGCCTGATCTGGAAACGGTCCGAGTGCCTCCGGGCTTCGCGCATGCGGTGATGGAGTCCTTCAAGAAGTCGCGCATAACGGCGTCGCGCGCCGTCGAGCTCATGCGAGGCCAGATCACGACGGCCGACCTGCAGTTGCGTGACGATGCGGATCTCGAGCTTTGAACGGCGCCGAGCCGGACCCCGTCCTGGTGTTCGACGCGATGTGCCTGAACCATTTCGCTCGGGCGGAACGTCTGGACGTGCTTCGGGATCTGCTGGTAGGCGTCACCTGCCTCACCACCCACGTGGTTCGGGAGGAGATACGCGAGGGGTGTCAGGCGTATCCGATCCTCCAGGCGGTGCTGGATGCGAACTGGCTCGGCCTGGCGAGGCTCGACTCCCTGGATGAGATCAGATGCTTCGCGAAGTGGGTGCAGCGCATCGGATCCTCGGAACGCGACCTGGGAGAGGCCAGCGTGTTCTCGGCGGCCGAACTATCCCGCGGGATCGCCATCACCGATGATCGTGAGGCTGTAGCGGTGGGCAGGACGCATGGCCTGGAGGTCCACGGTACCGTGTGGCTGCTCGCTCGCGCGTGCCGGGACGGAAAGCTCAACGAAGTGGCTGCCGGCAATATCGTGGAGGCCTTGAGGGCAACGGGCATGCGCCTGCCATGTTCTGGTTCGACTTTCGGGTCCTATGTCCGGCGCAACGGCGCTGTCTGATCCTCTTGCCGGGCCCATGCCGTGATCGGCTCACGATGTGCGCGGCCGGGCACAGGGTCACATGAGGACACGCTCGTAGGGACCGGCGTCTCGTACCCGGTCGGCCCGACCTCCGGCGAGGCCTGACAGACACGCCTTCTCGTATGACATCGTCCGCGATCGACGGCCTACGGCGACCTGGCGGTCCGCCTGGGCATCGGTGATGCTGTGACGTGTGGAGTACGTGTCCAGAGTGCCGCGGCCGCCGCTGGACGGGCTGGTCGACGACCTTTACTACCTGGAGGGCGCGCCGCCGTACGCCCGGCTGACGCTGCCGCCGATGCCGGCGGCGCTGCTCATCGTCAACCTCGGGGCGCCGTTCCGCATCCGGGCCGGCACCGACATCGAGACGGCCGAGTACGCCGACGGCTGCGTGGTCACCACACCCACCCGCGCCTTCGAGTTCGGTTACCCGTCGGGGACCCGGTCCGTCGGCGTGCACTTCAAGCCGTGGGGGCCGGCGCCGTTCCTGCCGATGCCCGCGGCCGAGCTGTGTGACCGGCCGGTGACGGTGGAGCAGGTCTGGGGCCGGCCCGCCATCGCTGAGCTGCGGGACCGGCTGGCCACGGCGGACGGACCGCACGAGATGCTGACGCTGCTCGAGCAGGAGCTGATGCGGCGGCTGCGCGAGACCGTCGGCCTGGGGTTGGTCCGCCATACGAGCAGCGTCATCGCGGCGACCGGCGGGTCGGTGGCGATCGGCGACCTGAGCGTGGCAGCCGGTGTCAGCAGCACTCATCTGGCACAGCGGTTCAAGGAGATCATCGGCGTCACGCCGAAGCGGCTGGCCCGCACCCACCGCTTCGCCGCCACCGTGTTCGCGATCGATCCCGCCGGACCGATCGACTGGGGCGACCTCGCCGGTGGCGCAGGCTACTTCGACCAGGCCCACTTCGGCCACGAGTTCCGGGCGTTCACCGGGCTCACGCCGACGCGGTACGTCGAGGTCCGGCGGCGGTTCCTGCGCGAACATCCCGGCCACGTGATGGACGGCTGGCCGCTGCCGGCCGATTGATTTCTTACAAGAGCGACAGCGCACGCCACGCTAGTTTGAGGGCACCCCGAAGCAGAGGAGAGCCCGTGGGCAAGGTGGTCATGTACGGCTCGGTGTCGGTGGACGGCTTCATCGCGGACGAGAACGACCAGCCCGGACCGCTGTTCGACTGGTTGTCCGGTGGTGACGTCCCGTTGGACGAGAGCGGTGAGCTGAAGGTGTCGCAGACCTCCTACGACTACACCCGGGCGTACTGGGACCAGATCGGGGTCACGATCGTCGGCCGCCACGTCTTCGACCTGACGGACGGCTGGGACGGGAAGCCGCCGGGCGGGATCGACCACGTGGTCGTCGTGTCGCACCGGCCGAGGCCCGAGGGCTGGGACCCCGAGGCGCCGTTCCACTTCGTCGACGGTGTCGAGGCGGCCATGGCCAGGGCGCAGGAGCTCGCGGGCGACCGCACGGTCGAGGTCGCCGCCGGTGACGTCGGCGGCCAGATGCTGGCCGCGGGGCTCGTCGACGAGGTGCGCATGGACGTCGTACCCGTCGTGTTCGGGTCCGGCAAGCGCTACTTCGGGCCGGTCGACGCGCAGCACCTGTTGGAGGACCCTGATGTGGTGATCCAGGGCAACCGGGTGCTCCACCTGCGCTACCGGGTGCGCCGGTGACCGATCCGAGCGGGATCGTTGCTCATGTCAGGGATCACCTGGATGCACCTTCGTGGGCACCGGGGTCTTCTGCCCGGTCGGTGTCGCGCCTGCCGGGGAGTGAACGAGGCGGTCTTCGAGCCCGCCGGAGGCCGGAGTAGGGCCCGCAGCGGACCGGGGCTCTGTCCCCGGGCGTCCCCGGGCGTCCCCGGGCTCTCCGGGGTGAGGCTCAGGCGGTCACCGACGCATCCGGGTCACGAGCTCGGCCTCCGGGACCGTGTCCAGGCCGTCGTGCCGGCCTACGAAACCGGATTGGTCTCCCCGGGCGGCTCGTCGGCCGCCGGTTGACCGGCCCTGCCGGCCGCGGTGTTCGATCCTGAACGGGCGGGGAGGACCTGTTGCCCGAAGCGAGCCGTGGTCATCTCCGGCGACGGTCTTCACCGCGAGGACGCGCTCTCTCAGCCGGTGAGGCGTTTGCGCCAGTCGAGAGGGGTGACGGTGATGCCCTGTGCGGGATCGCCGTCCCACTCCACCGGAAGGCCGGCTCTCCCGAGCGCGGCCACGATCTCCCGGCCGATGGCCGCCGTCGTGTCCGGTGAGCCGTCGAACCCGCCGTACAGGAGTGTCAGCCCGTGTCCGGCCGCGGCCGAGTCCGTGCACTGGCTGTGGAAGTAGACGTAGCCGCGGGCGTCCGGCGAGCCCGCGGACCCGATCTCCGACTGACCGCAGGAGCGGCAGCAGGTGAAGTCCTCCCGCGCCGTGATGCCCGAGGCCTCCAGGGCGGCGAAGGCCCGGCTGAGCCGCTCCGGGTCCGTCTCCCCCTGCCAGGAGGACTGCTCCTCGACACGGTCCAGCCATATCCGGTCCACCAGCAGGCGTGCCTGTTCGGGGGAGACCGGCCGGCGGTCGCCTGAGACGAGATGGTCCTGCGCGAGCTCGGCCAGTCGCGCCCGCGTCGCGTAACCGCCCACGAGCACTTCACGGATGCGCGCCTCGAGTCGCTCCCGTTCGTCCTCGTCGAGTTCGAGCGGGGGCGGAGGCTCGGGGAGACCCAGGTCCAACGGGGTCCAGTCCAGCCCGGAGTCCCAGCCGTCCTCCTGGCGGGCCCAGCGGATCATGGCCGCGATCACCGGCCCGGGTCCGCCGAGCGTCGCCTGGAAGTGCCGGTCGGGCGCCCCGTCACGGTGTTCCAGCACGTAGTCTTCTCCGTCCTCGTGCCACACCTGGATGAAGACCTCGGGCAGGTCGGGGATCCGCTGGACGACCAGGAACCTGCCGTGCCGGCCGCCCAGCCGGTCGACCAGTCCGGTGAGCGTCCCGGCGTCCGCCCGGACGTGCCGGTGGCCGTCCTCTGTCCGTACGGTGATCGCGAGCATGCCGGTCACTCTGGCACAGGATGCGGTCATCCGGCTGCTCCGGTACTCCGGCAGGGCAGACCGTAGGCTTGGCTCGTCGAGCCGACCGTGACGAGGAGGCGCCGGATGACAGCTCTGCCGGCTGACAGCTGGCTTCTCAGCATCCGTCCTCAGCCCGCCCGCGTCACCGCCGAGGAGTACGAGGCGCTTCCCGAGGAGATCGCCAGGGCCATCGAGATCGTCGACGGCTACGTGGTCTACTGCGCGGTGCCCACGCCCGATCATCAGACCGCCGGTAGACGACTGGCCGACCTGCTGGAGCGGTACGCCCGCGCCGCGATGGGCGACGGGCACGAGTGCCTCACCGTGGACAACGACGTCGACCTGCGGCTGAGGGACGTGCCGTTGCTCAACCGCAGGCCCGACGTCACGCTCTACCGGTGCCTGGATCGTCCGGCTCGACCGGACCGGGGTGTCGGTCATCGAGCGCTACCGGCTGGACCGGGCGGCGATGCTCTACAAGCACATCGGCACCTTCATGAAGGACGAGCCCGGTGAGGCTCCCGCCGTCAGCGATCCGATCCCTCTCACGATCGACTGGGCCGAGCTGCAGTTCTGAGCAGAACCGATCACGATGATCCGGTGTGTACGGCCTGCGGCGTGCCGTACCATTTCGGATCTTGATGCTTCGAGAGAAGGATCCGAATGAGACGACCGGCCATCGTGGTGACCGCCGTGCTGTTCGCGTCGGCGCCGACCGTCCCCGCTGCCGCCGCCGCGCAGAGCGCCCCGACCGTACCCGCTGTCGCCGCCGCGCAGAGCGCCCCTGCCGGCCCCGTGGTCGCGCTCGGGGCCCAGCTCGTCCCGGGACGCGGTGTGAGCATCGTCGAATCCGCCCAGGTGGTCGGCGGCGTGCTCTACAAGGTGCGCGGGAGGTTCGCGTTCGGGAAGGGCCGGGTCGCCGCGTCCGAGTGGACCGAGACGGTGGTCGACGCCGGCCGCCGTCGTGATCTCGGGCGGTTCCGCAATGTGGGCGGAATCGAATACGCCAGTGGTGGGGGCTGGGCGAAGAAGCTTCCCGAGGGGAAGACCTGGGTGCGCATGGACGACCCGCCGTCTCCTCCGGAGCGGGCGTCCTACCGGCCCCTGAACGTCTTCGAGCCGGCGACTCTCCGGAAGGTGCTCGC
The DNA here is from genome assembly GCF_042650625.1 of Planomonospora corallina. NCBI lineage: Bacteria > Bacillati > Actinomycetota > Actinomycetes > Streptosporangiales > Streptosporangiaceae > Planomonospora > Planomonospora corallina. The sequence continues at coordinate 250,865 of NZ_JBHSBM010000013.1, forward strand.
GACCACGGCGGCGAAGACGCCCGGCGGGGTCGTCGGCGGCGCGAGGACCGTCCTGCACAAGGGCTCCATCACCACGGGAAGCCTCTACGCGGTCTCGCCCTCGTTCCGTGAGCTGTTCGCCGAACGTCCCAGCGCTCGCGCCGCCAGGGTCGAAGTGCGCTGGAGGCTCTGGCTCGACACGGAGAACCTTCCGCGCCGCCTGACGACCTCATGGGTGCTTCCCGCCGACCTCGAGGACTCGTTACACGGTGGCCTGATCACTGACACGCGGTTCAGCGGATGGGGCTCGCCCAGCGTCATCAAGGCCCCGCCCGCCGGCGACCGGGTCGACCACGCGGACCTGGGCTGAGCCCGTACTCCGGTCCGGGATCCTCCTGGGCCGGCGTCGCCTCCTGCGGTGACGTCCACCGCAGGAGCGCATCCCCCGACCGGGGCCGCGGAAGAGCCGGCGCCACCGGTCCGGTCAGCCGTTCATCGCGCGGGGGAAGGCCCGCCGGTAGTCGCCCGGAGACACTCCCAGCTGCTTGAGGAAGTGGTGGCGGAGGTTGTTGGCGGTGCCGAGCCCGCTCAGCTCCCCGACCTTCGCGATCGGCAGGTCCGTTGACTCGAGCAGGCTCCGGGCGCGTGCCAGGCGCTGGTTGAGCAGCCACTGCAGCGGTGTCATCCCGGTGGCCGCCCGAAGCCGCCGGTAGAAGGTCCGGGGGCTCATCGCGACCCGCCGCGCCAGTTCCTCGACCGTGAGGGGCCGGTCCAGGTTCGCGAGGGCCCATTCCAGGACGGGACCCAGGCTCTCGTCATCGGTCGCGGGCACGGACAGGTCGATGAACTGCGCCTGGCCGCCGGGCCGGTGGGCGGGGACCACCATCCGGCGGGCCAGCTGGTTGGCGATGTGCGCGCCGAGGTCGCGGCGGACCAGGTGGAGGCAGAGGTCGAGGCCCGCGGTCAGCCCGGCGCTGGTGAGCACGTCGCCGTCGTCCACGTACAGCACCGAGTCGTCGACCCGCACCTTCGGATAGCGCTCGGCCAGCTGGGCGGTGTGCATCCAGTGGGCGGTGGCGCGGCGTCCGTCGAGCAGCCCTGCTTCGGCGAGCGCGAAGGCGCCGGTGCACAGGGACACCATCCGGGCGCCGGCGGCATGGGCCCGGCGGAGGGCCGTCACCAGCCCGGGCGGGAGCGGCGCGCCCTCCTCGACGCAGGAGTCGGGAACCGAGGGCACGATGACCGTGTCCGCGCCGGCGAGGCCGTCGAGCCCGTAACCGGTTCGCACCGTCAGCCGTGATCCGGGCAGGCCGCTCCGGTCGTCCGGCGGCCGCTCGCCCGTCCCGCACAGCCGCAGGTCGTACCAGGGATCGGCGAGATCGGGCTGGGGCTTGCCGAAGACGGTGCAGGGGATGCTCAGCTCGTACAGGTCCCAGGAGGGCACGTCGATGTCCTCGGTCACGACCACGGCGACGGAACCGGCACTCATGATCCGAAGCCTATGGCAGGAATTTGGTGACACCCGTCATCCCCGTCACTGTCGCGGACCGCGGCCCGCTGGGAACGTGGTCCCCGCATGATCGACCGCCGTCGGCGGACCAACAAGGAGACGTGGATGACCTCTGACCACCCGGCCGTGACCGTCATCGGGCTGGGCTCGATGGGCTCGGCACTGGCCGCCGCACTGCTGGACCGCGGCCACCCGACCACCGTGTGGAACCGTACGGCGCGCAGAGCCGAGGCGCTGGCGGAGCGGGGGGCCCGCCCCGCCGCGACCCCGGAGGAGGCGGTCACGGCGAGTCCGCTCGTCATCGCCTGCGTGCTGGACCACGAGGCGCTGCACGGCGTCCTGGAACCCGTCGGCGGCTCCCTCGGAGGAAGGACCCTGGTCAACCTCACCTCAGGCTCTCCGGAGCAGGCCCGGGAGACCTCCGCGTGGGCCCGCTCGCTCGGCGCCGGCTATCTCGACGGCGCCATCATGACGACTCCACCGGGTGTCGGCAGCCCGGAGACGATGTTCCTCTACAGCGGTTCGCCCGAGGCATTCCGAACCCACCGGCCCACCTTGGCCGCGTTGGGCGACCCCGTGCACCTGGGCGTCGACCCGGGCCTGGCGTCCCTCTACGACGCCGCTCTGCTCGGGCTGATGTGGTCCACCCTGACCGGTTGGCTGCACGGCACCGCGCTGGTCTGCGCGGAGAAGACGGAGGCCGGGGCCTTCACCCCCTTCGCGGTCCGCTGGCTGACCGCCGTGGCCGGTTTCATGACCGCGTACGCGCCCCAGGTGGACGCCGGTCTCTACCCGGGTGACGACGCCACCGTCGACGTGCAGATCGCCGCCATCGACCACCTCATCCACGCCGCGGCGGCCCGGGGCGTCGACAACGCGCTGCCCGAGTTGCTGAAGCACACGATGGAGCGGGCCAGAGCGGCGGGGCACGGCTCCGACAGCTACGCGAGCGTGATCGAGGTCCTGCGGAGCCCGGAGGGCGGCCGATGACCGCGGTGCCGGAGACCGCCCTCGCCCGCCTCTTCCCGGACGCCCCGCCTGGACATGACCCGTCCGACACCCTGCTGTGGTGTACGGGCCGCATCCCGCTCCCCGGAACGCCCCGGCGCACGCGGTGGCAGTGGTACGGCGGCAGCGCATAGGATCGCGCCTCCGATCCGCGCCGCGGTCCCGCACACGGTGGCGCAGGGATGTTCCACGGCGCCGCGGTCCCGGCGAGGGCCGCTCCCCTCCGGAAGGGCGGAGGACCCGCGGTCCCGGCGAGGGCCGCTCCCCTCCGGAAGGGCGGAGGACCCGCGGTCCCGGCGAGGGCCGCCCACACCGGGAGCCGGTGGGCCTGCGATCGGAGCCGGGCCCGGGGTCTGGGCGTTCAGCGGCGCTCCCCGGCGGCCGTGTGGTCCGCGTGGTCCGCGTGGTCCGCGTGGTTCGCGTGACCGCGGCGCCGGAGGACGGATTTGATCGCTTCTTCGAGCACGACGAGACCCGCCGCGAGCCCGAGGCACACCCCCCACTGGGTGACGCTCAGACCGGTGGTCGAGAAGACGCGCTGCAGCAGTCCGATCTCGGTGACCGCGACGACCAGGACCAGCACGAGCGCGTATCTGTGCAGCTGGGTCGGGCCCGGTACGGCCGCGCGGGAGAAGATCGTGTTCGTCTGGTCGCGGGCCAGCAGGCCGGCCGCCACGTGGAAGAGCGAGAGGGTGGTCAGGAGCATGGTGGAGGCCGCGAGCGCGCCCTGCCCGCTCTCGCCGATCCGGTAGGCGGCCAGCGACCCGGCCGTCATCGCGAGCCCCTGGACGCACAGCCTGACCCAGTTCGCCCGGGACAGGACCGGTGCGCCGACCGGCCGGGGCGCCCGGCTCATCAGGCCGCGCGTCGGCTCGTCGAATCCCAGGGCGACGGCGACCGGGATGTCCACGACCATGTTCACCCACAGGATCTGCAGCGGGGTGAGCGGGATGCCGCCGGCGATCCCGAAGAGGGCCGCCCCGATGAAGATCGCGATGTAGGCGACCAGGGTCGACATCTGGAAACGCAGATACTTCAGCAGGTTGTCGTAGAGCGAGCGCCCGTACTCCACGGCGCCGACGATCGTGGCGAAGTTGTCGTCCGTGAGGATCATCACGGCGGCTTCCTTCGAGACCTCGGTGCCGGTGATGCCCATCGCCACCCCGATGTCCGCCGCCTTCAGGGCGGGAGCGTCGTTCACCCCGTCGCCCGTCATGGCCACCACGTTGCCGGTCTGCTTGAGCAGCCGGACCAGGCGCAGCTTGTCCTCCGGCGCCACCCGCGCGACGACCCCGATGTCCGGCAACCGCTCGCGGAGCTCGTCGTCGGTCAGCGACGCGAACTCGGCTCCGGTGATCGCCCGGCCGGGGATGCCGAGCTCGGCGGCGATCGCGCCCGCGGTCGTCACGTGGTCACCGGTGATCATCCGTACCCGTATGCCCGCCTCCCCGCACTCGGCGATCGCGGCCTTCGCCTCCGGGCGCGGCGGGTCGACGATCCCGACCATCGCGAGCAGCGTCAGGTCCCGCACCAGGCCGATGAGATCGCCGCCCCGGTCGAACGCGGCCGGGTCGAGATCGCGCTGGGCCACCACCATGACCCGCTCGCCGGCCCTGGCCATGCGGTCGTTCGCCTCCAGGGCGAGCGGGCGGTTGCGGTCCGTCACCGGCACCAGCGACCCGTCCGGGGCGCGGTACGTGCTCGCGCGGGCGATGAGCACGTCGGGGGCGCCCTTGACGTAGCAGCGGACGACGGGTCTCCCGTCCGCGCCGGTCATCTCGTGGAAGGTCGCCATGAACTTGTAGGCCGCGTCGAACGGGACCTCCCCGACGCGGGGGTGGGCGCCGCGCGTGCCCTCGATGTCGAGGCCGCCCTTGGCGGCCAGCACGATCAGCGCGCCCTCCGTCGGGTCCCCGACCAGGTTCTCGCCGTCGAGTACGGCGTCCGCGCACAGGACCATCGGCAGCAGGTACGGATCGAGGGCGAAGTGCTCCCCGCCGACGTGCCTGATCTCGCCGTCGGTGCCGTATCCCTCGCCCGACACGGTGAACCGGTTGTGGCCGGGGATCACCAGCTCCCGGGCCGTCATCTTGTTGAGCGTCAGCGTGCCGGTCTTGTCCGAGCAGACCATCGAGGTGGAGCCCAGCGTCTCCACCGCCGGCAGGCGCTTCATGATCGCGTTCCGGCGGGCGATCTCCCGCGTGCCGATCGACAGCAGTGCCGTCACGACGGCCGGGAGTCCCGTCGGGATCGCGGCGACCGCGAGGGCGACACCGGTGATGAACAGGATGTCGAACGGCCTGTCCCGGAGCAGTCCGAGCACGACCACGAGCGCGAGGGCGATGCCCGCGATCGTCGCGATGATCTTCGACAGCGAGTCCAGCTGCTTCTGCAGGGGCGTCTTCTCGGCCTCCGTCCCCGCGAGGAGGTCCGCGATGCGGCCGATCTCGGTGTCCATCCCGGTCGTGGTGACGATCAGTTCCCCCCGTCCCCGGGTGACGGAGGTGTTCATGTATCCGAGGCAGGTGCGGTCCCCGAGCGGCACGTCCTCGCCCGGCACCGGATCGGTCCCCTTGGCGACCGGCAGGCTCTCGCCGGTGAGGGCGGCCTCCTCGATCTCCAGCGACGCGGCGACGCAGATCCTGCCGTCCGCCGGCACCCGGTCACCCGCCTCGACCAGCACCACGTCGCCCGGCACGAGCTCCGCGGCGTCGACCTCGACGGCCTGGCCGTCCCTGCGGACCCGGGCGACCGTCTTCATCATCCGGGAGAGCGCCTTGACGCTCTCCTCGGCCTTCGCCTCCTGCCGGAGGCCGATCACCGCGTTGAAGACGGTGAGCCCGGCGAGGACCGCGGCCGTCCCGATGTCGCGCGTGACGATCAGGCTGATCACGGCGGCGGCGAGCAGCACGATCTGCATGAAGTCCCGGTACTGGCGCAGCCACGCCTGCAGGACGGACTCCTTCTTCCCCGCGGCCAGTCTGTTGGGGCCGTGGGAGCGGAGGCGGTCGTGGGCGGCCTCCGTGCTGAGGCCCCGGTCCGGGCGGACGTCGAACTCCCGGACCACGGTCGCCGTGTCGGCCTGGTGCCAGGTGGGCCGGTCGGCCGCCTCCCCCGGAGTGGAGGGCGCGTGACCCCGGACCATGGAAACACCCGTCCTGCTCATCGCCTGCGTCCTCCACCGTGAGAAGTGTCTTCTGTGTCTTCGGCGCCCGGTGCGGAGCCCTCCTCACAGGGCGGTCGTTGAGTGGAAATAAGTGCTAAATGCCCTTTTTGTCACATTTCTAGTCACGTGGCCGGGTCGGGTTCCCGGCCGCCCCCGGGACGGCTCCGCGGCACGTCCCGTGGTTAGCCTGGAAGGAACTGCTCCGTCCCCTCGGCGGCCGGTCACCCGGCGGACCCGGAGGCAGCCGCCCGGCATGCCCTGCGAACGACGGAGGAACCCATGGACGACTATCCGCAGATCGCGGACCACGGCATGGTCGGGGACCTGCAGACCGCCGCGCTCGTCTCCGGGACGGGCACCGTCGACTGGTGGTGCACGCCCCGGTTCGACTCCCCGAGCATCTTCGCCTCCATCCTCGACAGCGAACGCGGCGGGTACTGCCGGCTCGCCGTCGACTCCGGCCGCGTCGCGGGAGTGACCGTCCGGCAGCTCTACCTGTCGGACACCGCGGTCCTCATCACCCGCTTCATGGCTCCCGACGGCGTCGGAGAGGTCGCCGACTTCATGGAGCCGGACCCGTCCAGGACCCCCTCCACCCGGCACCGGCTGGTGCGGGCCGTCCGGGTGGTCCGCGGCACCCTGCCCTTCACCCTCGCCTGCCGTCCCCGCTTCGACTACGGGCGGGCGCCGCACACCCTCACCCTCCTCGACGACGGCTCGGCCCTCTTCCGCGGCCCGGGCACGGACCTGCACCTGCAGGCCGACCCCTCCCTCACGCTGCGCCCGGACGGTGACGACGTCATCGCCGACTTCACCCTCCAGGCCGGTGGGACGGCCTTCGTCGCCCTGACCACGGAGAGCGGCGCCGGCGAGAACGGCGGCCACGCCGCGGCCCCCCTCACCGCCGACGAGGTGCGGCGCGGCGCCGAGTCCTGCCGCGCCTTCTGGCACGACTGGCTGCGCGCGTCCCGGTACCGCGGCCGCTGGCACGACATGGTCAACCGTTCGGCGATCACCCTCAAGCTGCTCACCTACGCGCCCACCGGCGCGCCGATCGCCGCCGCCACGATGGGCCTGCCGGAGCAGATCGGCGGCGAGCGCAACTGGGACTACCGGTACACGTGGATCCGCGACGCGTCCCTGTCCGTCCGGGCCCTGATCGACCTCGGCTTCGTCGAGGAGGCCCAGGCCTTCCGCGCCTGGCTGCGCGAGCGCCTCGACGCCGGCGGCACCGCCTCGGGCGAGCCCCTGCAGATCATGTACCGGATCGACGGAGACCCCCACCTGACGGAGGAGGTCCTCGACCACCTGGAGGGGTACCGGAAGTCCGCGCCGGTCCGGGCCGGCAACGCGGCCGCCGACCAGCTCCAGCTCGACATCTACGGTGAGGCCGCCGACGCCCTGGCCCAGGCCCAGGAGATCGGCGGCATCCGCGGCTGGCGGTCCTTCGCCGGTCTGCTGGACTGGCTGGCCGGCACCTGGGACCGCCCCGACGAGGGCATCTGGGAGACCCGCGGCGGCCGTCAGGACTTCACCTACAGCCGCCTGATGACCTGGGTCGCCTTCGACCGCGGCATCCGCATGGCCACCGCCTACTCGCGCCCCGCCGACCTCGCCCGGTGGACGGGCGTCCGCGACGCCGTCTTCGGCCAGATCGTCGACCGCGGCTGGAACCCGCAGCGGCGGGCCTTCGTCCAGCACTACGCCACCGACGTGCTGGACGCCTCGCTCCTGCTCATGCCCCGCGTCGGCTTCATCTCCCCACGCGATCCGGCGTGGCTGAGCACCCTCGACGCCATGGACGGGGAGCTGGTCAGCGACAGTCTCGTCTACCGCTACGACCCCGCCGCCTCCCCGGACGGGCTGCGCGGCTGCGAGGGGACCTTCAACCTGTGCAGCTTCCTCTACGTCGAGGCCCTGGCCCGTTCCGGGCGGCTGCAGCAGGCCCGCTACGCCTTCGACAAGATGCTCACCTACGCCAACCACGTCGGCCTGTTCGCCGAGGAGATCGGCCCGTCGGGCGAGCAGCTCGGCAACTTCCCGCAGGCGTTCACGCACCTGGCGCTCGTCGCCGCGGCCATCGCCCTCGACGAGCAGCTCGACCGCGCCGAGACGGGCGGACGGTAGGCGGCACGGCCCGGGGTACGGCACGGCCCGGGGGGCCGCTACGCAGACCTGGGCGGCTTCGGACCGGAGGGGAGAGCGACGGAGGCGGCGAGACCGACCAGCGCGAAGACCGCGAGAGCGACCATGGCGAGAGCGTAGGAGCGGTTCCCCCCGGCCGGCCCGGAGACGAGGATCGTTCCGACGATCGCCGTGCCGAACGACGAGCCGAGGTTGGAGACGCTGCGTGACAGCCCGGAGATCTCGCCCTGCAGTTCCTCGGGGAAGCTGGACTGCACGACGTTGACCGACGGGGTCAGCATCACGCCCACGCCCAGGCCGATCAGCAGCAGTCCCGGCGTGAAGGCGACGACCCGTGAGGATGCCCCGACCAGGGCGAGCAGGATCGCGACCCCCGCCACGGCCATGGCGAAACCCGCCGAGATCAGTGCCTTCTGCGAGTGCCTCCTGGCGAGCCGTTCCGCGGCCAGTGAGGAGACGAGGGCGCCCACGGTCGCCGCGGTGAAGATGACACCGGTCTCGATCGCGTTGTACCCGCGGACCGTCTGGAGGAAGACGGAGACGGTGAACGACGTCCCCATGAGGATCAGCCACTGCATGTTCTGGGTGACGAGGCCGAGATTGCACGTGCGGTTCCGGAACAGTCCCGTCGACAGCAGGGGCTCCTTCCCCGCGCGCTCCCGGGAGCGGATGTGCAGGAAGAACCAGGCCAGCAGGACGGCCCCCGCGGCGAGGAACATCCCCATCCGCGCGGCGTCGTCATCGGCCTGGAGGATTCCGAACACCACGAAGAACATGCCGGCCGCCGACAGAACCGCCCCGGCGGCGTCGAAGGGGCGCTCCGGATCCGGCGCCACGGGATCGACGAGCCGCCGGCTGAGGAAGACGATCAGCACGACGACCGCCGCCTGGAAGAGGAACGCGGCCCGCCAGTCGATGGCCGTGGCGATGAACCCGCCGATCAGCGGGCCCGCCGCCGCCCCGACTCCGCCCAGTCCGCTGATCACGCCGAAGGCCCGGGCGCGTGAGGGGAGGTCGTCGTAGGCCATCGTCGCGAGGATGTAGACCGGTGGGATCAGCAGTGCCGTACCCACCCCCTCGAGCACCGAGTTGCCGAGGATCAGCACCCCGAGACCGGGCGAGAACGCGCTGATCAGGGCGCCGGTCCCGTACAGGGCGAGACCCGCGAGGAAGCAGCGCTTGCGGCCCCAGCGGTCGGTCAGCTTGCTGCCGGGGATCATGAGCACCGCCATGATCAGCAGGAACAGTGTGATCGTGCCCTGCACGCCCTGCACCGTCGTGTCCAGGTCCTCGCCGATGTCGTTGATCATCACGTTCATGTTCGAGCCCGCGAAGCTGCAGATGAACTGGGCGAGGGCGAGCGGCGCCAGCGGCCGTCGCGAGGCGGCGGCCCGGCCGTGGGCGGTGGGAGCCCTGGTCACTCCCCACCCCGTCCGCCGGCCGCCCGGTGCACGTCCGGGGTGAGGACGTGCCTCCTCCGCCTGCGCATGGTCACCTCACATCGATCAGCCGCACCGGCCGGAACGGCGGGCGGGTCCGGTCAGTGGTGGAGTACGGCCTTCAGCGCCACGACGACCAGCCCGAGCAGCAGGTTGATCACGCTCGTGACCACCACCATCCGCGGAGGGGCGCCGATCCGCACCGCCGCCGTGGCCGCCCAGCCGACCTGCCCGGCCACGGCGACCGCGAGCGCCAGCCACGCGGTGCCCTGCGCGCCGAGCCCCAGCAGCGGGCCGACGGCCACGGCGACGGCCGGTGGGACGGCCGCCTCGACGATCGGCCACTCCTCCGCGCAGGCCCTGCGGACCTCGGCCGCGCTCATGGTCCGGAAGACCATGCGGGCGCCGAACAGCCGGGCGTACACGTGGGCGGCCCAGAAGACGATCCCGGTGCCCACCAGCAATATGATCATTTCCAGTCGCGGGAACCTGCCGAGCGTCCCGGCGCCGACCACCACGGAGGCGGCGAGCAGCGAGCCGTAGACGGCGCCGGTGTAGTCCCGGTGGATGGCGCCGGTCCGCGGGCGGGCCGGCCCGCCCGGATCGCACCTCTCCACAGGGCCTCCCACAGCGCTTCCGCGCCTCCCACAGCGCCTCCCACGGTGGCCGGACCGGCCTTGACGGAGGGTTCCCAGATCTCGCGCCCGCGGCGGGGCGGGCTCGCCCGCCGGGGCACGCCGGCGCCCGGCGCCGCCTAGCGGGCGCCGATCCCCTCCATCGCCTCGCGCAGCTGCGTCTCCTCCTCGTTGCTGAGCGACGTCTGGAGGATGTGCCCGCCGTACGGCCTGATCTCCGGAATGACCTTGTCCGGGGTGCTCCGCACGACCAGGACGAACAGCACGGCCATGCCGGGCTCCAGCTTGGCGGAGAGCTGCCGCATGAAGTCGTCGTTGACGCCGATGTCGGCCATCGCCCCGGTGGCCGCGCCGACGCCGGCGCCCAGTGCCATGCCGAAGAGCGGCATGAAGAACAGCATCCCGATCAGACCGCCCCACAGCGCGCCGCCGGCCGCGCTCAGGCCGGTCAGGCCCGCGCCCTGGTGGAGCTTGATCTTGCCGTCGGGGCGGCGCTCGACGACGGCCATGTCCTCCATCATGATCAGGTTCTGCCGCTGCATGTCGAGCAGGCGGTCACGTACCTCCACAGCGGTGGTGACGTCGGGATAGGCGATGGCGATGAGGTTGCTCATGGGGCTTGTTCCTCCTGGTCGGTTGCGTCGGTGAGGGGGACCGCCGCCCGGGCCGGGCGGCGGTCCCGGATATGTGAAGCCGCGACCGCTCTTCTTCCGGGCAGGGCCGCTGCCGAGGCGGAGTGATCCGGCGCTGGTCGAGGACGGGTCGCCGCCCGGCCGCGCTCCGGAGACGATCGGCCGGTCGCGGCATGGCGGCTCGGCCGACGCCCTTGCCGTCGCGCGCCCGCCGCAGGTGCGTCGCGCGGCGGCGGAGACCGTCCATCCCCCTCCTCGCGTTCCTGGTGCTCCCCTTTCCCCGGCCCGGTGAGCGCCGCGGACAGGCAAAAAGACTCCATGAGAGACGGGTGCGCTCTTCGGGCGCGTCCCGCCCTTCGAGGGTCTTCCGGAAGGAAACAAAAGAATAAATCACCTTTTATTGCGGTCCATTGAAAATGAAAGGCGCCGGTCCGGGAATGATCCGCTGCATTCAGGTTCAGGCTGTTTTCGGTTCGGAAGCCGGCGGGGTGCCATGGGCTGTTTGTTCGCGGTCTTCGCGGGGCTCTTCCCGAGGCTCGCCGTGTTCATCATCTGGGTGGCGCGCCCGGCCCTGGTCAGCGCTGCTTTCGACACGTGGATCTGGCCCCTGCTCGGCCTGCTCCTCCTGCCGTTCACGACGCTGATGTACGTCGTCATGTACATCCCCGGCATCGGGCTGAGGGGAGGGGACTGGTTCTGGATCGCGCTGGCGGTCCTGCTGGACCTGTTCCACTGGATAGGCGCCGCGACCCAGCGCCGCCGGTTCCCGGGCTACCCCCGGGGCTGACGGCGCTCCGCGAGCCGGCCGCGCCGGAGAGGCGGGCCGACCGGCCTGGACGGCCGCCTCTCCGCCGGCCCGGCACCGCCTCAGCCGACCGACCGAGATCACGCGGGCGCGGCGGGCCGTACCCGCACCGGCAGCAAGGACATCGCGATGTTCGGCAGACACGACGGGTCGCCCGCGCCGCTGACCACCGACTACCTGGTGCAGCGGCGCCCCGCCGCCTTCAGTGGCGACTTCTGGATCGGCAACGGCCTGGGGCAGCCGGTCTTCCACGTCGCCGGCACGCTCCTGCGCCTGCGCAAGGACTTCACGATCGAGGACGCCACCGGGCAGGAGCTGCTGCGCGCCCGGAGCCGTGTCCTGCGTGTGCGCGAGACGATGGTGATCGAGCGCGAGGGGCGGACGGTGGCGACCCTGCACGAGAACCTCGTCGGACTCCGCAGCCAGATGAGCGTCGAACTGGAAGAGGGCGGGCAACTGCGTCTGCAGGGCGACGTCGCGGAGCACGACTACACCATCAGCCACGGCGGCGCCGCCGTGGCGCAGGTCTCCGGGCGCCGGGTGCACGCCCACGACGCCTACGGCGTCTCGATCGCCCAGGGCCACGACGATGTCCTGCTCCTGGCCGTCGCGGTGTGCGCCGACGCGCTCACCCCGCAGTCCTCTGACCGGGACGAGGGCTGAGGGCCCTCGTCGTGGCGGCCCCGCCGCACGGCCGGCCGCGGCCGGTGCGGGCCTGCGGGGTGGAGCCTGCGGGCTGGAGAGAGCCCCGAGGGTCCGGTTCCAAAATCGAAGTCACGCCCAATTTGCGTGTTCTTGGAGAAGTATGCGAAGGGTGTGGAAGGCGCTGGGTAGAAAGGGAAAGAAGGAGTGGTGGCGGGCGGGCACCTGAGCCGCTCGAACCGCTGAATTCCCGAACAGCGCACGGACGAAGCAGGCGTACAGGCGCGACCGCGAAGGCGGACCCCCCGGAAGCTCCACCGTGCGGAGGGGGCTGATCATGGAAGAACCACGCTACGCGCGCACGCAGCAGGCGTCCCGGGACCACATTCCGGCGGCGGCGCCCCAGTCGCGCCAGACGGACTGGGCGCAGACGACGCTCCCGAGGGAGGAGCCCCGGCCCACCGGCTGGGTCGGCTGGGTGATGTTCGCCGGCATCGGGATGATGATCCTGGGGTGCTTCCAGGCGATGATGGGCCTGGTAGGGATCTTCAACACCGACTTCTACCTCGTCACCTCGGGCGACCTGGCGATCCCGGTCAACTACACGACCTGGGGATGGACGCACCTGATCATGGGTGTGGTCGTCTTCCTCGCCGGCGCCGCCGTCATGGCGGGCAAGACCTGGGGCCGGGTGGTCGGGATCGTCCTGGCCTCCATCCAGGCGCTCGTCAACTTCGCCTGGTTCCCCGCCTACCCGTTCTGGTCGATGATCGTCATCGCCGTCGACGTCCTCGTCATCTACGCGCTGGCCGTCCACGGCAGGGAGATGAAGACGTTCGACAGGGCCGACGCCCTGTAGGCGTTCCAGGGCCGGGAGCGTCACCGGCGGCGGCACGGACGATGCCGGCGCCGGTGACGCTTCTTCGTCTGGAGGACGTGCCGCGCCGTCCCGGACGGGGCGGGTTCGCGGCGCGGGGTTCACGGATCGATCAGGAGGCTCAGGCAGGAGAGCGCCTGCACCCACCATCTCCACTAAACGGACAAATGCCATTAAAATGCACCAGGTCCGTGGGTGAGGTGAGGGAGGGCGCGGTGCACAGGGTGGTCCACATCCGGCCGCTCGACGATGTCGTCGGTCACGAGGAGTCGGCCGACTGCCTGTGCGGCCCCGCCGGAGAAGGGGTCTACGCCCAGGCCACGGCGCAGGCCGTCGGCATGATCTACCGTCACCACGCGCTGCGGCCCTGCCGTGAGTGGGAGGCGTCCGCGGAGTGACGCGCCCGGGGTCCGCGGAGGCCCCGGCGGCCGATCGCGACGGCACAGGACCACCCTGCCCCGTGGTGCGGCCTGCTCCGTCGTCCTGCTCCGTCGTCCTGCTCCGGGGTGTCACTTCGGCGGCGCCGGTTTCCCCCCGCCCGCCGGCGGGGGCGGTCCTGCGGCCGCGGCCTCCTGCAGCTCCTGGTGGGTGACGAACGTGTCGACCAGCGACAGCAGCATGGCCACCACGGGTATGGCCAGCAGGGCGCCCATCGCGCCGAAGAGCGACGCCCCCAGGATCACGGCCACGAAGGACACCCCGGGGTGGATGTCCACCGCCCGTGAACTGATCTTCGGCTCCAGCGTCAGGTTCTCCACCTGCTGGTACAGCACGCCCCAGCCCAGCGCCGCCAGGCCGATCCAGGGCCGGGCCGAGACCAGCCCCACCACCACCGGCAGGGCGATGGAGATGTAGGTGCCGATGGTGGGCACGAGCTGGGCGACCAGGCCCGTCCACGCCCCGAGCGCGAGCCAGGACGGCATGCCGAGCGCCAGGAACACCAGAGCCGAGGCGGTGCCGTTGACGGCGGCCAGGATGAGCCGGGAGGAGACGTACCCGCCGGTCTTGATCGTGGACACGTCCCAGACGCTGATGAAGACCTGCTGGAAGCGGCCGGGCAGCAACTGCGCGAGCCAGCGGCGCAGCCTCGGTCCGTCGGCCGAGAAGTAGAACGTCAGCAGCAGCAGGGTGAACATGTTGAACACCACCCCCGTCACCGTACCCAGCAGGCCCAGCACGCCGCTGAGCGCGCCCTGCGCGTACTCGGCCGCCTGCTGCGGGGTCAGGTCGATGGAGGCGAGGATGTCCGAGATCTCGTAGCGCGTGCCGAGGCGGGCGTTGAGCCAGTCGACGACGCCGGCGACGATCCCGGGCAGCGCCTTCAGCAGCACCGCGACCTGCCGCACGAACAGGCTGCCGAACAGGACGAAGAAGACCACCACGGCGAGGATGAACAGCGTCATCACCAGCAGCGTGGCCGTACCGCGTCGGGTTCGCCGGGACAGGCGGCGTACGGCGGGCTCCATGGCCAGCGAGAGGAACCACGCCATCACCAGCATGGCGACCAGCGACCCCGCGTCGACGAGCACGAAGCGCACGAAGAGCACCGTGGCGACGACGGCCGCCATGACGAGCCCGGCGCGCCAGATGTTCGCGGGCGCGAGCAGCACCTGCACCGCGGGCCTCTCGTCGCGCGGCTCCACCGGCTTCTCCATGACCCTCCAGGGATCTCGGCACCACCCCCTCCGGCGGGCCCGTACGGGATGACGGCGCGAACGGCCTCGGCGGGGTGCGCGGGTGCCGGGCGTGGCTCTGCGCGCGTCCGGCGTCGGGTCCGCGACCGGGTCGCGCCGGACGCTGAGATGACGTGACTCAACGTACAAGGACCGCCTGCCTCGGCCGGGGATTTGCCGACCGGTCGGCTCGTCGGCGGGCCCGCGCACCGATGGGGCGGCGGGCGCGGCCAGGAGGGCGGTCCCGCGCGCAGGCGCCGTCAGGGAAGAAAGACCGGCCGCGGTTGGGCCCAGGAGAGCAGGGAATAACGGGCATATAGCCATAAAAGGCTCAAAATGGGCTGGCGTGGCCGGAGGCAGGCGCACCCGCGGGTGACCGTCCGGCGGGTCGGCCGCCAGGCGGCATGATCGAAAGGAGCGCCGCGATGGACGACTACCCCCTTCTCGATCTCTTCTGGACCATGCTCGTGTTCTTCATGTGGATCCTCTGGTTCATGCTCCTCTTCCGGATCATCGGTGACCTGTTCCGCGACGACAGCCTCAGCGGATGGGGCAAGACCGGCTGGACCGTCGCCCTGGTCCTGCTGCCCTTCGTCGGGGTCTTCGCCTACCTGATCGTCCGTGGCAGGGGCATGGGCCAGCGCGAGATGATGCGGTTGCAGGCGAATGAGGAGGCGTTCCGCGCCTACGTGCGCGAGACCGCCGGTTCGGGGAGCACCGGATCGGGGACCAGCGGCGAACTGGTCAGGCTCGCCGACCTGAAGCGCCGGGGCGACCTCACCGAAGACGAGTACGAGCGGGCCAAGTCCAAGGTCCTCGCCGGGGTGTGATCCGCACCGGTCGCGGTGCCGTGTCGTTCCGCACCGGTCGCGGTGCCGTGTCGTTCCGCACCGGTCGCGGTGCTACATCGCTCCGGAGGAGCCCGGCTCCGCCGCCTGTCCGGCGGCTCGCCGGCGGTAGAGGGCGTCGGGGAGCCTCTCCTCGTTGTCGCCGCCGTCCCCCAGGGCCACCAGGGTGAAGCCGTGCCGTTCGTAGAAGCGGCGGGCGCCGGTGTTCTGCTGGAACACGTACAACTCGAGCAGGTCGGGCCGCGCCTTCCGGACCTGGGCGAGCAGGGCGGTGCCGAGACCCCGGCCCTGGGCCTCCGGCGCGACGTACAGGTGTTCCAGCCAGTGGCCGTTCAACGCGGCGAACCCGGCCACCCGGCCGTCCGCTTCGGCCACCCACACGTCGTGGTGGGGGACCACGACGCCGGAGATCCATTCCCTGGTCTCCTCGTCGGTGTGCAGGCGCGGCAGGTAGGTCATCCGGCCGCGCGCGGCCAGGAAGACCTCCGCGATGCGTTCCGCGTCACCGTGCCGTGCCCGGCGCACGCGCGGCAGCGAGTCGTAGGCGTCGGGGCTCATGACACTCCCTGGAGGGCGCCGGTGTTCGTGCTCGCGGACATCGCCATACGGTGACATACCCGACGTCGGCGGTCCATCGGATTCCCTCCGGGGCCGGTGCCTCAGACCGTGGCGGTGCCTCAGACCGTGGCGGTGCCTCAGACCGTGGCGGTGCCTCAGACCGTGACGACGACCTTGCCCGTGGCGTGCCCCTGCTCCTGGTAGCCGACGGCCGCCGGGATCTCCTCGAACGGGTAGCGGCGGCCGATGACCGGAGCGAGCTTCCCGCCCTCGATGAGCCCGGTCAGCGTGACCAGGTTCCGCTTGTTCTCCGTGCAGCGGACCACGTCCGCCATGGCCGCCCTCTGGGACACGAACGGCGAGGTCGCCAGCGCCGAGAACACGTGGCCGACGGGCTGCAGCCACCGGCCCGGCGGCCCGCCGACGAGGACGTGGATCCCCCTGCGGGTCAGCACCCGCCGGCACGCCGACGCCGGACGGCTGCCCGCGCTGTCCAGCAGGATGTCGTAGCGCCGTCCGCTCCGCGTGAAGTCCTCGGCCGTGTAGTCGACGACCTCGTCCGCGCCGATCGACCGGACCAGATCGACGTTCCGGGGCCCGCAGACACCGGTGACCTCCGCGCCGAACGCCTTGGCGAGCTGCACGGCGAACGTGCCCACGCCCCCCGAGGCCCCGTTGACGAGCACCTTCTGCCCGGCCTGGATCCCTCCCACGTCGCGCAGGCCCAGCAGGGCGGTGCCGGCCGCCAGCGGCACGGCCGCCGCCTGCTCGAACGAGAGGCTCTCCGGCTTCGGCGCCAGTTCCTTCTCCCGGACGCACACGTACTCGGCGAAGCCGCCCTGCTTGGGCATCGCGAACACCTCGTCCCCGGGGCGGAACTCCGTCACGTCCCTGCCGACCGCCTCGACCTGCCCCGCGACGTCGGCTCCCAGGATCCTGATCTTCGGCCTGCGCAGCCCGGGGCCGCCGCCCATCAGGCGGGCGACGTACGGCTCGCCCCGCATGAAGTGCCAGTCGTAGGGCTGCACGGAGGTGGCGCGCACCCGGACCAGCACCTCGTCGTCACCGGGTACGGGCCTGTCGATCTCGGTGAGCTCCAGCGCGTCGGGCGAGCCGTACGAGCGCAGGACGAACGCCCTCATCTTCATCGCATCCTCCTCATCCATCGCGGGCCCGGGCGCCGGTCACGTGCGGTCCGGCGGAGACCGCCGGGGCACGGGCGGACGCCGCGGCCCGCGTCGGCGGCCCGGGGCCGGCGGCCGGGTGGCGACGGGGGGTCCCCGGACCTTCGAGGATCAGCGTAGAAAGCCCGGCCGGAGGGCTCATCAGCCGAAAGTACGCCCGTTCGGCGGACCATCGGCCGGTCGGGGCCGGGCCGCCGGAGCCGAGTCGGCCGGGGCCGGAAGCCGGTGGGGTCAGCGCCCGGCCGGCTCCCGGGCCTCGACGGTGAAGGCCGTGGTGAGGACCCGGCCGTCCGCGGTGCGGAACTGCCCCCAGAGCCGGTAGAGCCCGGGGCGGGGGAAGTCGGCGTGCACCTCGAGTTCGGGCCCGAAGGTCTGGCCGGGCAGGGCGAAGACGGGCCGGCCCTGCTCGTCCTCGACCTCCGCGTGCTCGTGGGCGAACCCGGAGGCGTCCAGCGGCATCACCACCACGTGCCCGGCGGCGGCCAGGTAGGGCCGCAGGTCGTCCAGGGGCCTGCCGGTGGCCGCGTCGGCGAAGCGGAAGGTGAGGCGGTCGCGGGTGCCCGCCCGCGGGTCGCCGTCGAGCGTGACGCGCACGCCCCCGGCCACCTGCTCCCGCGGGGACGGCGCGGGCGTCTCGCGCTCGACGGCGGCCGGGTCGCCGACCGTGATCTCGTCGGAGGCGATCACGTCGGCCATCTCCCCGCGCCGCCGGAACTCGGCGTGGACCAGGTACCGGCCCTCGGTGGGGAGGGTCAGCGCGACGGTGAACTCTCCCGGCCGCCCGGTGGGCCGCGGGTGGACGTGGGCGAAGGTGCCCAGGTCGTCGCGGGTGACGACGAAGTGCATCCAGGCCTCGTGGCTGAGGGCCACGTCCTCGACGGGACGGCCGGTCGAGGCGTCCGCGACGCGGACGCGCACGGTGGTCTCCCGGCCCGGGACCACACCGGCGGGCGTGTCGACGGTGACCTCCACCCCGGCGTCATGGGCGGGGACGGGGCCGGCGTCGGCGGCCATCATCACGCTCATGGCCGGGCGCATCGGCATGCCGGTGCTCTGCACCCAGGCGAGGACGCCGTTCATGCCCCGCTGCGCGGCCTCGGTACGGCTCAGCGCGGTGAACGCCGCGCCGACGGCCAGCGCGAGGCAGGCGATGCCCGCCAGGTAGCCGTAGCCGGCGAGCCTGCGGAGCACGGCGCGCCGTCCGGCCGCCTCGTCCGCGCGGAAGCCGCGCAGGCGCAGCGCGTTGGTGATCACGCTGACCGAGCTCATCGCCATCGCGGCGGCGGCGAGGGAGGGGTCGAGCAGGACGCCGGTGAACGGGTGGAGCACCCCGGCGGCGACCGGGATCAGCAGCACGTTGTAGGCGAACGCCCACGCCAGGCCCTGCTTGATCGTGGAGACCGTGCGCCGGGACAGGTCGATGGCCGAGACGATCCCGCGCAGGTCGCCGCCGACGAGCGTGATGTCGGAGGCGGCGATGGCGACGTCGGTGCCGGTGCCGATCGCGATCCCCAGGTCGGCCGTGGCCAGCGCCGGGGCGTCGTTGATGCCGTCGCCGACCATGGCGACGATCGCGCCGCCCTCGCGCAGGGCGGCCACCCGGGCGGCCTTGTCCTCGGGGCGGACGTCCGCGATGACGTGGTCGATGCCGACCTTCCGGGCGACGACCTCGGCGGTGACCCGGTTGTCGCCGGTGAGCATCCACACGTCGAGGCCGAGCGCCCGCAGCCGGTCGACCGCCTCCCGCGACTCCGGCCTGATCTCGTCGGCGACGCCGATCACACCGGCCAGACGCCCGTCGAGCGCGACGTACACCGGGGTGCCGCCCTCGGCCGCCACCGCCCCGGCCGCCTGCTCCAGTTCGCCGGTCCCGATGCCGTGCCGGCGCATCAGCGCGGGGTTCCCGATCAGCACGGCCCGGCCGCCCGCCCGGGCCTCCACGCCGTGGCCGGGCACGGCCTCGAAGGACTCGGCGGCCGGGAGGGCGAGCCCCCGCTCGCGGGCCTCGCGGACGACGGCCTCTCCGAGCGGGTGCTCCGACCCGGTCTCCGCCGCCGCGGCGTACGCGAGCAGCTCGTCGGCGCCGACGCCGGCGGCGGTGCCGAGGTGGACGACGCCGGGACGGCCCCGGGTGAGGGTGCCGGTCTTGTCCAGCACGACCGTGGTGAGCCGGTGAGCCTGCTCCAGCGCCTCGCCTCCGGAGATGAGGATGCCGAGCTCGGCGGCCTTCCCGGTGCCCACCATGATCGCCGTCGGGGTGGCCAGGCCGAGCGCGCAGGGGCAGGCGATGATCAGTACGGCGATGGCGGTGCCGATGCCCAGCGTGAGCCGTCCCTGGTCGGGGCCGAAGAGCATCCAGGTTCCGAAGGTGAGCAGCGCGGTCACGATCACGGCGGGGACGAACCATCCGGAGACCGTGTCGACCAGCCGCTGCATGGGGGCCTTGGACCCCTGCGCCTCCTCGACCAGCCGGACGATCTGCGCCAGCGTGGTGTCCCGGCCCACGGCGGTGGTCCGCGCGACCATCGAGCCCGTGCGGTTGATCGTCGAGCCGATGAGCACGTCGCCGGGGCCCTTGCGGACGGGCATGCTCTCCCCGGTGATCATGCTCTCGTCGAGCGCCGAGGAGCCCTCGGTCACGACGCCGTCCACCGGGACCTTCTCGCCGGGCCGTACCCGGACGAGGTCCCCGACGGCGACCTCGTCGACCGGGACCTCCACCTCGGCGTCGCCCCGCAGGACGCGGGCCGTCTTCGGCCGCAGCCCCATCAGCGCGCCGACGGCCGAGGCTGTCCGCCTCTTCGCCCTGGCCTCCATCCACCGGCCCGCCAGGACGAGCGCGATGACCACGACGGAGATCTCGAAGTACACGTGCAGCGGCAGTCCGAACCGCTCCGCCGCGGCGGGCCAGAGGGTGACGAAGGCGCTGTAGCCGTACGCCACCGTGGTGCCCATGGCGATCAGCGTGTTCATGTTGACCGCGCCGTGCCGGCCGGCGGCCCAGGCCGCGCGGTAGAAGGGACGGCCCGCCCAGAACTGCACGACCGTCGCGACGACCAGCAGCAGCGGCATCAGCCAGTCCATCGCGTCGATGGGGAGCGGCACGTACATCAGCACCATCATCGACAGGCCCGCGGCCAGCGTGATCTGCCATGTCCGCCTGAGCCGGGTCAGCTCGCGGTCCGGCTCCGCACCGGAACGGTCCTGTTCGGCCCGGGGGCGGTCCGTCTCGGTACCGGGTTCCAGGTGCGCGCCCGTCCCGCCGTCGCGCGGCGTGGCGGTGTACCCGGCCCTGCTCACCGCCTCCGTCAGCGCCTCGGTCAGTGCCTCGACCGTGACCCGGGCGGGGTCCCAGGTGACGGTCGCGACCTCGGTCGCGAGGTTCACCTCGGCAGTCTCGACGCCCTCGACCCGGATCAGGGCCCTTTCCACCCTCCGCACGCAGGACGCGCAGGTCATGCCGGCGATGTCCAGCGTGCGGGAGACGGTCGTCGCCGTCGTCATCGCTCCACCTCCTCCTTGCGCCCACGTGGTCGCGGGCCGTCGGAGCGACACTCCCGTCCGCCGCTTTCCCGCCGCTGCCCGTCCGCTGTCCGTGCCCGGGGCGTGCGATGACCGCGGGGACAGGGGACGGACAGCGGCCTGGCGCAGGCTGATCACTGTCCGGGCCGCGCTGGGCGGCCCTTCTCGCGACAAGGAGCGAACCATGGAGGAGATCGTGTTCTCCGTCCCCGCCGTCAGCTGCGGCCACTGCGTCAAGGCGATCACCGAGTCCGTCGGCGAGGTCCCGGGGGCCGGCTCGGTCTCGGTGGACTTCACGGCCAAGACCGTCGTGGTCACCGGTGGGGCCGACCCCGCGGCCGTGCGTGAGGCGATCGCCGAGGCCGGATACGAGACGGTCTGACCACCGATGGAGACCGCACTCGACACCCTGGTCATCGGCGGCGGGCAGGCGGGGCTGGCGCTCGGCTACCACCTGCGCCGCTCCGGCCACCGCTTCATGATCATCGATGCCCACGACCGGGTGGGCGAGGCGTGACGGAGGCGCTGGGACTCGCTGACGCTGTTCACCCCGCGCCGGTACGACGCCCTGCCCGGGATGCCGTTCCCCGGCGACCCGGACGGCCATCCGGGCAAGGACGAGGTCGCCGCCTACCTGGAGGCGTACGCGGAGCGCTTCGACCTCCCGGTGCGCCTGGGCTGCCGGGTGACCTCCGTCCGCCCGGAGACGCCGGTGGGGGCGCCGGTGGAGACAGCGGTGGGGGCGCCGGCGGGGTTCGCCGTCGAGACCACGGCGGGGCCGCTGCGCGCGGCCCAGGTGGTGGTCGCGGCGGGGGCGTTCCACACCCCGCGGACGCCCGCCTTCGCCGCCGGACTGGCGCCGCACGTCGTGCAGACGCACAGCACCGGCTACCGGTCCCCGGACCGGCTCGCCGGAGACGACGTCCTGGTCGTCGGCGCGGGCAACACCGGTGTCCAGATCGCCCGGGAGCTGGCCGAGAGCGGGCGACGGGTCTCGCTGGCGGCCTCGGCGGTCGGCCGGGCGCTGCCGCAGCGGGTGCTGGGGCGCGACCTGTTCTGGTGGTTCGACCGGATCGGCTTCATGGACGTCAGGGGCCGCGGGCGCCTGGGGCGCCGGCTCCGGGAGCAGGAACTGATCATCGGGACCGACGTGTCCGCGCTGATGCGGCGGGTGCGCCGGTTCGGCCGCGCCGTGGACGCCGACGGCGCCCGGCACCGCCCGGACGCCGTGGTGTGGGCGACGGGCTTCGTCCCGCGCTATCCCTGGCTGCACGTGCCGGTGCTGGACGACGGCGGCGCCCCCGTGCACGACGAGGGGACGACGGCCTGGCCGGGCCTGCACTTCCTCGGCCTGCCGTGGCAGCGCGACCGCGGCTCGTCGGTGCTCGGGTGGGTCGGCCGGGACGCGGCCGTCCTCGCCCGCCGGCTGACCGCCACCACAAATCCCGTCAAAACGGTTGTTTCCCCGTAATATTGGCCCGGCTGTCGGCCCGGCGCGGGCAGGTGGCCGGGCAGGAGGAGCGACATGCGCGAGACAGCCGTCCCATCGGCCGACCAGAACGGGACGGCTGCGACCTTCGGGGTGCTCGGGCCCGTGGAGGTCCGAGCGCCCGGCCGTCCGCCCGCCCCGCTCCCGCCGTCGGTGCGGGCACTGCTGGCCCGGCTGCTCCTGTCTCCCGGGCGCGTCGTCTCGGTCGACGGCCTGACCGACGCGCTGTGGGGGGAGGACCTGCCCTCCGACGCCGTCAACGCGCTGCAGATCCGCGTGTCCAAGCTGCGCCGCGCCCTCGCCTCCGCCGGCCTCGACGGCGGCGTGCTCGTCACGCAGGCTCCCGGCTACCGGCTCGCCGTACCGGCCGAGGCCGTGGACGCCTGCCGGTTCGAGCTCCTGCTGGGCCGGGCCCGCGAGGAGGGGGCGGCCGGTCGGACCGCCTCCGCCCTCGACCATCTGAACCAGGCGCTGGGGCTCTGGCGGGGCCCGGCGCTCGCCGACGCCGGCGGCACGGAGTGGGCCGCGGCGGAGAGCGCCCGCCTGGAGGAACTGCGGCTGGGCGCGGTCGAGCACCGCGACGAGCTCCGCCTGGAGTCCGGCGGGCACAACGAGGTCGTCGCCGACCTCGAACGGCTGGTGGCGGACCATCCGCTGCGCGAGCGGCTGCACCGGCTGCTGATGCTCGCGCTCTACCGCGCCGGACGGCAGGCCGAGGCGCTCGCCGCCTACCAGGCGCTCCGCCGGCACCTGGCCGACGAACTCGGGATCGACCCGTCCCCGGAGCTGCAGGCGCTCGCCGAGGCGATCCTCCGCCAGCAGGTGCCGCCCGCCGCGATGCCGGCCACCGCGGCTCCGGCTGAGGGACGTACGGCCTCGGCACCGGCGGCGGCCCGGGACGACCGGCTGCCGCGGCGGCTGACATCCGTGATCGGCCGTGACGACGACGTGTCGACGGCGCTGCGGCGGCTGGCCGAGGCACGGGTGGTGACACTGACCGGACCCGGCGGAGTCGGCAAGACGACGCTCGCGCTGGAGACCGCCCGCCGGGCGGACGCGTCGGTCGCCGACCGCGTGCGCCTGATCCGCCTGACCGCGCTGGAGGCCGGCGCCGACGTCGCCGACGCCTTCGCGGCCGAACTGGGCGTGATGACCCCACCGGGCTCCGATCCGGCCGACGCCGTGGCGGACCACCTTGCGCACGGCGGGACCCTGCTCGTCGTGGACAACTGCGAGCACGTCGTGGACGACGTCGCCGTCCTGGTGGAGCGGCTGGTCGGGGACTGTCCCGGCCTGCGGGTACTGGCCACCAGCCGGGAGGCCCTGGCGATCCCGGGCGAGGTCCAGGTGGCCGTCGGCCCGCTCGCCGTCCCCGAGGAGACGGAGGACGTGGACGCGATCCCCGCCGCACCGGCGGTGCGGCTCTTCCTCGACCGCGCCCGGGCGGTGCGCCCCTCGTTCACCCTCGACGCCTCCTCGGCGCCGGTGGTGGCGTCCATCTGCCGCCAGCTGGACGGCGTGCCGCTCGCCGTCGAACTGGCCGCGGCCCGGATCAAGGCGCTGGCGCCCGCCGACATCGAGGCACGGCTGCGGGACCGGTTCTCGCTGCTCACGGCGGGTCCGCGGACCGGCGAGGCACGTCATCGCACGCTGCGCGCCACCCTCGACTGGAGCCACGACCTGCTGACGGAGGCCGAGCGCCGGCTGCTGCGCCGCCTGGCGGTCTTCCGCGGCGGCTGGACCCCGGCGGCCGCGGAGGAGGTGTGCGCCTTCGCCGGCATCACCTCCGGTGAGGTGCTCGACCTGCTGTTCCGGCTGGTCGACCGGTCCCTCGTGGTCCCCGAGCCGGTGACCGGGCGCTTCCGCCTGCTCGTCACCGTGCGGGAGTACGCCTGGGCCCGGCTGGGGGAGGCCGGCGAGGCCGCCGAGTGCCGCGACCGCCACCTCGGCCACTGCCTGCGGCTGGCGGAGGAGCACGGCCCCCGGGTGCGCAGGGACGGCGGCGCCTGGGCCCGCCTGGTGGAGGAGCACGACAACCTCCGGGCCGCCGTGGACCACTCCATCGAGTCCGGGGACGTCGAGAAGGGCTTCCGCCTGGCCGGGGCGCTCACGGACTTCTGGGGGTACGGCCTGCGCCACGAGGGCACGCGGGTGCTGACCGCGCTGCTGGAGACCGGCGGCGGCTCCCTCCTCGCGCGGGCCCGTGCGCTGCAGGGCATCGGGTTCATGCACGTGTACTACCCGACGCCGCGCTCGGTCGCGGCGGCGGCCGAGAGCCTCGCGCTCTTCGAGGAGCTGGGCGCGGTGCGCGACGCCGCGGTCTCCCGGCTCGTCGTGGCCTGGGCGGGCCAGTACGGCGGCGACGTCGAGGAGCACCGGGCCTCGCTCGAGCGGAGCCGGCGTGATCTGGGTGACGCCGAGGCCGGCACCGACGACGGCTGGTGGCAGGTGATGACCTACTACCTGGAGGCGCTGCTGACCCTGCGTCTCGGCGACTTCGGGACCGCGGTCCGGCAGTGGCGCCACACCCGGGATCTCATACGGTCCTTCGGCGACAGCATGATGGACGGCGCGGTCGCGGCGCACCTCGGCCTCGCCCTGCGCGAGGCGGGACGGCACGAGCAGGCGCTGGGCTTCCTGGAGGAGGCCGCGGGCGACGGCCGGGAGCCGAGGTCCCCGCACGGGTTGGCCTTCGCGCTCGTCCACCTGGCCCACGCGCACCTCGACCTGGACCCGCACGCCGACGTGGCGGCGCTGCTCGCCGAGGCGGACGAGGTCGCGCGCCGCGCGCACAACCCGCGCTGCCGGGCATGGGCGGCGTGGGGCCGGGCGCGGGCCGCGCTGGCGGGCGATGACGTGCGGACCGCGCTCGAACGGTGCCGGGAGGCGCTGGCGCTGCTGGAGGAGCGGGAGTTCCCCTGGGCCAGGGCCCGTCTCTGGTCGCTGACCGCGGAGTGCGCCGAGGCCGCCGGCCTGCCGGACGAGGCGGAGCGGGCCCGGCGAGCGGCCGCGGTCCTCGCCTCCTCCGCCTGACGCGGACCGGCCGCCCCGGAGCCCCGCCGGAGCCCGCGGTGACCGGGCCACCCGCGACCCGGGACATCCGGATCGGGCGCGGCCTGAGTCAGACGGGCCCGGATCAGGCGGACCGGGACGTAGGGACCGGGAGCGGTCTGGATGAGACGGGCCCGGGGTCAGGGGCCCGGATCAGGCGGGCACGTCGTCCCGGTGCCCGCAGCGGACGTCCCGGAAGCCCGCCGTCCGCAGCGCCTCCACCAGGCGCCCGGCGTCCACACCGCCGCGTGCCCGCAGGAGACCCCGGGCGGCGTCGATCTCGAACGACACCACGCCCGGCACGTCCCGCACATGCCGGCTGACCAGGCGGACGCACCGCCGGCACAGCATGATCGGAACGGTCACGGTCACCGTGTCCTCAGTGTCTCCGGTGTCTCCGGTGTCTCCGGTGTCTCCGGTGTTCCCGAGGGTTCCGGCATCCCCGGCGTCACCCCTGTCGCCGGCCTTCCCGGGATTTCCGGCCTTTCTGATCTCGCCGGCCTTCTGGGCCTCTTCGCGTGGTTCGTCTGCCATGGCGGGCAGCCTGCCGGGCCGCGCTGGCGACCGGCTGTCCGTCCGCTGTCCGCCCTCGGCGGTGAGCGCGGCGGACGGCCAGCGGACGGCCAGCCCGGGGACAGCACGGATCGCGACGATCCTCCCGTCACCGAGAAACACACCCGGGAGGTCACCGTGCACCCCGCACTTTCCCTCAGGACGGCTCTGCTGGCGCATGCCGATCTGCTGCGCGAAGCCGAGCACCGGCGTCTTCTGCGCGGTCTGCCGCCCCGGGCCCGCCGGTCGGCCCCCGGCCCGCGCCGGGCCGCCCGCCTCCCGGCCTTCCTCTCCCCGAACAGGAGCCAGTCATGAGCATCGACACCGCCGCCACGCGGGCGGCGCAGACGACCGCCGCCGCCGAGGCGCGCGACGTGGTGAAGGTCTACGGCCGCGGCGACACCGCCGTGCGGGCCCTCGACGGCGCCACCCTCTCGATCCCGGCCGGGCGGTTCACCGCCGTCATGGGACCGTCCGGATCCGGCAAGTCCACGCTCATGCACGCCCTCGCCGGCCTCGACACGGTGGACGGCGGGCAGGTGCTGATCGGGGACACGGACCTGGGCCGGCTCAGCGAGCGGCAGCGCACGCTGCTCCGCCGTGAGCGGGTGGGGTTCGTCTTCCAGGGCTTCAACCTGGTGCCGACGCTGACCGCCGAGGAGAACATCGCCCTGCCGGCCGCCCTCGCCGGCCGGCGGGCCGACCGGGCCTGGATCGGCGAGCTCGTCGCCATGCTCGGGCTGGCCGACCGGCTGCGCCACCGCCCCGGAGAACTTTCCGGCGGCCAGCAGCAGCGGGTGGCGGTGGCCCGCGCCCTGGCCACCCGGCCGCAGATCGTCTTCGCCGACGAACCCACCGGCAACCTCGACTCCCGCGCGGGGGAGGCCCTGCTCGGCTTCCTGCGCCACGCCGCCCACGGGCTCGGCCAGACGATCGTCATGGTCACCCACGACGCCGGCGCCGCGGCCTACGCCGACCGGGTGGTCTTCCTCGCCGACGGCCGCGTCGCCGGTGAACTGCCCGACCCGGACGTTCCGGCCGTCCTGTCCCGCATGGCGGACATCACCGCCCCCGCGACCCGGAAGGGGAAGTGATCACGATGTGGCGTCTGGTCCTCCGCAACACGCTGGCCCACCGCGGCCGGCTCGCGCTCACGCTGCTCGCCGTCCTCCTCGGGGTCACGTTCGTGACCGGCAGCCTGGTGCTCACCGACACCTCCCGGCGGCTGCTCGACGAGCAGTTCCGCACGGCCACCGCCGGGGTGGACCTGGCCGTCCGCGACGCGGCCGCCTTCGATTCGGCGATGGGCGTCGAGGTCGAGCGGGACCCACTGCCCGCCACGCTCGTGGACCGGGTCCGCGCGGTGCCCGGCGTCGCCGCCGCCGTGCCCGTCGTCCGCGGCCAGGGCGTGCTCAGCGCGGACGGGAAGGCGATCGTGCCCGCGGGCCCGTCGCTGCTGATGTCGTGGGAGCCCGCCCCCGTCGGCGCGTTCACGCTGCGGACCGGCCGCGCGCCGGTGGCGGACGACGAGGTCGTCGTCGACGCCGCGACCGCCGCCCTGCACGGCGTCGGCCTGGGCTCCCGGGTCACCGTGCGGGCGGACGAGACGGCAGTGCTGCGCGTGGTCGGGCTGGCCGGGTTCGGTGCCGAGCCCGGGCTGCCGAACAGCACCGTCGCCCTGGTCGGCCTGCCCGTCGCGCAGCGTCTGCTCGGTCTCGGCGGCGGCGTGTCGGAGATCGACGTCGTCGCGGCCGACGGGGCCGGCGTCCGGCGGCTGCGCGACGCGGTCGCGACCGCCGCCGGACCGGAGTACGAGGTGACCGCCGGCCGGGACCTCGCGGCCTCCAGCGCGGCCGCCGCGAAGACGCAGGTCGCCTCCCTGCAGCTGATGCTGCTGGCGCTCGCGGCGGCGGCCCTGCTCGTCGGCGCGTTCCTCATCGCCAACACGTTCTCGATCGTCATCACCCAGCGGGCCGGGGAGCTCGCCGTACTGCGCGCGGCCGGGGCCACCGGCGCGCAGGTCCTCGCCTCGGTGCTCGGGGAGGCGTTCCTGGTCGGGGTCACGGCCACCGCCGGGGGGATCGGGCTCGGCGTCGCCGGCGCCACCGGGCTGCGCGGCCTGGCCGGAGCCTTCGGCATGACCCTGCCGGACGGCGGGCTCGTCGTCGCACCCAGGACCCTGGCCGTCGCCTTCGTGATCGGCCTCGGCGTCACGGTGCTGTCCGCGCTCGGCCCGGCCCGCCGCGCCGCCGCGGTCGCGCCGGTGGAGGCCATGCGCCGCTCCGCGGCCGAGACCGGCGCCGGCCGGGGCCGCACCGTCACCGGTGGGCTCGCGGCCGGGCTCGGCATCGCCGGTCTGGCCGCCTCCCTGATCGGGAACGGCTCGGTGGCGGTGCTGGCCGCCGCGGCGGTGAGCGCCGTCGTGGGGCTGGCCCTGCTCGGGCCGGTGGTCACCCCGGCTCTGTCCCGGACCATCGGGCGCCCGCTGGACGCGGCAGGCGTCTCCGGCCGGCTGGCTCGCGAGTCCGCCGCGCGGGCGCCGCGCCGTACGGCCGCGACCGCGCTGGCTCTGGCCCTCGGCCTGGCGCTGATCAGCTTCATGACCGTGCTGGGAACGTCGATCAAGGAATCGATGCAGCGCTCGTACACCGAGACGATCACGGCCGACTTCGTCGTGGAGAGCGCGCGCAACGAGATGCTCGGCGGTCTGTCCCACCACGTCCACCACCACGTGAGCGAACTGCCGCAGGTCGCGGTGGCCTCCCGCATCCGGTACGGCCACTGGAAGGACGGAGAGCGGACCGAGGCCCTCACCGCCGTCGACCCCGGGACCCTGTCCCGCGTCACCGCACTGCACCTCGTCGAGGGCAGTCTGGAGGCCGTCTCCGGCGGTGGGGTCGTCCTGGCCGAGAACATCGCCCGGGAGCGGGGGCTGCGGGTCGGCGACACCCTGGAGATGACGTTCTCCCGCACCGGCACGCAGCGGCTGACGGTGGCCGGCATCCTGCGGGACCGCGACGCCCAGGCCCTGTCGACCGGCTACGTCATCTCGCTGGACACCTTCTCCCGTAACTACCGGGAGGACGTCGACGCCGCCGTGCTGGTGAAGGTCGCCGACGGGGTGGGCGACGACGCCGCGGAGAAGGCGATCACCGCCGCCCTCGCCGACGAGCCGACCGCGAAGGTGCGCGACCAGGCGAGTGCCGCCGCCGCGCGGAGCCTCACGATCGACCAGGTCCTCGGGCTGGTGACCGCGCTGCTCATGCTCGCCGTCCTCATCGCGCTGCTGGGCATCACCAACACCCTCGTCCTGTCCATCCTCGAGCGGACCCGTGAGATCGGGCTGCTGCGGGCGGTCGGCATGACCGGTGCGCAGCTGCGCTGGATGATCCGGGGCGAGGCGGTCCTCGTGGCGGCCCTGGCGATCGTCCTCGGTCTCGCCCTGGGCGTCGCCTTCGCCGCGGGCACGGTGTCCACCCTGGGCAGCGCCACCCAGGCGACCCTGACGATCCCGGCCGGCCGGCTCCTGCTCGTCGTCGCCGTGGCCGCTCTCGCCGGACTGGCGGCGGGGGCGCTGCCTGCCCGGCGGGCCGCCGGGCTCGACGTGCTGGCCGCGATCACCCGGTCCTGACCGTGTCCCCTTCCGCCACCTCCGGTGAGGAGGGCCGGGTCACGGCGAGCAGGAGACCCGCGCCCGCCGCGGTGGCGGTGACGAGGAAGGCGGCGCGGAACTCCGCGTGGCCCGGGGACGGGCCGAGGACGAGGGTCAGGACGGCGAGGGTGAGCGCGCCCGCCAGGTACTGGGAGGTGGTCAGCAGGGCTCCCGCCGTGCCCTGGTGCGCGGCGGGCACGTCCCGGGTGCCGAGGATGAACATCGCCGAGTAGATCACCCCGTGGCCGAAGCCGCTCAGCAGGATCCCCGGGAGCAGGTCGGCGGCGTAGGAGCCGCCGTGCAGGGAGAGGGCGATCCAGAGCAGGCCCGCGGCCGCCGCGGCGAACCCGCAGAGGAGCACGGCGGCCGGGCGGGCCCGCCGTACGGCACGGCCCGCCGCCGTGTTGCCGGCGGTCACCATGAGGGCCAGCGGGAGGAAGGCCAGTCCCGCCTGGAGCGGGGTGTGGCCCTCTGCGGTCTGGAGCAGGAGGGTGAGCAGGTAGAACTCCGATCCCACGCTCGCCATGTAGAGCGCGGTGGCCGCCGCTCCGATGCGCAGCGAGGGGATGCGCCGCAGGACGGGTTCGATCAGGACGCCGCGGGGGGTGCGCCCGTCCGGGACGTCGCGTGAGGTGTGCTCGTCCGGGGTCCGCTCGGCCGGACCGTCGTGCGTGGCACGCTCGTTGCGGATGAAGCCGGTGAGCAGGGCCAGGGCGAGGGCGAGGGCGCCGAGGGTCGCCGGGGATCCCCAGCCGTGGTCGGCGGCGAGGGTCAGCCCGAGGACCAGGGTGAGCACGGCGCCCGTGCCGAGGGCCGCGGCGGTCACCGGGACGCGGCCGCCCGGGGCGTGGTCGCGGGCCGGGGCGGCCCAGAGCACGGCGCCCAGCACGCACAGGAGCACGACGGGGGCGTTGACGAAGAACGTGAGCCTCCAGGACGCGGTGGTGAGCAGGCCGCCGAGGACGGCGCCCGCGGCGAGGCCGGAGGCCCCGACCGAGCCCCAGACCGCCAGTGCCCGGCCGCGTTCCGGGCCCGCGGGGAAGGTCGTCCCGATGAGGGCGAGGACGGCGGGCTGCAGCAGGGCCGCCCCGAGTCCCTGCCCGGCGCGGGCGGCCAGGAGCAGCGCGCCGTCCCCCGCCGCGCCGCCCGCCACGCCGGCGAGGCCGAAGGCGGTGACCGCCAGGACGAACAGGCGCCGGGCGCCGAGCCGGTCCGCCAGCCGGCCTCCGAGGACGAGGAAACCCGCGAAGAGGACCCCGTAGGCGCTGACCACCCACTGGGCGAGCGCGGGGTCGAGGCCCAGGTCGGCGGCGATGCTGGGCAGGGCGATGTAGATGATCGAGTAGTCGAGGGCGATGAGGAACTGGGCCACCGAGACCACGGCGAGGGTGCCGTGCCCGTGTGCGGTGGCCGGCGCCGCTGTCATGGCTCCGGTGGGCATGGGAACATGCTTGTACATTCACATTAATGAGAAGGGGAAGCCCCTGCCGGGAGAGGAGTCGCCGTGAGGATCGGGGAACTGGCCGCGCGCACGGGCGTGCCCACGCGGCTGCTGCGCTACTACGAGGAGCAGGGGTTGCTCGACCCCGGCCGGGCGGCGAACGGCTACCGCGACTACGCCGAGTGCCTCGTCGACCGGGTCGTGCAGATCCGCGGCCTGATCGACGCCGGCCTGCCCACCAGGATCATCAAGCAGGTCCTGCCCTGTCTGGAGGACCCCGGCGCGATCCACGTCGCCGACCCCGATCCTGAGCTCGTCGCGGCCCTGGAGCGCCACCGCGACCGGCTGGACGCGCGCATCCGCTGCCTGGCCAGGAACCGGGACGCGGTCAGCGGCTATCTCGACGCGGTCCGCCGGCTCTCGGCCGGTCAGGGGCGGGGGTAGGGCGACGGCCGGGGCCGCCTCCGGGCCCGGCGATGTAGCCGTCGAGGCTGACGCCGATGTAGTAGACCAGCTTTCGCATACTTCACTCCGCTCTAAGTACTTTGCTTGTAGTGGTTGTGAACGTAGTACTACAGGCGGAGTGGTGTCAACGGGGAGGCGGGACGCGGGGCCCGGGCTCAGCGGGACGCCGGGGACACCGGCTCCTCCCAGGCGATCCGGTGGTCGTACATCCAGGCCAGCGAGTTCCGGCGGGCCAGGTGCCGCATGGCCACCGGCAGCACGAGGTCGCGGACGAAGGCGCCGGCGGCTCCCGGCGCCTTGCCGCTCCCGTTCCGCCTGCCCTGGGCCACGACCCGCTCCACCCGGCCGCGCCGGAGCCGCTCGAAGGCGGCGAACGCGTCGCGGGTGTCCGGCAGGTCGCGCAGGCACCTGGCCAGCACCACCGCGTCCTCGATCGCCATCGAGGCGCCCTGGCCCGCCGAGGGGGAGGTCGCGTGCGCGGCGTCGCCCACGATCACCATGCGCCCGTTGGACCACGTCGGCACGGTCGGGAAGTCGTAGGTGTTCCAGGGCGGCAGGATGTGCTCGGTCGCGCCGATGATGTCGAGCATCGGACCGGTGTCGCCGGCGAACAGCTCCACCAGCCCGGCCCGCCACCGCTCCGGGGCGATCGCGGCCAGTTCCTCGGGACTCGGTTCCCCGGGGCTCGGCGGGTTGGCGAACCACCACACCTCTCCGCTCGGGTGGACCAGGTAGCCGAAGAAGCACCGGCGGCCGAAGACGAAGTGGTTGGTCCCCGGCTCGCCCGGTACGTCGACGCCGTGGGCGAAACCGCCCGTGTTCAGCAGTCCGACGTGCCGGGCGCGCGGCGCCCGAGGGTCGATGATCGTGCGGGTGCGCGAGCGCAGCCCGTCGGCCCCGACGAGGAGGTCGCCCTCGGCGGCGTTCCCGTCGGCGAAGACCGCCCGCACCCCGTCCGGGGTGGCCGAGGCGTCGGTGAGACGCCTGCCGTAGTGGATCCGGACGCCGCGCCGTACGGCCTCGTCGCGCAGGGCGCGGTAGAGGTCGGCGCGCTTCAGCGTCCGGCTGGGCTGATGGAGGACGGCCAACTGCCTGCCGCGCGCGTTGGTGATCCGCATGTGCGGGGTGTCCACGCCCAGGTCCGCGACGAGGTCGTGCAGGCCGAGCGGGCGCAGCGCCTCCAGCCCGTTGACCGCGAGGGTGAGGAAGGCGCCCACCCCCTCGGCGCCGCGGTCGTAGGCCTCGAACACCTCGCCGTCGACGCCGGCCCGCTGCAGGGCCATGGCCGTCACCGGGCCGGCGATGCCCCCGCCGATGATCAGAGCTCTCTTAGTCATGTAATGACTATACATAAAATGACTATCAAGGGAACGGTCCTACGATGGCGCCATGTCCACGAGGCGGTCCCCCCTGGCCATGGCGCTGCTCTCCCTGGTCGGCGAGGAGCCCATGCACGCGTACCGGATGCAGCAGCTGATCAAGGAGCGGCGCAAGGACGACGTGGTCAACGTCGCGCAGCGCAACAGCGTCTACCAGACGATCGACCGGCTGCTCCGGGACGGGCTCATCGCGGTCCGGGGGACCGCGCGGGAGGAGAATCGCCCGGAGCGGACCGTCTACGAGCTCACCGGCGCCGGGCGCCAGACGCTGCGGGACTGGATGCGGACGATGCTCTCCGCGCCGGCCCGGGAGTTCCCCGAGTTCCCCGCCGCGCTCGCCTTCCTCCCCGTGCTGCCGGTGGAGGAGGTCCGCGCCGCGCTGGAGGGGCGTCTGACCGCTCTGGAGGAGCGCCTGGCCGGGCTGGAGGCGGAGCTGGCCGAGGGTGGGGCGTTCCTGCCCCGGGTCTTCCTGGTGGAGTCCGAGTACCAGCGGGCGGTGCTCCGCGCCGAACTGGACTACGTCCGGGGTCTCGCCGCGGACCTGCGGACGGGCGCGCTCTCGTGGGACCGCCACCTGTAGGGAGCGGCCCGCCCCCTCCGCCGTCGCCCCGGGCAGCCGCCCCCGATCGCCGTCCGCGGCAGCCGCCCCCGGTCGCCGCCCGGTCGCCGTCCGCGACGGGTCGTCACGCCGCGTGGATCGACCACTTCTCTCGATGTCCGGATGTAGATGATTTTTGTGTTTGGGTCACTACTAAGAGTGACATAACTGCCCCTGACGGTATTGCGTGACGAACGGGGTGCCCGTGAACCGGGAGCAGGCTGAGGAGAAGGGCGGGTGGCTCCGGCCGCGCCGCCTCCCGCGACGGCAGCCGGTCCTGCCCGGCTGCCGGAGGGCCGGGGCCCTCCGGGGGGAGGAACCGTGGCGACGGCCCGCCCGCTGAGGAGGGCGGCGGAGCGGGCCGCGGTCACGGGGCTCGCCGCGGCGCTCGCCCTGGCGGCCGGGCCGCCCGCGGGCGGGACGGCGGTGAGCCCGCCGCCGCTCCCGCCGCTCCCGGAGATCTCCGCGGACGTGACCGCGTCCGTCCCGGGACCCGCCCTCGGATCCGCCCTCGAGCCGGTCCTCGGGGACGGGACGGGCGCCCTCGCGCCTTTCTCCCCGGAGGGATCCGCGGCCGTGTTCCCGGAGGGATCCGCGGCCGTGTTCCCCGGGGAGCCCGCGACCGCACTTGCGGGGGAGTCCGCGGCCGTGCAGGCGGACCCGGCCGATCCGGCGGCACCGGCGGGCCCGTCCGCCTCGGAGCGGCCGCCGGGGCGGGCCGGGCCCTACGTCTTCAGGGACGAGTTCACCGGGCCCGCCGGGCGGGGGCCCGGCGCCTCGAAGTGGAAGCAGGAGACAGGGTGCATGTGGGGGCACGGGGCCGAGGACCAGTGCTACACCGGGAAAGGCCGGAACGCGCGACTCGACGGCGCCGGCCATCTCGTGATCACCGCTCGGAGCGAGAAGCACGTCGGGACGGACGGCGTCGCGCGCTCCTACACCTCGGCACGGCTCGTCTCCACCTCCGCGTGGAAGGGCGGGACCCTGGAGGTCAGGGCGAAGATGTCCCGCTGGCAGGCCGGCGCGTGGCCGGCGATCTGGCTGCTCGGCCGGCCCGCGGCCAGGACGCCGTACTACGGCGAGATCGACCTGATGGAGAACGGCTTCACCGGGAGGCGCTGGAACCCCCAGTACCACGTGCACACCGACGGCGCGGGCTCCGGCGCCGGGGGCGAGTACGGGATCGACGCCACCCGGTGGCACGTGTACAAGGTCAGATGGACCACGGGGCCGTCCGGCCGGGTGTGGTTCTATCTCGACGGCAGGCTCATGCGGGTCCTGCCGTACCGCGTGCCGTCGGGTTCGCCCGCCGAGGTGATCCTGAACATCGCCGTCGGCTCCCGGGTGGGGACCCCGGCCGCGAAGCTGGACAGCACCCTGACCGTGGACTACGTCCGGGTGAGAAGGTGAGGGGAAACCCAGGAGACGCCCATGGCCGGGTACGGACAGTGCCAGACATGCTCCAAGCCATGGTGTGGAATGCCCACGCCTCCTGCGTGCGCGCGCCCGCCGTTCCTAGCTTTGGCCCATGCGCTCCGATCGTCTCGAACCCGTCTGGCGTTCCGCCCTGGCCGTGGCCGGTCTCTTCGCCTCCGTCTTCACGGTCCTGTTCGTGTCACTGATCCCCGGCATGTCCACGGAGGTCTTCTACCTGGTCGCCGGGGCCGGGGTGACCGCCTGCGCGGTCGGCCTGGCCTGGTGCGTGCAGCGCGTCGTGGAGGGCGACTCCTGGTCCGCGCTGGGGCTGAACGTCTCCCGCGGGTCGGCGGTCAGGATGCTGCGCGGTGCGGCCGCGGGGTTCGCCGTGGTCGTCGTGGCCGACGTCGTCTGCGTGCTCTCCGGCGCGGCCGAGTGGGACCCGGACGCCTCACTGGCGAACGTGCCCGCCTGGCTGACGGTCATCATCCCCTCGGTCCTGCTGGTGCAGGCCGTACCGGAGGAGCTGTGGTTCCGGGGCTATCTCTTCCGGCACCTGCGCCTGTCGCTGCCGCTGGGGGCGACGGTCGTGATCACCTCGGTCCTGTTCGGCGCGCTGCACCTCATCTCGTCCGGTGCGACCGGCTCGGCGGCGGAGAAGCCGTTCCACGTGCTGCAGGCGGTCGCGTTCGGCTTCGCGCTCGCGGCCTGCCGGATCGTCACCGGCGAGCTCTGGCTGGCCATCGGCTTCCACGCCGGGTACGGCGTGCTGAACGAGCGGCTGATCACGGCGGGGGAGGGGCTCGCCGCCGTCGAGCTGTTCTGCCTGGCCGCGACCCTGGCCGCCGCCGGGGTGCTCTTCCTGCGCCGGCGGCACCGCCGTACGCCCCTCGACTGGCGCGCCCGTCCCGCGGCCTCGATGGAGCCCGCGCCCGCCGAGGAGCGCCCGCTGGCCCATTCCGGGATCTGACGCGGGCCGCAGGTCTCCCGCACGGCAGGCGCCGTACGGGAGACCTGCGGCCGTCCCCGCCGGGCGGCCGGGCGTGACGGTGCGTGGTTCGCGGGGATTCTCCGGGGCACGGTGGACCGTGAAGGGTTCGCTGGAAGGAGAGCGCGATGCGCGGGCTCGTGTGGATGAAGGACGAGGGGGCCGAGTACGCCGAGGCGGACTTCTCGTCGGGGTTGAAAGCGGTCGGCGTGGCGATCGGGACGGACCCGGTGCCCTACCGCCTGGAGTACTCCCTGCGCACCTCGGCCGACTACGTGACCGAACTGCTGACCGTGCGGGCGCACGGGGCCGGTTGGGCGCGCGCGCTCGACCTGCGGCGCGGCACCGACGGCATCTGGTCCTGCGAGACCAAGTGCGAGGGTGAGCTCGCGGGACCGGAGCCGGGCGGGGACATGGCCGGGCTCAACGACGCCCTCGACTGCGATCTGGCGCTCTCGCCGCTGACCAACACCATGCCGGTGCTCCGTCACGGCCTGCTGAAGAGCCAGGGCCGGATGGGCTTCGTCATGGCCCTGGTCCAGGTGCCCCACCTGCACGTGGTCCACCATCCGCAGAGCTACACCCATCTCGGCCCGGACTCGGTGCGCTACGAGAGCGAGGGCTTCAGCGCCGACCTGATCTACGACGGCGACGGCGTCGTCACCGACTATCCGGGCCTGGCGAGACTGGCGGTCCGCTGACCCGGGACGCGGCCCCGCGACGGCGCCTCCCGGCCCCCGCGACGGCGGAGTGTACGCTCTGGACGCGGTGACCGGAGAGGAGAGCGCGTGTCGGACGGGGTGCCGGGGATCGACGTCCCCGACCGCAGGGGCCGCACCGGGCTGGACCGGGCGGGGCTGGACCTGACCGGCAACCCCCGGGTGCGGGTGCGGGAGGTGGAGCTCCTGGCGTCGAGCTGGTACGTGCTGCGCAGGACGACCTTCGACTACCTGCGGGCGGACGGCACCTGGAGCGTCGAGGAGCGCGAGACCTACGACCGGGGCAACGGCGCCACCGTCCTGCTCTACGACGCCGGGCGCGGGACGGTCCTGCTGACCCGGCAGTTCCGCTACCCGGTCTACGCCAACGGGCACCCCGACGGGATGCTGCTGGAGACGGCGGCGGGCCTGCTCGACGACGACGATCCGGAGACCGCGATCCGGCGGGAGGCCGCCGAGGAGACCGGATACGAGATCGGTGAGGTCCGGCACGTCTTCGACGTCTACATGAGCCCGGGGTCGGTGACCGAGCGGGTGCACTTCTTCGCCGCGCCGTACCGGGCGGACCGCAGGGCCGGTGAGGGCGGCG
The DNA here is from genome assembly GCF_042650625.1 of Planomonospora corallina. Lineage (NCBI taxonomy): Bacteria > Bacillati > Actinomycetota > Actinomycetes > Streptosporangiales > Streptosporangiaceae > Planomonospora > Planomonospora corallina. The sequence goes on from NZ_JBHSBM010000013.1 coordinate 287,827, forward strand.
GGCTGGCCGGGGAGGGCGAGGACATCGAGGTGGTCGAGCTGCCCTTCGCCGAGGCGCTGGAGATGGTCGCCTCGGGGGAGATCGCCGACGCCAAGAGCATCATGCTCCTGCAGTGGGCGGCGCTGTCCGGTCCGTTCGCCGGCCGAGGTAGGTGACCGGACCCGGGTCGGCGACCTGGATCTCGTGGAAGCCGAGCCGGTCGTAGAAGGCGCGGGCCGCGGTGTTGGCGGTGACCATGCCGAGGTGGACGGCGGCCACGCCCTTGGCGTGCAGCGCGTCGAGGAAGGTGTGCATGAGCGCCCGGCCGTGACCCTGGCCCTGGTGGGAGGGGAGCAGGTCGATGTGGAGGTGGGCCGGGTAGCCGGCCAGTTCGGGGAGGATCATGCGCTCCGGCCGGTACATGAGGTCGATCATCTCCTCGTTGGGGGTGGCGGGCGGCCCGTCCAGGGCGGGGAAGCGCTCTCTCAGCCGGGGCAGCCAGTGCTCCCGGTAGTTCCGCACGAAGGCGGCGGTGTCGGCGGTGCCGAGGACGTAGCCGACCGCGCGCTCGCCGTCGTCGAGCACGAAGGCCAGATCCGGCTCCAGTTCGGCGTAGGGGGTGGCGAAGATGCTGGGCATCAGCTCCAGGTCGGGGTAGATGTGCCGGGAGTCCCCGCCCTCGTGGGCGGTGCGGACGCAGACGTCGCCGAGCGCGGCGCGGTCTCCGGGACGGTAGGGGCGGATGTGCGGGCGGGTGGTCGTCATGGGGCCATGGTGCCGTGCGGAGAGCGCTCTCACAAGATCTGTGGCTTAGGGTCTGCTGGACGACGGGACCGGATAGGCTGGCCGGGAACGCGGATCGTCCCTGTCATCGGTCGGACGGACTTCTCATGATCGAGGTGGAGCTGCGGGGCTGGGGCCCCGGCGACGTGTCCGCGGTGCTCGCCGCGTTCTCCTCCCCCGACATGGCGCGGCAGGCCGCCCGGCCGATCGACACGCCGGAGGCGGCGCTGGAGTGGATGGCCTACTGGGGGTTCCGGGACGACGCGCGGGCCTTCGCCGTCACGGTGAACGGCGAGGTCGTCGGGAACGTCGCGGTGAGCAACATCGACTCCCATGACACGGGATGGGTCTCCTACTGGACCTCACCGCACGCCCGGGGCCGGGGCGTCGCGGCCGCGGCGACGATCAAGCTGGCCGAGTGGGCGTTCCGGGAGCGGGGGCTGTTCCGCCTCGAGCTGGGGCACCGGCTGAACAACCCGGCCTCCTGCGCGGTGGCGGTCAGGGCGGGGTTCGCGCCGGAGGGGGTCGAGCGGGCCAAGCTCAAGTACGGGGACGAGCGCTTCGACGTGGAGCGCCACGCCCGGCTGGCCACGGACTGACGTCTCCGCGGGCGCGCAGAGGCCCGCGAGGGGGCCGGGAGAGGGCTCACCGGAGGAGCCGCCTCGGGGGGACCTCGGACGCTCCTCACATGATCCTCGGGCGGTCCTGGGATGTCCTCCTCAGGTGGGTGGTCCCTCAGGCGGTCCTCAGAGGGCTCGCAGCCCGGCGAGGACGTCGCGGAGCAGGCTCTCCTTGACCACCGAGCCGGGAGACGTCCGTACGGTCACCAGCCCAGCGTCCCGCAGGTCGCCCAGGAGCACCCCGATCACGCCGACGGCCAGTTCGGTCTCCGAGGCCAGCTCGGCCACCGAGATCGGGTGCCGGCAGGCGGCCAGGACCCGCCGGTGCTCCGGGGACAGGTTCTCCGCCGGGGGCCTGACCGCCACGACCGTGGCGATCAGGTCGAAGCCGGCCCCCGTGGGACGGGTCCGTCCCCGGGTGACGGTGTAGGGGCGGACGATCGGTCCGGCGTCCTGATCGAGCCAGCGCTCTGTCATCGCCCATCGCCCTCCTCCTCCGCGCGGAGCCACCCCGCCCGGAACGACGTCAGGACACTGCTCGGCTCAGCGGGCGCACCGGATCCACCGGGCCCGTCCGCCCCGCCGTCGTCCGCCTGCCGTACCCGCAGGGGCGGGGAGTCCGGTGCGGCGGCCTGCGGCGGAGCCTGACCGGGTACGGCACGCCGGACCCGCCTGGGCAGACCGCTCCCGGTGGTCCCGCTGATCCCCGTGGTCCCGCTGGTTCCGGCGGTGCGGCCCGCCGTGAGCGCGGCGCTCTCCGCGACGGGGGCGAGCCGCTGCTCGGAGACCGGGGCCGGGGGGGTCTCCCGCGTCTCGGCGGCGGCGACCGGCCCGGTTCCGGCCGGGTGGTCGGCGGCCGGGAGCGGCATCTCGGTCACCAGCGCGTCGGGGATGAGCACGATCGCGCTGGTGCCGCCGAACGGGGACGGCCGGAGGGAGACGCGGATGCCGTGGCGGGCGGCCAGCATGCCGACGACGAACAGGCCGAGCCGGTCGCTGTCGGCCAGGTCGAACTCCGGGGGCTCGGCCAGCCGTGCGTTGAGCTCGGCCATCTCGGCCGGCTTCATGCCCAGGCCGCGGTCCTCCACCTCGATCGCGTAACCCCGGGCGGCCGGTTCGCCGTGCACGCGCACCACGGTGTTCGGCGGGGAGAAGATGGTCGCGTTCTCCACCAGCTCGGCGACCAGGTGGACGACGTCGGTGACGACCGCGCCGGCGAGCGCCGGGCCGTGCGGCACCTCGACGGTGACGCGGCGGTAGTCCTCCACCTCCTCGACGGCGGCGCGGACCACGTCGTAGATCGCCACCGGCCTGCGCCAGCCCCGGCCGGGCACCGAGCCCGACAGGATGATCAGGCCCTCGGCGTGGCGGCGCATGCGGGTGGTGAGGTGGTCGAGGGCGAACAGGTCCTCGAGCGTCTCCGGGTCGGTGGCCCGCCGTTCCATCGCCTCCAGCATGGCGAGCTGCCGGTGCAGCAGCGACTGGTTCCGCCTCGCCAGGTTGACGAAGACCTTGCCCACGCCCTTGCGCAGCTCGGCCTGGCCGACGGCCGCCTGGACGGCCGTGCGCTGGACCGAGGAGAACGCCTCTCCGACGCGCACGATCTCGGCGGTGGTGCCGTAGTGCAGCTCGGGGGTCTCGGAGACCGGGCAGACGTCCTCGCCCTTGCGCAGCCGCGCGACCACGTCGGGCAGGCGCCGGTCGGCGAGGTCGAGGGCGGCGTGCTGGAGGCCGACGAGTTCGACGCCGATCCGGCGGCCGAAGCGGACCGAGATGAAGATGGAGGCCGTGACCGCGACGAGGCCGAGCCCGCCGGCGATGCCGATCTGGATCAGGATGCCGGTGGCCATGGGCCCGCTGCGGTCGGCGATGGCCTGGGCGACGCCGCCGGCGGTGCGGTCGAAGGTCTCCGTCAGCGTGACGGAGGCCGTCACCCAGGAGGGGTCGGGCCGCGTCGCGTTGCTGAAGGCCTCCTCGATCCGCTCGAACTCGGCGTAGGCGGCGGAGCCCGCCATGCGGGTGTAGTGCGCCCGGAGCTCGTCGTCGAGCTGCTTGGTGCCGATGACGAAGAGCAACTCGCGGCTGGTGGCCAGTTCGGCGAAGCGCGCGCGCTCCCGCGAGGTGATGACGCCGGCGGCGTCGACCCCGGCGATCAGGGCGGCCTGCCGGCTCATCATCTCGCGGCTGCGCCCGACCATGGCGGTGGCCCGCACCTGGTCGATCAGGTCGATGTCGGCGGAGGTCCGGAGCTTCTCGAAGACCTCGTTGGCCGTCTCGATGACGGCGCTGTAGGCGTCGAGGGTCTGCAACCGGTCACTGGTGCGGCCGTTCACCTCGCTGCGGGCCTCGGTGAGCCGGTCCGCCGCGGCCAGGAGCCGCACGATCCGCTCCCACAGGGGGGCGGGGATGTCCTCCTTGGCCTCCTGGGTGAGCCGTTCGAGCTCCGTCCGGGAGGCGTCGGTCTTGAGCCGCTGGCTGTTCAGGGCGGAGTCCGAGGCCGTGCGGTCGCCGAGGAAGGCCAGGGAGAGCTGCCGCTCGCGCTGGAGGGCGCTGGCGAGCGCGCGGGTGGGGACGGTCACGTGCTCGTGGACGGTGCTGATGATGAGAAGGTCGTGACCGCTTCGGAGGACGATCGTCGCCGCGTATCCCCAGATGGCCACGAGGGAGACGAGCGGTATCAGGAGGAGGATGAAGATCTTGACCTTGATCGAACGTCTGCGGCCGGTCACAATACCTCGCATTGCGGATATGCGTGGTTAACAGTCCCGAAACTTTAGCAACGCAGGGCACTCCCGACCAGGGAGACGGATTGCCTTCCTCTGGAACGATTCGAGGGAAACGTTTGCCTCGCCCTGGGGTGAGGCGGAACCCCGGGCCCTCGGGGCACGTCTTTTTCTGAGGATCGCAGGGAGGCAGCCATGATGGAGATGGCGGAACTGCTCGGGGTACGCCTGGAAGGCGCCGACCGGGCGGCGCTGGTCAGAGGCGACGAGCTGGAACAGGCGGGGGCGGTGCAGCTGGTGCGCTTCGGCCCGCTCCGGGTGACCGCCGAGGTGGACGACGGCGCCGCGTGCGTGGAGTTCCTCCGGGACGCCGACGACCTGCGGTGGTCGTGCACCTGCGCCGAGGGGCGGCGGGGCGCCTTCTGCGCCCACTGCGCCGCGACCGCTCAGTCGGTCAGGAGGAAGACCGAGAGGAAGGCCTTCTCCGGCGTGCCGTCGGCGACGGCCTCGGAGAGCACGGTCCGGATCGCGTCGTAGGCCGGCCGGTCGCAGTCGCGCAGCGACGAGGTCTTCGACCACACGAGCGCGTGCTCGCCCGGCGCCAGCCAGGACAGGTCGGTCAGGTGGTCGTAGAGCGCGTCGAGGTTGTTGCCGAAGGTTTCGGGGAACGACAGCGCCTCGGCGATCGCCGTCATGGCGTCGGCCGAGGTCGTGATCTCCGAGCCGTCCAGCCGGTGGAGCGTGGCGGCGGCGATCCTCTCCCGGAAGGCCTCCTCAGGGCCCTCCTCGAACGTTCCCTTCGACAACGAGGTCACCTCCGCAGCCCGAAATCTCACCCGGGGGTAGCTACCCGCTCGCCCGCAGCGGAAACAGCGGGCGGCCACTTCCCCGTTCTTCCCGGGTTCCCGGGCCTTCCGCATGCCGCCGATCCGGCGCGGTGAACGACGGCACTTCTGATTGGACTTCGACTGTCTGGTTGTCTGACAATGTGCCCATGAAGCTCGCCGTTCTCGGCGCCGCCGTGCTCTGGGGCACCGCGGGGACCGCCGGACTGCTCGTCGCCGGGGTCGCCCCGATCTCCGTCGCCGCCGCCCGCCTGGTCGTGGGCGGCCTGGTGCTGGCCGGCGCCGTCGCCGCCGCACGGGTCGTCACGGGGTCCGCCGCGGCGTCCGGAACGGCGTCCGGCCCGGAGAGCTCTGCGGCGTCCGGCCCGGAGACCGCCGTCGGGGCCGCCGGGAGGGCCGCGGTGCGGACGCCGTCCCGCCGGGGCCTCCTGGCGGCGGCCGCGCTGGGGGTGGCCGCCTACCAGCTCTGCTACTTCGCCGCGATCAGCCGGACCGGCGTGGCCGTCGGCACCGTGGTCTCCATCGGCAGCGGGCCCGTCTTCACCGGTCTGCTCTCCTGGCTCCTCGACCGGGTGCGCCCCAGCGGGCGCTGGGCGGCGGCGACCGCGGCGGCCGTGGCGGGCTGCGCCGTACTGGGCGGCGGAGGCGGGCAGGCGCGGCCGGACGGGATCCTGCTCGCGCTCCTCGGCGGGCTGATCTACGCCTTCTACGCGGTGGCCGCGGCCCGGGTGATCGGGACGGGGGCCTCCTCGGACGTCGTCATGGGGGTGATGTTCGGCGGGGCGGCCGTGGTCATGCTCCCGGTCCTGCTCTGGACCGGGCCGGGCTGGCTCACCGAGCCCCGCGGCCTGCTGGCCGCGCTCTACCTCGGCTGCGCCACCACCGCCCTGGCCTACTTCCTGTACGGCAGAGGCCTGCGCACCACCCCGGTGGCGACCGCCGCCACCCTGGCCCTGGCCGAGCCCGCGGTCGCCGCGCTGCTCGGGGTCGTGGTCCTGGGCGAGCGGCTGACCCCGGTCTCGGCCGCCGGACTGCTGCTGCTCGGGGCGGCGCTGGTCGTCGTCGCCGTGCCCGAGGCGGCGGGGCGGGCGGCCGAGGACGTCCGGGCGGGCGGGGCTCCGGCGGGCGTCCGGACCCCCGGTTCCGAGCCCCGGCAATAGGCTTCCCGGTTTGACATCCTCCTCCGTTTGAAAGCGGAGGATCCCAACCTGATCCCCGAGGAGGGAACCATGCTGAGGTTCGCGGTTCACCGGCTGGGCAACCCCGAAGCCTCCCCGCGCAGCCACCCCATGCCCTGGGGCGGTCGTGCCGGTGGTGGCTTGGCTATCGCCACCGGGGAAGACCGTAGTAGAACGCGGGGTTTCGCGGTCCGGACTCCTCCCCGGTCTGAAGGCCGGGGCATCCTCCGGAGGGCCCGGTGACCGTCCCGCTCCGTCCCGTCTCCGCCGTCACCGCGCTCGCCGAGGAACTGCGCCGCCGGATCCTCTCCGGGGAGATCCCGCCGGGCACCGCCCTGCCCGAGCAGGAGCTCGCAGCCGCCTACGGGGTGGCCCGCCCGACCGTCCGCGAGACGCTGGCGGTCCTGGTCCACGAGGGCCTGCTCCGCCGGGAGCGCAACCGGAGCGCCCAGGTGGTGGAGGTGACCGGGGCGGACCTGGACGACCTGATGTTCGTGCGGCGCCCGCTGGAGGACCTGACGGCCGTGTCCCTGGCCGGGCGGCGGGTGGCGGAGGCGGACGAGGCGCTGGCGCGGATGGCCGCGCTGCCGCCGGACGCCCCCTGGTCCGAGGTGGTGGCCGAGCACATGGCGCTGCACCAGGCCCTGGTGGTCGCGGTGGGCAGCCCGCGGCTGGAGCGGCTGTACACGGTGCTGGCGGCCGAGACCCGGCTGGGCCTGGTCCGGTTGCGCGACTCCTACCCCGACCGGGACGTCCTGGTGGCCGAGCACCGCGAGCTGCTCGACGCGATCGGCGCGGGTCCGGCGGAGGCCGCCCGGCGGGCGGTGGCCGCCCACCTCGACCACGGCTGGGGCGGGGACCTGCCGTAGGACGCCCCGGGAGGGCGGCCCGCGGGCCGCGCGGTCGGCGGGCGAATCGCCCGGCCCGCGCGGCTCTATTGCACCGAGCCCCCTGAAGTCGTCACAATCGCGGCCATGCACGGCAACTCAGTGCCGGACACCTACGTGTACGTCACCGAAGAGGGCGTGACCCGCCACTACGCGGACGGCAGCGTCGACGCCCTCGCGTGGGAGGACGTCGTCGAGGTGCGGGTCGCGGGCGACACCGGGGCGGACGTCCTCTACATCCTGCTCGACCACGAGGGCCAGGGCTGCGTGGTGCCGAGGTCCGCGACGGACGCCACCTTCCTCGCCCGGCTGCGCTACCTGCCGGACTTCGACCTCGACCGGCTGACGGCGGCGGTGGACGCCGTCAGCGACCCCTACGTGGTCGTGTGGCGCAGCCCGGAGCCGCCCTCCGCCCTGCCGGATCTGGAATACGACTGAGAGCCCGCCGACCGGCCCGCCGGTTCAGGGGCTCTGGTTCAGGGACGCCGGTCGAGGTAGGGGTCCGCGGCGGCGTCCGCGTAACCGCGCCGGCCCGCCGGGGTCAGCGCGTACTCCGCCGAGGGGCGGTCGAAGTAGAGGACCGCGCGGATCTTCGGCAGGCGCTTGAGGTCGTCCGCGAGGTCCCGGAAGTAAGCCTCCTGGCACGCCTTCCCGAAGCCGAACTCCATGATGCCGTAGGCCTTGCCCCGGGCCCCCGGGCCGAGGAGCCCGGCCTCCAGGCGGGCGTAGAACCGGTTGAGGACCGCGCGGGCCGAGCCGTACGAGCACCGGCTGTCGTAGGGGTCCCAGGAGATCCAGTCGACGTACGCGTCGCCGGGGTAGGAGGAGGTGTAGACGGAGTCGTCGCCGGAGAACCCGCCCACGACGTAGTTCCACCGCACGTTGGTGACGCCTCTGGCGGTGAAGAGGGCGTGCACGTGCCGCCACATGTCCCGGTAGCCGGCCGTCCAGGAGTCGCGCAGCCCGCGGTCGGTCATCCACTCGACCTGCGTGTCGATCTCGCTGGAGAGGTCCAGCACGATCCGCCCGGGGAACGCCTTCAGCCGGTCCGCGGCGGCGTTCAGCAGCGGGTCGAAGCGCCCCGCGGCGACGTCGCCGGGCCGGATCCACTCGCCGGTGAAGTCCGGCGGCGTCCCGGGATCGTCGAAGACGGCGGGGCCGGGCAGCGCGTGCCCGTTGAAGCTCGACGGGCACGGGCCGAAGCAGCGCCCGTCGATCTGCAGGAACAGGACCCGGTCGCGGGCCAGTTCGGCGTCCTGGGCGGTGGGCCAGAGGAGAGTCTGCTCCGGGGCCGTCCCGGTGATCTGCGAGAGGCTGTAGTAGCGCCGGAAGGCGTCGAAGCGGCGGGGCTCCGTACGGTCGCCCGGCCGGCCGGTCTCGTAGGGGGTGACGTCGGCGTTGCCCGAGCGGTACAGGCCCCACCACGCGCCGCCGCAGGCGGGGGCGAGCCGGTCGTCCGGTCCCGCGGCCGCGTAGCGCACCTCCAGTTCGGCGGGGCGGCCCGTGCCGCGGTCCTCCCGCGCCGCGAAGTCCGCGGGGCCGGGGCCCGCGTGGGTGACGGCGAAGGAGAACGTCCCGTCGCCGGTCACCGCCCGGGACACGTCGAAGACGGCCCATCCGCCGCCGGGCAGTGAGCCGGCGGACGACAGCGCCTCGCCCAGGGGCGGCCTGTCGCGCCAGGCCGTGCCCTCCCGCCACCGCGCGGGGTCCACGGTGTGCGCGGCCGTGGCGGCGTCGGCGGCCGTGTGGGACCACAGCCGCAGGCGGGCCTCGACCGGGCAGGCGCCGGCCGGCACGCCGGCCACGGTGAACTTCACCAGGGCCTGGTGCTCCCGGGGCGGGGATCCGGCCCGCAGCCGCGGTTCCCCGCCCCGGGAGGCGGTCCCGCCGAGCGCGGTGACGTAGGTGTCCTCGACGGTCCTGGTCACCAGGGTTCCCGCCGTGGGCGGTCCGGGCGTGCGGTCCGGCTCCGGTGGGGTCCGCGTGAGGACGAGAGCGCCCGCCGCGGCCAGGACGGCGAGGAGGGCGAGGGCGGATCGGGAGGCTGCGTGCATCTCTTCTCATCGGCGGGTGGAAGGGCGGACGGCGGGTGGAAGGGCGGACGGACGGGACGGCGGGTGGAACCGCGGGTGGACGGGACGGCGGGCGGGGGACGGTGGCCAGGGGGCGGTGGCCAGGGGGCGGTGGCCAGGGGGCGGTGGCCAGGGGGCGGCGGGAGGCCGGACCGGCGGAGGCGCCGGGTGTGTCCGTTCTCCCGCGTAACGCGATGGTAGATCTTTCTTGAGATCTATGGGGTTATTGTCATGCTGTGTCCACTATATGGATTAACATTTGCTTACATGATCATTATGATCTTTTGGGGTATATGAGGTTATCTAGGTGCTTTGCCTGGTTTGATCTCTGCGGTGAGTGGGGCGGCTGTGAGCTACGAGACGGGTACGGGGGTCATGGGGGCGGTGACGGCCGCCGGTGGCCGCCTGCCTGTGGCAGGAGCGTTCCCGGCGGGGGAGGGCGCCTGCTGGGAGAAGGGGTACGTCCGCGGAGCCGCCTGGGGCGATGCCGCCTGCGGCCTGCTGGTCTTCGCCGGACTGGTCGCCGTGCGGTCGGCGGACGGCGGCCTCTACCCGCCCGAGCTGGCGCTCGGCGCGCTGCTGACCGTGCTCTGGCCCCTCGCCGTCTCGATCGCGGGCGGCTACCGGACGCACCGCGTCGGCGACGGCCCCGACGAGTACCGCGCGGTGCTCCAGGCCGCGACCGCCCTCGCCTCCCTGGTCGCCATCGTCGCCTACGCCACCCAGACACCGGTCGCCCGCAGCTACGTGATGGCGGGCCTCCCGCTGCTGGCCTTCGTCACCTTCTGCTTCCGGTACGGCTGGCGCAAGCGGCTGCACCGGCGCCGGGAACGGGGCGAGGGGCTGCGCCGGGTCGTCGCCGTCGGCCACCGGGAGGCCGTGGCGGAGCTGGTCGCCCAGCTGCGCAGGGAGCGCTATCACGGGATGCGGGTCGTGGCCGCCTGCCTGCCGCCGGCTCCCGCGGGGCTCCCCGCGGACGTGGGAGGCGTCCCGGTGCGGGGCGACTTCACCGCCGTCGCGCGGGTGGCGGCCGAGGTCGGGGGCGACGCCGTCGCGGTGCTCGCCTGCCCCGAGCTCGACGGCGTGGCGCTGCGCAGGATGAGCTGGCGGCTCGCCGAGACCGACACGGACCTCTACGTCGCCGCCGCGCTGATGGAGGTGGCGGGCCCCCGCACGACCGTGCGCCCGGTGGCCGGCCTCCCCCTGCTGCACGTGCAGCATCCGGACCTGACCGGGCCCCGGCAGCTCGTCAAGAGCACCTTCGACAGGGCGGGCGCCCTCCTCGTCCTGCTCCTCCTGGCCCCCCTCCTGGCCGGGATCCACCTGGCCGTCCGCGTGACGAGCGGCGGCCCGGTGATCTTCACCCAGACCCGGGTCGGCAAGGACGGCCGCGAGTTCCGGCTCCTGAAGTTCAGGACCATGGTGGTCGGCGCCGAGTCCCTCCAGGCGGACCTGGGCGCGAGCGACGGCGACGGCGTCCTGTTCAAGCTCAGGAAGGACCCGCGGGTCACGCCGGTCGGCGCCTGGCTGCGCCGCCACTCCCTGGACGAGCTCCCGCAGATCATCAACGTCCTCGCCGGCGACATGTCCCTGGTGGGTCCCCGGCCCCCGCTCCCGGCCGAGGTCGCGCGCTACGGCGCCGACGTCCACCGGCGCCTGGTCGTCAAGCCGGGGATGACCGGGCTCTGGCAGGTGAGCGGGCGCTCCGACCTGTCCTGGGAGGAGTCCGTCCGGCTCGACCTGCGCTACGTGGAGAACTGGTCCCTCGCCCTGGACCTGCAGATCCTCTGGAAGACCTGGTCGGCGGTGGTCCGGGGGACGGGGGCCTACTGAGCCGCCCGGACCCCTCCCGCGCCCTCCCCGCACGACCGACCACCACCGAACGGATCCCCGATGCTCACGACGCTCGACGACGGCCCGCACCCGGCCGCCGAGTCGTCCGAGGCCCTGCGCGCACTGGTCGACCAGCTGTGGCGGCCGGCGGACGGCCGCCCCGTGATCCGCGCGACCCTCGACCGCGCCCCCTCCGGACACCGGGTCGTCGAACGCTACGCGATCGTTCCCGGCCCGGCCCGCGCCCGCTTCCTCACCCCGCTGGTCACCCGCGCGTCCGCGGCGGCCTCGGTCGGCCGGTACAACGGGTTGCGCCCGCCCCGGACGCGGGCCGCCCGCGCCCTGCTCGGCCTGGGCCTGCGCGCCGGTCTCGCGCAGCGCCTCATGCGGCGCACCCTGCTGATCTCGGCCCCCGAGGAGCTGCCCGACGCCGCGATCGCCGGCCACCTGCTGACCGCCCACCTCTCGGAGATCCTGGGCGGACGGCTGGCCGCGGGGATCAGCGTGCGCGAGCCCGACCCCAACCTCAAGCCGATCCTGCAGCTCTTCCGCCCGGACGGGCGGCCCGCGGGCTTCGCCAAGGTCGGCTGGAACGAGGCGACCCGGCGGCTCGTCACCCGGGAGGCTCAGGCCACGGCGGCGGTACGGCACGCCGTACCGGCACGCCTGCCGGAGCTCGTGCACCACGGCTCGTGGCAGGGCCGCGAGGTCGTGGTCACCGCCCCGCTGCCGCCCGGCATCCGGCGGCACCCCGACCCCGACCGGCCGCTCGACCCCCACGTCCCGCTGAGCATCGCCGAGAGCACCGGCGTCCGCACCCTGCCGCTGGCCGGGTCGGGCTACTGGCGCGGGCTCGCGGCCGAGGCCGGAGGGATGGCGGGGGAGACGCCCGCCGCGGTCCTCGCCGCGCTGCGGCGGATCGAGGCCGCGCACGGCCGCACCGAGCTGCGCTTCGGCCGCTGGCACGGCGACTGGACGCCGTGGAACCTCGGCTGGGACGGCCGGGACCTGTGGATCTGGGACTGGGAGCACAGCACCGCGGAGGTGCCCGTCGGCTTCGACCTGCTCCACTGGCGCTTCCAGGTCGCCGTGGCCATGCGCGACCTGCCCCTGGCCGACGGCGTCGCGGCCGTGCGCGCCGCGGCCCGGGAGGAGCTGGGCGCGGTCGGCGTGCGGGCCGGGGACCGGGGGCTGGTCGCGGCCCTCTACCTGCTGGAGATGTTCGTGCGGACCTGCCGCCTGGAACAGGGGGGCGGGGGCTGGCACTCCCGGGTGTTCCCCGAGGCGATGCTCCCGGTCCTGCGTGAGATGGAGACAACGGGATGAAAGTGCTCTTCGTGTGCTCGGGTGGCGGGCACCTGACCCAGCTGCACCGGCTCCGCGGCTGGTGGAGCGAGCACGAGCGGCTCTGGGTGACCTTCAGGCAGGCCGACGCGCTCTCGCTGCTCGACGGCGAGGACGTCAGCTGGGCCTACCACCCGACGACCCGCAACATCCCCAACCTGATCCGCAACCTCGGGCTCGCCGTCCGGCTGCTGCCCCGCTTCCGGCCGGACGTCGTCGTCAGCACCGGCGCGGGCGTGGCGTTCCCGTTCTTCCTGCTCGCCAAGCTCTTCCGCTGCCGCACGGTGTACATGGAGGTCTACGACCGCATCGACTCGGGCACCCTGACCGGCAGGCTCTGCTACCCGTTGTCCGACCTGTTCCTGCTGCAGTGGCCCGAGCAGCAGGAGGTCTATCCCCGGGGCGTCGTCGTCGGGCAGGTGCTCTGAGATGGGCGAGCGGACGAGCACGGACGACCGTCCCCTGGTGCTGGTCACGGCCGGCACCGACCACCACCCCTTCCACCGGCTCGGCGACTGGGTCGGACGGTGGCTCGCGGACCGGGGCGGCACGGTCCGCTGCGTGGTCCAGCACGGCGCCTCGCGCGCGGTGCGCGGCGCCGAGTGCCACGAGATGCTGCCCCACGGCGAGCTGCGGAGCCTGATGGAGGAGGCGGCCGCCGTCGTCTGCCAGGGCGGTCCCGGCGGGATCACCGAGGCCCGCTCGGCCGGGCGGCTGCCCATCGTGGTCCCCCGCACGGCCCGGCTGGGCGAGCACGTCGACGACCACCAGCTCCGCTTCGCCGAGGTGATGGCGGCCGGCGGCCGAATCGCCCTGGCCGGCTCGGCCGAGGAGCTCGCCGCCCACCTCGACGCCGCGCTCGCCGACCCCGCCCGGTACCGCGTGGTCCCGGACGGCGGGGCCGGCCCGGCGGCGACGACCCTCCTGTTCGGCAAGCTCATCGGCGAACTGGTCGCCCGCCCCCGCGGCGTCAGTTCGCGGCGGTCGCGGCGACGGTCATCGCGAAGCTGAGGTCGGCGCTCCACCGGTCGTACTGGTGCATCTCCACCGCGATCGTGTTGGCACCGGCCACCAGGACGCTCGCGGGCACGGTGAGGCGCACGGGGGTCCGCTCCTCGGCGTTGGTGGAGTAGCCGGTCAGCGCGGTCGTGCCGGGGGTGATCGCGCCCCCGGGGAGGTTGACCCGGCCGACCTCGGCGCCGTTGACGTAGACCACGGCTCCGTCGTCGCGGACGAGGTCGATCAGCAGGTCCTTGTGGGCGGCCGGGTCCGCGACCTTCAGCGTGGTGCGGAAGTAGGCGGTCACGTGCCGGGGCGTGGCGCCCGCGGGCAGCAGGGTGGCCTCGTCGCCGTCGCCGTAGCCGAGCTCGCCGGGACCGGCGGACCAGGAGGAGTCGTCGAAGGACGGGGAGGTCCAGGACGCGCCCGGGTCCGTCCCGTCGTAGCGCCACTTCCAGGTCGCCCCCTTGGACAGGAGGGTCACCGTGGAGGCGGAGGCCGCCACCGGGAGGGCGGCGGTGCTCGCGGAGCGGTTGCCGGCGTCGTCCACGGCCCGGACCCAGTACTTGACGGCGCCCGAGGCGGTGGTGTCGGTGTAGGACGTGCCGGTCGTGGTGGCGATCACCCGGTCGTTCCGGAACACCTCGTACCCGACCTGGCCGGAGTCGTCGGACGCGGCGGACCAGGCGAGCTTGTTGCCGCCGGTGGTCCCCGCCAGGCGGAGGCCGGAGGGGGCGGACGGGGCCGTGGCGTCGCCGGAGCAGAGCCGGCCGAAGCCGCCCAGCCACTGGTAGGAGCCGGTGGCGCTGTTCCAGGAGCCGCGGTTCATGTCCCCGCCGAACCACAGGCAGCCGTTCGTGTCGGTGGTCATGGCCCAGGGGCCGTCACCGAGCCGGGACCTGATCGACGGGGCGAAGTTCGGCAGGTACTCGCCGGTCCTGGCGTCCCAGGCGCCGATCCAGACGATCTGGTGCGCGTTCGACCAGCCGGTCGGGTTCTCGTAGCTGGCGGCGCCGTTGTAGACGAACTCCGGGCAGTGGCAGGAGCCGTAGACGATGCCGTCCTTGACGACGGACGCCTGGATGTCGCCGCCCTTCTTCATGATGTGGCCGGTGACCCTGGTCAGGTCGTCGCGGTCGTAGAGCTGGAAGTCGTGCTGGGAGCCGCCCATCCAGACGCCGTCGCCGTACTCGAGGACCGACTGGCGGTAGTCGCGGTCGGCGGTCGGGGTGCTCGGCTTCCAGTCGGCCAGGCCGGGGACCAGGGTGGCCGGGGCGGAGGTCGTGATCACGGCGAAGCTGTTGGCGGGCTTGTCGCCGACCTTCTCGAAGTAACCGCCGAAGTAGACGCGGTCGCCCTTCTCGCTGGCGTCCACGTCGACCACGGGCAGGTCGAAGCGGGGCGTCCACGTCTCGTCGGGGCGCCCGTCGGAGACGCGCACGCGGGCCGCCATGACCGCCCAGACCTTCGAGGAGAGCGGGTTGCCGCCGCTGACGTGGTTGAACGCGCCGCCGGCGTAGAGCCAGCCGCCCTGCACGTCGAGGGCCTTGACCTTGACGGTGAGGTTGCTCGCGCGGGTGAAGGTGGTCCGCCAGCCGGGCACGACCCTGCCGGTCGCCGGGTCGAGGGCGGCCATGCCGACGGTGCCGGCCTCGCCGTTGACGCTGGTGAACTCGCCCGCGACGACGATCTTGTCGCCCAGCGCCTGGATGTCCCAGACCTGGCCGTCGAGCCTGGGCAGGAACGACGAGCGCCACTCGCCGCTCCTGACGTCGAAGGCGGCCAGGTACGGCTGGTCCTTCTTGACCCCGGTCGCGCCCTGCTGGACGTACTTGAACCTGCCGCCCACGTAGATGGTGTCGCCCAGCACCTCCAGGGCCTGCACCTCGAGGAACTCCTCACCGGTGCCGGTGCCCATCACGCCGGTCACGCCCCAGGGCAGGGGGGTGGTCTGGTTGGAGACCAGCGGGACGACGGTGGAGGCCCGGGTGCCCGGGTCGGGGACGGCGTCGTAGGAGACGTTCGTGATCTTCGGGCGGATGAAGACCTGGGTGAACGGGATGGGGCTGCCCTCGCTGCCGTCCTGCCAGAGGTGGCTGGTGGAGGAGGTGGAGGCGCCGCTCTGGCCGGCTCCGTAGCTGAAGCCCTTCTGCCAGCCGTGGTTCTTCCACTCGTAGGTGAAGACGCGGCGCGAGCCGCTGTTGTCGTTCCAGTCGCGGGTGTTGCCGCCGGAGTAGGTCCTGCCGTCCACGACGACGGAGGCGAGCGGGTGCGGGGGGTTGGCGTCGAAGGTCCACGACCAGTCGCCGCGGTCCTTGAACTTCCAGCGCATCTCCTGCCAGGCGGTGCCGCTCGCGTCGGCCGCGCGGCGCAGCCGCACCCCGTCGGGGAGCGCGTCCACCCGGGTGCCGTTCAGCAGCGCGTTGACGGTGTCCCCGCCGAGGGCCGCGGGCGCGAACGCGGCGGTCCCCGAGGGGGTGTTGCGGACGTTGCCGGGGGTGCGCTGGCCGGGGTAGTGGAACGTCCAGCCCTCGCGGCCCCGGCCGATGAGGACCCAGCCGCCGCCGTCGGTCGTCATGTCGCAGTAGAACTGCTGCGGGGCGACGAGCTTGGGCGTCTGCAGCCAGTAGACGCCGTCGGCGCTGCCCGGGTGGGCCTGCTTGATCGCCCAGCAGGACGGCGCGGCCCTGTCGGAGCCGGTGCCGTCGGGCGCGGGCGCCGGAGCGGTCCGCGCGGCCGCCTGCGGCGCGCCGGCGACGGCGGCGCCGCCGAACAGGAGGGCCAGGGCCGCCAGGGCCACCAGGGGCGGGGCCGTCGCGGTACGGCGCGAGGATGGCATGTGCTCCTCCGGGGACTCGTGTGTGGTGTGGTCGCCCGGGCAGAAGCCGGTGACGGATGGGGCCCTCCGAGCCAATCTGGTCGGAAGCTACTCGCGTTTGGGCGTAACGGTCAAACCGGAAACATGGTTTGTTAAACGACCGTTAATATGATCAAGGAATCCAGGGGAACTTCCGGTCGAGGAGTTGGAAAAGCCCCTCGTTGTGCGGCCGGTAGAAATCCGCGAGCGCCGCCGCCGTCCCCGGGTTCATCGGGGGAGCGGGCAGGTGGTTGTGCCGGTCGGCGACCGGGAGCTCCCATTGCGGAAGGCCGAGGAAACGGACCACCTCGGCGACGGTCCCCCTCTCGTCGCGGTAGAGGTCCTCGGCCGCGATGATCAGGATGTTCTCCCTCGGGAACAGCCGCAGCCAGCGTTCCACCTGAGGCAGATAGACGCCCCGGTCCCGGTAGGAGAAGAAGTCGTGCGCCCGGCTGTAGTAGTACGGGTCGGCGGCCATGCGCTCGGCCTCGCCGCGCAGCCGCTCCGGCTCGGCGGCCAGCGCCTCCTCGAAGCCCAGCGTCTCCGTTCCCGCGTCCACCCGCTCCCAGTAGTGGGAGTAGGCGCGCCGGACCGGGTCCCGGAGCGAGATGACGACCTTCACGTCGGGCATGCGCTCCCGGACCCGTTCGGCGACCGGCGGATAGTACATGTAGTAGGGGCAGGCCTCGCCGGTCAGCGGGCGGACGCCGTACCTCCGCTCCAGCCGGTCCAGCCGCCGCTCGGTGGCGAAGTGCGACCGGTACCACGCGTCACCCCTGGCGTAGTTCACGTAGAAGTACCAGGGGCTCTTGATCTCCCTGGACTCCGGGAACATCGGCATGACCAGCGGGTGCCGGACCAGGTAGTTCCAGAGGGACGTGGTGCCCCCGCGCTTGGAGCCGATGATCAGGAAGTCGGGCAGGTGCCGCCGGTCCGCGGTGCGCACGGCGTACGCGCGCGTCGCGGCGTTCACGGCGTCCTTCATCCACCGGGGGGAACGGTCTTTCGCCTGGGCGAGCAGGCTGCGGGCCATGGCGGTCGTCTCCTTGTGCTGGGCGTTCTGTGCGTTCTGTGCGTTCTGGGCGTTCTCGGTGTTCTCGGCGTTCTGGGTGTGCTGGCGTTCTCTGTGTTCCGGGCGTTCCGGGTGTTCTGGGCCTTCCGGGAGTCGTCTCAGCGCCGCCGGACGGTCTCCACGAGCAGATCCAGGTGCAGGGCCGCGCGTCCCCGCCACAGCACCAGGCCGTAGCCGGTGCAGGCGGCCACCAGGTAGGCGGCGAAGGCCGGCGCGGTGGGCTCGGCGAGCAGGCGCGCCACCACGCCGCCGCCGCCGAACCAGAGCAGGGCCGCCAGGGCGGGGAGGACCAGCCCGCGCGCGCCCAGCCGGAGGCCGAGCCCGCGGCGGACCTGGATCGCGGCGGCCAGGGTGTCGACCAGCTCGGCGGCGGCCCAGGCGAGCGCGGCCCCGACGATGCCCAGGCGCGGCACGAGGAGCAGGTTGAGCACCACGTTGACGGCGAGCGCGGCGGCCTTGTTCGCCAGGGCCCAGGAGCTCTTGCCCCCCATGAGCAGCACGGTCTGCACGTTGCCCGCCGCCATCACCGCCAGCATCGCCACGGCGAGGATCGCCAGGGCCGCCGCCCCGCCGGCGAACCCGTCCCCGAAGAGGGTGAGCACGAACGGGCCGAAGCAGGCCAGTGCCAGGTAGAGCGGCCAGGAGGCGATCATCACCCAGCCCGTCGCCATGCTGTTCAGCCGCTCGGCCTCACCGTGCTCCTTCCGGGCCAGCAGGGCGGCGATCTGCGGCGCGACCGCGATCCGGGTGGCGGCCAGCACGAGCGTGCCGGTCGTGATGAACCTGCTGGCGGTGGCGTAGATCCCGGCGTCGTGGTCGGAGACCAGCGCGCCGACGATGAGCACGTCGAGCCAGACGATCAGGATCTCGAGCGTGGCGGCGAGGCCGCGCGCGCCGGAGAAGAGCCAGAACTCCCGGACCGCGCGCGGGTCCCGCCCGCCCCCGGTCCCGTCCCCGCCCCCGGCCCGCCGTACCATCCGCCAGAGCAGTACGGCCGCCGCGGCGAAGGTCAGCGCCACCGGCGCCGACCAGGCGAGCATCACGGCCCCGGAGCCGAGGCCGAGCCCCGCCGCGGCCACGGCGAGCAGCGGGCGGGCGGCGGGCAGGGCCACGTTGACGGCCGTGTAGGCGGTCAGGTCGCCGAGCCCGCGCATGCCGGACAGGACGACCATCCGGGCGGCCGAGACGGCGAGGAAGGGCGCGGCGATCCTCAGGAAGAGGGTGGCCTCGTCGAGGTGGGCCGGGTCGGCGAAGAGGGCGGCGAGCCGGGGCGCGCAGGCGTACAGGACCGCCGCCGCGACCGCGCTCACGGCCAGGACCGGCGCGAGCGCCGCGACGGTCACCCGGCGCAGGTCCGCCGTCCGGCCGAGCGCCCGCAGCCGGGCGGCCGAGCGCACCAGCCCGGTGTCCGCGCCCAGCTCGGTGACCTCGCTCAGGATCATGAACAGGGCCGTCGCGATGAAGAAGACGCCCGCCTCGGCGGGGCCGAGCAGCCGCGCGACGACGACGGTCATCAGGAAGCCGGCGGCCGCCGAGACGACGGAGCCGGCCAGGGTGACCAGGCCGCCCCTGGCGAAGTTCCGCAGCTCCTCGCGGTCGCCGCCGTCCCGGGCGGTCACGGCCGGGCCTCCGGCGCCCCCTGGTGCCGGAGCTCGCGCAGGTGGCGCAGGCCGAGGGCGGCGGCCATGAAGACGACGACGAGCTGGGTGCCGTCCAGCCCGTAGTAGAACATCATGAAGACCGCCATGACGGGCACGACGTGCAGCCAGACCATCTCCAGCGGGAGCCTCCTGGTCCGCCAGGCGAGGCCGGCCAGGAAGAGGCTGAACAGCAGGAGCGCGGGGAAGCCGTAGGAGAACATGACGTTCCAGAACTGGCCCTGGGTGCCGACCGAGACGCCGATGGTGAGCGAGGGGCGCGGGGCGCCGTAGCCCAGGATCGGCGAGTCCAGGGTGCGCTGGAACGCCTCCAGATAGATGCCCACCCGGTCGTCGTTGGAGCCGCTCACCGAGGTCCGCGAGGTGATGCCGTCGGCGACCCCGGTCAGGTAGGCCACCGTCCCGCCGACCGCCCCGGCGGCGACCATGGCGACCAGCCCCGCCAGGTGCCCCCTGGCCGCGTAGCGCAGCGCGGCGTAGGAGAGGGCGAAGGCCACCGCCAGCAGCATGCCTCGGTTGAGGGTGGCGAAGGCCGGGACGAGGGAGGCGGTGGCGAGCAGGCCCAGCAGCACGCCCTGCCGGATCGTGCCCTGGATCCGCATGAACAGCAGGACCAGCGGGAGCAGGAGCGCGTAGTGGCTGCCCCAGGCGTTGGTGTAGGGGAAGGGGGCGCTGGGCCGCACGAACGGCTCGGCGGCCCCCCAGGGGTGCTGCACCTCGGCGAACTTGGGGTGGACGAGTTCCTGCACGAGCTCGTTGGAGGCGATCGCCCCCGGCATCACCCTCTCCATGGGCGTGACGATCGACCCCTCGGGGAACAGCACGCCCAGGTAGCCCCCGGCGACCACCCAGATCCAGAAGGCGACCAGGAACCCGACGGCGGTGCCGACGGGGAGCCTCCTGGAGGAGCAGTTGTAGACGTAGACGAAGACCACCGTGGCGCTGGCGTAGGCCGTCATCCGGAAGAGCAGGCCCGCCAGTCGGGGCGCGCTGTCGAGCTGGGTGCCCGCGACGGCCACGGAGAGCAGGAAGAGCAGCCAGAGCCCGAAGCCCCGGGGCACGGCCACGCGGCCCCGCCGTGCCAGCGCCGCCACCATGGGGAGGGCGAAGAGCGCCCCCGCGAACGGGGCCAGGCCGAGCACCCACCACAGGGGGTAGAACACGAACAGGGCGCGGAGCGGCCAGACCGGCAGCTCGCGTGCCGCGCGGCCCGCGCTGCGGGGACGGTGCGGGGTCACGGTCGCCACGGCGGGTCAGATCCCCCGGCCGCGCGTGTTGAGGAGGGCCAGGACGCGCCGGCCGCTGATCAGCCGGCTCGCGACCAGCAGGGCCAGATAGGCGCGGGGCTCGCGCGGGTTGTGCCGGAGCGACCGCCGCGCCCAGCGCACGGCCTCGCCGTGCTGCCCGGCGGCCGCGCGGTAGAAGGCGACCTGCCCCTCGATCCTGGCCAGCCCCGCGGGCTCGGTGGCGAACTCGGGGTGTTTGCGCAGCAGGTGGGTGAGCGCGTCGGCGATCATCGGGAAGCGGCGGGCGAAGAAGGAGCCCTGCCAGTTGATGGCCACCAGCGGCCGCCGCACGCAGCGGATCGGCTCCAGCTTCGCCAGGCGCAGCAGCAGGTCGTAGTCCTCGGCGTAGCTGCCGGGCAGGTCCTCGTCGACGAGGCCGACGACCTCGGTCAGCACCGCGCGGTCGACGAGCAGGTTCGAGCCGTTCAGCGTGAAGACGCGGTCCCGGAGCAGGTCGCGGTGGGTGACCGGGCGCTCGGGCCCGGGGCGGGGGCTGACCGTGCCGCGGCAGCGGATCTCGATCCCGGTCCCCGCGGCGACGCCCCCCTCGGCGGCCAGGAGCTCGACCTGCGCGCGGAGCTTGCCGGGCAGCCACTCGTCGTCGTCGTCGCAGAACGCGACGTAGTCGGTCAGGGCGGCGGTGATCCCGGTGTTCCGGGCCCCGGCGAGCCCGGGGGTGCGCTCGTTGACCAGGACGTCCAGGCTCCGGCCCGCGGGGCACGCGACGTCGGGCCGGACCGGTTCCGACTGGTCGAAGACGACGGCCACGTGGATCTCGCCGGGGTAGTCCTGGCCGAGGACGGCCGTGACCGCCCGGCGCAGGAGCTCCGGCCGGTCGCGGGTGGCCACGACCACCGTCACGGACGGCGCGGGGGCCGAGGAGCTGTTCAGGGTTTTCGCCCCTTCTGTGCAGTGTTGCACCCTAGGCTAGGGTCGTTTGAGACTGATTTTGCCAGTTCTATAGCAAATGACCGTTTCATGTCCTCGCGAGCTGAGTGAGTAGGTGGTGCGCCGGTGACCAGGCGTACGGCGCTGGCCCCCCTCCTGGCGCTGGCGTGCGCGGTCCTCCCGCCTCCTGCGGCCCACGCCCGGATCCCGCAGCCGCCCGAGCCGCTCTTCCACGTCGCCGGGAAGACGATCAGCGAGGCCAGCGGGCTCGCGGTGAGCGCGGACGGCAAGCGCCACTACACCGTCCCCGACGCCGGCCGGCCCGCGGAGGTGTACGTGGTCGACCGGACCGGGAAGACCCGGGCCGTCCTGGCGCTGCCCGCGGCCGAGCTGAACGAGGACTGGGAGGACATCGCCGTGACCCGGGCGGCGGACGGGACCGGGCGGCTGCACATCGCCGACACCGGGGACGCCTTCGCCGTCCGGACCGCCGCGGGCCTGCCGGAGCGGACCTCCTACCGCCTGCTCCGCGTCGCCGAGCCCAGGGCCTCCGCCTCCGGCCGCGTCGACCTCGGCCAGGAGCGGGTCGAGGTCTTCCCCCTCGTCTACGCCGACGGGGCCCCGCACAACAGCGAGGCCCTGCTCGTGCACCCGGTCACCGGCCGGGTGTTCCTGGTGGAGAAGGCCGAGAAGGAGGGCCGGAGGGCCGGGCTGTGGAGCGCCCCCGCCACGCTGCGGGCGGGTGCGGACAACGTCCTGCGCCAGGCCCTGCCCGACCTGGGGATCCTGGGGGTGTCCGGCGCGGCCTTCTCGCCGGACGGCGACCGGGTGGTGGTCCGCGACGCCACCACCGCGTACCTGTGGTGGGTGAAGGGCGGGGACGTCGCGCGGTCGCTGCGGGCCAGGCCCGTCGAGATCGACCTGCCGCTGCAGCGGCAGGGGGAGGGCGTCGCCTTCACCCCCGACGGGCGCGCCCTGCTGGTCAACTCCGAGGGGGTCGGGCAGCCGGTGTGGCGGGTCCCGCTCCCGGCCGACGCCGTCGCCGCGGAGCCGGAGCCCTCAGAGCGGGGCCCGGCCCCGTCCGCCGCCCCGCCCGCGGGCGGCGACGGCCCGATGTTCGCCGTCGCCGGGCTGGCGGGGGCGGCGGCGGCAGGCGTGCTGGCGCTCGTCGTGGTGCGCGGCCGGCGGCGGGCGCTCAGCCGGCTCCGCGCAGGCGGCGCAGCCGGCCGGTGACCCGGGACAGCCCGGTCGCGACGAAGCCCCGGTCCGGGTCCAGCATGATCCGGCGGCCGTGGGCGGCGGGCGTGGCCGGGCCGTTCCAGCCGAACTCGGTGGTGAGGCCGTGGGCGTATCCCGCCTGCTCCGCGGCGTGCTCGGTCTCCCGGCTCACCGCGTCGGCCTGGCCGAACGGGTAGGCCACCGTCCGGATCGGCACGTCCAGCTCCCGCTGGAGGAGCTCGCGGGAGCGGCGCAGGTCCTCGACCTGGTCCTCGGGCGTCTCCTGGGCCAGCGTCACGTGCCGCATGGTGTGCGAGCCGACCGAGAAGCCGCGCCGGACCAGCTCCCGCGCGCCGTCCCAGTCGAGGAAGAGCCGCCCGTCCCCGGGCGTCCCCTCCGGGGCGAGCGCGTCCACCAGCTCCTCCAGCGCCACCGCCCGCCCGGCCGCCGTCATCACCCGCAGCCGGTCGGAGGCCCTGCCGTACGCCGTCCGGCCCGCCGCGCCGCGCGTCGGGTAGCGCTCGCCGCGCCACTCGACGGCGTCCCGGCCGCTGCGGGCGAAGGCCCACCCCGCCACCTCCCACCAGGCGCGCTCGGTGCCGGAGAGCAGTCCGGGCACGAGGAAGAAGGTGGCGGGCAGCTCCAGCCTCTCCAGCACGGGCACGGCCAGCTCCAGGTTGTCGCGGTAGCCGTCGTCCCAGCAGAGCGCGACGGCCCGCGGGGGCAGCGGTTCCCCCGCCCGCAGGGCGTCGAGCGCCCGCTCCAGGGGGACCACGGTGGCCACCCTCCGCAGCCGCCGCAGCTGCCCCTCCAGTCCGGCGACGCCGGAGCCGGAGACGGGGAAGCACCAGGTGGACTCGACGTTGTGCCAGCCGAGGATCGTCAGGTGGGATGTCATGACCGGTGTGCTCCGAATCCGTATCGGCGGACGCGGTTGACGGCGTCCCGGGTCTCCCTGGCCCGCCGGCGCAGGTCCGGGTGGCGCTTGACGTAGTCCCGGATGATCCGGGGCGGCACGTGCCGGGCGCGGTACAGCGCCGCCCGGGCGCAGGGCCGGGAGATCCACCCCTCCGCCACCGGGAGGTGGGCGTCGGCGAAGAACTCCTTGTACGGCTCGCCGCCCTTGCCCAGGTCGACGGTGCGGATCCCGTGCTCCGCCGCGGCCCGGGCGAACCGGAGCAACATGACCAGGCCGGGGGAGTAGGCGCCGAAGGCGTCCGCGTCGTAGCCGCCGAACCAGCGCTCGTAGACCGTCCCGGAGCGCAGCCCGAACTCCACCGCCACCGGGGTGTCCCCGGCGTACAGCGTGCTGAGCAGCCCGCCGTACTCCCCGGTGGAGGTCGCGAAGCTCTCCTCGACCAGCCGCCGCACCCAGGGCCAGGCGAACCGGTCGGCGGCCCCGGTCCGCCGGTAGTGCGCCGACTTCCAGCGCATCATCAGCCGGAGCATCTCCGGGTCGCGGCAGCCGTACTCCAGCCGGAGCGCGCCGTGCTCCCGGCCGAGCTTGCGGTCCTTGCGCTCGATGCCGCCGATCGCGGACCTGGTCAGCGCCCGGCGGCCCTCGCGGTAGCGGTCGTAGCCCCGGCTCAGGTCCATGACGGGGGAGCCCGCGCGGGCGGCGTCGGGCGCGTGCGCGGGCAGCTGCGCCGCCAGCAGGTGGTCGAACTCCCAGACCGCCAGCGAGGCGGCGGCCAGCACCGCCGGGAGCGGCGGGCGGGCGCCGGGCCGGTGGACCACGCCCTGGCAGTCGGAGACCCCCAGGCCGACGGCCCGGCCCACCGCGCGCCCGTGGCGCTCGTAGGGCAGGAAGCCGGCGAGGCCCGAGTCGTCCTCGAACACGGCGACCTCGACGCGGACGTCCCTGCGGGCGCGGTCGATCGCCAGGGCGAAGTCCGGGGCCAGGAACGGGCTGTCCAGCCCGCTGCCCGGGGTCTGCCACGAACGCCACAGGGCGAGCTCGGCGGCGCCGAGCCCGTCCGGTCGCGTGATGGTCACACGCACGTAGCCTCACCTGTCGCTGTGCGGGGCCCGCGCGGGGCCCCGGTGGGTGGCCTCCGCGGGCCCCGCGGAGGACGGCGGCGGCCGGAGCGTCCTCCGGCCACCTGACTCGCTATTACGGTCATAAGACATTTAAGGTCATAATCAGGAAGGAATCGGAATTACGGGTGATGCTCTGTGCGGCGTCGCGCCAGGGGAGTCAAGGAGTGGACCAGGTGAGCTCGATGCCCCGCGCGGACGTCACGGAGGTCGCCGACTACGCGGCCCTGCTGGGGCGGCGCTGGTGGATCATCGCGGTGAGCGCCATGCTCGGCGTGGCCGCCTCCGCCCTGGCGGTGGTGTACCTGCCGGCCGTGTACACCGCGGAGGCGACCGTGCTCGTCACCGCCACCGACCGCAACACCCGCGACGACCAGGTCAACCTGGAGACCGAGGCGGGCCGGGTGCGCAGCGCGGAGGTCGCCGGGAAGGTACGGCAGGCGCTGGGGGCCCGCGAGGCCCCGGAGGACCTCGTCGAACGGCTCGGCGTCACCGCCCCGCAGGACGCGGGCCTGCTGGAGATCCGCTTCTCGGACGCGACCCCGGTCCGGGCCGCCGAGGGGGCCGGCGCCTTCGCCACGGTCTACCTCGACACCCGGCGCGCCCGGGTGGAGCAGCGCTACAAGGAGCAGATCCGCGCCCTCCGGGGGCAGATCAAGTCCCTGTCCGAGCAGCTCAAGGCCGTGCCCGAGGGAGACTCCGACCAGAGGCAGTACCTCGGCGGGCAGCTGCAGTCGTTCAGCTCCAAGCTCGCCGACATCCAGATCGAGGCCGTCGGGGTGTCGGCCGGAGAGGTGATCGACCAGGCGGCGCCTCCCGAGTCGCCGGCCTTCCCCCGGCCGATCATGTTCCTGCCCGGCGGCCTCCTCGTCGGCCTGATCCTGGGGATCATGGTGGCGGTCCTGGCCGACCGCTCCGACAAGCAGGTGCGCGCCGCGGGCGACCTGCGGCGGGTGCTGGGCCTGGAGACGCTGCTCGACCTGCCCAGCACCCCCAAGACCGTCGCCCTCGGCCTGGAGTCGGCGCGCAGCCGCATCGGCCAGCGCTTCCACGAGCTCTCCCACGGGATCACCGCCCGCCTCGGCGGAGGCCCGGCCAACCAGGTGGTGATGGTCACGGCGGCGGCCGTGGGGAGGGGGACCGCCGTGGTGGCGGCCAACATCGCCGCCGCGCTGGCCCGGACCGGCTCCGACGTCATGCTGGTCAACGCCGATCTCGGGTCGTCGCTCAGCGGTGACCTGCTGGGGGTGGAGTCCGGGCCGGGGCTCGCGGAGGTCCTGCTCGGCACCTCGACGCTGGCGGAGGCGGAGGCCCGGGCGTCGGTGCCGCCCTCGCTCCGGGTCATCCCGCGCGGGGAGGAGACCGAGCGGGTCGTCGACATGATCCAGGGCGAGCGCATGGCCCGGACGATCGGCTCCCTGCGCGACCGGTGCCGGTACATCGTGGTCGAGGCGCCCGCCACGGCGTCGGGCGCCGACGCCCAGGCCCTCGCCCAGCACGCCGACCTCGTGCTGATGGTGGTCGAGGTGCCGGGGACCCGTTACGCGGACATCAGCGACGGCATCCGCCAGCTCGAGCAGGTCGGCGCCGAGGTCTTCGGCGCCGTGGTCGTCCCCGGCCAGCTCCCCGGCGCCCCCGGCGCGCTCGGCGCCCCCGCCGTTTCCAAGATCCCCGCTGTCGCCGGGGCCTCCGCTGTCGCCGGGGCCTCCGCCGCGGCCGGGTCCGCGCCGCGGGGGCGGGAGGACGTGCGGGTGGCGGGCGGGCCGGACCCGGCCGCGGACGGCCTGGTGGGCGCGGACGAGGACGGGCTCGGCACCGCGATGCTCCCCGCGATCAAGGATGAGCCGTTCGGCTTCTTCAAGTGACCGCTCCTCCGTCTCCGCCCGGGCCGGCGGAGGCGACTCTCACTTATCGGAAATAAGGCTCATTTCCGGTCATTTGATTACGTCGCGCCATAAACATCCTTTGGTCGCGTCGTCAACCCCTCAGGGGCGTACAAATAGTCCGATATTGGACAGTTCTCCGGTATTCCCCTGCATCTTGATGATCATTAAACTTTCGAGAGGTATCTGAGATCTCGCGCATTTGAGACGGCTGTCAACCAATGTGACTAGCTATACGTCCCTTTAGCTGCCAATGTCAGGGCATCTGGTGGGTGGGGTGGTTATGAGGGTGGGGGCCGAAGAATCCGCTACGACACTGCTCCAGCACCTTCCCGGACGCGCCGCCCCGAGTGGCTGGACGCGGTCGTACGTACGGTTCCTGCTGGTGGGGGACACGGTGTGCGCGCTGATCGTCTGCGAGGCGGTGCTGGGCGTGCGCCTGCTGCTGGGCGCCTACATCCCGGCCTCGGAGACGCTGCTGGGACTCGGCCTCGCCCTGGCGTGGCCGGCGGCGATGGCGGCCGGCGGGGCCTACCGGAAACGTGCGCAGGGTGAGGGGACCGAGGAGTTCCGGGCCGTCTTCCACGGCGGGGTCGGCATCATGGCGGCGGTCGCGGTCAGCGCCTACGCCACGCAGACGACCATCGCCCGGAGCTTCGTCATGGCGATGCTCCCCGCCGCGCTCCTGCTGACGGTCCTGTTCCGCTACGGCATGCGCAAGCGGCTCCACCGGCGCCGCGCCGTCGGCGAGTACATGCGTCACGTGGTCGCCGTGGGACACCGTGAGTCGGTGCTGGAGCTGGTGGTGCAGTTCCGCCGCGAGCCGCACCACGGGATGACCGTGGTCACCGCCTGCCTGCCGCCCGGCGTCGAGGCGGGCGACATCGACGGGATCCCGGTCCTGGGGGACTTCACCGAGGTCTCCGAGGTGGTGGCCAAGGTCAAGGCCGACGCCGTCGCCATCCTGGCCTGCCCGGAGCTGGACGGCGTCGCGCTGCGCAGGCTCGCCTGGAGCCTGGAGGCCGGCCGCGTGGACCTGTTCGTGGCGCCCGCGCTCATGGAGGTCGCGGGCCCCCGGGTCAGCATCCGCCCGGTGGCGGGGATGCCGCTGCTGCACGTCGAGCACCCCGAGTTCGAGGGCGCCAAGCACCTGGTGAAGAACCTCTTCGACCGCTGCTGCGCGGGACTGGCGCTCCTGGCGCTGGCCCTGCCCATGCTGGTCATCGCGCTCCTGATCCGGGCGACCAGCTCCGGGCCGGCGCTGTTCCGGCAGACCAGGGTGGGCAGGGACGGCATGCTCTTCCAGGTCTTCAAGTTCCGCACCATGGTCGTCGGCGCCGAGCGGATGAAGGCCGGGCTGCGCACGGAGAACGACTTCGACGACGTGCTGTTCAAGATTCGGAACGATCCACGGGTCACCCGGGTGGGGGCCTTCCTGCGCCGCTACTCGCTCGACGAGCTGCCGCAGCTGTTCAACGTGGCCCGGGGCGAGATGTCGCTCGTCGGCCCCCGGCCGCCGCTGCCGGAGGAGGTCGAGCAGTACGGCCAGGACGTGCGCCGCCGCCTGGTCGTCAAGCCCGGGATGACCGGCCTGTGGCAGGTGAGCGGGCGGTCGAACCTGAGCTGGGAGGAGTCGGTCCGCTTGGACCTGCGCTACGTGGAGAACTGGTCCCTCTTCCTGGACCTGCAGATCCTGTGGAAGACCTGGAACGCCGTCGTCCGAGGGGAAGGTGCCTACTAACAGTGAAAGCGCTCGTGCTGGCCGGAGGGTCCGGGACCCGGCTGCGGCCGATCACGCACACCTCGGCCAAGCAGCTGGTGCCGGTGGCCAACAAGCCCGTGCTCTTCTACGGCCTGGAGGCCATCGCGGCCGCGGGCATCCAGGAGACGGGCATCGTGGTGGGCGACACCCACGCCGAGATAGAGGCGGCCGTCGGCGACGGCTCCGCCTTCGGGCTCCGGGTGACCTACCTGCGTCAGCGGGCCCCGCTCGGGCTCGCCCACGCGGTGCTGGTCGCCCGTGACTACCTCGGCGACGACGACTTCGTGATGTACCTCGGCGACAACTTCATCGTGGGGGGCATCGACGGCGTCGTGGACCGGTTCAACCGTGAGCGGCCGGCCGCCCAGATCATGCTCACCCGGGTGGGCGACCCCCGGAAGTTCGGGGTCGCCGAACTCGACGCCTCCGGCCGCGTCGTCGGGCTGGAGGAGAAACCGAGCGCGCCCAGGAGCGATCTGGCGCTCGTCGGCGTCTACCTGTTCACGCCGGCGATCCACGAGGCGGTGGCGGAGCTCAAGCCGTCCTGGCGCGGCGAGCTGGAGATCACCGACGCGATCCAGTGGATGATCGACAAGGGCCTGCGGGTCGAGTCGGACGTCATCACCGGCTACTGGAAGGACACCGGCAACGTCACCGACATGCTGGAGGTCAACCGGCTGGTGCTGGAGTCCGTGGAGCCGCGCGTCGACGGCACGGTGGACGCGGCCAGCGAGCTGATCGGCAGGGTGGTCGTCGAGCCGGGCGCGGTGGTCGAGCGCTCCCGCATCGTCGGGCCGGCCGTCATCGGCCCCGGGGCGCGGATCGCGGACAGCTACGTCGGGCCCTTCACCTCCATCGCCGCCGGCTGCACGGTCAGCGGCAGCGAGATCGAGTACTCCATCCTGCTGCCCCGCTCCTCGATCTCCGGGGTGTCCCGGATCGAGGCCTCCCTCATCGGCCACGAGGTCGAGGTCACCCCGGCCCCCGCCACCCCCCGAGCCCACCGCCTCGTGCTGGGCGATCACAGTAAGGTCCAGATCAGCTCATGACAGCATCCATCGGGGAGCCCTCACGCGTCCTGGTCACCGGAGGCGCGGGGTTCATCGGCTCCGCCTACGCCCGCCTGCTGGCGGCGGACGGGGTCGCGGTGACGGTCCTGGACAAGCTCACCTACGCGGGCAACCGGGCCAACCTGGAAGGGGTCGCCCACACGTTCGTGCACGGTGACGTCTGCGATCCGGAGCTGCTCGCCCGGGTGGTCCCGGGCCACGACGCCGTCGTCAACTTCGCGGCCGAGTCCCACGTGGACCGGTCGATCGCCGGCGCCGCCGAGTTCGTGCGCTCCAACGTCCTGGGCGTGCAGACGCTCATGCAGGCCTGCCTGGAGGCGGGGACCCCGCGGGTGGTGCAGGTCTCCACCGACGAGGTCTACGGGTCGATCGAGACCGGGTCGTGGGACGAGTCCGCGCCGCTGCGCCCGCGCTCGCCGTACGCGGCGTCCAAGGCGGGCGGGGACATGATCGCCCTGTCCTACGCGGTCACCCACGGGCTGCCGGTCTGCGTCACCCGCTGCGGCAACAACTACGGGCCGCGCCAGTTCCCGGAGAAGATCATCCCGCTGTTCGTCACCAACCTCCTGCAGGGCAGGAAGGTCCCGCTCTACGGCGACGGCGGCAACGTCCGCGACTGGATCCACGTCGACGACCACTGCGCGGCCATCCGGCTGGTGGCGGGAGCGGGCGAACCCGGCGAGGTCTACCACGTCGCCGGAACGGCGGAGCTGACCAACCTCCGGCTCACCGAGCGGATCCTCGCAGCCTGCGGCGCCGGATGGGACATGGTGGAGCACGTCGAGGACCGCAAGGGGCACGACCGCCGCTACTTGCTGGACGACACCAGGCTGCGCCGCATGGGGTACGCCCCCGCGGTCGACTTCGACACGGGCCTGCACGAGACCGTCAGGTGGTACACCGACAACCCCGGCTGGTGGAAGGCGCTCACGTGAGGTGGCTGGTCACGGGTGCGCGGGGGATGCTCGGCACCGATCTGGTCGCCCTGCTGCGCGGCAGGGGCGAGGAGGTGGCGGCGCTGGGCCGGGCCGAGCTCGACGTGCGGGACCCCTCGGCGGTGGTGCAGGCCGTACGGCTGCACAGGCCCGACGCGGTCGTCAACTGCGCGGGCTGGACGGCGGTGAACGAGGCGGAGACGCGCGAGGACGAGGCGCTCGCGCTCAACGGCCACGCCGTGCGGGCCCTGGCGGAGGCCTGCGCCGGATCGGGCGCCAGGCTGGTCCAGATCTCCACCGACTACGTCTTCGACGGCGCCGCGCGCGCCCCCTACCCGGAGGACGCGCCGGTCTCCCCGGTCAACGCCTACGGCAGGACCAAGCTCGCGGGGGAGCGCGCGGTGCTGGAGCTGCTCCCGGAGACCGGCTACGTCGTGCGGACGGCCTGGCTGTACGGCTCCGCGGGCGCCAACTTCGTCCGGACCATCGCCGGGCTGGAGCGGAGCAGGCCCACCGTGGAGGTCGTCGACGACCAGATCGGCCAGCCCACCTGGACGGGGGACGTGGCGGCCCGGGTCGCCGAGACGGTCCTCGGGGAGGCGCCCGCGGGCGTCTACCACGCGACCAACTCCGGCCGGACGAGCTGGTACGGCCTCGCCAAGGAGATCTTCCTGCTGCTCGGGGCGGACCCCCGCCGCGTGGTCCCGGTCTCCTCCGACCGGTACCCGAGCCCCGCCCGGCGTCCCGCCTTCAGCGTCCTGGGACACGACGGCTGGGGACGGGCGGGGCTGCCGCCCCTGCGCGACTGGCGGAAGGCGCTGCGGGACTCCGATGTGCTCGTCAGCCTCTGAGGGTCTCGTAGTGGGCCAGGCAGTCCGCGTGGTCCGGCAGCAGCCCGGCCTCCAGCGCCCCCTTGAGCGAGGGCGCGGCCGCGTCCTTGTCCGACAGGATCGGTTCGAGGTCCCGGGGCCAGCCGATGGCCAGGTCGGGGTCGAGCGGGTGCACCCCGTGCTCGCGGCCGGGCGTGTACGGGGCGGAGCACATGTACACGACCGTGGCCTCCTCGCTGAGGGCCATGAAGGCGTGGCCGAGTCCCTCGGCGATGTAGAGGCCCCGCCGGGACTCGTCGTCCAGCCGGACGGACTCCCAGCGGCCGAAGGTCGGCGAGCCCACGCGCAGGTCCACGACGACGTCGAGGACGGCGCCGGACACGCACGTGACGTACTTGGCCTGGCCGGGGGGCACGTCGGCGAAGTGCACGCCCCGGAGCACCCCGCGCCGGGAGACGGAGCAGTTGGCCTGGGCGAGCTCGAACCGCAGGCCGGCGGATCGCAGCAGGTCGGCGGCTGTGAAGGACTCCAGGAAGACGCCGCGGGGATCGGCGTGCAGGCGAGGGGTGTACTGCCAGATTCCGTCGATGCCCAGGCGCTCCATGGGCGAAGCATGCCATGGCAGAGCGGCTTTTCTCAGCATAATGATCATCTATCGGCCGGAAGGAGATATCGACAGATATGGCCGTTGGGCACGTGTGTAACATCCGGCACGCCTTACGCGAACTAGAACATGTCGCATTCAATGTGGTGATCATGGGATCGGGCCCGGTGGCGATCACCAGGCCCGTGTCCGGCACTGGCGGGGGAGTGTGCCGATGACGGCCTGCCGGCTGTGTGGTTCGACGAGCCTGGTGAGCGTCGTGGACCTGGGGGCGACGCCCCCGTGCGAGCTGTTCCTCACCGCGGAGCAGCTCGACCGGCCCGAGACGACCTACCCGCTGCACCTGAGGGTGTGCACCGAGTGCTGGCTGGCGCAGATCCCGCCGCTGATCACTCCGGAGGAGACCTTCACCGAGTACGCCTACTTCTCCTCCTACTCCACCTCCTGGGTGGAGCACGCCCGTGTGTTCGTCGAGGAGCGGGACCTGGCGCCCGACGCCTTCGTGGTCGAGGTCGCCAGCAACGACGGCTACCTCCTGCAGCACGTCGTCGGCAGGGGCGTGCGGTGCCTGGGCATCGAGCCGTCCGCCAACGTCGGCCGGGCCGCGCGCGAGAAGGGCGTCCCGACCCTCACCGCGTTCCTCACCCCGGAGACCGGCGCGGCGGTGCGCGCCGAGCACGGCCCCGCCGACCTCGTCGTCGCCAACAACGTCTACGCGCACATCCCGGACGTCATCGGGTTCACCCGGGGACTGCGGGCCCTGGTGGCCGACGACGGCCTGGTCTCCATCGAGGTCCAGCACCTGCTGACGCTGATGGAGCTGAACCAGTACGACACGATCTACCACGAGCACTTCCAGTACTACACGGTCGCCTCCGCGCAGCGGGCCCTGGCCTCCGGCGGGCTGGTCCTGGTGGACGTGGAGCTGCTGCCGACGCACGGCGGCTCGATCCGGCTCTGGGCCCGGCCGTCCGGCGAGCCCGGCCCGCGGGTGGCCGACGTCCTGGCCCGGGAGAAGGCGGCGGGACTGCACGAGCTGTCCGGCTACGCCGAGTTCGGCGCCCGGGTGGCGAAGGTCCGGCGCGACCTGCTCCGCTTCCTCGTCGACGCCGCCGAGCAGGGCAGGACCGTCGTCGGGTACGGCGCGCCCGGCAAGGGCAACACGCTGCTCAACCACTGCGGCGTCCGCCCGGACCTGCTGGCCTACACGGTGGACCGCAACCCCTACAAGCACGGCAGGTTCACCCCCGGGACCCGGATCCCGATCCTGGCGCCCGAGCAGATCGAGCGGGACCGGCCCGACTACGTGCTCGTCCTGCCCTGGAACCTCCGCGAGGAGATCACCCAGCAGCTCTCCCACGTCCGTGACTGGGGCGGCCGGCTGGTCTTCCCCATCCCGAGCCTGGAGGTCGTCCAGTGAAGGTGGTCCTCTTCTGCGGCGGCTACGGAACCCGCATGCGCAGCGGCGCCCCCGGCGACCCGCCGAAGCCCATGCAGCTCGTCGGGCCCCGGCCGCTGATCTGGCACGTGATGCGCTACTACGCGCACTACGGGCACACCGAGTTCATCCTCTGCCTGGGGTACGGCGCCGAGCACATCAAGGACTTCTTCCTGAACTACCGGGAGACCACGTCCAACGACTTCGTCATGCGCGGCGGCGCCGTCGAGCTGCTCTCCACCGACATCGCCGACTGGTCGATCTCGTTCGTGCAGACGGGGATCGACTCGCCGATCGGGGAGCGGCTCCGCCGGGTCCGCGAGCACCTCGACGGCGACGAGATGTTCCTGGCCAACTACGCCGACGTGCTCACCGACGCGCCGCTTCCGGAGATGATCGACCGCTTCGCCGCCTCCGGCGCGGGCGCGTCCATGGTGGTCGTGCCGCCGACCGACACCTTCCACTGCATCGAGGTCGGCGAGAACGGCTCGGTGGGCGGGATCATCCCGGTCAGCGACATGCCGCTGTGGATCAACGGCGGGTACTTCGTGCTCCGCCAGGAGATCTTCGACCACATCCCCCCGGGGGGCGACCTGGTCGCCGACGGCTGCACGGCGCTGGCCAAGGCGGGCCGGCTGCTGGCCTACCCGTACCGGGGGTTCTGGAAGCCCACCGACACGGTCAAGGAGCGCGTCGCGCTCAACGAGGCCTACGCCCGCGGAGACCGGCCGTGGATGGTCTGGGAGCGCGACGAGCCGAAGAACCCCCGCCGCCTGGTCCGGCAGGTGTCGTGATGCTCCGGCTGCTCCCCGAGCGCTGCGCGCGGATCCTGCTGCTGGCCGCGCACTGCGACGACGTCCCGATCGGGGCCGGCGGCACGCTGCTGGAGCTGTGCCGCGCCCAACCCGAGGCGCGGATCACGGCGCTCGTGCTCTCCGGCGGGGGAACCGCCCGGGAGGACGAGGAGCGGGCCGCGCTGGCCGCGTTCTGCCCCAAGGCGGAGCTCGACGTGACCGTGCTGGACATCCCGGACGGGCGGCTGCCCGCCCACTGGGACCGTGCCAAGCAGGCCCTGGAGGAGGTGCGGCGCCGGTGCGATCCGGACGTGGTCTTCGCGCCCGCGCCGCACGACGCGCACCAGGACCACCGGGGGCTGGCCGAGCTGGTCCCCACGGCCTTCCGCGACCACCTGGTGCTCGGCTACGAGATCCTCAAGTGGGAGTCCGACCTCGCCCAGCCGAACGTCTTCGTGCCGCTGCCCGAGGACGTGCTGGCGGAGAAGACCGCGCTGCTGCACGAGCACTACCGCTCGCAGCACGGGCGGACGTGGTTCGACGAGGAGACCTTCCGCGGCCTGGCCAGGGTGCGCGGAGTGCAGTGCCAGAGCCGCTACGCCGAGGCGTTCCACGCGGCGAAGCTGACCATCGGCGTCACAGGATGATCGGGAGACACAGGTGCGCGTTCTACTGACCGGACATCAGGGCTATCTCGGCACGGTGATGGCGCCTGTCCTCACCGCCGCCGGTCACGACGTGGTCGGCCTCGACTCCGGTCTGTTCGCCGGGTGCGTGCTGGGACCGGAACCGGCCGACCCGCCGGGGTTCGCCGTGGACCTGCGGGACGCCGGCCCGGAGCACGTGGAGGGGTTCGACGCGGTGGTCCACCTCGCCGCCCTCTCCAACGACCCGCTCGGCATGCTGGCCCCCGAGCTGACCTACGACATCAACCACCACGCCTCGGTACGGCTGGCCCGGCTCGCCCGCGACGCGGGCGTGCGGCGCTTCCTGTACGCCTCCACCTGCTCGGTCTACGGCACCTCCGGCGGCGGGGACCTCGTCGGGGAGGACGCGCCGCTGCGCCCGGTGACCCCCTACGCCGAGTCGAAGGTCCGGGTGGAGGACGATCTGGCCGAGCTGGCCGACGACGACTTCAGCCCGGTGTTCCTGCGCAACGCCACCGCCTTCGGCTTCTCCCCCCGGCTCCGCGCGGACATCGTGCTGAACAACCTGGTCGGGCACGCGCTGCTCACCGGCAAGGTGAAGGTGCTGTCCGACGGGACCCCGTGGCGGCCGCTGGTGCACGCCGAGGACATCGCCGAGGCGTTCGCCATGGCGCTGACCGCGCCGCGCGAGGCCGTGCACGCCAGGGCGTTCAACGTGGGCACCGAGCAGAACAACGTGACGGTCGCGGAGATCGCGGCCGAGGTCGTCGAGGCGGTCCCGGGATCGGAGCTGCTGATCACGGGCGAGGCCGGAGCCGACCCGCGCTCCTACCGGGTCGACTTCTCCCGGCTGCGCGCCGCGCTGCCCGGCTACCAGGCGAACTGGACGATCAAGGCGGGCGCGGTCGAGCTGGCCGACGCCTACCGCGCGCACGGCCTCACCCGGCACGGCTTCGAGCACGACTTCACCCGGCTGGCGACGCTCGACGCCCGGCGCCGGGCCGGCACCGTCGACGGGACGCTGCGCCCGTGAGCGAACCCGTGGGCGAGCCTGTGGACGGGCTCGCCGGACGGCCCGCGGGCGAGCCCGCCGGCGAGCGGATGCACGCGCTGGTGGAACGGCTCCACCCGATCTGCCGCAGCATGACCGGCGACGGCGTCCGGCGCACGCTGGAGATCATCTCGGAGTCGATCCCGCTGGAGGTCCACGAGGTGCCGACCGGCACGCCGGTCCTCGACTGGACGGTGCCCCGGGAGTGGAACATCCGCGACGCCTACGTCAAGAACGCGGCCGGCGACCGGGTGGTCGACTTCGCGCGGACCCCGCTGCACGTGGTCGGCTACAGCGTGCCCGTGGCGGCGACGATGCCCCTGGGCGAGCTGCGCGACCACCTGCACACGCTGCCCGGCGAACCCGATCTGATCCCGTACCGGACCTCCTACTACACCGAGACCTGGGGCTTCTGCCTGAGCGAGAACACGCTGAAGGAGCTGCCCGAGGGGGAGTACGAGGTCCGCATCGACTCGACGCTGGCCGACGGGCACCTCACCTACGCCGAGCACGTGGTGGAGGGCTCGGGCTCGGATGAGGGCTCGGGCGCGGGCGAGGTGCTGATCGAGTGCCACACCTGCCACCCGGCGCTGGCGAGCGAGACGCTGGCCGGCATCGCCGTGGCGGTCGAGCTGGCCCGCTCGCTCACCGAGCCGCGCCACACGTACCGGTTCGTGTTCGCGCCGGGCACGATCGGGTCGATCACCTGGCTGGCGCGCAACCGCGACCGGGTGGAGCGCGTCAGGCACGGACTGGTGCTGGCGTGCGCCGGGGACCCCGGCGGGCTGACGTACAAGCGCAGCCGCAGGGGCGACGCCGCCGTGGACAGGGCCGCCGCGCACGTCGTGACGGCCCGGGGCGGCACGGTCGTGGACTTCACGCCGTTCGGCTACGACGAGCGGCAGTTCTGCTCGCCCGGGTTCGACCTGCCCGTCGGCCTGCTGACCCGCACGCCCAACGGGGCCTTCCCCGAGTACCACACCTCCGCGGACGATCCGGAGTTCGTGACCGCCGAGGCCCTCGCCGACACGCTCGCGGCCGTCCGGGAGATCGTCCGGATCCTGGAGGACAACCGCACCTACGTCAACCTCTTCCCCTACGGGGAGCCGCAGCTGGGCAGGAGAGGACTCTACGGAGCCCCCGGGCTCGACCAGATGGCGGTCCTGTGGGTGCTCAACCTCTCCGACGGCAGGCACGACCTGCTCGACATCGCGGAACGTTCACGGATCCCGTTCGCCGAGGTGGCGCGGGCCGCGCGTGCGCTGGCCGACGCCGCCCTCATCGAGGAGGCGGAAGCATGACCGGGCACACCGGGCACACCGGGCACACCGGGCACACCGGGTACAGGGTCGGCGACGTGGTGGAGGTGCTCGGCGCCGAGGAGATCCTGGCGACGCTGGACGAGAACGGCGAGCTGGACGGCATGCCCTTCATGCCGGAGATGCTGCGGTTCTGCGGGCAGCGGCTCACCGTCGCCAAGGTGGCGCACAAGCTGTGCGACACCATCGAGCGCACCGGGCTGCGGCACCTGCCCGACGCGGTGCACCTGACGGGCTCGCGCTGCGACGGGAGCGCGCACGGCGGCTGCCAGACGGCCTGCCTGCTGTACTGGAAGACCGCGTGGCTGCAGAAGGCGGACGGACCGGCGGGAGACGCGCCGAGGCCGCCCGCGCGGAGGGCCGTCGACGTGGAGGTCCTCACCGAAAGGACCCGCGGGGAGCCGTTCCCCGACGGCTCGCCCCGCTACGCCTGCCAGGCGACGGAGATCCTGCGGGCCGCGCCCGGACGCCTGCCGCTGAAGGACCTGCGGCAGTTCACGTGGGACGTGCGCTCGGGCAACAACACCGTGGCCGAGACGGTGCGCGGCGTCCTCATCGCGCTGTTCGACAAGTACCAGAGCCTCAGCGTGCGGGTGCTGCCCAGCCGGCTGCGGCTGAGGGGCGGGCGGCCGTGGGGCTTCCTGCGGGGCCGGGTCACCGGCCCGACCCCGGTCGCCGAGCTCGGCCTGAAGCCGGGGGAGCTCGTCAGGATCCGCTCCAAGCGCGAGATCGAGCTGACGCTCAACGAGCGGCTGCAGAACCGGGGCATGGGGTTCGAGGACGGGCTCACCGGGTTCTGCGGGCGCACGGCGCGGGTCGCCGGGCGCGTGGAACGGTGCATCGACGAGACCACCGGGCGGATGCTGGAGATGAAGACGCCCTCCGTGGTGCTCGAGGACATCGTCTGCCCGGGCACGCACAGCCTCAACTGCCCGCGGGGCCATCTGCCGTTCTGGCGGGAGATCTGGCTCGAACGGGTCGACCAGACAAGCCAGACAAGGGAGTGAACGATGCTTGTGTCCATAGGCCTTCCGGTCTACAACGGAGCCGACGTCATGGAGGGCGTGATCCGCTCGGTGCTGGCCCAGGAGCACGGGGACGTCGAGCTGGTCATCGCCGACAACGCCTCGACGGACGGCACCGAGGAGCTCTGCCGCGACCTGGCGGCCGCCGACGGCCGCATCTCCTACCACCGGCACGCCCAGAACCTCGGCATGCTCAGGAACTTCGAGTACGCCATCCAGGTGGCCAAGGGCGAGTACTTCCGGTGGATCGGCGACGACGACCGGCTCGACCCGACGTACACGACCCGCTGCGTCGACGCCTTCCAGGCCGACCCCCGGCTGCTCCTGGTCACCACGCAGATCTCCTACACGGGGCCCGACGGGGTGGTGCGCACGCAGCCGTACGAGGAGTTCAGGCCGGGCGCCGGACTGAACTCGGACGACCCGGCCGAGCGGGTGGAGGAGATGCTGCGGCTGCTCACCGAGAGCTATCTGATCATCGATCCGCTCTACGGGATGGTCCGGCGGGAGCCCGTCGCCGCCATGCGGCGCCGCAACATGCCGCAGGAGGACCAGGTGTTCGCGTCCCGGCTGGCCATGGCGGGACCGTGGGAGCACATCAACGAGGTGCTCGCGCACCGGCACTGGGCGATCAAGTTCCGTGGCACGCTCGCCAGGCGCCTCGGCGTGCCGGTCTGGCAGGGATACTGCCCGACGATCCTGCAGTGCCGCGAGACGGCCTACTGGGCCCGGGCCGCGGCCCGCGCGGGTGAGATCACTCCCGAGCAGGCCAGGCGGATCAGGGCCGCCGTCCGGGCGCTGTACGTGCGCCGTCACCGGCTGGCCGCGACCCGCCGCGCCCGCAAGGCCACCCGGCTGGTGCTCGGCCGGGCGCACTGACGCATGGGCCGGTGTAACGACTGCCCCCTCCGTGCCGATCTTCTTTGGTACGGGTGGGTGGCAGCCCTGTGAAGGACGGCGATGGAGCGACGACAGGGCGTAGGACCACCGACGACGGGCCAGGAGGACGCCGGCGCAGGGACCGCCCCCGAGAGCGCCGCCGGGACCGCCCCCGAGACCGCCGCGCCGTCGATCGGCCGGCTGGCGGGCAGAGGCCTGCGGTGGGGGGTCGCGGGCACCCTGCTGACGAGGGCGGGCTCGTTCCTCATGGGCCTGGTCATGGCGCGCCTGCTCACCCCCGAGGACTTCGGCGTCTACGCCGTCGCGCTGGCGGCGATGACGATCCTGATGACCGTCAAGGACCTCGGCGTCATGGCCGCGGTCGTGCAGTGGCGGGGCGGCCTGGAGGAGGTCACGCCGACGGCGACGGTCCTGTCGTTCGTCTCCGCCATCGGGCTCTACGCGGTCTTCTTCGCGGGTGCGCCGTACTTCGCCGCGCTGGCGGGGGCCGAGGAGGCGGCGCCGGTGGTCAGGCTGCTCACCGCGGTCATCCTCGTGGAGGGCTTCACCGCGGTGCGGTCGGCGGTCCTGATGCGCCGCTTCGAACAGGACAAGATCACCATGGCCATCGGGGCGGGCTTCCTCGCCAACGGGACCATCGCGATCACCCTGGCCGCGCAGGGCGCGGGCGCGTTCAGCTTCGCCTGGGGGCAGGTGACCGCCGCCGTGATCGCCGGCACGATCATGTTCAGGCAGGCCAGGCTGCCCCTGCGGCTGGGCTTCGACCGGGACGTCGCGAGGAGGCTGCTGAGGTTCGGCATCCCGTCGGCCGCCGCGATCGGCATCGAGACCATGCTGCTGAACGCCGGCTACATCGTGGTCGGCGACATCATGGGGCCGATCTGGCTGGGGTACTTCCTGCTGGCCTTCAACGTCTCGAGCTGGGTGCCGGGAGTGATCGGCGCGGCCGTGCGCTACGTGTCCGTCCCGGGCTTCTCCCGGCTCTCGGAGCACGACCCGGCCGCGTTCGCCGAGGGGGTGCGCCGGTCGTCGACGGCGCTGCTCGCCACGGTGCTGCCGGTCGCCATGGTGATGGTGGCGCTCTCGCATCCGCTGATCGCCCTCCTGTACGGCGAGCGGTGGGACTCCTCGGCGGGCGTGCTGCGCTTCCTGGCGCTGGCGATGGTGACGCGGATGCTCACGGCGTTCGCGCTCGACGTGCTCACCGGGCAGGGCAACACCAGAGCGGGCATGTGGATGAACGTGGGGCACGGCGTGCTGCTCATCCCCATGCTGATCGCCGGCACCCGTCTCGACGGCATCCGCGGCGCGGCCATCGGGCAGGCGCTGGCCGGCGTGCTGGTCGCGCTGCCGATCGCGGCCTTCATGCTGCGCCGCTGCGGCGTGCCGATCCGGCCCATCGCCGCCTCGATGCTCCGCCCCCTGGCGGCCTTCGGCTGCGGGCTCGCCGTGACCGCGGGGGTGAACTGGCTGACGCCGGGACCGGCCCTGGCCGAACTCGTGCTGGGCGCCGGCGCGGGACTGATCGTCTATGTGGCGCTGGTGGTGCCGCGTCAGCGGCTGAGGGAGGTCGCCGGGCAGGTGGCGGACCGCCTGGGCCGCCGATCACGGCTCACCCGCGAATGAGCTCCGTGTGTCAGAGTAGGCGAAGAGAACTGTTCTACGTTGCAGATCCTGCAATGGAATAGGCGGGGAATCATGGAGTTCTGGAATATCGTCGTCGGTCTCCTGCGACGGAAAGCCGTCGCGACCTCGCTGATACTGTTCCCGCTGGCCGCCGCACTCGTGGTGTTCTTCCTGGTGCCCGCCCGCTACACCGCCTCCACCTTCATGGTGCTCACCACGTCCTCCACCGGGGAACTGTTCCCGCAGGATCCGAACCAGAAAGGCGCGCTGACCAATCCGCTGCTGGAGTTCAACGACGGACTGCGCACCACCTCCACCATTCTCATCAGCGCCATGACCACCCCGCAGATGCTGACCCGGCTCGGCGCGCCGCCGGAGGGGAGCACCGAGCTCACCATCGACGACGGCCGCAGCAGCGAGGTGCTGCTCGAACCCGGCGGCCCTTTCATCTACATCGAGGCGGACGCCACCTCCGAGGCCAAGGCGGAGACGGTGGTGCGGAACGCCCGGGAGCGGGTCCGCGCCGAGCTGCACAAGCGGCAGGTGGCGCTGGGCGCGCCCGAGGCCACCTACATCTCGGCGGTGGACGTCATCCCGCCGACCGAGGCCAAGCAGTCCCTGACGAACAAGGCGCAGATGACCGGCGCGGTGTTCGTGCTCGCCTTCCTCGCGCTGTTCGGCGTCGTGTACGCCAGGGAGCGCTCGCGGATCACGAAGGCCCTGCGGGAGGAGGCCACGGCCCCCGCCCCGGAGACCAGGCCCTCGGACCCGGAGACCCGGCCCTCCGGGCCGCAGGAGCGGCGTGCGGGCCCGCCCCTCTCCGGGCCCGAGCCGGTCATGCCCGCCCTGGCGCCGGAGCCTCCCGCCGCGCCGTCCCCCGCTGCGATGCCGTTCCCCGCCGCGGCGCCGGAGCCCGGCGAGCCGGTCGTGGAGGTCGTCGAAGCCGAGGAGCTCGTGGAGGTCGTCGAAGCCGGGGAGGCCGGGGAGGCCGATGAGACGTCCGGGGACGCCTCCTCGCCGGAGCCGGTCCGGCGTGACGGGACCGGAAGGACGTGGCACGACGAGGCGCGCAACGGCGGGAGGACGCACGGGCCCGTCGATCCGGAGCCGGACGACGAATCGGCCACGGCCGTCTTCCCGATCGTCGTCATCGACGATCCGGTCGAGTCCTCCTCCAGGAAGTCCGGCTGAACCGCGGTCCCCGGGAGGTCCGGCCGGACCTCCCCTCAGCGCGCGGCCACCTGCCTGCCGCGCTCTATGGCGGCCCGCCGTACCTCGGGACCGGTGCCGGAGTGCGAGGAGATCATCAGGCCGATGGTGTCCGGGCCGAGCCGCTCGGCGAAGGCCAGCGCCGCCTCCATGGTCATCGGCGTCCTGTCGTAGTTGTTCAGGCACACCTCCGGGCCGGTGGGGGGACGCTCGTGCGCGGGGAGCACCTCGTCGGCGAAGACGCCGTACAGCATGAACTCGGAGATGTGCAGTTGCGAGGTGAAGACGTCCAGCCAGTGCCGGCCGGTCACCTCGCTGATCCTGTCCTGCATGGCCACGACGATCGCCGGGTCCCAGAAGAGCAGCGCGCCGACGTAGTCGGGCAGCGGGGGCGGCGGCGCGGGCGGCAGGCCGAGCAGGCGCCGGGAGACCCGGTGCCAGAGGAGGTGCCGCTCCATCTCCTCGTGCACGCCGTTCTCCACCCGCGTCAGGCTCAGCCTCCCGTCCACGGTGAACGGCTTGACCGAGACGGGGCGGACCAGCACCACGTCGGAGTCGGCCATCAGCACCGCGTCGGCGCCCACGGCCGTGGCGAGAGCGATCTTCACGGCCTGCTGCATGATCCAGCCGCGGACCGGAGGCCACGGGCGGGCCGCGTTGACCCACATGCCGCCGCGGATCCGCGGGAGCCGGAGATAGCGGCGGGGGATCAGCTCGGGATGGGTCCAGATGCGGCAGCGCGGACCCTGGTAGTGGGCGAAGGCGGGTCTGTGCGCGGTCGGCACCACCACGTGGTGGACCGTGTCGTCGTCGGTGAACTCCAGAACGGACCGGTGCAGGTCCGCGAACAATTCCGCGTCGGGGCCGTACGTCGGGGTGATGACAGCCAGTTCCGTCATTCCGGGCTTCCAATCAGCAGGAAACAGGGGAGTCGCCGGTGCGTCCTGATGCTTGGCACCTTATTGCGTATCGAACCGTGCCGGGCCGGGTGTTACGCGGAAGAATGTAACGCCCCATGACGGGCGAGCGATGTTCTCTCACGACGGGAGGGGAGCGAATGGACTTCTGGGGGGCCGTCCTCGTCGTTTTCCGGCGGTGGTATCTGTCCTTACCCGCCCTCGTCCTGTCTCTCGGCGGTGTGGCCGGGCTGTACATGACGGTTCCCGTGACGTACACCTCCATGTCCGTCGTGGTGCTCACCGTCCCGCCGACCGGCGGGACCCAGCCGCTGGACGACGAGTTCCCCAACTGGCCGAGCAACCCGCTGCTGAACTTCAACGACGGGCTGAACATGGCGGCCTCCATGGTCATCCACGCGCTCAACCGGCCGGAGGTCGCCGCCGAGCTGGGCGTCCACCCGGACGGGGAGACGACGTACAAGGCCAGCAACGGGGCCAGCAACCCGGAGCTGCTGATGAACAGCCCCTTCGTGTTCATCGAGGGCGAGGCGCCCACGGCCGCGGAGGCGCGGGAGATCGTCCGGAAGGCCGCGGCCCGCGCCAGGGCGGAGCTGGACAGCCGGCAGAAGCTGGTGAACGCGCCGCCCAGCACCTACATCACCGTGGTCGACGTCATGCCGCCCACCACCCCGCAGAAGCTGCAGGGCAGCCGGATGCGGGCGGTCATCGCGGGGCTGGCCGTCGGCGTGGTCATGAGCCTGTTCCTGGTCTTCGCGGCCGACAGCTTCGCCGACGCCCGCCGGGCAGGGAGGCGCCGCCCCGAGGCCGGGCCGCCGCCCGGTCCGGACGGCGCGCAGGAACGTTCCGCGGCCCCCGCCCTGACCCACTGAGCCGGCCGTGACAGCGACTCCCCGCACGACCTCCCCCACGGCCTCCCACATGACGTCCCCCACGCCCCCGGGCGGGCCCTCCGGCGGCCGCCGGGCGCCGCTCCG
Source organism: Planomonospora corallina (assembly GCF_042650625.1). NCBI lineage: Bacteria > Bacillati > Actinomycetota > Actinomycetes > Streptosporangiales > Streptosporangiaceae > Planomonospora > Planomonospora corallina. The sequence goes on from NZ_JBHSBM010000013.1 coordinate 331,093, forward strand.
GCGGGCCGACGGCGCCACGCTGGCCTGCTTCTTCCTCGTCGCACTGATCCTGATCCCGGCCAGGCAGGTGCTGCGCGGGCTGCCCATCTCGCTCACCGTGCACGACATCCTCGGCGTGGGCATCCTGCTGTGCTGGCTGCTGGCCCACTTCAGCACCCGCCTCGGCGTCGCCAAGGGGCCGAACCCGGTACGGCGGAGCATCTTCGTCTTCGCCACGGTGCTGCTGTTCTCCTACGGCTACACCTCCTTCCGCTACCTGCCGAACGACGAGCTCAACAGCTCCGACCACATGCTGATCGTGATGGTCGGCTACATCGGGATCGCCCTGGGCGTCTGCGACGGGGTGCGCGGCAGGGAACGCCTGGACCTCGTCCTCAAGACCGTCGCGGTCTCGGGTGCGGTCATCTCCTTCATCGGGGCGCTGCAGTTCCTGTTCGTGTTCGACCTCACCGAGTTCATGCGCGTGCCGCTCCTGCGTCCCACCACGGAGGAGGAGCTGGAGCGGGTGATCGAGCGGGGGTCGCTGCTCCGGGTGGCCTCCACCACCGGCCATCCGATCGAGTTCGGCGTGGTGAGCGCGATGATCCTGCCGCTGGCCGTGCACTACGCCCACCGGGCGCAGGCCGCCGGCCGCGGCGCGGTGCGGTGGTGGGTGTGCGCGGGCCTGGTCGCCAGCGGGCTGATGTGGTCGGTCTCCCGTTCGGCGGTGCTCGCCGCGCTGGCCGTGGGCGCCGTGCTCTTCCTCGGCTGGTCCAACCGGCGCAGGATCCGGATGCTGGTCGCCGCCGTGGTCGCGCTGGCGCTGACCAAGGTGCTGGTGCCCGGCCTGCTGGGCACCTTCTACGAGCTGTTCGCGAACGTCGGCAGGGACGACAGCATCTCGTACCGCACCCACGACTACGACAACGCGGTCGTGGAGATCTCCAGGCATCCCTGGCTGGGCCGGGGGATCGGCACCTGGTACGCCCCCAAGCACCAGATCTTCGACAACCAGTACATCCTGACGGCCGTCGAGAGCGGCCTCATCGGCGTGGCCACGTTCTTCGGGCTCTTCGTCGTCGCCCAGTACGCCCTGGTCCGGGTGCGGCTCCTGGCCTCGGGCGACGAGCAGACCAGGGATCTCGCGCTGGCCCTGTCGGCCGCGCTGATCACCCCGCTGGTCGGGTCGGCCACCTTCGACCTGCTGTCCTTCCCGATGGTCTCCGGGCTGAGCTTCGCCCTGCTGGGCGCGGCGGGCGCGCTGCTGCGCGCCGTCCGGGAACGGGGCGGGGTGCCGGCGGACGCGGCGGCGCGGGGCGGCATGGCCGTCCCGCCCGCCCGGGAGGCGCCTACTGGGGCAGCTCCCTCAGCCGGCGCGACGGCCTGAGCAGCGCCGCCAGGGAGGCCCTGGCGGTGACCCGGCCCGCGGCCGCGCGCACCGCCGTGCCCGCCACCACTGCGAGGTAGTACGCCGCTCCGGCCACCGGGCCCCTGCGCCGCCGGAACAGCTTGACCTTGTTCACCGTGGAGAGCGCGGCCAGCATCGGGTTGACGCGCTCCTCGCCGCCTATGTGCTCCACCACCGCGGCAGGCTCGAACCAGAGCGTGTACCCGTGGTCGGCCGCCCGCAGCGCGTACTCCGTCTCCTCGCTGTAGAGCAGGAACGACTCGTCCCACGGGCCGACCTCGGCCAGCGCCGCCGCCGAGATGAGCATGGCGGCGCCGGTCGCCCAGACGGCCTCGCCGGGCGCCTCGTACCGGCGGGCATCGGTGATCAATTCGCCCAGCCCGGCGAGCCGGCCGGCCGTGTTCCCGCCGATCAGCGCCTCGGCCCAGGCCCTGCCCACGGTCGGCATGCGGCGCAGCGACGGCTGCAGGGTCCCGTCGGGGTTGACGATGAGGGGGACCGCGATGCCCCGGCGGGGCTCGCGCAGCGCCGCCGCGAGCGGGGCGAGCGAGCCCGCCCGCAGACGGCAGTCGGGGTTGATCACGTAGACCGCGTCGCACTCGCCGGGGCCGAGGGCGGCGACGGCGGCGTTGATCGCCGCGGAGTATCCGGCGTTCCGGCCCACCCGGACGACCGTCACGGGCAGGTGGGTCCTGGTCTCGGCCACCCGTACCGAGTCGTCCCGGGAGGCGTTGTCGGCGACGACCACCCGGACCAGGTCGACGCCCTCGGCTCCCGCGGGGAGGGAGTCCAGGCAGTCGCCCAGCACTCCGGCGCTGTTGTAGGTGACGATCACGACGGCGATCCGGGGGAGGCCGCCGGAGCCCTCCTCAGGCGGCATGGCGGGCCCGCCGGTGCCCGTGCCCCCGTCCGGCGCGGGCGGTGCCCCACGCCGTCAGCTCGATACCGTGCGCCATTCCCCCGATGTCCTGTCTGTCGTGTGCGGCTCCGCCTGTCGTATATCGGAGCCGCGGGTCGGCCGTTACAGGTGGGATCGGCCGTCATCCGACGTGGACGGAGTCCGGGGTAACGGGCGCCCCCCCATATGCGATTTACCGGATAGATCATGATCGTCGGGGGGAGTGCGGACATCGCCGAGAACGACATCCCACGCGTACGGGTGGGCGCCGTCGACGTCATGGCCCTGACCGAGCCCCAGGTGGGCGAGCACGTGGCCGCCGCGTGGCGGCGCGGCCGGGGCGGCTCGATCGTCACCGCCAACGTCGACATCGTCCACAAGGCCACCGGTGACCCCGCGCTCGCCGCGCTCGTCGCGGACGCCGAGCTGGTGGTCGCCGACGGCATGCCGCTGGTGTGGGCGGCCCGCCTGGCGGGCACTCCGCTCCCCACCCGGGTCACCGGCGCCTCCCTGGTCTTCAGCCTGAGCGGGCGGGCCGCGGAGGAAGGGCGGGCGGTGTTCCTGCTCGGCGGCGAGCCGGGCGTGCCCGAGGAGGCCGGACGGGTGCTCGCCGCCCGTTACCCGGGGCTGCGGGTGGCCGGGGCCTACTCACCGCCCTTCGGGTTCGACGCCGACCCCGGCGCCCTGCGCGAGACCGTGGAGAAGGTGGTCGCCGCCGCCCCCGACCTGGTCCTCGTCGGATTGGGATTCCCCAAGCAGGAACGCCTCATCGCCGAGCTGCGCCCCCTGCTGCCGTCCGCCTGGTACCTGGGGTGCGGCGCCGGCATCCCGATGGCCGCCGGGCGGTTCCAGCGCGCGCCCACCGGACTCCAGCGGGTCGGAGGCGAGTGGCTGTACCGGCTCTGGCTGGAGCCGCGCCGGCTGGCGAGGCGCTACCTCCGCGACGACCTGCCCTTCGCGCTCAGGGTGCTCACCGCGGCCGCCTGGAAGCGGCTGGCGGGCCGCCTCTCCTGACCTCTACCGAGAATTGGTGACAGATGACTCGTCCCTCGCCGGCTGCCGTGACCGGTCCCTCCGAGCCGGGTGAGGCGCGGCCGCCGTCCGGCTACGTCTGCTTCTCGGCGCAGGACTGGTGGTACCACAACCGGGCGCACTCGGACTTCCAGCTGATGCGGCAGGTCGCCGGGTGCAGGAGGGTCCTGGTCGTCAACAGCATCGGCCTGCGCATGCCGGTGCCCGGCCGGTCCAGCAACGTGCTGCGGCGTGTCCTCCGCAAGCTGCGCAGCGTGGCGAAGTTCGTCCGCCGGCCGTTCCCCGGCTTCTACGTGATGTCACCCCTGCCGCTGCCCCTGTACGGCTCGCCGCTGGGCCGCAGGCTGGGCGCCGCCCTCGTCCGGGCGCAGGTCAGGGCGGTCTGCCTGGCGCTGGGACTGCGCCGGCCGGTGATCGTGGCGACCCTGCCCACGGCCTGGGACGTCGTACGGCCGATGCGCCGCCGCTCCCTGGTGTACAACCGCTCCGACCGCCACTCGGCCTTCCCCGAGTCGGAGGGGACGGCGATCGTGGAGATGGAACGCTCCCTCCTGGAGCACGCCGACCACGTCGTCTACGTGAGCAACGCCCTGATGGCCGAGGAGCGCCCGGTCGTCGGAGACCGGGCGCACTTCCTCGACCACGGCGTGGACGTGGACCACTTCCGGCGCGTCCCGCCCGAGCGGCAGCCCGCCGACCTGCTGGCCGTACCGGGGCCGCGGATCGGTTTCTTCGGCGCGCTCGACGACTTCGTGGTCGACTTCGACCTGCTGGACCGGCTGGCCGAGGAGCTGCCCGAGGCCTCCCTGGTGCTGATCGGCGACGCCAACGGGCCGATCGAGCGGCTCACCCGGCACCCGAACGTGCACTGGCTCGGATTCCGGCCCTACGAGCGGATCCCGGCCTACGGCTCGGGCTTCGACGTGGCGATCATGCCCTGGCTGGACAACGACTGGATCAGGCACAGCAACCCGATCAAGCTGAAGGAGTACCTCGCCCTCGGCCTGCCGGTGGTCAGCACGCCCTTCAGCGAGCTGGAGCGGTACCCGGAACAGGTGATCACGGCCTCGGGCGCCGCGGCCTTCGTCGAGGCGGTCCGGACGGCGCTGAAGGAGGGCGGGCCGCTGCCTCCCGAGGAGCTGCGCGCGTCGGTGTCGCACGCGGCCTGGTCGGCCCGCGCGGCCGAACTCATGCGACTGGCCGAATGATCCAGAGGCCGGCCGGATGAGACGATGGCCGCGACACCGTCCCAGAGCGCTCCCGGGAGGGGCATGTTCCGCAGCGGAGGCAAGAAACGGTATCTACCGGTGCTGGCGGCCGTCGTCGCGCTGGTGGTGGGGTGGCTGACCCTGCAGAGCGGTTCCCCGAGCGCGGAGCCGCTGCCCAGGATCGCGTGGGAGGGCGGACCCGCCTACTACCGGGCCTACCCCGCCGCCGAGGCCGCGGGCTGGAGCAAGGACACGTTCTTCCCCATCGGCGTCTGGTTCGAGTCGGTCCGGGAGGAGAAGGACGTCCTCACCGACAAGGCGGCGGGACTCAACACCTACGTCGCGCTGACCGAGGACAGCGACACCGCCCTCATCAGGAAGCACGGCATGTGGGCGATCACCGACCGGCCCCTCGCGGGGGCGGGGGCGGAGACGGTCGGCTGGCTGATCGCGGACGAGGCCGACATGTGGGCCGGGGCCGGAGACGGCGAGTGGACGGGAAAGAAGATCGGTGAGGGCGAGCCGTGCGCACAGCCCGACAAGCCCTGCGGCTACACCGCGATGCGCACGCTGAAGGACCGGCTGCCCAAGGGCGACGGCCGCATGCACTACGCCAACTACGGCAAGGGCGTGGCGATGTGGGAGACGGAGGCGGAGGCCGAGAAGTTCGTCAACGGCTACACCGACGTCACGTCGACGGACCTGTACTGGTACACCGACCCGGCCGTCTGCAAGGAGGCCGAGCACTTCCTGGGCCTGCCGGGCGCGCAGTGCCCGCGCGCCGCCAACTACGGCCTGCTCATGGACAAGGAACGCAAGCTGGACGCCATGGACGGCAAGCGTCAGCCGATCTACGCGTTCATCGAGGTCGGCTGGCCGATGGAGGACGGCAGGACGGAGATCAAGCCGGAGCAGCTCCGGGGCGCGGTGATGCAGTCGCTCATCCACGAGGCGCGGGGCATCATCTACTTCAACCACAACTTCGGCGGCCCCTGCGTCAGCCAGCACGTCCTGCGTGACTGCTATCCGCAGACCCGGGCGGCGGTGACCGAGGTGAACAGGCAGATCACGCAGCTGGCCCCGGTGCTGAACACGCAGTCGTACGCCCACGCCTTCGGCGCGGGCCTCGACACGATGCTGAAGGAGCACGACGGCTCGTACTACGTGTTCGCCATGGTCGAGCAGGGCAGCGGCCCCGGAGAACGCACGCTGGCCCTTCCGCCCCCGCTCGCCTCGGCGGGGAGCGTGGAGGTGCTCTTCGAGGAGCGGACGATCCCGGTGGAGGGCGGCCGGTTCACGGACGCCTTCGCGGCCGAGCACACCGCGCACATCTACAAGATCACGCCCTGAGCGGCGCCGGGCGGCCCGCGCTCCGGTCTCCCGGACGCACGTCCGCCCTGAACGCCCCGCGGTGCCGGGCCGGTCGCCGGCCCGGCACCGTGCCGGGACGTCAGCCGATGCGCCAGGTGTCCCCGGACAGCAGCAGCTCGTCGAGGTCGCCCGCGCCGCGCTGGGCGGTGGCCTCCTCCAGCTGCGCGGACATCAGCTCGTCGTAGGACGGGCGGTCGACGCTCCGGAAGACGCCGATCGGGACGTGCTCGAAGGCGGGCTCGTCCAGCCGGGAGAGCGCGAAGGCCAGCGACGGGTCGGACCGGTGGGCGTCGTGGACGAGGATCTCGCTCTCGGCCACCTCCGACCGGGACACGACCTCGATGCCGCCGTCGGCGGTCCGCCGCACCGCCTTGGAGGCGCTGGCGACGGGCTGCCCGTGCTCCAGGCGCAGCGTGATGTCGTCGCGCTGCTCCGGGTCCTTCAGCTGGTCGAAGGCGCCGTCGTTGAAGATGTTGCAGTTCTGGTAGATCTCCACCAGCGAGGTGCCCTTGTGCTCGGCGGCCTGGCGCAGCACCGACTGCAGGTGCTTGCGGTCGGAGTCGATGGTCCGGGCCACGAAGGACGCCTCGGCGCCGAGCGCCAGCGAGATCGGGTTGAACGGCTTGTCCAGCGAGCCCATCGGGGTGGACTTCGTGATCTTGCCGACCTCGGAGGTGGGGGAGTACTGGCCCTTGGTCAGGCCGTAGATCCTGTTGTTGAACAGCAGGATGTTGAGGTTGACGTTCCGGCGGAGCGCGTGGATCAGGTGGTTGCCGCCGATGGAGAGCGAGTCGCCGTCACCGGTGATCACCCAGACGCTCAGGTCCGGCCGGGAGGCGGCCAGGCCGGTGGCGATCGCGGGCGCGCGGCCGTGGATCGAGTGGAACCCGTAGGTGTTCATGTAGTAGGGGAACCGGGAGGAGCAGCCGATGCCCGAGACGAACACCATGTTCTCGCGCTTGAGGCCGAGCTCCGGGACGAAGGACTGCACCGCGGCCAGGATGGCGTAGTCGCCGCAGCCCGGGCACCACCGGACCTCCTGGTCGCTCTTGTAGTCCTTCATCGACTGCTTGGCGTCGGACTTGGGCACCAGGGCCAGGCCCTTGCCGTTGAGGCCGTTGAGGAGGTCACTCACTGTCGATCACATCCTGGATCACGCCGGCCAGCTCCTCGGCCTTGAACGGGAGCCCCCGCACGCGGTTGTAGCTGATGATGTCGACCAGGAAGCGGGCGCGGAGCAGCAGCGCGAGCTGGCCGAGGTTGATCTCCGGGAGCAGCACCTTGTCGTAGGACTTCAGCACCTCGCCGGTGTTGGCGGGCAGCGGGTTGAGGTGCCGCAGGTGCGCCTGGGCGACCTTCCCGCCGTTCGCGCGGATGCGCCGTACGGCCGCCGCGATCGGGCCGTAGGTGGAGCCCCAGCCCAGGACGAGCACGCGGGTCCCGCCCTCGGGGCCGTCGGGGTCGTCCACCTCCAGCGCCGGGATGTCCTTGGCGATCCCGTCGATCTTGGCCTGGCGGATCCGGACCATGCGGTCGTGGTTGTCGGGGTCGTAGGAGATGTTGCCGGTGCGGTCGGCCTTCTCGATGCCGCCGATCCGGTGCTCCAGGCCCGGGGTGCCCGGGATCGCCCACGGACGGGCGAGCGTCTCCTCGTCGCGCAGGTACGGCAGGAACGTCTCGCCGTCGTCCGGCGCGGTGGCGAACTCGGTGGAGATGTCCGGCAGCTCGGCGGCGGCGGGCACCTTCCACGGCTCGGAGCCGTTGGCGAGGTAGCCGTCGGAGAGCAGCATGACCGGCGTGCGGTACTTGATCGCGAGCCGGGCCGCCTCGACGGCCGCGTCGAAGCAGTCGCTCGGCGACATCGGCGCGACGACCGGGAGCGGCGACTCTCCGTTGCGGCCGTACATCGCCATCAGCAGGTCGGTCTGCTCGGTCTTGGTCGGCATGCCGGTCGACGGGCCCGAGCGCTGCACGTCCACCACGATCAGCGGCAGCTCGGTCATGACGGCCAGGCCGACGGTCTCGGCCTTCAGCGCCACACCCGGGCCGGAGGTCGTGGTGACGCCCAGCGCCCCGCCGAAGGAGGCGCCCAGCGCCGCGCCGACGCCGGCGATCTCGTCCTCCGCCTGGAAGGTGCGGATGCCGAACCGCTTGTGCTTGGAGAGCTCGTGCAGGATGTCGCTGGCCGGGGTGATCGGGTAGGACCCGAGGAAGAGCGGGAGCCGCGAGCGCACGGAGGCGGCGATCAGGCCGTAGGCCAGCGCCTGGTTGCCGGAGATGTTGCGGTAGACGCCCGGGGGCAGCTGGGCCGGCTTGACCTCGTAGGAGACCGAGAAGGACTCGGTGGTCTCGCCGTAGTTCCAGCCCGCCTGGAAGGCGGCGATGTTCGCCTTGGCGATGTCGGGCTTCTTGGCGAACTTGTTCTCCAGGAAGGAGATCGTCGCCTCGGTGGGCCGGTGGTAGAGCCAGCTCAGCAGGCCGAGGGCGAACATGTTCTTGGAGCGCTCGGCGTCCTTCTTGGAGATGTCGAAGCCCTCGAGCGCCTTGACCGTCAGCGAGGTCAGCGGAACGGCGTGCAGCCGCCACTCGCTCAGCGAGCCGTCCTCCAGCGGGTTGGCCTCGTAGCCGACCTTGGCCAGGTTGCGCTTGGTGAACTCGTCGGTGTTGGCGATGATGTCGGCCCCGCGGGGCAGGTCGCCGAGATTGGCCTTGAGCGCGGCCGGGTTCATGGCGACCAGCACGTTCGGCGCGTCACCCGGGGTGAGGATGTCGTGGTCGGCGAAGTGCAGCTGGAAGCTCGAGACGCCCGGCAGGGTGCCTGCGGGGGCGCGGATCTCGGCCGGGAAGTTGGGGAGCGTGGACAGGTCGTTGCCGAACTCCGCCGTGCCCGCCGTGAAGCGGTCTCCTGTCAGCTGCATGCCGTCGCCGGAGTCGCCGGCGAACCGGATGATCACGCGGTCGAGTTGCTGAACCTGCTTGGTCACAGCTCAGTCCTCCTCGACGCGAAAGGCGCCGTTTGCTGTTGCCACCATGTTTACTTCCATGCTAGGTCCCTCGGGGGTCACGCGTAGTCTTTCGCGTTCCACACGGCGCGGGAGTGTGACGTGGGTCGCAGTCCCCCGGCGTGCCGCGACGGTGGAGCGTCGAGCTCGGGCGTCGTGCCTGCGGCCCGGGGGGAGACCACGCAGGTCACGATCGCGGACGGTCGTCCCTACACAGGCCGGCGGCGAGCCGGCACAGGTCGACGTGCAGGCGGCCGAAGAGGACGATAGGGGTCACGATCGCCAACTATATGTCCTCCAGGTCAGGGTCCCTCATCCCTTCCGGCTATGGGGTCATAGCCTTCGGCTATGACCAGTTACGACGTCGCCGGACCGGCGGCGCCGTTCCCGCCCGCCGCCACCTCCGCCGTCGCCTCCGGCGCCCCGGCCGGTGTCCCGGCGGGACCGTGCAGCTCCGGCACGGTGACGAAGGCGTAGCCCTCCGCCGCCAGCCGCCGCACGACCGCCCCGGCCGCCTCGGCGGA
>NZ_JBHSBM010000013.1:340529-359680 GCF_042650625.1 Planomonospora corallina
CCGAGGTCGTGCATCAGGATGACGGATCCCGGCCGCGCGCCGTCGGCGGCTCGCCGGGCGACGGCCTCCGGGTCGCGTCCGCGCGCGTCCAGCGTGTCGACGTCCCAGCCGGTCACGGTCAGGCCCAGCTCGCGCGCGACCCGGGTGACCTTCGCGTCCACCGCTCCGTACGGCGCGCGCACCAGGGTGGGGGCCTGCCCGGTGGCATGGCCGATCGCCTCCTGGGCCCGGCTCAGCTGGTAGGCCGCCTCGCCCGCCGGAAGGGAGGTGAGGGCGCGGTGGGACCAGGTGTGGTTGGCCACCAGGTGCCCCTCCGCGCTCATCCGCCTCAGCAGGTCCGGCCGGGCGACCGCGCCTGCGCCGGTGACGAAGAAGGTGGCGCGCGCACCGCGGGAGGCCAGCACGTCCAGCAGCTTCCCGACCCCGGCGGTCGGCCCGTCGTCGAAGGTGAGCGCCACGCACTTGGCCGTCGCGCAGTCCACCGCGCCCGCCCGCGAGCTGCGCGCCGGGGGCCGGGTGGCGGCGGCGGCGGCCTTGATCTCCGCGGAGGTGGGCGCCGTTACCGGCTCCCGGCCGGCGCGGAGGGCGGCCCGCCGCGCCCGCAGGCCGGACGGGGAGAGCAGGGCCTCGGTCGCGACCGACGGCAGGGCGACCGCCACCCGGCCGAGCGAGCCCGCGGCCACCTGGTAGTCGTCGAACTCCACGACGAGCTCGCCGTGCCGGTTGAAGGCGATGGAGTCGAGGAAGCGCCCGTCGGCGCGGACCGCGCCGGCGTCCACCCAGGGCCCCTGCCCGGCCAGCTCCGCCCGGACCAGCGAGGCGAGGGCGGCCTGCTCCGCGTGGCCGCGCAGCAGGCCGGTGGAGTCCATGGCCCGCTTCTCCACCCGGTCGTACCAGACGGTGGCCCGGGACTCGCGCCAGCCGGGCCGGGTGAACTCGCCGACGCTCAGCCGTACCCCGACGATCTCGCCGGAGACGGCGGCGAGCCGCCAGTCCGCGTTGAACTCGGGGCGGGCGCCGCCGTCCGCCCCGGCGGCGGCCGGGGAGGCGGCCGAGGGGACGGCCGGGGAGGCGGGAGAAGCGGCCGGCGAGGCGGCCGGGGAGGCGGGAGAAGCGGCCGGGGAGGCGGTCGCGGTGAAGCGGGCGAGCCGCTCGGTCAGCACGGAGCGGAGCTTGGCGGACAGGAGGGGGGCGTCGGCCAGGACGGGGTAGGTGATGTGCACGTTGCGTTCGCCGGAGTCACCCTCGGTGATGGTCTCCGTGTCCAGGCCCGGGACGCGGGAGGGGTCCGCGTACTCGATGAGCGTGGGGTCGGACGGGACCAGGCGGTCCGATGCGAGAGAGGTGGTGGCGGTACTGCACCCGATCATGGTCACGGTGAGTAACGTCACTCCACTGACGAATCGCATTCTGTGCATGAAAGTCACCGTAGGGCGGGAATGGCCGGGTTTACTCTTTCTTGGTACGACCGGGGAGGAGCCTTGGGCGGATTCAGGTTTAACCGCTCCACTAGGTGACGAGGCATGTCGGATGCGTGAGGGGCGCCGCCGGGTGGCCGGTCGGCGCCGCGGATCCCCTGGAGGAGATCGATGGACGGGTACTTCGGGTCCTACGCGGTGGTCGGCGTGCTGTTCGCGATCGGGGCCGCGGTCTTCGCCGGCGCCCTGTTCGCCAACCGCATGCTCCGGCCCGACCGGCCGACCGCCGAGAAGCTCACCACCTACGAGTGCGGCGTCGACCCGGTGGGCGAGGGCTGGGCCCAGTCCCAGGTGCGCTACTACGTCTTCACCTACCTGTACGTGGTGTTCGCGGTGGACGCGGTCTTCCTCTTCCCCTGGGCGACGGTCTTCGCCGCGCCCGGCTTCGGCCTGGCCACGCTGGTGGAGATGTTCGTCTTCCTCGGCTTCATCGCGCTCGGCATCCTCTACGCCTGGCGCAAACGCGTGCTCGCCTGGACGTGACCCCGCGGGGCCCGCGGGGGGAGAATGGACCCATGGCGGATCTCCCGATGCCCACGGTGCGGCCCGAGGCGGGGCCGACGGTGGGCCCGGTCTCGCGGCTGGCGCCCAAACCGATGCGCTTCATCCTCAACTGGGGGCGGCGCTACTCGCTCTGGGTGTTCAACTTCGGCCTGGCCTGCTGCGCGATCGAGTTCATCGCGACCACGATGAGCCGGCACGACTTCATCAGGTTCGGGGTGATCCCGTTCGCCAACGGCCCCCGGCAGGCCGACCTGATGATCGTCTCGGGCACGGTCACCGACAAGATGGCTCCGGCGGTCAAGCGGCTCTACGAGCAGATGCCCGACCCGAAGTACGTGATCTCCTTCGGCGCCTGCTCCAACACCGGTGGTCCCTACTGGGACTCCTACTGCGTGACCAAGGGCGTCGACCAGATCATCCCCGTGGACGTCTACGTGCCCGGCTGCCCGCCCCGGCCCGAGGCCCTGCTCCACGGCATCATGAAGCTCCAGGAGAAGATCGCCGCCGAGTCGCTGGGCGAGCGTTACGCCCCCCCGGGTGGGTGAGGGATGGACACCCCCAGGATCGTCGCCCTGATCGAGGAGCGGTACGGCTCCCGCGCCCAGGTCTCGCGGACGTACGGCGAGACCACGGTGGACGTGGCGCCCGGCGACTGGATCGGCCTGCTGACCTCCGCCCGTGACGGGGGCTGCGTGTTCCTCGACTGGCTGACCGGGGTCGACGAGCAGTCCGACGGCTTCTCGGTCGTCGCCTGCGTCTACGACCCGGACGCCCGGGTGCGGCTGCTGCTGCGCACCCGGGTGCCGCGCGAGGACCCCCGGCTGCCCAGCGCGACCGGCGTGTTCCGGGGCGCGAACTGGCACGAGCGGGAGACCTTCGAGATGTTCGGCGTGGTCTTCGACGGACACCCCAACCTCGTCCCGCTGCTGCTGCCCGAGGGGTTCGAGGGCTTCCCGCTGCGCAAGGAGTTCGTGCTGGCCTCCCGTGTCGCCAAGGGCTGGCCGGGGGCCAAGGAGCCGGGCGAGTCCGGTCACGACGCGGGCTCGCCGAGCCGGCGCAGGACGCTCCCGCCCGGCGTGCCGGCGGACTGGGGCGCCGCCGTCCGTGAGGGTGCCCGTGACGCCGGCCGCCCGGAGGGTCGTGACGGGTGAGCCCGGCCGGGGGAGGATGGCTCCCGACCGGATTCCCGAGACGGCGGTGAGCCGGAGACGGAGGCGTGATGGCTGAGGTGCTCGACATCGCCGTCCGGCTCGTCGTGATCCTCGCGGCCTTCCTCGTGCTGCCGCTGGTCGCCGGGCAGATGGAGCACAAGGTCATGGCGCACATGCAGGCCCGGCTCGGGCCCATGTACGCCGGAGGCTTCCACGGCTGGGCCCAGCTGATCGCCGACGGGGTGAAGTTCCTCCAGAAGGAGGACGTGATCCCGGCCGCCGCCGACCGCCGGGTCTTCGCCCTGGCCCCGGCCGTGGCGCTGGTGCCGTACCTCGTGGTGCTGGCCGTGGTCCCCGCCGGCCCCGGCCTGGTCGGGGTGGACCTGGACGCGGGCCTGTTCTTCGTGCTGGCCGTGATGGGCGTCGGCGTGCTCGGCTCGATCATGGCCGGCTGGTCGTCGGGGAACAAGTACTCGCTGATGGGCGGGATGCGCTCGGCCGCCCAGCTCGTCTCCTACGAGCTGCCGCTGGTGCTGGCCGCCTCCAGCGCCGCGATGGCGGCGGGCACGCTCTCCCTGCCCGGCATCGTGGAGGCCTGGCAGTGGTGGTGGCTGCCCTGGCAGGCGATCGGCGCCGTGGTCTTCTTCACGGCGGGACTCGCCGAGCTGCGCCGCCCGCCGTTCGACATGCCGATAGCCGAGTCCGAGATCATCATGGGCCCGATGACCGAGTACACCGGCATCCGGTTCGCCCTGTTCATGCTGGCCGAGTACGCCGGGATCATCGTGCTCTCGGCGCTGACCACCGTGCTCTTCCTCGGCGGCTGGCACGGCCCGCTGCTCCCCGGACCCGTCTGGACGCTCCTGAAGGTCTTCGCCCTGGTGTTCGTGGTGATCTGGGTCCGGGTGAGCTACCCCCGGCTCCGCGAGGACCAGCTGCAGCGGCTCGCCTGGACCGGCCTGGTCCCGCTGGCGCTGGTCCAGCTCGCGCTCACCGGCCTCGTGCGGGTCCTCGCCGGATGAGCGTCCCGGCGGCGTGCCCCGTCGCCGGGGGGGCGTCACTGGACGATCCGGAGCATGATGTCGGAGGCCGTCGGCCGGTTGGCGGGGTTCTTCGCCAGGCAGGCGGCGGCCAGCGGGACCAGCGAGGCGGGCAGGCACGACAGGTCCGGCTGGTGGTTGAGCACCCGGTTGAGGATGGCCGGGATGGTGTCCGAACCGAAGGCCACCCGGCCCGAGGCCGCGTAGATCATCGTTGAGGCCCAGCTGAAGACGTCGGACTCCGGGCCGACCTGCTCCCCGGCGAGCTGCTCGGGGGACATGTAGGCGGGGGTGCCCATGACGCTGGAGGTCACCGTGACCCGGTCGAGCGCCTTGGCGATGCCGAAGTCGATCACACGGGGACCGTCGGAGCCGATCAGCACGTTGGCCGGCTTGAAGTCCCGGTGCACCACGCCCGCCTTGTGGATGGCGGCCAGCGCGCCGGCCGTGGCCAGGGCGAGCCGGGTCAGGCCGTCCTCGTCGCGGGGCCCCTGCTCGCGGACGAGCTGCTCCAGCGAGACGCCGTCCACGTACTCGCTGACGACGTAGGCCTGGTCGTCGGTGATGTTGACGTCCAGGACCCGGGCGGTGGAGAACGTCGCCACCTTGCGCGTGGCCTCCACCTCCCGCAGGAACCGCTCCCGGGCGTTCTGGTCGGCCGCGAAGTGCTCGTGCAGGACCTTGATCGCCACCTTCCGCCCCTGCGGGTCGATCGCGAGGTGGACCGTCCCCTGACCGCCCCGGCCCAGCGTGTCGATCACCCGGTACGGCCCGATCCACTCCTGCGCGGGCCGGTCGGACTGCGCGAACTGCATGTTCGGGGGCGGGGACTGGGGACTGTAGAGCGTGTTCCGCTGGTAGTGCGGCTGGACGGGCGGCGGGACCGGGGTGTGGTGCTGCGCGGAGGGCTGGGTGTGCTGCGGGTAGGCGGGCTGAACGGGCGCCGGAGCGTACGGCTGCGCGTGCGGGACCGGGTGGTGCGCCGGGGAGTGGTAGGGCTGCCCCCCGAAGGAAGGCCGCTGCTCGAACACCCGGCCGCGGATGATCAGCGCGTGGCCGAGCCCGCCGAGCCAGGAGCCGATGAGGCCGATCGTCAGCAGGATGTCGAGCCAGCGCGGGATGGCGTCGGAATCTCCGTAGGTGCCCGCCCCGATGATGAAGACCCCCATGCCGAGGGTGTAGAGGGCGGTGGCGATGACGAGGGCGGTGCTCCGGAGCCGCCGTGCGGCGTGCCCCATGATGAACGGGGTACCGAAACCGCAGGTGAACAGGGGGACGAGCGCCCACACCACGCTCCAGCCGGTGTTGGAGGAGGGGGGTTTCGGCGACGGGTGCCAGGCGGAGCCGTACTGCTGGGACATGGGCGAACAATACGTATATCCGGCGGACCTTGCAGTCCCTCCGTCGGTGGACTTCCGGGAGGAAGCCGTCAATCGAACACACAGGCTGTGGACAACCCCTGTGGACAACCTGTGGACAGAGCCTTCCGCGCCGTCCCCGCCGTCCGTGCTTTCCGTGCTTTCCCGGGAGCCCGCGCATTCCCGGCCGCCCCGTGGTGCGTCATGATGGTCAAGTGGCGCGGATACCAGGAGTGGGACTGGCGAAAGGGCTGACGATCACCCTCCGGCACATGCTGAGCCGGTCGGTGACCCAGCAGTACCCCGAGGTCAGGCCGGACCTGCCGGCCCGGAGCAGGGGCGTGATCGCGCTCGTCGAGGAGAACTGCACGGTGTGCATGCTCTGCGCCCGCGAGTGCCCCGACTGGTGCATCTACATCGACTCCCACAAGGAGACCCTGCCGGCCCCGGAGGGCGGGCGGCCGCGCGCCCGCAACGTGCTCGACCGCTTCGCCATCGACTTCTCGCTCTGCATGTACTGCGGGATCTGCATCGAGGTCTGCCCCTTCGACGCGCTGTTCTGGGCGCCGGAGTTCGAGTACGCCGAGGGGGACATCCGCAATCTCGTGCACGAGCGGGACACGCTGTCCGGCTGGGCGCAGTCCGTACCGCCGCCGCCCGCCCACGAGCCCAACGCCGAGCCGCCCAAGGAGCTCGCGGCGGCCTCCCGTCCGGCCCGCCCGGCGGCCCAGGCCCGCCCGAAGGACACCGCGTCCGGCGCCCCGGCTCCGGCGTCCGCGGGGACCGCTCCCGCCGGTGAGGAGCGGGCGGAGCCGGCAGGGCGGGAGCCCGCCGAGCGGCAGGCGGGTCCCGGGCAGCCCCGGCGTGCCGCGGGGCCTGAAGAGCCCGCAGGGTCCAGGGAGCCCGCGGGGTCCGGGGAGCCGGGAAGCCGGAGCCGGGGGCCTTCCGGAGGGCCGGAGGGGCAGGAGGCGCCCACCGGTCAGGGAAGGCCGGGAGGACCCGCCGGGCCTGCGGGGCGGGAAGGGCCCACCGCGCCGGAGAAAACGGAAGGGCCCACCGCGCCGGAGAAAACGGAAGGACCCGCCGGGTCGGCGGATCGGCCGGAGCCCGGTAGGCCGGCCCGCCCGGCCCGCAGGGCGTCGGCCGGCCATTCCAGCGTCCGGGCGATCAGGCCGCCGGGATCGCTCCCGAAGAAGGAGGGACCGCCCCCGGGCGGTTCCCCGCAGGGAGATTCCCCTCGGGGAGCCCAGGGCGGTTCTCCGCAGGGCGGTCCGGCCGCAGACGGTCCGGTGGCGCAGGGCGGTCCGTCCACAGGTGGTCCGGCCGGTGGAAAGTCATCCACAGCCGCGGGTGGCGAGCCCCCCGGGAAGAGCGCGCCGGGAGAGACTTCTGCCACGGATCCGGACGGAGGCGAGGAGAAGCCGTGACGGAAGCAGTGCCGTCCTACCTGTCGCCGACCGGGCAGGAGATCGTCTTCCTCCTGCTCGGCGTGCTGGCCGTCGGTTCGGCGCTGCTCGTCGTGACCACCAGGCAGCTCGTCCACGCCGCACTCTGGCTGGTCGTCTGCTTCGGCGCGCTGGCCGGGTGCTACCTGGTCCTGACGGCCGAGTTCGTCGCCTGGGTCCAGGTGCTGATCTACGTCGGGGCCGTCGTCGTCCTGCTCCTGTTCGGCATCATGCTCACCCGCGCCCCGATCGGCAGGGCCGCCGACCTCGACAGCGGCAACAGGGCCGCCGCCGCGATCGTCGCGCTCGCGACCGCGGCCGTGCTGGTCACCGTGGTCGTCGACGGCTTCCGCACGGCCTACGCCCCGCTCGACCCCGGCCGCGGCTCGGCGGAGGAGCTCGGCGCGGGCATCTTCCGCACCTGGGTGCTCCCTTTCGAGGCGCTCTCCGTCCTGCTCCTGGCCGCCCTCGTCGGCGCCATCGTCATCTCCCGCACCGACATCCGCGGGAGGGACTGACGTGCACCTCGTCTATCCGGCGGTCGTCTCGGCGCTGCTGTTCTCCATCGGCGTGTACGGCGTGCTGGCCCGCCGCAACACCATCCTCGTCCTGATGTCGGTCGAGCTCATGCTCAACGCGGTCAACCTCAACCTCGTCGCCTTCGACGTCTGGCTGCGCGACAGGCTCCACAGCGGCCAGGTCCTCACGCTCTTCGTCATCGTGATCGCCGCCGCCGAGGTCGGGCTGGGCCTCGCGATCATCCTCGCCCTCTACCGCAACCGCCGGACCGTGGACCTCGACCGTCTCCGCACCCTGGCCGAGCCCGGCACCCCCACGCCCGACGCCCCGGAGCCCGTCGCTCCCGGATCCGGCTCTCTCCAGCACACCGCCGCCTCCGCGCCCGCCGCGTCCACGGCCTCCGGCCCCGCGGGCACCGTCTCCGGGAAGCCCGGCCCCGCCTCCGACGCCGAGCCCGCCCCCGACGACACCTCCCCGGAACGGTGACGCCGTGATCACCCTCGCCGTCCTCGCCATCGCCCTGCCGTTCCTGGCCGCGGCCGTCGCGCTGCTCGGAGCGCGGTGGCCGGGCCACTCCCGCGGCGGACCGGCCGACACGGCCGCGAACCGCCGGGCCGCCTGGATCGCCGTCCTGCCCACGGCGGTCTCCGCGGTTCTGGCGATCCTGCTGGCCTGGAGCGACCGGAGCCGGCGCGGAGGAGGGGAGCCGTTCCCGGTCCCCGGGGCATCCGCCCCCGAGGCGGGGGCGGGGCAGGCCGCCGGGGAGGGCGTCACCGGGACGCTCACCGTCATCGATACGGGCTCGGTGCCGATCTCGCTCGGTCTCCACCTCGACGGCCTGTCCACCTCCATCGCGGTCCTGGTCACCGTGGTCGCGCTCGCCGTCCAGATCTACTCGACCGGCTACCTGCGCGACGACCGCCGCTATCCCTCCTACAGCGCCTTCATCAGCCTGTTCACCGCCGCGATGCTGCTGGTCGTCTACGCGGCCGACCTCCTCGTCCTCTATGTGGGCTGGGAGGTCATGGGCCTGTGCTCCTACCTGCTGATCGGCCACTGGTGGGAGAAACGGGCCAACTCCCGGGCGGCGGTCAAGGCGTTCCTGGTCACCCGCCTCGGCGACCTCGGCTTCCTGTTCGGGATCTTCGTGCTCGGCGCGGCGGCGGACAGCTTCAAGATCGCAGACGTCCTGGCCGCGCTCCCGGAGATGTCCTCCGGCACGGTCGTCGCCGCGACCATGCTGCTCCTCGCCGGGGTGGCCGGCAAGAGCGCCCAGGTCCCGCTGCACACCTGGTTGCCGGACGCGATGGCCGGTCCGACCCCGATCAGCGCGCTCATCCACGCGGCGACCATGGTCGCCGCCGGCATCTTCGTCGTCGCCCGCCTCCACCCCGCCTTCCTCCAGGCGGGTCCCACCCTGGACGTGCTGGCCGTCCTGGCCGCGCTCGGCATGCTCGGGGCCGCGCTCGCCGCCCTCGCCCAGGACGACCTCAAACGCGTCCTCGCCTACTCCACGATCAGCCAGCTCGCCTACATGGCGGCGGCCCTGGCCGCCGGATCCGGCGGAGCCGCGGTCTTCCACCTGGTCACCCACGGCGCCTTCAAGGCCCTGCTCTTCCTCTGCGCCGGGGCGGTCATCCACGCGGTCGGCTCCAACCTGATGAGCACGATGGGCGGGCTGCGCCGGGAGCTCCCCGTCACCTTCGCCGCGATGACGATCGGCTTCGCCGCGCTGATGGGCCTCCCCCCGGCCAGCGGGTTCTTCAGCAAGGACGAGGTTCTGATCGCCGTCGAGCGCGCCGTCACGCAGGGGCCGCTCACCGACGCCGCCGCCCTGCTGCTGTACGGCAGCGCCCTGGCCACCGTCGCCGTGACCGGCGCCTACGCCACCCGTGCCTGGCTGCGGACCTTCTTCGGTGAGCGCCGGCGCCCCGCCACCGCGGCCGACGGAGCCGTCTCCGGCACGGCCGCCGGATCCGTCCCCGGATCCACTCACGGATCCTCCGCCCGTGGATCCGCCCCCGGCACGGCTCACCCGGCCGAGGTCCACGAGGCCCCGGCGGCCATGCGCTGGCCGATCCTCGTGCTCGCGGTCCCCGCCCTGCTGCTGGGGTTCATCGGTGTGGACGGCGTGCACTGGGGCACGGCCGCGGTGAGCGTCGCCGTGGCGCTGCTCGGAGCCGGTGCCGTCTACGCCGCCTGGCGGAGCGACCCGGCGGCGGACCCGGCCCGGATGCTCGGCCCGTTCCGTGCCCCCTGCGAGCAGGCCTTCCACATCGACTCCGTCTACCGGGCGGTCGTCGCCGGCCCGGTCCTCGTTCTCGCCCGCCTGGTCGCCCGCGCCGACGACCGGGTGGTGGACGGTGCGGTACGCGGCTCCGGCCGGGCCGCGCTGGGCGCGTCGGGCGTCCTGCGCCTCGTGCAGAACGGCAACGTCCAGCTGTACGTCACAGGCCTGCTCGCGGGCGTGCTGCTCATCGCGGTGGGGACGGTGATGCTCGGATGAGCGGTCCTTTCCCACCGCCGGGACGGGCCGGGGCGCACGAGACCAGGACAGTCGGGAGCGCCCGGACGGATCCGTCCTCGTCATCTTCGCCGGAGCTGCTCCCCTGCCCGTGCTCCCCGTGCGCCCCGTGCTCCGGCGGCGGCGCCCGGAGGCGCCCGCTCCTTCTTGTCCCGCCGGGTGAGGTGGTCGCGCGGTGAACTGGATTCCGATCGCCCTGCTCGGCGTGCCGCTGGCCGGCGCCGCCGGGCTCCTGGTGCCGCTGAGAATGGAGGCCCGGGCCGGAGGCCGGCTGCTGCGGCTGTACGGGCCGGCCGTCTCCGGGATCACGTTCCTGCTGGCGGTGGCGCTGGCGGCCGGGTTCGACCACGCGGACCCGGCCCGGACGCAGTTCACGACGGACCTGGCCTGGATCCCGGGCCTGGACCTCAGGTTCCATCTCGGCGTCGACGGGATCTCACTGCCGCTGGTCGTGCTGACCGCGCTGCTGACCTTCCTCTGCTTCGTCTACCTGTGCTGGGGCCGGGCCGACGGCCCCGGGCAGCTGCTGCGGCCCAGGCCCGGCGGGAACCGCCCCAGGGCCCTGGTCTTCACCCTGCTCGTCCTCGAAGTCGGCATGATCGGCACGTTCCTCGCGCTGGACCTGCTGCTCTTCTTCGTCTTCTTCGAGGTCGTCCTCATCCCGATGTACTTCGTGATCGCCGTCTGGGGCGGCGGTGCCCGGCGCGCGGCGGCGACCAAGTTCATCCTCTACACGCTGCTCGGCTCGGTCGTGCTCCTGCTCGGCCTGCTGCTCATCTGGGCGCAGACCGGCACGCTGGACATGGTCGCCCTCGCCCGGGCCCACGGCGCCGGCATGTCCCGGTCGGTGCAGATCATCGCCTTCCTGGCGGTCGGCGCCGGACTGGCGGTCAAGACCCCGATGTGGCCGCTGCACACCTGGCTGCCGGCCGCCCACACCGAGGCGCCCACGGTCGGGTCCGTGCTGCTCGCGGGCGTGCTGCTCAAGATGGGCACCTACGGCTTCGCCCGCATCGCGATCCCCGTCCTGCCCGACGGGGCCACCGCCGTCGCCCCCTGGCTCGGCGCCCTCGCGGTGGTCGGCATCGTCTACGGCTGCCTGGCCTGCCTGGCCCAGCGCGACCTGAAGCGCCTGATCGCCTACTCCTCGATCGGCCACATGGGGTTCGTGCTGCTCGGCCTCGCCACGCTCACCCCGGTCGGGATCAACGCCGCGCTGTTCGGCAACATCGCGCACGGCCTCATCACCGGCCTGTTGTTCTTCGTCGCCGGCGCGGTCAAGGAGCGGTACGGCACCGCCGACATGCCCACGCTCGGCGGAGGCATGCTGGTCCGCCTGCCGCACCTCGGCTCCCTGCTGACCTTCGCGGCCATCGCCTCTCTCGGCCTGCCCGGCCTGGCCGGTTTCTGGGGGGAGATGCTCGCGCTGCTCGGCGCCTTCCAACCGGCCCCGGGCCTCTCCCGGCCGCTCTTCCTGACCTTCATGGCCGTCGGCGGCCTCGGCACCGTGCTGACCGCCGCCTACTTCCTGGTCATGCTCTCCCGCGTCACCCACGGCCGCCCGACCGAGACCGTCCACGCCCCCGCACTCGCCGGGGGCGGGAGCACGGCGACGACCACGATCGACCCCGGTGGCGGGATCGACACCGGAGGCGGCGTCGCCGCAGGCCGTGGGACAGGAGCCGGGAGCACGCCGGAAGACGGAACCGTCACGGGCGGCGGCGCACGACTCCGCGACGTCATGGCCCATGAGGCGGCAGCCTGGGCGCCGCTGGTCGCGCTGATCCTGCTGTTCGGCCTCTGGCCGAAGGCGCTCCTCCTCATCACCGACCCGGTGGTCCGGACCTTCGTGGGGGCCCCGTGATCCAGTCGATCGACTACTACGCGGTCGCGCCGCCGCTGATCCTCGCGCTGACCGGCGGTCTGGTGCTGATCCTGGACGCCTTCCTGCCCCGCAGGCCGTACGCCCGGCCGCTGCTGGGCGCGGTGGCGCTGGCCGGGGTGCTCGGGGCGCTGGGCGTGGTGGTGTCGCAGGCACTGCGCGCCGGAGGGCCTCTGCGGACCTTCTGCGTGCCCGAGGGAATGGCCGGCCCCGCGGGGAGCGGCACGGGCCTGACCGCTCCTGTGAACGGCGGTCCCTTCACCGGCGGGGTCGTCACCGGTGGTCCTCTGCCAGGCGGGGTGCCCGCCCTCGCGGCCGGCCCCTCGTGCTCGTTCGTGGTGGACGGCTTCACCCTGGTCCTCGCGGGGCTGGCCCTGGCGGCCGGAGTCGTCGTGGTGCTGCTGTCGGCCACGGAGCTCTCCTCGGGAGACGTCCCCGTCGGCGAGTGGTACTTCCTGCTGCTCTGCGTCCTGACCGGCGCGGTGGCCCTGCCGGCCGCCCGCGATCTGGTCATGCTGGTGGTCGCCCTGGAGCTGGTCTCGCTCCCGGTCTTCGCGCTCACCGCGCTCAGGCGGTACGACGGCCGCGGCTCGGAGGCGGCGGTCAAGCTCTTCCTGGTCTCGGTGGTCTCCACAGCGGTGATGCTCTTCGGTGTCTCCCTGCTCTACGGCGTGACCGGGAGCGTCCACCTCGACCGGCTGGCGCAGGCCCTGAAGGACCATGTGCCGTGGTCGCCCGGCGGCCTCGACCCGGCGGCTCTGGGACCCGCGGCAGGCCAGGCCACAGACCAGGCATACGTCTCCTCGCTGCAGGTCGTCTACGAGCTGCCGCCCGTGTTCACCGTGGCCGCGGTGCTCGTCCTGGCCGGGTTCGCCTTCAAGATCGCGGCGGTGCCGTTCCACTCCTGGGCCGCGGACGTCTACCAGGGGGCGCCGGTCCCGGTCGCGGCGCTGCTCTCGGTGATCTCCAAGGCGGCGGGCTTCGCGGGCCTGATCCTCATCCTGGTCGCCGCACTGCCCGCCCAGGCGGCGATGTGGGTCCCGGTCGTCGCGGTCGTGGCCGCGCTGACCATGACCACCGGAAACCTCCTGGCGCTCCGCCAGAGCCACCCCGTCCGCCTGCTCGCCTGGTCCTCCGTCGCCCAGTCCGGCTACATCCTCGCCCCGCTCGGCGTGCAGAGCCGTGAGGCGGCGGGCGCCTCGATCGCCTACCTGGTGTTCTACGCCGCGATGAACCTCGGTGCGTTCGCCGTGGTCACGCTGGTGTCGAGGCAGGGCGGGCCGGACGGGCTCGACGCCTACCGGGGCCTGGCGTTCCGCAGCCCGATGGCAGGGCTGTCGCTGGTGTTCTTCCTGATCTGCCTGGCCGGGCTGCCGCCTGGACTGGCCGGGCTCTTCGCCAAGATCGTGGTCTTCCGGGAGATCATCGACGGGGGCGGGGCATGGCTGGCCGCGGTGATGGCGGTCAACACCGTGGTCGGCCTCTACTACTACGTCGCCTGGGCGGCACGCATCCTCACCCCCGCTCCGGCGCACGCACCGGACACCGCAGCCGGCCCCGGTACCACCGCCGGTATCAGTGTCACCGCCGGCCCCGGTGTCGGCACCGGCGGCAACGGTGGTCCCGGGGGAGGCGGCGGTGGCGGCAGCGGCGGAGACGAGGTCGGTACGGCCGCCGGCACACGCGGTCCGCGCACCGGCCGGCTGCCCGCGGGCGTGGCGATCGCCCTGGCCGGCGTGGTGGCGGTGGCGTTCTCGGCGGCGCCCCAGCTGGTGCTCGACCTGGTCCCCGAGGTGCTCTCTTCCCGCTGAGCGCGCTCGGGGACCGAAGTCCGGGCCCCGGCGTGTGACGGGAGACCGAGCATCCGAGATCTGAGGCCCGAGGGCGCGACAGGAGGTCGGGCGCTCGGGAGCTCAGGGCCCGGCCGGAGCACTGAGCACCCGAGACCTCGGAGTGCCGCAGGCGGCTGAACGCCCGGGACCTCGGAGCGCGGCAGGCGGCTGAACGCCCGGGGCCTCGGGGCCCGGCCGGAGCGATGCGCGCCCGGCACCGCAGGAGCCGTCCCCTCACCTGCGCGGCCGTGCCCATCCTGGAACAGGGCTGCCGTGCCCGCCTGTAACAGGGCGGCCGTGCTCTCCGCCTCCGGCCGGGCCGTCGTGGGGAACGCTCGACCGGACCGCGGACGTTGTCCCTGTAGAACCAGCACCGACCGCAAGGGGAATGTCGTGCGGCACAACGGTCTGCGCACCGCGATCCTTCTGGGCGCACTCTCCGCGGTGATCATCGCGGTGGGAGCCTGGCTGGGAGGCGGCACCGGCGTGCAGCTCGCGGTCGTCGTCGCACTGCTGGGGAACGGCTTCGCCTACTTCTTCTCCGACCGGATCGCGCTGTCCGCGATGCGTGCCCGGCCGGTCGGCGAGGTCGAGCAGCCGATCCTCTACCGGATCGTGCGTGAGCTCTCCACCGAGGCCCGCCAGCCCATGCCCCGGCTCTACGTCTCGCCGACCATGCAGCCCAACGCCTTCGCCACCGGACGCAACCCCCGCAACGCCGCGGTCTGCGTGACCTACGGCATCACTCAGCTCCTGGACGAGCGGGAGCTGCGCGGGGTCATCGGGCACGAGCTCTCCCACGTCTACAACCGGGACATCCTGATCTCCTCGGTGGCCGGCGCGCTCGCCACGATGATCACCTATCTCGGCTACGTCGGGATGTTCTTCGGTGGCGGAGACGACGACGAGGGGCCCGGCTTCCTCGGCACGCTGCTCATGATGGTGCTCGGCCCGGTCGCCGCGGGAATGATCCAGATGGCCATCTCCCGCTCCCGGGAATACCAGGCGGACGAGTCGGGCGCCCGGCTGACCGGTGACCCGCTCGCCCTCGCCTCCGCGCTACGGAAGATCGAGATGGGAGCGCGGCAGCTCCCGCTCCCGGAGAACGGCCGCCTCGCCTCCACCTCGCACCTGATGATCGCCAATCCCTTCCGCGGCGCGGGGATCGGCCGGATGTTCTCCACCCATCCGCCCACCGCGGAGCGGGTCGCCCGTCTCGAGCGGATGGCAGGCTACCGCCGCTGAGCCGCCGGGCCGCCCGGTGACCTTCTTGCGGCGGGCGTCCGTGTCCGCGCTGAAGGGCCGATCCTCGGGCCCGTCCGCCCCGGAAGGAACGGCGGGCCGTTCGATGCCCGGGCCGGCCCATGCGGGCCGGCCCGGGCATCACCGATCAGGCCAGGTCGAACCGGTCGAGGTTCATGACCTTGTCCCACGCCGCGACGAAGTCGTTCACGAACTTCTCCTTCGCGTCGTCGCTCGCGTAGACCTCCGCGACCGCGCGGAGCTCGGAGTTCGCCCCGAAGACGAGGTCGGCGCGGGTGCCGGTCCACTTGATCGAACCGGCGGCGTCGCGGCCCTCGAACGTGCTCGCGTCCTCGGACGCCGCCGTCCACTCCGTGTCCAGGTCGAGCAGGTTGACGAAGAAGTCGTTGGTCAGCTTTCCGGGGGCCTTGGTGAAGACGCCGAACGGCGACTGCTTGTAGTTGGCGCCCAGGACGCGGAGACCGCCGACGAGGACCGTCATCTCGGGGGTGCTCAGGTTCAGCAGGTTCGCCCGGTCGAGCAGCAGGTACTCGGCAGGCAGCCGGTTGCCCTTACCGAGGTAGTTGCGGAACCCGTCGGCCACCGGCTCGAGAGCGGCGAACGACTCCACGTCGGTCTGGTCCTGCGAGGCGTCCACGCGGCCCGGAGTGAAGGGCACCTCGACGTCGAAACCGGCGTCCTTGGCGGCCTTCTCGACGGCCGCGCAGCCGCCGAGCACGATCAGGTCGGCGAGCGAGATCCCCTTGCCGCCGGTCTGGGCGGCGTTGAAGGACTCCTGGATCCCCTCCAGGGCGCGCAGCACCGGCGCGATCCGGTCGGGGTCGTTGGCCTCCCATCCGCTCTGCGGCTCGAGGCGGATGCGCGCGCCGTTGGCGCCGCCGCGCTTGTCGCTGCCGCGGAAGGACGAGGCCGACGCCCAGGCGGTGAACACCAGGTCGGAGACCGACAGGCCCGACTCCAGGACCTTGCCCTTGAGGGCGGCGATGTCATCGGCGTCGACGAGCCCGTAGGTCCGCTCGGGGAGCGGGTCCTGCCAGAGCAGCACCTCGCTCGGGACCTCCGGGCCGAGGTAGCGGGCGACCGGGCCCATGTCGCGGTGGGTCAGCTTGAACCACGCGCGGGCGAAGGCGTCCGCGAACTCGTCGGGGTTCTCCAGGAACCGCCGCGAGATCTGCTCGTAGATCGGGTCGAACCGGAGCGCGAGGTCGGCCGTCGTCATACCCGGGGCGTGGCGCTTGGACGGGTCGTGGGCGTCCGGGACGGTGCCGGCGCCGGCGTCACCCTTCGGCTTCCACTGGTGGGCGCCGGCGGGGCTCTTGGTCAGCTCCCACTCGTAGCCGAACAGGATCTCGAAGAAGCTGTTGTCCCACTGGGTCGGGGTGTTCGTCCAGGTGACCTCGATACCGCTGGTGATCGTGTCGCCGCCCTTGCCGGTGCCGAAGGTGCTCTTCCAGCCCAGGCCCTGCTGCTCGATCGGGGA
Source organism: Planomonospora corallina (assembly GCF_042650625.1). NCBI lineage: Bacteria > Bacillati > Actinomycetota > Actinomycetes > Streptosporangiales > Streptosporangiaceae > Planomonospora > Planomonospora corallina. Next base: position 357,006 of record NZ_JBHSBM010000013.1, read on the forward strand.
GGCCTCGGGGTCGGGGCCGACGTGGTCGGCCGGGCCCGCGCCGTGGGTCTTGCCGAAGGTGTGGCCACCCGCGATCAGGGCGACCGTCTCCTCGTCGTTCATCGCCATCCGGCGGAACGTCTCACGGATGTCGCGCGCCGAGGCGAGCGGGTCCGGGTTGCCGTTCGGGCCCTCCGGGTTGACGTAGATGAGGCCCATCTGGACCGCGGCGAGGGGGTTCTCCAGCTCGCGGTCGCCGCTGTAGCGCTGGTCGCCGAGCCAGGTGGTCTCGGGACCCCAGTAGACGTCCTCGTCGGCCTCCCATACGTCCGCACGGCCGCCGGCGAAGCCGAAGGTCTTGAAGCCCATCGTCTCCAGGGCGACGTTGCCTGCGAGGATCAGCAGGTCGGCCCAGGAGATCTTCTTGCCGTACTTCTTCTTGACCGGCCAGAGCAGGCGGCGGGCCTTGTCGAGGTTCGCGTTGTCCGGCCAGCTGTTGAGGGGGGCGAAGCGCTGCTGACCGGCCCCGGCGCCGCCGCGGCCGTCGCTGATCCGGTAGGTGCCCGCGCTGTGCCACGCCATCCGGATCATGAGCGGGCCGTAGTTGCCGTAGTCGGCCGGCCACCAGTCCTGCGAGGTCGTCAGCACCTCGGCGACGTCCCGCTTCACGGCGGCCAGGTCGAGGCTCTTGAACGCCTCGGCGTAGTCGAAGTCCTCACCGAGGGGGTTGGCCACGGCGGGGTTCTTGGCGAGAATCTTCAGGTTGAGCCGCTCCGGCCACCACTGGTGGTTTCCGCCGCCCTGGGTCGGGTGCGCGGCACGCCCGTGCGCGACCGGACAGCCGCCGGCTTCGCCCTCCGTCTTCGGGTCTGTGACGATCGCGTCGTGGTTCTCGGACATGGAAATCCTCCGGATGAGGGAACGAGGGAATGAAGATGTTCAGGCAGTGCGAGCGGTGGAGCAGCCGGGGCACAGGCCCCAGTAGATGACCTCGGCCTCGTCGATCAGGAAGCCGTGGCTCTCGGACGCGGTCAGGCAGGGCGCCTCACCGATCGCACAGTCGACATCGGCGACGACACCGCATGACCGGCACATGACGTGGTGGTGGTTGTCCCCGACGCGCCCCTCGAACCGGGCCGGACTGCCGGCCGGTTCGATGCGACGCACGAGTCCCGCCGCGGTGAGCGCGTGGAGGGCCTCGTACACGGCCTGAAGGGAGATGTGGCCTACCCGATCACGCACCCCGGAGGCGATCGCCTCGACGTCGAGGTGGTCACCGTCCCGGACTGTCTCGAGCAGCGCGACGCGGGCGGCCGTCACCCGCAGGCCTGCCCTGCGCAGCTCCTCGGCGGTCGTCGGAGTCTTGGGTGCGGTCATGGCGCCGAACCTACCTTCATAGACACGAACAATACAATATGGCGAAGCATTCAAGTTAGGTGCCGACTCGCGGGAAATTCATCCCGGCGCGGCGCGGCGCGGCGCGGCGCGGCCCGCCGGCCGGGCGACGGCTGCCGCGGGCGCTGCTCCTCCTCTGCGAGGTGTGCGGGAACGGCGCGGCGCAGCCCGCCGCCGAGCGCCGGCCGCCGGAACGGACCCGGCGCCCGGCACCGGGTCACGCGAGATCGAACGAGATGGGCACCATCCGGAGTGGATGCGGGCGGGAGTGGACGCCGGTCGGAGTGGAAACGGTCTCCGGCGCGGCGTCAGGAGCGCAGGCCGGCCGGGTCGGTCTCATCTGCGGAGAGGCCGGGGAGGCCGTCGATGCTCTCGCGGTTGTTCTTCGCCCGGTAGGCACGCTTGGCCTGGGTGTCCTTGCGCTGGGCCCACTCGTCCAGCAGGGTGCGGTCCTCGTCGAAGGTCATGAAGGGAACGGAGTAGCCGCAGGAATCGGAGATGCGGTCGCAGTCGACGACGATGATCGACCGCACGCCGGGGTGCGGGCCGAACCGCTTGAGCAGCTCGGGGAAGCCGAGGTCCTCCGGGACGACGACGCGGCCGGTGCCGTACAGGCGCAGGATCTTGGGCGGTCCGGAGAACGCGCAGAACATGATGGTGATCCGGCCGTTCTGCCGGAGGTGGGCGATGGTCTCCACGCCGCTGCCGTCGAGGTCGAGGTAGGCGACGGTGGTGTCGTCGATGATGGTGAAGGTGTCGGGGTACCCCTTGGGGGAGACGTTGACGTGACCGCCCTGCTCGGGAGCGGTCGCAACGAAGTAGACCGGCTGGGCTCCGATGAACGCGCGCAGCCGGTCGTTGAGCTTGTCATAGATTTTCCCCATGTAAGGGACGATAACGGAGCCCTTTTCCTTGGTGATCGCCCTGTTCACGGGCCGGAACCGCCCCCGAAGGAGGCAGGAACCACCCGGATCCCGGCGTCGGGGTCCGTCCAGCGGGTGATGGCCCGGACTTGTCGCCGGATGACAGCTCACTGACAGGGCTTTTGGCGGCGGACCTCTATCAAATGTGGCGCATGTCACAGAAAGTCGTCTGACGTGTCCGTTATCGGGGGAATCGAAGGGAGCGGAGATGACCTTCTCTCGTTCTGCCCTCCGCACGCGTCTCCGCCGGCTGGCAGCCCTCCTGAGCATCACCGCCGTCACCGTCGCCGGTACGAACGTGACGGCGACGGCGGATTCGCTCCGGGACGTGCTGCTGGTCGGCAACGCCCAAGCGGGCACCATCAGTTTCATCGACGG